>NZ_JBVJMA010000002.1:0-763818 GCF_055584445.1 Streptomyces sp. NPDC103540
TCACCACCCTCCACCACCAACCGCCACAGATCCTCCGGAGAACCCACCCCACCCGGATACCGGCAGCTCATCCCCACGATCGCGATCGAATCCTCGACCGAAACCGCCACGGACGCGACCGACCCGACACCATCGACACCGGTGGCACCGACCAACTCGGACAGCAGGAAACGAGTGAGCGCTTCGGGGGTCGGCTGGTCGAAGACGAGGGTCGCGGGAAGCCGCAGGCCGGTGGCCGCGTTGAGGGCGTTGCGCAGCTCGACGGCGGTCAGCGAGTCGAAGCCGAGCTCCTTGAAGGGGCGTTCCGTCTCGACCTGGTCCGGTGTGGCGTGGCCGAGGACCGTGGCGACCTGACGGCGCACGAGGTCGTTCAGGAGGCGTTCCTGTTCGGCTTCGGGCAGTCCGGCAAGGCTGCCGGTCAGGGCGTCGGCCCGGTCCGCGGGAGCGGCGCCGGCGCTGGTGTCGTCGGGGCGACCGTGGGCCGGTCGCGTGGGGGGCTTGACGAGGGCCCGCAGGAGGGTGGGCACCTTGCCTTCGGTGGCCTGTACGCGGAGACCGGCGGTGTCGAGTGGCGCCGGGAACAGGACGTCCCCGTCGGCCGCGCACGCGGCGTCGAAGAGGGCGAGGCCGGTGGTCGAGTCCATGGCGGCGAGGCCCATGCGGCGGATGCGGGCGAGGTCGGCGGAGTGCAGTTTGCCGGTCATCGCGCTGTCTTCGGCCCACAGCCCCCAGCCCAGGGACACGGCGGGGAGTCCGGCGGCGCGGCGCAGCTGGGCCAGGGCGTCCAGGAAGGCGTTGGCGGCGGCGTAGTTGGCCTGGCCGGCTCCGCCGAGGGTCGCGGAGACGGAGGAGAAGAGGACGAACGCGGACAGGTCCGCGTCCCGCGTGAGTTCGTGCAGGTGCAGTGCGGCGTCCACCTTCGGGCGCAGGACGTGGTCGACGCGTTCGGGGGTGAGGGCGGGGACGACTCCGTCGTCGGTGACGCCGGCCGCGTGGATCACACCGGTCAGGGGCCGGTCGGCGGGGATCGTGGCGAGCAGCGCGGTGAGGGCGGTCCGGTCGGCGACGTCGCAGGCGGCGGTGGTGACGCGGGCGCCGAGTGCGGTGAGTTCGGCTTCGAAGTCGGCCGCGCCCGGGGCGTCGGGTCCCCGGCGGCCGGTCAGCAGGAGGTGGCGTACGCCGTGCTCGGTGACGAGGTGGCGGGCGACGAGCCGGCCGAGGGTGCCGGTGGCTCCGGTGACCAGGACGGTGCCGTCCGCCCGGAACGGCGGCGGCGGGTCGTTCGGCGCGGTGCGGCCCGCCCGTACCAGGCGAGGCAGCAGTACGGCGTCGGCGCGTACGGCGGCCTGCGGTTCGCGGGTGCGGAGGGCGGCGCGGACGGCGGCGCGTCCGCGGTCCCCGTCGGGGTCCAGGCCGGGTTCCAGGTCGAGGAGGACGAAGCGGCCGGGGTTCTCCGACTGGGCGGAGCGTACGAGTCCCCAGACGGCGGCCTGGGCCGGGTCGAGGTCCGCGCGTTCGGCCGGGTCGGTGGCGACGCCCCGGTGGGTAACCAGGACGAGCGGGGTCGGGTCGGGGTGTTCCTCGGCGAGGGCCCGGCGCAGGAGCCCGAGGGTGTGGTGGACGGCGGCCCGTACGCGTTCGGCCGGGTCGCCCGGCGGCAGCGCGCCGTCGGGGGCGGCGGGGGTCGTCGTGGCCACGACGTGGTCGGGGGTGGGGGCGCCGGCCGGTGCGTCGGCGGGGATCCAGTCGAGGCGGAGGAGGGAGTCGACCCGGGGTCGGGTGGCCTCGCGCAGCCGGGCGGCTGAGACCGGGCGCAGGACGAGCGCGCCGATGGAGGCGACGGGCCGGCCCGACGCGTCGGCGACCAGCACCGACACGGTGTCCTTGCCGGCGGGGGTGAGCCTGATGCGTACGGCGGAGGCGCCGCCGGCCCGCAGGGTGACGTCGTTCCAGGAGAAGGGCAGCAGGCCCTGGCCGGTCTCGGAGCCGGAGAGGAGGCCGAGCCAGGAGGCGTGCAGGGCGGAGTCGAGGAGGGCCGGGTGCAGCCCGTACGCGCCGGCGTCGGGCGCGGAGCTTTCGGGGAGGGCCGCGGAGGCGTACACCGTGTCGCCCTGCCGCCATACCTGCCCGAGGCCGCGGAAGACCGGGCCGTAGCCGAATCCAAGGTCGTCGAGGAGGTCGTAGAGGTCGTCGGTGGCGACGGGTACGGCGTCGCGCGGGGGCCATACGGCGAGTGCGGACTCCGGCTCCCGCAGCGCGGTCGCCGTGGGCGGTTCGGCGTGGAGGGTACCGCCGGCGTGACGCGTCCAGTCCCCGCCTCCGGAGGGGTCCTCCGGGCGGGAGTGCAGTTCCAGCGGGCAGCGGCCGGAGGTGTCCCGCGCGCCGACCGTGAGCCGGAGCTGGACCCCGCCGTGTTCGGGCAGGACCAGCGGGGCTTCGAGGGTGAGGTCCTCGATCCGTGCGCAGCCGGCCTCCTGTCCGGCCCGGAGGGCCAGTTCCACGAGGGCGGTGCCGGGGACGAGCACGACTCCGGAGACCGTGTGGTCGGCGATCCAGGGGTGGGTGGCGAGGGAGAGTCGGCCGGTGAGCACGATGCCGCCGTCGGGGAGTACGACGGTGGCGCCGAGCAGGGGGTGCTCGGTGTCGGTGACGCCGATCGCGGTGACGTCGGTGGTCGCGGGGACGTGCAGCCAGTGGTTCTCGCGCTGGAAGGCGTAGGTGGGCAGGTCCACGCGTTCGGCGCCGCGGCCGGCGAGGACGGCCGACCAGTCGACGGGCGTGCCGTGGACGTGGAGGTGGGCGAGGGCGGTGGTGACGGCGAGGTCCTCGGCCCGGTCGGTGCGCAGCAGCGGGACGGCGACCGCGTCCCGGTCCGGGGAATTCCGGTCCGCAGAGTTCCGGTCCAGGGACTCCTGGGTCAGGGCGGTCAGGACCCCGCCGGGGCCGATCTCCAGGAAGGTGCCCACGCCCTGGTCGGTGAGGGTGTCGACGGCGTCGGCGAAGCGGACGGCCTCGCGGGCGTGGCGGAGCCAGTGGTCGGGGGTGCCGAACTCCTCGGCGGGGACGATCCGTCCGGTGAGCGTGGAGACGATCGGCAGCGTCGGGGTGCCGAAGGCGACCGTCCGCAGGACCGTCCTGAACTCCTCCGCCATCGGGTCCATGAGCGGGGAGTGGAAGGCGTGCGAGACCGTCAGCGGCTTCGTCTTCCGGCCTTCGCCGGCCAGCCGGTCGACGACGGCCGCGACCGCCTCCGCCTCACCCGAAACCACCACCGACGTCGGCCCGTTGACGGCCGCGATACCCATACGGTCCTCGAAACCGGCCAGCAGCGCCCGCACCTCCGCCTCGGAGGCCTGGACGGCGACCATCACTCCCCCGGCGGGCAGCTCCTGCATCAGGCGACCCCGCGCGGCCACCAGACGGGCCGCGTCCTCCAGCGACAACACCCCCGCCACGTGCGCGACCGCGAACTCACCCACCGAATGCCCCGCCAGGAAGTCCGGCCGCACACCCCACGACTCCACGAGCCGGAACAACGCCACCTCGACCGCGAACAACGCCGGCTGCGCGAAGACCGTCCGGTTCAACAGCTCCGCGTCCCCACCGAACACCACCTCACGCAACGGACGCTCCAGATGGACGTCCACCTGCGCGCACACCTCGTCGAAGGCATCCGCGAACACCGGGAAGGCGGCATACAACTCCCGCCCCATACCGAGCCGCTGACTGCCCTGCCCCGAGAAGAGGAACGCGGTGCGGTCGGCTTCGTCCGGGGTGGCGGATTCGGTGCCGCCCGTGATGACGGTGTGGGGTACGGGGGTCTGCGTCCCCGCGCCCTCGCCGGCGAGGGTCGCCAGGCCGCGGAGCAGTTCGTCGCGGCCGGTGCCGATGACGGCGGCCCTGCGCTGAAGGGCGGCCCTGCCGGTGGCGAGGGAGAAGCCGATGTCGAGCGGGGTGGCGTCGTCGTGGTCGAGGAGGTGCGTGCGGAGGCGGTGGGCCTGTGCGCGCAGCGCGGTGGAGTTCTTCGCGGAGAGCAGCCAGGCGACGGCGGTCGGCTCGGTGGCGCGCTCGTGGGTGGGCTCGGGCTCGGGAGCGACCGAGGGCGCGGGTGCGGGGGCGACCGAGGGGGCGGGCTCGGGGGCCTCTTCGATGATGACGTGGGCGTTGGTGCCGCTCACGCCGAAGGCCGAGATGCCGCCCCTGCGGGTGTGGTCGGGTTCCGCGGGCCAGGCGACGGGTTCGGACAGCAGCTCGACCGAGCCCGTCGACCAGTCGACGTGCGGGGTCGGGGCGTCCACGTGCAGGGTCTTGGGCAGTTCGGCGTGGCGCAGGGCCAGCACCATCTTCATCACGCCGGCGATGCCGGCGGCGGCCTGGGTGTGGCCGATGTTCGACTTGAGCGAGCCCAGCCACAGGGGCCGGTCCGCGGGCCGGTCCTGCCCGTAGGTGGCCAACAGCGCCTGCGCCTCGATCGGGTCGCCGAGCTTCGTTCCGGTGCCGTGCGCCTCCACGGCGTCGACCTCGCCGGCCGTGAGACCCGCGTCGGCCAGGGCCTGGCGGATGACCCGCTGTTGCGCGGGCCCGTTGGGGGCGGTGAGTCCGTTCGAGGCACCGTCCTGGTTGATGGCGGAGCCCCGTACGACGGCCAGCACCCGGTGCCCGTTGCGCCGCGCGTCGGACAACCGCTCCAGCAGGACCATGCCGGCGCCCTCGCCCCAGCCGGTGCCGTCGGCGGATGCGGCGAAGGCCTTGCAGCGGCCGTCGGCGGCCAGTCCGCGCTGGCGGCTGAACTCGACGAAGATGCCGGGGCCGGACATGACGGTGACGCCGCCCGCGAGGGCCAGGTCGCATTCGCCCAGGCGCAGTGACCGGACGGCCAGGTGCAGGGCGACCAGCGAGGAGGAGCAGGCCGTGTCGACGGTCAGCGCCGGCCCTTCCAGGCCGAAGGTGTAGGCGAGGCGGCCGGAGACGACGCTGGCGGCCCGGCCGGTCAGCAGGTAGCCCTCCACGCCTTCGGGGGCGCGGCGCAGGCCCGAGGCGTAGTCCTGGCCGTTGGAGCCGACGAACACGCCGGACGGGGTGCCCTTGAGGGTGGCGGGGTCGATGCCGGCGCGTTCGAAGGCCTCCCAGGTGACTTCGAGGAGCAGGCGCTGCTGGGGGTCCATGGCGAGGGCCTCGCGCGGGGAGATCCCGAAGAAGTCGGCGTCGAACGCGCCGGCGTCGTGGAGGAATCCGCCTTCGCGGGAGTAGGTGGTGCCGGGGTGTTCGGGGTCGGGGTGGTAGAGGGCGTCGAGGTCCCAGCCGCGGTTGTCGGGGAAGGCAGTGAGGGCGTCCCGGCCTTGGGTGACGATCTGCCAGAGGTCTTCGGGGGAGGTGACGTTCCCGGGGAAGCGGCAGCTCATCGCGACGATGGCGATGGGCTCGTCGTCGGCCGGTCGGGCGGCGGGCAGGGGGGCGGCGGGGGTGGTGTGCGGGTCGCCTGAGATCCGTTCGTGGAGGTGGCCCGCGAGTGCGGTCGGGTTGGGGTGGTCGAAGACGACGGTGGTGGGCAGGCGCAGTCCGGTGGCGGCGGCGAGGCGGTTGCGCAGTTCGATGGCGGTGAGGGAGTCGAATCCGGTCTCGCGGAAGGCGCGTTGGGGCGGGATGGCGTGGGCGCCGGCGTGTCCGAGGACGGCGGCGGCCTGGGTGCGGACGAGTTCGAGGACGGCCCGGAGGCGTTCGGGGGCGGGCAGGTGCGAGAAGGCGGGGACGGTTCCACCCGCGGTGGTGGGTGTGGTGGGTGCGGCGGCGTCGAGGGCGCGTCGCGCGTCGGGGAGGCGCTCCAGCAGCGGGTAGTGGCCGGTGGGGGCGAAGGCGGGGACGAAGCGGTCCCAGTCGATGTCGGCGACGGTGACGGTGGTGTCGTCGTTGTCCATGGCCCGGCCCAGTGCGGCGACGCCGAGGTCCGCGGCCATGGGGAGGATGCCGCGCCGGGTGAGGTGCTGTTCGGCGTGGTCGCCCATCATGCGGCCGCTGCCCCAGGATCCCCAGGCGATCGCGGTGGCGGGGAGGCCTTGGGCGCGGCGGTGGTGGGCGAGGGCGTCGAGGAAGGCGTTGGCGGCGGCGTATCCGCCCTGGCCTCCGTTGCCGACGACGCCGGCGATGGAGGAGAAGAGGACGAAGAAGTCGAGGTCGTGGCCGGTGGTGAGCTCGTGGAGGTGGAGTGCGGCGTCGGCCTTGGGGCGCAGGACGTGTGCGAGGCGTTCGGTGGTCATGGCGTCGAGTACGCCGTCGTCGAGTACGCCCGCGGCGTGGATGACGCCGGTGAGGGGGTGTGCGTCGGGCAGGGAGTCGAGGAGGCGGGCGAGTGCGTCGCGGTCCGCCACGTCGCAGGCGGCGAGGGTGGCGTGGCAGCCGAGGTCGGCGAGTTCGTCGCGCAGTGCGGTGGCGCCGTCGGCGGCGGGGCCGCTGCGGCCGGCGAGGACGAGGTGGGTGGCTCCGGAGCGTGCGAGCCGGCGTGCGACGTGGGCGCCGAGGGTGCCGGTGCCGCCGGTGATGAGGATGGTGCCGTGGGGGTGGGCGAGGGTGTGTTCGCCGGTGGGGGCCTTGGTGTTCGGTTCCGCGCGGACGAGGCGCCGGGCGAGGGTGCCGGTGGCGCGGACGGCGAGCTCGTCCTCCCCGTCGGGGTCGGCCAGGAGGGTGGTGAGGAGGTCCAGGGCGCGGGTGTCGAGGTGTTCGGGCAGGTCGACGAGGCCGCCCCAGCGCTGGGGGTGTTCGGCGCCGGCGACGCGGCCGAGGCCCCACAGTTGGGCCTGGGCGGGGTGGCGCACGGGGTCCGCGGGGCCGGTGGTGACGGCGCCCGAGGTGGCGCACCACAGGGGTGCGCCGATGCCGGTGTCCCCGAGGGCCTGTACGAGGGTGAGGGTGGCGGCGAGGGCGGTCGGGACGCCGTGTCCGGGGGTGACCCGGGCCGTCGGGTCGTCGGCGAGGAGGGAGAGGACGCCGGTGACCCGGTCGGCGTCCAGGCCGGCTTCGGTGAGCCGGTCGGTGAGGTGTCGTGCCGCGGCGTCCCGGTCGGTGTGGGCGGCGGGGGCCAGGGTGAGGCGTTCGACGCGGGCGCCGCGGGCGGTGAGGGCGTCGTGGACGGCGGTGGCCGTGGCGCTGTCGTGGCGGGCGGTGGTGACGAGGAGCCAGGTGCCGGTGAGCGTCGGCCGGGTGCCGCGCGGGGTCCGGTTGGCGAGGGGGGCCCAGGTGACGCGGTAGCGCCAGTGGTCGACGAGCGCGGTGCGGGTGGAGCGGCGGCGCCAGTGGGCGAGCCGGGCGACCATGGTGTCGAGGGAGGCGTCGGGGGCCAGGTCGAGGGAGCCGGCGAGGGCCTGTACGTCGGCGTTCTCGACGGCTTCCCAGAAGCGGGACTCCTCTTCACCGCCGGTGCCCGTCGCGGCGGGGGCGGCCGGGCCGGCGGCGTCGAGCCAGAACCGGCGCCGCTGGAAGGGGTGGGTGGGCAGGTCGACGGTGCGCGGGCGCAGGCCGGCGAAGGCGGCGGACCAGTCGACGGGGAGGCCGTGGACGTACGCCTCGCCGAGCGAGGTGAGGAACCGGGTGGGGCCGCCGTCGCCGCGGCGCAGCGAGGGCAGTACGTCGGCGTCGGCGCCGGCCGCTTCGGCGGTCTCCTGGAGGCCGATGGCGAGGACGGGGTGCGGGTTGCACTCGACGAAGACCCGGTGGCCGTCCTCGATGAGCCGGCGGGTGGCGGGCTCGAAGCGGACGGTGGTGCGGAGGTTGGTGTACCAGTAGGCGGCGTCGAGTCGGGCGGCGTCGACGATCTCGCCGGTGACGGTGGAGTAGAAGGGCACGCGCGGGGTGCGCGGGGTGATGCCGTCGAGGGCTTCGGCGAGCTCGGCCTCGATGATCTCCACGTGGGCGGAGTGGGAGGCGTAGTCGACGGGGACGCGCTTGGCGCGGACGCCGTCGGCGGTGCAGGCGGCGAGGAGTTCGTCCAGCGCGTCGGCGTCGCCGGAGACGACGATGGAGCGGGGTCCGTTGATCGCGGCGATGCCGAGTCGCCCGTCCCACGGTGCGAGGCGTCGGGTGACGTCGGCGAGGGGTTCGGGTACGGACATCATGCCGCCGAGTCCCGCGAGCCGGCCGAGCAGTCGGCTGCGCAGGGCGACGACGCGGGCGGCGTCGTCGAGGTCGAGGGCGCCGCAGACGGCCGCGGCGGCGATCTCGCCCTGGGAGTGGCCGATGACGGCGGAGGGCTCGACCCCGAAGGAGCGCCAGAGTTCGGCGAGCGACACCATGACGGCCCACAGCGCGGGCTGTACGACGTCGTCGGCGCTGTCGAGCGCGGGCGCGTCGGGTGCGCCGCGCAGGACGTCCTCCAGGGACCAGTCCACGTACGGGGACAGGGCGGCGGCGCAGGCGCGGAGCCGTTCGCGGAAGACGGCGGATCCGTCGAGGAGTTCGACGGCCATGCCGGCCCACTGGGAGCCCTGACCGGGGAAGACGAAGGCGACGCGGCCGCTGTCGGTCGCGGCGCCCCGGACGGTGCGCGGCGAGGTGGCGCCGGCCGCGAGGGCGCGCAGGCCTTCGGTCAGTTCCGCCGTGGTGGCGCCGGTGACGACGGCGCGGTGTTCGAAGGTCGCGCGGGTGGTGGCGAGGGCGTGGCCGATGTCGGCGGGCCGGGTGTCGGTGTGGCCATCGGCATCGGCATCGGCATCGGGGGCGGCATCGGCGTGCGCCTCGACGTGGGTGAGGAGGTCGCGGGCCCGGGCGGTGAGCGCCTCGGGGGTGTGGGCCGACAGCACCCAGGGCACGGGGGTGACGGCGGCCGGGTCGGTGCCGGTCGGGGCGTCGGCCGGCCCGGGGTCGGCGGGACCCGTCTCGGCGGGTGCCTGTTCGATGATGGCGTGGGCGTTGGTGCCGCTGATCCCGAACGAGGAGACCCCCGCGCGGCGGGGCCGGTCCGCGTCGGGCCAGCGCGTGGCCTCGCCGAGCAGCCGTACCCGCCCGCCGGCCCAGTCGATGCGCGGCGAGGGGGTGTCGGCGTGCAGGGTCTTGGGGAGGACGCCGTGCCGCAGGGCCAGCACCGTCTTGATGACGCCGGCGATGCCGGCGGCGGCCTGGGTGTGGCCGATGTTCGACTTGAGCGAGCCCAGCCACAGGGGCCGGTCGGCGGGCCGGTCCTGCCCGTAGGTGGCCAGCAGGGCCTGGGCCTCGATCGGGTCGCCGAGCTTCGTTCCGGTGCCGTGCGCCTCCACGGCGTCGACCTCGCCGGCTGTCAGACCCGCGTTGGCCAGGGCCTGGCGGATGACGCGCTGCTGGGCCGGACCGCTGGGGGCGGTGAGTCCGTTCGAGGCACCGTCCTGGTTGATCGCGGAGCCGCGTACGACGGCCAGCACCCGGTGCCCGTTGCGCCGCGCGTCGGAGAGCCGCTCCAGCAGGACCATGCCGGCGCCCTCGGCGAGGCCGAAGCCGTCGGCGTCCGCGGAGAAGGCCTTCGAGCGGCCGTCCGGGGCGAGGGCGCGCTGCTTGCTGAACTCGATGAAGGAACCGGCGGACGGCAGGACGGTGACACCGCCCGCCAGGGCGAGGGAGCACTCACCGGTGCGCAGCGAACGGGCGGCCAGGTGCAGGGCGACCAGCGAGGAGGAGCAGGCGGTGTCGACGGTGACGGCCGGCCCCTCCAGGCCGAAGGTGTAGGCGAGCCGGCCGGAGGCGACGCCGGCCGTGTTGCCGGTCAGGAGGTGGCCGCTGACGTCTTCGGGCGCCTCGTACAGCCGGGGGCCGTAGTCCTGGGTCATGGCGCCGACGAAGGTTCCGGTGCGGGTGCCGCGCAGGGTGGCGGGGTCGATGCCGGCGCGTTCGAGCACCTCCCAGCCGGTCTCCAGCAGCAGCCGCTGCTGGGGGTCCATGGCGAGGGCCTCGCGCGGGGAGATCCCGAAGAACTCGGGGTCGAAGTCGGCGGCGTCGTGGAGGAGTCCGGCCTCGCGCTGGTAGTAGCGGCCGGGCCGGCCGGGCTCGGGGTCGTAGAGGCCCTCGACGTCCCAGCCGCGGTCGGTGGGCAGGGCGGAGACGGCGTCGCCGCCGTCGGCGAGGAGGCTCCAGAGGGCCTCGGGCGTGTCGATGCCTCCGGGGAGGCGGCAGCTCATGGCCACGATGGCGACGGGTTCGTCCCAGGCGGCCGTGGAGGTGTCGTCGGCGGTCTCCTGCCGGGTGCCGAGGGCTTCGGCGAGGATACGGCGGGCCAGGGCGTGCGGGGTGGGGTGGTCGAAGGCGACGGTGTGGGGCAGGGCGAGGCCGGTGGCCCCGCACAGGCGGTTGCGCAGTTCGACGGTGGTGACGGAGTCCAGGCCCAGGTCCCGGAAGGCCTGCCGGGGGTCGACGGTCGCCGGGCCGGGCAGGTCCAGCAGGGCGGCGGTGACGGACCGGACGAGGTCGGTGGCGGCGTGCTCCCGCTCGGCCTCGGGCAGGAGGGAGAGCCTGCGGGTCAGGGTCGCCCCGTCGGCCTCGGGCGCCGGACCGGGCCGGCGGAAGGGGTAGGTGGGCAGGGCGACCCGCTCGGAGCCGGCGCCGACCTCGACTCCGGGGAAGAGGGTCGCCCAGTCGACGTCGACGCCGTGGACGTGGGCCTCGGCCAGGGCGGTGCGCAGGCGGCGGGGACCGCCTTGGCCGCGGCGCAGGGTGGCGACCGTGACCGCGTCCCGTCCGGCGGCCGACGCGGTGTCCAGCATGGCGGTGGTGAGCGACGGGTGGGCGTTGATCTCCACGAGGGTGGCGTGGCCGTCGGCGAGGAGCGCGTGGGTGGTCTGCTCGAACCGGACGGGGCGGCGCAGGGCCTCGAACCAGAAGTCGGCGTCCAGGGTGCGGCCGTCGACGATGCCGCCGCCGGCTCCGGAGTAGAGCGGGGTGTGGCCGGCGCGGGGTGCGAGGGCGGCGAGCTCGGACAGCATCCGGTCGCGGACGGCGTCCACGTGCGGGGAGTGGGCGGCGGCGCCGACGTCGACCCGGCGGCAGCGGACGCCGTCGGCCTCCAGCGCCGCGCCCAGTTCGCGTACGGCGTCCAGGTCGCCGGAGACGACGACGGACGCGGGACCGTTGTACGCGGCGACGGCGAGCCGGCCCTCCCAGGGGCCCAGTCGCTCCGCGAGCCGGTGGCCGGGCAGGGCCACCGCGAGCATGTCGCCGCCGCGCTGCCCGATTTCGGCCAGGGCATCGCCCCAGGAGGTGACGACGCGGGCGGCGTCGTCCAGCGAGAGGGCCCCGGCCAGGTGGGCGGCGGCGATCTCGCCGACGCTGTGGCCCGCGAAGGCGCGGGGGCGTACCCCGTGGGCCTGCCAGGTCTTCGCGAGCGCGACCTGGAGGGCGAAGGTGGCGGGCGCGCTCACGGCCGGGTCGTCCAGGTCGGGGGCGCCGGGGACGCCGCGGAGCACGTCGGTCGGCCGTACGCGGGTGAAGGGTGCGAGGGCCTGCTCGCAGCGCAGGACGGCGGCCCGGAAGGGGGGTGAGGAGTCGAGGAGTTCCGCGCCCATGGCGGGCCACTGGCCGCCGAGGCCGGGCAGGACGAAGACGGCCGGCCGGCCGGCTGCCGTGCCGAGGACCGCCTCGGGGGCGTATCCGCCGTCCGCCACGCCGGCCAGGGCGTCGAGGAGTTCGGTGGTGGTGTCGCCGAGCAGGACGGCTCGGTGCGCGAAGCGGTGTCGGGTGGTGGCGAGGGCGTGCCCGACGGCGGCGGGGTCGAGCCCGGGGTGTGCGGTGAGGTGGTCGTGGAGCCTCCGTGCCTGGGCGCGCAGCGCCTCGGGCCCGGCGGCGGACAGGATCCACGGCAACGGTCCGGCGGCACCGGGCCCCGCCCCCGGCCCGTCGCCGGAGCGCTCGGTGGGGCGGGCGGCGGGGTACGGGGCGGTGTGCCCGTCGCGGTTGCCGTCGGGGGTCGCGGCGCGGTCCGCGTCGGGGCCGGTACCGGTCCCGACCCCGGTCCCGGTCCCGACCGGGATCGTCGGGGCGGTGCGTCCTTCGCCCGCGGGACGGGTGGCGACGGGGGCGAGCGCGTCGCCTCCGGCGGCGGTGAACCGTCCGTCGGGGGTCAGGACGGCCCGGATCGGGTCCCCGTCGGCCAGGGCCCGGGCCAGGGGCGCGAGCAGCACGGCCCCGTAGCCGGCGGGGTCGGCGCCCTGCGCGTCCTCGCTCCTCGGCGGGCGGACGTCCGGCCCGGCGGCCAGGGCGAGGGTGCTCCGGCCCGAGGCGAGGTCGGCGCGGGCCGCGCGCAGCGCGTCGGCGCCGGACGCGAAGAGGCGTACCGACAGGGCCGCTTCGGGCGCGGACCGCAGGGCGGCGCCCACCGCCGCCTCGACCTCGGCGTCCCGTGCGGGAGCCGCGTCCTCGGGTACGGCGAGGAAGACTCCGGTGCGCGCGCCCGGCACGGCCGTCCGCGCGGACGGGACCACTCCGGCGTCCTCCAGCGCCTCCCACCACACCTCCGCCGCGGCGGGCCCGTACGGCAGCGCCGCGGTACGGCTGTCGTCGAACGGGCCTCCGGGGCGGTCCGCGAGGAATTCCGCGTCGAACGCCTCGAAGTCGGGCGTCCGGGAATCCTCGCTGCCGCCCCGCGGGCGGTGCGCCGACCCGATCGCCACGATCACGTCGTGTTCGCCGGCACCGGATTCGCCCGGCACCGAAACAGACTCGCGCATAGTGTGTGCTCCATCGACCCGTTGAACTACAGCCAATTCGCTTTTTCCGCACCGCTTTTCGGCGTGCGGGCATGCCGGGGAGAGCCCCGTGCCGTTTCCGATGTTCCGTACCGGACGCTCCCCGGCGGGCGGGTGTGGATCGCCGCCGCCGAATTCCCGGCCCGCGTCAGGGGGCGGTGATGTCCTGCCGGATGACGCGTTCGATGTTCCGCTCGGCGAGGGCCGTGATGGTGACGAACGGATTCACGCCGATCGAGCCGGGGATGAGGGATCCGTCGGTCACGTACAGGTTCTTGTATCCGTTGACCCGGCCGTAGTCGTCCGTGGCCTCGCCGAGGACGCAGCCGCCCAGCGGGTGGTAGGTGAAGTCGTCGGAGAAGGCCTTCATCTGCTTGCCGAAGAGGTCGTAGCGGTACATCGTGACGTTGGCCTTGTTGATGCGGTCGAACAGCGACTTGGCGGCGTTGACGGCCGGGGTGTTCTGGTCGCGGGTCCAGCTCAGGTTCGCCCGGTCGGTGGCCGCGTCGTAGACGAAGGTGCCGCGCTCGGGGTTCTTCGTGATGGCCAGGTAGAGGCTGACCCAGGTCTCCAGGCCGGCGGGCATGGGGGCGATCTCGGCGAACACGGGGTTCGTGGGGTTGTCCCAGTCGTCGATGCCCAGGGCGGGGATGGAGGACTGGTTGGCGCCGGTGGGGTTCCACACGTGGTTGGCGCGGGCGGTCATGATGTTGCCGTTGGGGCCCCAGCCGGTGCCGATGCGGGAGCTGAGATTCGCCAGCGCGCCGGTCTCGCGGGCGCGCAGCAGCAGTTCGGTGGAGCCGAGGCTGCCGGCGCCGAGGAACAGGTGGCGGCAGGAGATCTCCTTGGTGGCGAGCAGCCGGCCGTCGGCGTCCTTGTGCTCGACGGTCAGCAGGTAGGTGCCGTCCTTCTGCTGCCGGATGGCCTTGACCCGGTGGAGGGTCTCGATGGTGACCTTGCCGGTGCCGAGGGCGGCGGCCAGGTAGGTCTTGTCGAGGCTCTGCTTGCCGTGGTTGTTTCCGTAGATGACCTCGGCGGCCAGTGCGGACTTGGGGACCTCCCCGGCCGCCTCGCGCCGCATGTGGTCGAAGTCGTAGACGTTGGGGACGTGTACGGTGCCGAGTCCGGCCTTCTGCGCCTGGTCCCGGGAGACGCGGGCGAACTTGTACCACTCGGTGCTCTCGAACCAGCCGTTGTCGATGTGGTTGACGCGGAGCATGGAGTTGGCGCGGGGGAAGTAGCGGCCGTACATCTCGGCGGCGTCCACGCGCGGGAGGACTTCCTCGAAGTAGGAGCGCTTGGGGGCGACGGCCATGCCGCCGTTGACGAGGGAGCCGCCGCCGACCCCGCGGCCCACGTACACGGACATCTGGTCGAAGTTGACCCGGTCCAGGACGCCTGCGTAGGGGTCGATGTCGCGGTTGGCCAGGTCGAGCCAGAGGAAGCTGCCGAGCGGTGCCTCGGTGCGGTTCTTGAACCAGCTGGAGCGCTTGTCTGGGGCGAGCATCCCCGAGAAGACCTTGCCGTCGGGGCCGGGCTCGTTCCACAGTCGGCCCATCTCCAGCATGACCGTGCGCACGCCGGCCTCGCCGAGCCGCAGGGCGGACACGGCGGCGCCGTATCCGGTGCCGATGACCACGGCGGGGACGAAGGCCGGGCCGGCGGCGCGGTCGGCGGCGAGGGCCCGGGGCGCGCCGATGGTGGTGCTGCCCGCGACGGCGGCGGCGCCGAGGGCCGCCAGTCCGAGCATGCGGCGGCGTGACAGGTGCTGTTCCACGGTGTGTACCTGGCTTTCGAGGGAGGGCGAGCGGTGGTGCGGGGGGGTGGAGGGCCCCGGTGGGGAGGCGGGTGGGGCCTCAGGGGGTGGTGTGGAGGGTGATGGCCGCGCAGGGGCACTGGTCGGCGGCCTCGCGCACGGCGGCGTGCAGGGCCGCGGGCGGGCGGGGGTCGAGGAGCACGACGACGCCCTCGTCGCTCTGGTCGAAGACCTCGGGGGCGACCAGTGCGCACATGCCGGCGCCGCAGCAGCGTCGTCGGTCGACCTCCACCCGGGGCGGGCCGGCGCTCACCAGGCGACGGGCAGCGCGTACACGCCGTAGACCTGCATGTCGTGGCGGAGGCGGATCTCCTCGGCGGGGCACGCGAGGCGCAGGCGGGGGAAGCGTTCGAGCATCGCGGTGAATCCGACGCGCAGTTCGATGCGGGCGAGTTGCTGGCCGAGGCACTGGTGGATGCCGTGGCCGAAGCCGAGGTGACCGGCGGCGCGGCGGGTCACGTCGAAGGACTCCGGGTCGGGGAAGCGCTCGGGGTCGCGGTTGGCCGCGGCGAGGGAGACCATCACGACCTCGCCCTCCTTGACGAGGACGCCGTCGATCTCGACGTCCTCCAGGGCGGCCCGGGTGGGACCGTGGTGGACGATGCTGAGGTAGCGCAGCGTCTCCTCGACGGCGCCCTCGACGAGGGAGGGGTCGGCGCGCAGCGCGGCGAGCTGGTCGGGGTGTTCGAGCAGGGCGAAGGTGCCGAGGGCGAGCTGGTTGGCGGTGGTCTCGTGGCCGGCGACCAGCAGCAGGAAGGCGATCGAGGTGAGTTCCTCGTCGGTGAGGTCGGGGTCGGCGGCGATCAGCCCGCTGAGGATGTCGTCGGCGGGTTCGGTGCGCTTGAGTCGGACCAGGCCGCCGAGGTAGGCGGCCAGGGCCATGAAGGCCTCGGTGACGTCCTCGGTGGATTCGCCGAAGCTGCTCCAGACGTGGGTGTGGTGCTGGAAGGTGTCGCGGTCGGCGTAGGGCACGCCGAGGAGTTCGCAGATGACCAGGGACGGGATGGGCAGGGCGAAGTGCTCGAAGAGGTCGGCCGGTGAGCCGAGCCGTTCCATCTCGTCGAGGCGTTCCGCGGTGATCTTCTCGATCCAGTCGGTGAGCTGTCGCATGCGTCGGACGGTGAACTGCCCGACGAGGAGCTTGCGGTAGCGGTGGTGTTCGGGGTCGTCGTGCTGGATGAACATGCCGGGCGGTGCGGCGGGGGCCTCGTCGAGGGTCGCGGCGCGGGGCACCGGCGGGTGCTTGAGTTCGCCGCGGGCGCTGAACCGGGGGTCGGCGAGGACGGTGCGGGCGGCGGAATATCCGGTGACGAGCCATCCGAGGTGGCCGTCCGCGAATTCCATGCGGGATATCGGTTCGGTGCGGCGCAGTGATCGCGTCGCCGGGGGCGGGTTGAAGTATCCCTCTCGGACAGTGGAAAAGGTGACCGGTGCGCCCTGGCTCATTTCCGCCCTTCCATGGCTGGCCTCGTTCGACTGGATTTCTTCGGAGGGGCGTCTCGTGGCGGGATGGACACGCCGTCGACGCTTTCCGAGCACGGTGTTCTTCTTCGAACACCGATTTCCGCGCTGTTCGATCACCGTCGAAAATGACGGTATGGAGGCGCGGTGAAGGGTGTCAACGAAATCAATCCGGGGCGGGCTAACCCTGTGGGCGTCGGGCCGGAGGTACGGTTACCGGGGGTACCGGGAGGGCTTCGGTTCGGTTCGGTCGCCCCCGGCCGTACGGTGCGCTACGGGTGGGTGCCGGGGTCGGCGTCGGCCAGCAGCGCGGCCATCGGGGCGAGTTCCGCGCGTCCGTCGATGCGCAGCTTGCGGTAGGCGTGGGTGAGGTGCTTCTCGACGGCCCTCGAACTGACCTGGAGCCGTTCGGCGATGGCCTTGTTGGGGGTGCCGGCCGCCGCGAGGCCGGCGACGCGGCGTTCGGTGCGGGTGAGCGTCGCGACCGCGTCGGCGCCCCGGTGGCCGGCGATGGTGCCCAGGGCCCGGGTGGCGCGTTCGGCGATCCAGGGCGCGCTGCAGGCGAGGCCCTCCTCGCGGGCCCCGGTCAGGCGGTGTTCGGCCTCGGCCTCGCGTCCGGCGGCCAGGAGCCTTCTGCCGAGGAGCAGTGCGGTGCGGGCCCGTTCCAGGGCGTTGGCGGTCCGTTCGAGCGTGGCGGCGGATTCGCGCAGCAGGGCCAGGCCCTGCTCCCCCTCGGTGAGGGCTCCCCTGCCGCGTTGGGCCCGGCCGATGGCCACCGGGCCGCCCCAGTGGACGGCGCGCGCGTACTCCTCGTCCATGAGGTCGTGGGCCCGGTCGGCGCTGCCCATGCGGTGGTGGAGCACGGACGCCGAGGAGCGCCAGGGGCTGATGGCCGGGTTGCGCCTGCCGGCGCCCTCGGCGGTGCGGCCCCAGTCGAGGAAGCAGGCCAGGGCGGTCGGCAGGTCGTCGCGCAGGACGGCGGCCGCGGCCCGGACCAGGGGGCGCAGGGAAGGGCGTTGTCCCTGGCCGGTGTGCTCCCGGCAGCCGGCCAGCAGCCGTTCGCACAGGGTGGCGTCCCGGGCTTCCAGGGCGGCCACCACGACGGGGGCCAGGGTCTGGAGCGCCGCCCAGTCGGTGACGCCCCGGTCGAGCGCCTCCCCGGCGTGGGCGCGCGCCCGGGCCAGGTCGCCCCGGGCCAGGGCGAGGCGGGTGAGTTCGACGGCGATGAGGGCGCGCGGTACGTCGACGTTCTCCCGGCGGGCCCGGTCGTAGGCGGTGTGCAGCCAGGGGTCGATCGTGTCGAGGGAGCCGGCGGCGGCCAGGATGTCGGTGAGCAGCGGGAGGGCGGTGTGGACGTGGTCGGGGGTGGCGGGCTCGTGTTGGAGTACGCGCTCGGCGAGCGGTACGGCCTCGGCGGCGGTGACCTGTTGGGTGGTGACGGCGTCGTGCAGCAGTACGGTGACCAGTTCGCGTTCGGCCGCGGTGTCCAGGCGGGGGGCGGGCCCCAGGGCGCGCAGTCGGTCCCCGCTCGTGGTGGGCGTCGTGGGGCCGGTCACCGCCGCGTGGCGCAGTCGGGCCTCCAGGCGCAGGGCGTGCCCGCGCGTGGCGGCGTCGGGGGGCGTGGCCGCGAGGAGTTCCGCGGCCGTGCGGACGACGGCTTCGACGGTGGAGGGCGGGCAGCCTTCGAGCAGGAAGGGAGGGATCCGGCCGGCGGCCCGGGCGCGGCGGTCGGTGTCGGGCAGCAGGAGCAGTGCCTCGGCGAAGTGGCGGAGGGCGGCTCTGGGGGCGAAGTCTCTTTCGATCCCGGCGAGTTCGCAGAGCAGTTCGGCGCGCTCGGATCCGTCGGGGCGGCCGGCGAGGAGGGCGCGGCGCAGGTAGCGGGCGGCGTCGTCCGGGGCCGCGCGCCGCAGTGCGGCGTGCGCGGCGGCCCGTAGGACGTCGAGGGCCCAGGCCTGCTCGCAGGGGGCGGCGGCGATCAGTTGGGCGGCGGCCCGTTCCGCCGGGTGGCCTTCGTGGTGCAGCAGGAGGGCCGCGTGGAGTCGGGTCTCCTGTGTTTCGGCCGGGCTCATCGCCTCCTCGATCGCCTCGCGCACCACCGGGTGGACGAAGCGGGGTCGGGTGTCCTCGGCGAGCAGGCCGAGTCGGCGCAGTACGCGGGCGGACTCGCCGCGTCCGGTGTCGTCGAGTCCGGCGAGGCGGCCGGCGAGTTCCTCGTCGGCGCCCTCACCGAGGACGGCGAGGGCGGTGGCGAAGGCCCACACCGTGGGGCGGGCGCTGCGCAGGGCCGCGGCGAGGCGTTCACGCAGTCCGTCCGGCCGGAGCGCCCCGAGGGCCCGCAGGGCGTCGGGGGTCGGTGCGGCGGGTCCGGGGTCGGCGGCGGCGAGGGCGTCGAGGGTGGCGGTGAGCAGCAGCGGATGGCCGCCGGTGGAGGCGTGGCAGGCGTGTGCGAGGGCCTGGTCGACGGGTCGGCCGAGGTGGGCGGCGGCGAGTTCCGCGGTGGCGTCGGCGGGCAGCGGGCCCAGGCGCAGGAGGTGCGCGGCGCGGGCGGTGAGGTGCTGGAGGTGGGGTTCGTCCTCGCCGGGGTCTCCTTCGCGCAGGGCGGCGACCAGGGTGACGCGCAGCCGGGGCAGCCGTGCGGCGAGCCGGCCGAGCCGGTGCAGGGAGGGGAGGTCGGCCCATTGGAGGTCGTCCACGAGCAGGAGCAGCGGTTTGCGCCGGCCGTGTTCGGCGACCAGGGCGAACAGCGCGGCGTCGTGTTCGGCTCCCGCTCCCGGGTCCGCGCGGTCGTCGGGCGGTGCGAGGTCGGTGCCGGGCAGCAGGGGGGTGAGGAGTTGGTCGAGCACCCCGAGGGGGAAGGCGCGTTCGTGGACCGACCCGGCGGCGGTGACGACGCGGATGCCGCGGCGTTCGGCGAGCGCCGGCAGGGCCCGTAGCAGGGCGGTCTTGCCCATGCCGATGCCGCCGGTGACCACGATCACGGATCCGCCGCCGCCGGCCGGCCGGGCGATGGCGTCCAGCGCGTCGGTGATCAGGGCGAGTTCCTTGCGCCGGTGGAGCAGTGGCCTCATCGGGTTTCCTCCCTCGTCGTGCGCTCCAGGGCTTCGGCCAACCGGGGGCGTCCTCGGATGCCGAGCTTGCGGTAGGCCTTCGTCAGGTGCAGTTCCACGGTGCGGGGGGTGACGGCCAGTTCCTCGGCGATGGCCCGGTTGGACATGCCGCCGGCGGCGAGCGTGGCGACGCGCGACTCGGCGACGGTCAGCGGCCCGCCCCCGGCCGGGGTGCCGGCCGCGCGGACGCCTCCGCCGTCCGGGGCCGCGGCGCCGGCGGCCCGGGGCGGGGGCCCGGCCGGCTGTGCGGAGGACGGCGCGGTCGGGGACTGCGTACGGGACGCGGGCGGCGGCGCGGTCGGGGACTGCGTACGGGACGCGGTCGGGATCTGGCCCCGGGGGGCGGGGATCGGCGCGGGACGGGGGGCGCGGACGGGTGCGGTCGCACGGGGCGGGGTCGCCGGCGGCTCGGGCGCCTGCGGTCGTGCGGGCCCGCCGGCCGGGGGCCGCGGCGCCCCGCCGGGCCGGTCCCCGCCGGGCCGGTCCGCGCCGGTTCGGTCCGCGCCGGTTCGGTCCGCGCCGAGCAGGCGGTCGACCGTGAGGTGGCCGGAGAACGGGGCCGTGCCGAGGGCGACCAGTGCCTGCCGGTAGCGCCAGCCGGCCGGCGGCGGTGGTGTCGTTTCCCGGGGGGCGCCGCCCCCGGGGGTCTCCCCCAGCGCCGCCGCCAGGGCGGCGGGCGAGCCCCACAGCAGGGCCCGCCTGCGCTCCTCGGCCAGCAGCCGCACCGCCAGCGGGTCCTGGGGGTCCCGGGTCCGCGCGGCGTACGAACGCCAGGGCAGCACGGCGGGGTTGGGCGCCTGCCGGGCCAACAGCTGTCGGCCGCACTCCAGCAGGTCGGCCAGGGCCGCGTCGCGCTGCCCGCGGGCGAGCCTGACCCGGCCGCGGGCGTAGAGCAGGTACGCCCAGGGCAGCCCGCCCTCGGCGCCCGGCGGCAGCCAGGTCACCAGGGTCCGTTCGGCGGCGTCCGGGTCGCCGCGCCGCAGGTGCAGCAGCGCGCGCAGTGCGAGGGGGCCGGGAGCCATCAGGGGGTGGTGGCGGCGCCTGGGCATGATCTCCTCGCACCGGTCGAGGGCGTCCGCGGCGGCGGCGTCGCGCCCGTCGCGCAGTTCGGCGACGCAGGTGACGAGGAGGACGAGGCCGGCGACCGGGGCGGCGTCACGGTGTGCGGTGCGCACGAGGACCGCGTCGAGGGCGAGACGGGCCTGCGCGAGGTCCCCGCACAGGACGAGCGCGTACGCGGCCGCCGCCAGGACGGTGCCGGGGACGGGTTCGCGCGCCTCGGGGGCCAGGGCCGTCCGGGCGAGCCGTCGGGCCCCGTCGATGTCGAGGCCGCGCTGCGCGGTGCGCCAGGCGGCCACGGCGGCCTCGGCGGCCCGCTCCGGGCCGGGGCGGACGAGGTCGGGCGGGGCCGGGGCGCCGTCCTCCGGGTCGGGGCGGGCGTACTCGGTGATCCGGTACAGGGCCCGCAGGCCGGAGTGTTCGGCGCTGCCCGGCCGCGCCTCGGCGACGGCCCGGGCGATCAGGGGCCGGGGGGTGACGATGTCGCCGCGGGCCACCAGCAGTTCCGCGGCGCGCAGCCGGGCCCCGGACATCGCCTCGTCGACGTGGCCGGGGCCGGAGCCAAGGCCGGAGCCGGGACCAGGGCCGGGGCCGAGACCGGGACCAAGGCCGGGACCAAGGCCGGCGCCGGGACCAGGGCCGGAGCCGGGACCGGGTGCCGGGACGTGCAGGGCCCGATGCAGGTGGCGGCTCGCGGTCTCGGGCTCGGCTGGCAGGACGGCCGCGGCGAGTTCGGTCAGCAGCCGTACGCGCAGGGCCGGCGCCACCGGTTCGCGCAGGGCCCGCTCCAGGAGCCGGGCGGCCCGGGCGGTGCGGCCGTCGGCCCGGCACGCGGCGGCCTCGCGGCGCAGGCACTCCACGGCCCATCCGGCGCCGGTCCTGCGGGCGAGCAGCAGCATCCGGGCCACGGCGCGGTCGGGCAGGGCGGCGCGGTGGGCCCATTGCGCGGCGCGGGCGTGGAGTTCCTCCCGCCGGGCGGTGTCGAGGTCGGCGAGGACGGCGCGGGCGGCGGCGTCGTCCCGGAAGGCGGGGCGCGGTCCGGGGGCCGGCAGGCCCGTGCCGGACAGCAGGGTCAGGGCGCGGGCGGTGCCGAGGGTGCGGTGGGCGGTCAGGGCGTCGATGAGGCCGGGGGTGGCCTCGGGCCCCGCGACGGCGATGGCCCCCAGGACCTCGCGCAGTTCGGCGGGGAGCAGGGCGAGCGTGCGGACGGTGCGTTCCCTGACCGCCTCCGCCGCGCTCTCGGCCAGGTGGTCGAGGTGGTCGGCGTCGTGGCTCCAGCCGTTGCGGACGAACCGTTCGACGACCGAACGGAGCAGGGCCGGGTTGCCCGCCAGGTGGTGGTGGGCGGCGGCGCGGAAGGCCGCGTCGGCGGGGGCGCGCCCGTCGGCGGCGAGGACGGCGGCGACGGCCTCGTCCGACAGCGGGGCCAGGTCCAGCCGGTGGTGGGCGACGGCGCGGGCGTCGGCGAGCGGGCAGGGTTCGATCCGGTCGTCGGGGGCCTGCGGCACGGCGCTGTTGTGGGAGGTGAGCAGCATGAGGGGCGTTCCGGCCAGGCGTCGGGCCAGCGCCTGCAGGCGGCGCAGGGACTGCGGGTCGGCCCATTGCGCGTCGTCGACGACGAGCAGCAGCGGCCGGTCGCGGGCGGCGGCCAGGAAGGAGGCGCCCCGGTCCTCGGCGCGACGGCCCATCGTCCCGCCCGGGTGGCCGGGGTCGACGGCCGCGCCCGGGCCTGCGGCCGTGGTCGGCGGGGCGTGGCCGGCGGTCGGGGCGGTCGCGGTGGGGCGGGGTCGGGCGAGGGGGGCTGCGGGCGGCCGGGCGTGGAGTTGGGCGTGGAGTTGGTCGGTCACGCCGTGGGGCAGGTGGGTCTCCTCGGGCGACGCCTGGGCGGCGGCGACCCGGATCCCCGCGTCCCCGGCCAGGGCCGTCGCGTGGTGCAGCAGGGCGCTGCGTCCGATGCCGGGCGGGCCGTGCACCTCGACGAGCGCGGCCCGGCCCAGACGTACGTCGCCCAGCAGGCCGCGCAGCAGCCGGTGTTCGGCTTCCCGTCCGGGCGGCGCCGCCGTCGGGTCGCCGGGGGCGTCCGGCCGGTGCCGGCGGGTCGGGGACGCCGATGTGGTGCGTGCCATGGCTGTCCGTCCTCCTGGATCTCGTGGATCGATCGGGCTCCCCGGCGGTCCGCCGGGGCCGCGCCGGCCGCGCGCCCGCGCGGCGTTCAGGACGCCGTCAGCCCGTCCGCGGGCCGGGGCGCGGCGGTGGGCCCGACGGGGCGGGCGCGGGCGTCGAGGCCGCGGTGCAGGTCGGCGCGGCCCCGGACGCCGAGCTTGCGGTAGACGTTGGTCAGGTGCATCTCCACCGTGCGGGGAGTGATGAACAACGTCTCGGCGATCTTCTTGTTGCTGTGGCCGCGTCCGGCCAGCGCGGCGATGCGGCGTTCGCTGTGGGTCAGGGAGTCCAGCGGGCCGGCGGCGAGCTGGGGCATGCGTCCGCCGGCGGTGAGCAGCGCCTCGCGGGCGAGGGCGGTGAGGACGTGGTAGCCGCAGCGGGTGGCGAGTTCGATGGCGTGGCGCAGGTGGCCGCGCGCGGCCCGGGCGTCGCCGAGGTCGAGCAGTTCGCGGCCCAACCGGTAGGCGGCCTTCGCTCGTTCGAGGCGGGCGGGTGAGTCGGCGAGCGTCTCGACGGCCTCGGCGAGCAGGGTCGTGCGGGCGCGCCCCTCGGCGACGGAGGCCGCCGCGACCGAGGCGAGGCCGAGGGCGCGCGCGGTTCCCCAGCGGCGGGCCCGGTCCTGGGCCTCCTCGACGGCCTCGGCGGCCTCGTCGGCCCGGCCCAGGCGGGCGAGGGTGGTGGCGGTGGGCAGCCACCAGGGGGCCAGCACGGGGTTGGCGATGCCGGCCTCCCGCTGGCTGCGGCCGCAGCGCCGCCACAGCGCGAGCGCGCCTTCGAGGTCGCCCAGTTCCCGCAGGATCCGGCCCTTGGTGTACAGGTAGTGGTGCCATTCCCAGACGCCGCGTTCCAGGTGGGGCGCGGTGCGGGCGAGGGTGTCGAGCACGGCGCCGGCGCGCCGGGCGTCGCCCTGGGACAGGAGTGCGGAGCCGAGCGCGATGTGGGCCAGCGGCGGGACGCCCGCGGGTGCGGTCGCCCCGACGGCCGCCAGCGCGTCGCGTGCGGCGCCGGGCACGTCGCCGATGCCGTGCAGGATGAGGGAGCGGCCGGCGAGGGCGGCGTGGCGCGGCCACAGGGGCGGGTGGGTCCGCGTCGGGGACAGCGCCTGGTCCAGTGCGGCGAGGGCCTCGTCGACGTGGTCGGCGAGCGCGAGGACGGCGGAGGCGCAGAACACCCCCCATCCGGCGGTGCCCGGCTCGTCGGCGCGCAGGGACTGCCGGGCGAGGTCGGCGGCCCGGTCGGCCGCTCCGCCGTCCAGGGCCGCGACGGCGCCGAGGGCCGCGAGGACGCGGCGGTCGGCGGGGCCGTGTCCGCCGGGTACGGCCATGCCGGCGGCGCGGGCCCGGGCGGCGGGCAGGGCGTCCCGGTCGTTCACGGCGGTGGCCAGCAGGGCGGATTCGACGGTGGCGCGGACCTCGCGGTCCGCCGGGTCAGGGGCGTCGCTCGCCGCGGTGGGCAGGTCGTCCAGGAGGCGTTCCAGTAATCGCAGGGCCTCGCGGGCCCGGCGGGTGCCGAGCGCCATCATGGCGTACCGCACGGCGACGGGGGCCCGCTCGCGCGGTTCGGGGGTGAGGGCGAGTGCCCGGCGCAGGTGCCACAGGGCGGGGGCCGGGGCGACGGCGGTGCGGGCGGCCGCTTCGGCCAACTCGACGTGCAGGCTCTTGCGTTCGGTGTCGGTGAGTTCGCGGCCCGCGTCGCGCAGGCCGCGGCCGGCGGCCCGGAGGGTGGCCCGGGTGGGGGCCTCGGCGGCGGCGTCGCGCAGGACCGCGAACATCCAGGGTTCGTCGATCCGGTCCAGCGGGGCGAGTTGCTCGGCGACCTCGGCCGCGGGCCGTCCGGCGTCGTTGAGGACCCGGGCGGCCCGTATCCGCAGGTCGCGCAGTTCGGGCTCGGCGACGCCGGTGAGGACGGCCGTACGGATCTCCTCGCGCATCCGCGGCGGTCCGTCGGCCGGTACGGCCCCGATCCGGCGCAGCCGGGCCAGGGCGGACTCCACGCGTCGGGCGTCCGTGCCGCAGAGCGCGGCGAGCGGGTCGACGGTGGTGCGGCCGAGCACCGCGAGGGCGGTGGCCACCCGTCGTACGGATCGGGGTCCGACGGCGAGGAAGCCGGGGACCAGGGGGGTGAGCGCGGTCTGGTGGAGGGTGCCCAGTCGGTGCAGGCCGTCCGCGTCCGGCGGGACGTCGGCGGCGCGCAGGACGGTGAGCAGGCGGTCGAGCAGCAGCGGGTTGCCGCCGGTGAGTTCGGCGCAGCGACGGGTGAAGGACGCGTCCGCGGGTCTGCCGAGCGTCCGGGTGATCAGGCGTCGGGTGCCGGCCTCGTCGAGCGGGCCCAGGCGCAGCAGGGCGCAGCGGTCCTGGGCGAGGATCCCGTCGAGTACGGGCGTCCCGGGGCCGGGGGCGTCGGTGCGGTGGGCGAGGAGGAGCAGCAGGGGGTGGCCGGTGGCCCGGCGCAGGATGAAGTCGAGGCAGCGCAGGGAGGCTTCGTCGCACCACTGGGCGTCGTCGACGAGGAGGGCGGTGGGACCGGCCGCCAGGAGGTCCAGGGCGTGTCGTTGGAGCCGCCGCCAGTCGTGGTGGACGTCGTACGGTTCGGGGGCGGCGCCGGTGCCGGGGTGTTCGGGGCGGGGGTGTTCGGGGCGGGGGTGTTCGGCACCGGGGTGTTCGGCACCGGGGTCTTCGGGGCGGAGGTGTTCGGTGCCGGGGTGTTCGGCACCGGGGTGTTCGGGGCGGGGGTGTTCGGCACCCGGGTGCTCGGGGCGGGGCGGCGCGGGTGGCGGTGTGAGGAGGGCGTCGACGGCGCGGGTGCCGGCGCCCTGCGGCCGGCCGGTGACGTGCCGTACGGCGAACGCGTCCGCCGCGAGCCGCTCCCCCGCCGCCGCGAGGAGGCGGGTCCTGCCGATTCCGGCGGGCCCGGCCAGCAGGACGGCCCGGGCGGCTCCGGCGCGGACTTCGGCGGCATGGCGCAGCAGCGCGGCGAATTCGGCGGTGCGACCGTCCGGGACCGGGGTCCGGGTCGGTTCCTGAACCGTTCCGGGGGTGAACGCCACCGCGGTTGCCTCCTCTTGCGCGAGAGGGCTTCCGGTTCCGGCTTTCCGCTCGCCGGCCGTCGGAATGTCCCTGCCTGACCAGGATCGTAGGGGATGGGATTTACCGACTCAGGGGGGATCCGGCCGATTTGAGACACAATCGGCGGTGGTGTGGCCGAAGTCCGGCGGGCTTCCGGAGGCCGTCGGCGTGCGATCGCGCCGCGTTTCGGACTTTCCCTTTCCTCCCCTTGTCCCGGGTCCGGAGAAACAAAGGGAATGGATCCGTGAGCGGGTTTCGTCGCGGCCGATATCCGGCCATTGATCCGCCCCCGTCGGGCTGGGTTATCGTGCCCGGGCAGTGGTCCGCCGCCGACCGAACGGAGTGTCCCCGTGCAGCAGTCCTCCTTGGAGCGCGCCTTCCCGCCGCCGGGCTGGACGCCCGCCCCCTGGCCCACGACGCGGCCCGGCCCCGCGGAGGGCGCGGTGGACCTGTGGCTGTTGCGGGTGCCGGACGCCGGGGCCGCGTCGGTGACCTTGGACCGAACCCCGTTGGACGCGGAGGAACGCTCCCGCGCCGCCGGGTTCGCGCGCCCCGTCGACGGGTACCGCTACACGGCCGCGCACCTGGCCCTGCGCCGGGTGCTGAGCGCCTACCGGGGGGTGGGCCCGGGCGAGTTGGGCTTCTTCCGGGAGCCCTGCCCCGGCTGCGGCGCGCCCCACGGCCGGCCGGCCCTGACCGGCACCGGGGGGCCGCACTTCTCGCTCTCGCACACCGGCGGCATGGTCCTGATCGCGGTGGCGGGGCGACCGGTCGGCGCCGACGTGGAGGGGCTGCCGGCCCCGGACCGGGTCGCCGGCGTGGTCGAGGCGCTCCACCCCGCGGAACGCGCCGCCGTCGGGGCCGCGCCGCCGGCCCTGCGCCCCGCGGTCTTCGCCCGTCTCTGGGCGCGCAAGGAGGCCTACCTCAAGGGGCTCGGCACCGGCCTGGGGCGCGGGCCGGACCTCGACTACCTGGGCGACCCCGGCCCCGGCGCACCGCCGCGCCCCTCCGGTTGGACGGTCCGCGACGTACCCCCCGGACCCCGGCACGCGGCGGCCCTGGCCCTGGCACACCCCCCGGGCGCCCCCGACCTCGCGGTCGGCACGTTCTTCCTCGGAACCCTGGACGACACGACGGCCCGAACACTGACGGACCGCTAGGCCGCGCCCCGCTCAGAGGTCCTCGGCGTCCGGCCGTCGCGGAACAACGCACCCGGTACTCCGGTGCGACTTCGTCATTCCACGTCCCGTCGGGCTCGCGTGGTGACTGTCAAACGGTGTCCTGCCCGATCGCCCGGAGGACATCGGCAAGCCAGACCAGGTGGTAACCCACGGCCCGGTCCGGGGCGGCGAGTAGGCCTTCGAGGTGCTGCCACGATTCGGAGAGTTGGCCGATCGTGATCGTTCTCGGTTCGTTGGGGACGTCGTAGAGTTCGTCGCCCGGAACGGACCAGAAGTAGTCGCGTTCGAGTGCCACGGTGCTGCCGGCTGACGCTTCGATGTGTTGCAGTGCCAGCTCGAAGGCGTGCCGGAGCTGGTCAAGCGGGATCTGCAGGGGTTCGTCGTCCATGCGCTCATCTTGTCGATCAGGGGCCGTCGGGCTGGAGCAAGGGGTTCGGCGCCGCCCTGGACCCGGCCGGGAGTGGGAGCGGCCACCGCGTGGTCATCGGGGGTCGCGTGGACTCCTGAAGATCGTGCGGTGGCCGCGGGCCATAGCGTAGACGCTGCCCGCCGGCGGGGGACGGGCGCCGATCGACCCCGGCCGTCGCCTGTTCCGCCCGGGTACGGATCGACTCCGGCCGCACCCTCGTCCGCGCGGACACCGTCACCGGCCGTCTGCCCCGCGAAGTCGGACCGGAGGACTAGGCCGGCGCTGTCCAGTCGGGGTCGCGGCCGCTCAGGCCGATCGCCCGGGCGAGCAGTGGGGCGGTGTCCGGTACGGGGACGGCGGGGCCGAAGAGGCCGTCCGTGCCGTCGGCGGACTCGGCGGCGGCCTCCGCGAGGAAGGCGTGGGCGGCGCCGAGCGCGGCCCGGTCGGGTACGTACTCCTGGCCGGTGGCGCGGGCCAGGTCCCACCCGTGGACCACCAGTTCGTCGACGGCCACGGCGCCCGCGACCGCGCCGGGCAGGTCCACGCCGCCCGCGCGGGTCATGCCGGTCCAGGCGGCCGGGTCCTGCCAGGCTTCGGCCAGCTCGCCGAGGACCCGGGGCAGCCGCGTGCGCCAGTCCGGGGGCAGGGTGGGGGTGGCCGCGCTCGGGTCCGTGTCCGTCGTGGGGCCCAGGTCCTTGCGGGCGGCGTCGCGGAAGGCGACCGCGAGTCCGGTGAGGTGGCCCAGGAGGTCCGCGACCGAGTAGTCGGGGCAGGGCGTCCGACGGTCGAGCCGGGAGTCGGGGACGCCCTCCGCGAGACGGGCCACGATCCGGGCCTGTGGTGCGAGGTCGAGCACTGTCGTTTCGGTCATCCGCCGCTGCTCCGCCGCTCTCCCGGACGATGGGGCTGCAGCGTAGGACGCCGGCGGTGGCGGGCCGCGGCGCGACGCGACCCGGCGCGGGAAGTTCCCCCGGACGGAGCTGCAGGCGCCCGCCGGCCGCTGCGGTCAGCCGCCGTTCAGGATCTGGATCAGGTTGCCGCAGGTGTCGTCCAGGACGGCGGTGGTGACCGGGCCCGTCTCCAGCGGCTGCTGGGTGAAGCGCACGCCCAGCCGGCTCAGCCGCTCGAACTCGGCGGACACGTCCTCCACGGCGAAGGCGGCGAGCGGGATGCCGTCCTCGGCCAGTCCCTCCCGGTACGCCTTGACCACGGGGTGACGGGCGGGTTCCAGCAGCAGTTCGGTCCCGTCGGGGGCCTCGGGCGAGACCACGGTCAGCCACCGGTCCTCGCCCAACGGGACGTCGTGCTTCTTCACGAAGCCGAGCACCTCGGTGTAGAAGCGCAGGGCCTTCTCCTGGTCGTCGACGAAGACGCTGGTGCGGTGGATCCTCACGGGGCACTCTCCGGGGTGTCGCGCCTGAGCCACCGGGACGCGATGCGCTCAAGGGGTTCGGTTTTCAGGTCGTGGAACTTGTAGCGGCCCTCGCGCCGCGATGCGACGAGGCCCGCGGCCTCCAGTACGGCCAGGTGCTGGCTGATCGCCTGGCGGGAAAGGCCCAGGCCGTGCCTGGTGACCAGTCGCGCGCATATCTCGAAGAGGGTCTGGCCGTCCCGTTCCACCAGTTCGTCGAGGATGCGCCGCCGGGTGGGGTCGGCCAGCGCCTTGAAGACGTCTTCCGCCATGACCACCATCATAGGCAAGTGACGGCTTGCCTATCAAGTCGGGTGCGGGGGCAGCGGCCGATCGGCCCTGTGACATGATCTTGCCGCCGCGTCCCGCCGCCCCGTCACGGCCGCCGCGGCGGCCGGCGTCGTCACCGCCGGCACCCTCCGACCGGGGAGCGCGCGCCATCTCCTTCCACCTGCGGTTCTTCTTCGAGTACGGCGTCGACACCCCGGTGTGGCCGGGCCCCTCGGGCGCGCCCGACCTCGACAGCCCCTACGGATACCCCTGCGCTCCGCGGGACCTGCCCGTCACCGCGGCCACCGCGACCGAGCTCGTCCGGCTCGCCGACGTGTACCAGTCCTCCCTCGACTGGAACGACCCTGCGGGCCCCTCGCCCTGGACCGCGGAGCGGTGGGAGTCGTTCGGCCGCGAGGCGGACGCGGCGCTGGGGGCGTTGCGCCGCGACCTGGGTGACGGCTGGACGGTCGAGGACCGCAGACGGTGAGCGCCCGGACGGCGCGGCTGGTCACCGACGGGCTCGCCCCCAGGACGTGGATCGCCGCCGACACGGTGATCGTCGGGTGGCACACCGCCGGTCCGGCCGGCGTCGGTTGGGGCCTGGTCGGCGTCCTGTTCGCCGCGGTCCTTCCGTTGGCCTTCATCAAGCGCGGGATGCGGCGGGGCCGTTGGGCGGACCGGCACGTCGCGTCGAGGCGCCAGCGCGTCGTCGTGATCGGCTTCGCCGCCGCCTCGGTCGCCACCGGCGTCCTCGCGCTCTCGGTCCTCGGGGCCCCGCGGACCGTGATCGCGCTGATCGTCGCCATGCTGGTCACCCTCGCGGCCCTCCTCGCGGTGACCCCCCTCTGGAAGATCAGCGTGCACACGGCCGTGGCCGCCGGAAGCGTCGCCCTGCTCGTCATGGTCCTCGGTCCCCTCCCGCTCCTCGCCCTCCCGCTGGTGGCCCTGGTCGGCTGGTCGCGGATCGCGCTGCGGGACCACACGCCCGCCCAGGTCCTCGCGGGAGCCGCGGTGGGCGCGGCCGTCGCGGCCGGTGCCTTCGCGCTGTTCCGTTAGCCCCGTTCGGAGGCGGCCCGACGCGGCGTTTCATCGGGATGTCATCGCCCCCTGCCACGGTCGTGCGGTGCACCGGCCCGGGCGCGCTCCGCGTCGGGCCGGGACGCGCAGGCCGACGAGACGGCGAGATGACGAGATGGGGAGGACGGAAATGCGAGCCAGGAGGATCACGTCCGCGTTGGCGGGGCTTCTGCTGACGGTCGGGCTTTCGGCGGCGCAGGGGACGGGCGCCTCGGCGGCCCCGGCGCGGGCGACGGCTCCGTGCGAGGGCACCTACACGATCGTCGTCGGGGGCACCGGCAGTTCCTGGAACAACGACGGCTTCACCGGCAACATCCAGCAGCACGTCGGATATCCCACCCAGATCCCCAACGGTGCGAGCGCCCGGGCGGGCGTCAACGAGCTGAACCGGCTGGTGCGCGACCAACGCCGCGCCTGTCCGGGCCAGCACGTCAAGATGGGCGGCTACTCGCTGGGCGCGGCCGTCGTGCACATCTGGGTCACCGAGAACTGGCAGACGTTCGACAACGTCAACGCCATCCTGATCGCGGACCCCAAGCGCCAGGGCGGTCCCGGGGCCAACGGCGGATCGGTGCCCTTCGGCGGCATCGTCGGCGCTCCGCTCGCCGGGGCCGACCGGTTCTTCGGCAACGTCCCCGTCAAGTCGATCTGTCACTGGGACTACGTCTGCGACGAGTCCGCCGGGATCTGGACCTACCCCGGCAACCACGTCAGGAACTACCCCATGGACTTCAACATGGACCACCACAACGACGGCGCCCACGAGCAGTGGTACAACGGCGCCTGGTACCCCTGGTAGGCCCGTGGGGCGCGCCGGCCGGACCCCTCACCGCCCGTGGGTGAGCGGCGCCGGCCGGCGCCCGCCGGAGGCTTCGTCGCCGGCTTCGTCGCCGCGCAGGATCCGCGCGTGCGTCCGCTCCAGCATCCGGCTCGGTGGCACGCCGAGGTCGTCCGCGAGACGGCGGCGGACGCGGTCGTACACGGCCGACGCCTCGGTCCGCCGACCGCACCGGCACAGCGTCCGCATCAACGTCGCGGCCACCGACTCGTCGAGGGGGTGCGCCGCGTGGAGGGCGAACAGCTCGGCGAGGGCGTCGAAGTGCCGGCCCAGCCGCAGCTGCCACTGCGACTTGCGCCGTACGAGGGCGATCCCGCGCTCGGTGAGCCGCAGCCGCTCCCGCTCGGCCAGCGGTCCGGGCAGTCCGGCCAGCGGTTCCCCGCGGAACAGGTCCAGGGCCTCGGAGCACAGGCGGACCACCTCGGCCCCCTCACCCGCCCGATCGGCCCGCCCGATGGCGGTGAGGAGTTCCTCCAGGCACGCCACGTCCACCTCGACCGCGCCGGGGGCCAGCCGGTAGCCGCACCGGTCGTGCTCGATCACCGGTCCCCGCACGTCGCCGGTGCCGACACCGTCGCCGCCCTCGCCGATGTGCAGCGTCTTGCGCAGCCGGTAGACGTACACGGGCACCACGTTGGTGAGGGGTGGTTCCATCCCCCATACGCCGTCGAGCAGTTCCCGCCGGCTGACCGTGCGCCCCGCGCCCAGCGCGAGGGCCGCCAGTACGGCCTGCCCGCGCAGGTGGCCCAGGTTCAGGGGGCGGCCGTCCTGCCAGGCCTGGAGCGGGCCGAGCAGGGAGATCCGTACCCTCGGTCCCGGCTCCCGCTCCGGCGTCCGGCCGACGACGGTCCGCGGCACGGTCCGCACCGCCCGGGTCCGGGGGCCGCGGCCGGGGACGACCAGTCCGCAGTCGAAGGCGTGGACGATGGCGGCGGCCCGGTCGCGCAACCCCAGCGCGGCGAGGATCCGGGCGAGGTGGCGGGCCACGGCGTCCTCGGGGATGGCGAGGTCCGCGGCGATCTCGTCGTCCCGCAGGCCGCAGCCGACGGCGTGCAGGACCTCGCGTTCCCGGTCCCGGAGCACGGTGGCGGCCGGCCGGCCGGTGGTGGCGGTCGTCGGCATCGCTGCTCCCCTGGCTCGTCGCCCGGCCCGTCGCTCCGGCGTACGCGTCGACAAGCTAGCGGCGCCGCCGCCGGTCGAGGCATCCGGAACGCTCCGGGGTGACGGCCTCGGAACCCGGCGCACGCGGCCCGGCGACCCGGGCCCGGTGGGGCGGAGGGCGTCACGTTCGGCGCCGCCGGTCCGTCCCCTCCTCGGAAGCGCGAGAAGGGATCGCCGTGAAGGTCGTCGTCGTGTGCGTCTCCGTGTCGCACGGCCATACCCCGCGCCTCGCCCGTGCCATGGCCCCGGTGCCGGACGGCGACGGGCGCCGTCAGCGGGCGGGTTCGATGCCCCAGGCGGCGGCCCGGGCCGCGGCGGCCGCCCGGTTGGGGAGGTCGAGCTTGGCCAGGATGTGCTCGACGTGGGTGCCCACGGTGCGCGGGGTGACGTACAGCCGCGCGGCGATCTCCCGGTTGGTGCGGCCCGCGGTGAGTTCCGCCAGCACCTGGAGTTCACGCGGCGAGAGTCCGCCCGGGCCTCGCCCGGCCGTGCCCGGTCCGGCTCCGGCGGCCGTTTCGGGCGCGGGGCGGGCGCGCGGGGCGACGGCCGCGGCGAAGGCCTCGCTGAGGAGCGTGACCACGGCGTGCGCGGGGTCGGGGGTGCGCCGGGGCCGGCGGGTGCTGACGTTCAGCATGCCGACGTAGCGGCCGTCGCCGTCGAACAGGCACTGGGCCACGCCGTCCTCGATGCCGAGGGGGCGCAACACCTCCTGGAAGCCCGGGGAGGCGGCGAGGAGGCGGCGGGGGACGTCCCTGAGCCAGAGGCCGCCGCTGTCCGGGCTGCGGAGCACGGGGAACACCGGGTCGAGGTGCAGACGGGTCTCGATGTAGGCCGTGGCGTCGTCCGGGTAGCTCCCGGCGAGGGTGGAGTGGCGTCCGCGCAGGGGGTCCCAGCGGGTGAGGGACGCGTGGTCGTACTCCATCACCTCCGACAGGGCCGCCAGGACCGTGTCCACACCGTTCTCGCCGGTCGTGGCGTTCCTGGCGGCTTCACGGACGTGCACGGCCGCGTCGAGGATGTCTGCCGTGCTCCGCTCCGCGCTCATGATCAAACGATCATAAGGTTCCCGAAAGGCGTCAGTCGCCCGGGGTGTCGTGCACGGCGTCGTGCGCGGCCTCGTACACGATCCCGCCGTTCATGACGGTGAGCACGACGGGCATCGTCGGGATGTCGTGCGGGTCCGCGGCGAGGAGGTCCCCGTCGAGCACGCACAGGTCGGCGACCTTGCCCGGCTCCAGGGAGCCCTTCCAGTCGTCGGCGAAGTCCTGCCAGGCCGCGTCGATCGTGTACGTGCGCAACGCCTCGGCCAGGCCGATGCGCTGCTCCGGGCCGCTGACCCGGCCGGCCGCCTTCGACTCGCGCAGCATCATGGTGGCGACGCCCTGGCGCCAGTCCGGGTGGGTGACGGGGGCGTCGGACCCGCTCGCGACCCGCACGCCGGCGTCGAGGGCGTCGCGGTAGGGCCACGCGTAGGCGGCGCGGCCGGCGCCGACGAACTCCTCCTCCATGTCGGCGACGGTCCACTTGATGGTGGGGTTCATGTTGACGCCGAAGCCGTGCGCGGCCAGCACCTTCATGCTGTGCGCGGTGAGGAAGTCGCCGTGGATGACGTAGTGGCGGGCGTCGGGCCGCGGGTGTTCGGCCATGGCCGCGGCGAAGGAGTCCGCGACGGTGTCGATGGCCCGGTCCCCGGTGACGTGGATGCCCAACTGGTATCCGGCCAGGTGGGCGTGGCGGACGATGGCGTCGATCTCGGCGATCCGCTCGTCGTCGGTGTCGCCGCCGACGCACAGGGAGCCGCAGCCGCCGCCGACGTACGGCTCGTGCATCCAGGCCGTCTTGTTGGGGACGATGCCGTCGGCGAAGACCTTGACCCCGTGGATCGCCAGGCGGCGCGGATCGGCGCCACCGGTGTCGCCGAGGCCGGCGAGGACCTCCGCGAACTCCTCGGCGGTGCTCGCCATTCCGGTGGGCAGGAGCAGGACGCCGAGGCGGGCGGTGAGTTCACCGGCGGCCAGCAGCTCGCGGTAGACCTCCAGGGTCTGCGCGCCGAGCGCGCCCCGCATGATGCCCTCGCCTCCGGGGCCGAGGCCGGGCTCGGTGTAGCTGGTGACGCCGAGGCGGGCGAGCGTGTCGAGGGTCGACCTGATCGCGTCGGTCCGTTCCTGCCGGCCGAGCGGCGGCAGCGCGTTCTGGACCAGGGCCTGGGCCCCCTCGTGGAGCATGCCGGTCGGCTCCCCGGCCTCGTCCACGACGATGGCCCCGCCGGGCGGTGCGACGGTGTGCCGGTCGATGCCGATGAGGTCCAGGGCCTTGGAGTTGACCCAGGTGGCGTGCCCGGAGAAGGAGTACAGGACGACGGGGTGGTCCGGGCTCACCGCGTCCAGGTCGTGCCGCGAGGGCGTGCGCGAGGGGTCCGCCAGGCATTCGTCGAGGTATCCGGTGTCCCAGCCGTGCCCGGTGATCCACTGCCCGTGCGGGGTGCGTGCGACGGCCTCCTCCACGGCGCCCGCCACGTCCGCCAGGCGGGAGACGGCGGGATGGCCGAGGTCGAGGGAGAGCGGCGGCGACGCCATGCCGAAGGCGCACCCGTGCAGGTGGGAATCGTTGATCCCGGGGAGCAGCGTCGCCCCCCGCAGTTCGACGACGCGGGTGTCGGGTCCGATGAGCGGTGCGACGTCGTCGGGCCCGCCGACGGCGCTGATGGTCCCACCGGTCACGGCGAGGGCCGAGGCGACGGAGAACTCCGCGTCGACCGTGACCACTCGCCCGCCGAGAAACACCAGGTCCGCGTACGTGTCCACAGAAGGTCAGTCCTTTCGAATACCCGGGCGTGCCGTCTCGACCCCGCCCGCGAACGATCTCCCGAGGACTATGGCGGGGGCGCCGCCCCCGCCACATCGGTCATTCCACCGATGGTGCCGGGCCGTCAGGCCCCCGTGCCCGTCCGGGCGCCGTACTTGCCTCCGCGGGAGGCCAGTTCCTTCAGCACGACGGCGGTGCGCCCGGTGAGGCAGGTCCGCCGCGGGGTGTCGTCGGGGCGGGTGAACTGGCCGACCGCGTCCTTGCGTCCGAGGGTCACGGCCCGCGCGAGGTAGCGCGGGACGTACGGCTCGGGCGCGCGGCCCTCGACCAGGCGGACGAGGTTGTCGGCGGCGCGCGCCGCCTGCGGTCCGGCGAGGGCGCAGGCGAACCGGGCCCCGGGGATCGCCGCGCAGTCGCCCACGGCGAAGATCCGTTCGTCGTCGACGCTGCGGAGGCGGTCGTCCACGAGCGCGCGGCCCCGTGCGTCGACCGCGAGCCCGCTGCGGGCCGCGAGGTCGGGGACGTCCGCGACGACGGCCCACAGGGTCAGGTCGGTGGTGAACGACCTTCCCGAGTCGAGGTGCGCGAGGCCGCCGGCGACCCGCGTCACGCCGTCGTCCACGACGTCGACGCCGAGCTTCTCCAGGCCGGCGCGGACCCGGGCCCGGGCCCGGTGGGAGAAGTCCGCGGCCACCGACCGCCCGACGATCCGCACCCGCAGGTCGGGCCTGGCCTCGGCCACCTCGGCCGCCGTCTCGACGCCCGTCGCGCCGCCCCCGATCACCGTGACGGCGCTGTCCGGGGCGAGGGCGGCGAGTGCCGCCCGGGCCTCCTCCGCGCCCTCCCAGGTACCCACGGGGACCGTCCCCGGCATCGCCCGGGCGGTGCTGCCGACGGCGAGGAAGGCGTGGTCGAAGTCGAGGAAGGTGCCGTCGTCGAGGACGACGGCGCCGTCGCCGATCCTGTCGACGGTGGCGACACGGGAGGCGATCCCGGCACGGAGCATCGACGTCAGGGGCGTCGCGGCGAGGGTGGTCCCGGCCACCTGCTGGTGCAGCCGTACCCGTTCCACGAAGTCGGGGCGCGGGTTGATCACCGTGATCTCGGCCCCCTTCAGCCTCCTGGCGAGTCGGTTCGCCGCGAACACGCCCGCGTATCCGGCGCCCACCACCACGATCTTCACGCTCTTCATGCCGCTCTCCCTGTCCGTCTGTCGGCCTGCCGGCCCGTCCGCCTGCCGGCCCGTGCGTCGTCGCCGTGGGACCGGTCGGACAGGAGATGCCGGCGGCGCGCGGCCTGTGACACGCCTTCGCCGTGTCGCACGTCACACCACGGCGGGTGTCACAGCTCGGGGCCGGTCGGTGTCCTGTGGGTGATCACACCGGCGGGGGCGACGCCCGATCGACCCCCGATCGACCCCCGACCGACGGTCGAGAGACTGGAGAGACCCGATGACCGAGGCCGACCGCGCGAACCCCGCCACCGAGGTGTTCGTGGCCCACCGCAACCTGCTGTTCACCGTGGCCTACGAGATCCTCGGGTCGGCCGCCGACGCCGAGGACGTGCTCCAGGAGACCTGGCTGCGCTGGGCGGGCGTCGACCTCGACGCGGTGCGCGACCGGCGCGCCTACCTGGTCCGGATCACCACGCGCCAGGCGCTCGGCCGGCTGCGCGCGCTCGCGCGCCGCAAGGAGTCGTACGTGGGCCCCTGGCTTCCCGAGCCGCTGCTCACGGCGCCGGACGTGGCCGAACACGTGGAGCTGGTCGAGAACATGTCGATGGCGATGATGCTGGTCCTCGAGACGCTCGGGCCGACCGAGCGGGCCGTGTTCGTCCTGCGGGAGGTGTTCGGCGTCGGCTACGAGGAGATCGCCGAGGCCGTCGACAAGACCCCCGCGGCCGTCCGCCAGATCGCCCACCGGGCACGGGCCCACGTGGCCGCCCGCCGCCCCCGCGCCGCCGCCGGCCCGGACGAGACCCGGGCGGCGCTCGACGCGTTCCGGCGGGCGATCGAAACGGGGGACATGCGGGGCCTGTTCGACCTGCTGGCGCCGGACGTGGTCGCCCTGAGCGACGGCGGCGGCATCAGGCAGGCCATGCCGCACCCCACGGTGGGCGCCGACAAGGTGGCCCGCCTGCTGGTCGCGGGTGCGGCGGTGTGGGGCCCCGTGGCGACGCTGGAGCCCACCCACGTCAACGGGCATCCGGCCCTGATCGTCCGGGTCGACGGGGAGATCGACCTGGTCGTGGCCCTGCGGATCGAGGGCGGACTCGTCACCGGCATCTACTCGGTGCGCAACCCCGAGAAGCTGACGCACATGGAACGGGAGACCGGCGTCAGCCTCTGAGTCCCGGGGCGCTGGGCGCGCCCCGCGCCCCGGAGGGCGCGCCCCTATCGCCCGCCGCCCGCGTCGGGGAGGGCGCCTCGGCGGCCCGCCCACCATCCGAACCCGCCGGCGGCCACCGCGACCGCGGCCGTGACGGCGACCCCGACGCCCACCGAGCCGGCCTCGTGCCATCCGGTCCGGTCCAGGTTGGCGTGGACGAGGGACGCCTGGGCGCCCGTCAGGAACACGCCGCCCGACAGCAGCCCGGCGCCCGCCCACGGCCGCGCGGCCCCGCCCCCGAGCCGTACCGCGAGGGCGACGGAGAGCGCGAGGAGCACCCAGATCGCGGCCGGCAGCACCGACGTGGCCCACAGCGGTGTCGCGCCGTCGGGCTCCCCGGCCCGCCAGTGCGTGGCCAACGGGTCCGGGAGCCGGCCGCCGGCAGCCGGTGGCAGGGCCGCGAGCACGGCCAGGACGACCCCCGACCACAGGACCGCGCCCCGCGAGCACCGCTTCCGCCTCTTCTCCCGCTTCCCGGCGTCGTTCACGAAAGCCCCCTGATCGGTTCGACGGGCCCGCTCCGGCCTCCGTACCCAGGAAACCAGCGCCATCGGGTTCCCCACGCCCCGGGCCGGCGGATGCGGGCGGCGGCGGGCTGCTCTAGCGTCGGAAGAGGGGCGATCGAGGCCGGGGCGAGGCAGGTCCGGCCCCGCTCCCACGCGGATCCGGCACGTCCGGGTGCCGGCCCCGCGCCGATCCCGGAAAGCAGGTGCGTCCCATGCGCGCGTCGGCCCGTATCGCAAGCGTCCTGACCGGCCTGACCCTCGCCCTCGGCGGCGTCGCCCTCACGGCGCCCGCCGCCCACGCGGACGTCACGGCCTGCATCAACGAGGTCGAACGGGAACTGCGGGGCGGCGAAGCCCCCGACTCCATCCGCATGGCCTGCTACGTCGGCCTGACGGGGGACCACGAACAGTGCGTGACCGGCCTCACCGGGAGCGGCGTGACGAACGGAACCGCCGTGAGCGCGTGCAGGGTGGCCCCCCGGTAGGCGTTCCTCCCCCGGCGTTCCCCCTGGTGAGCGGCGCGCATTGGAGTTTCCGCCGATGCGGTGCGGCGTCCATGGTTCGGTAGGCGCCTTGCGCCCGGACCCGTTCGGGGCTTGGCTTGCCAAGATCAAGAAGGCGGGGCTGCTCCCCTTCGGACACCGGCGCGGGGGGAAGCGAATGTCCTACAGGCTCGACGGCGGCACCCCCTGGCCCGAGGAGTTCGTCGACCGCTACTGGATGGCCGGGCACTGGCGCGGCGACACGTTGGACGGTCTCCTGCGCGACCGGGTCCGGTCGTCGGGGCCGCGCACCGCGCTCGTCCACGACGGCGAACGCGTCACGTACGCGGCCCTGAACCGCCGCGTGGACCGCATGGCGGCGGGCTTCCGACAGCTGGGCCTGCGACCGGGACAGCAGGTCGTCGTCCAACTGCCGAACGTGCCCGAGTTGGTCGTCGTCCTGTTCGCGCTGATGCGCGCCGGCGTGTTCCCCGTCTTCTGCCCGCTCTCGCACCGCACGCCCGAGGTGTCCGCGCTCGTCCGCCTCACCGAGGCCGTCGGCTACGTCGGCCCCTCCACTCACCAGGGCTTCGACCACACCGCGATGGTCGCGGAGATCGCCGCCGAAGGCCCCTTCCTGCGGCGGGTGTTCACCTTCGAGGCGCCGGGCGCCTCCTCCCCGTACGGCGGCTTCACGACCGACCCCGCCGGCTGCTACTACGTCCCCCTGCACGCCGTCGACGCCCCGCCCGAGCCCGCGCTCGCCCTGAGCGCCGGCCAGGTGGCGTTCCTCCGGCTGTGCGAAGCCGAGGGCGAGGACGACGGCGGTCGCGCGGAGCCCCGGCTCGTGCCGCGCACCCACAACGACTACGCCTACCAGGCGCGGGCCGCCGCCGAGCGGGCCGCGCTCACCGAGGACGACGTGTACCTCGCCGCGCTGCCCGCCGGATCCGACTTCGCCTTCGGCTGCCCGGGGGTCGTCGGGACCCTCGCCGTCGGCGGCACCGTCGTCCTCTCCGAGAGCCCGGAGCCCGCCGCTTGCCTGCCGCTCATCGAGCGGGAAGGGGTCACGGTCACGGCGCTCACGCCCGCCGTCGCCGGATCGTGGCTCGACGCGCTCCCCACGAGCACGGCCGACGTGAGCGGTCTGCGGCTCGTACAGATCGGCGGCGCGCCCCTGCCGCGCGGCGTGGCAGAGCGCCTTGGTCCCGAACTGGGCTGTCGCCTCCAGCGGGCCTTCGCGCTGCCCGAGGGGGTGCTCACCCTCACCCGCCCCACCGCCCCGGACGAGACCGTGCACGCGACGCAGGGGCTCCCGCTCTCGCCCGACGACGAGATCCGCATCGTCGACGCGGACGACCGGGACGTGCCCGACGGGGAGAGCGGCGAACTCCTCGCGCGCGGCCCGTACACGCCCCGGGGTTACTACCGGGCGCCGGAACTCAACGCCCGCCGTTTCACCGCCGACGGCTACTTCCGCACCGGGGCCCTCGCCCACCGCGCTCCGGACGGGGACCTGGTGGTGACGGGCCGCGTCACGCCCCGCGCCGGCTCCCGTCCGCCGCGCCGTCCCTGAAACCGCCCCGCGGTGACGGCGAAGGCGACGGCGACCAGAGTCCGGCGGCCGTGCCCTCGCGGAGGTGCCGTTCGTAGGTCACGACCTTGTCGTGGACGACGTCGAGGCTCGCCCGCAGCTCGTCCATCCTGGCGCGTACGGCGTCCTCGTGCGCGCGCAGCAGCGCGAGGCGCTCCGCCTCGTTGCCTGGTCCCGATCGCACGAGTGCGGCGAACTCCCGGATCACGGCGATCGGCATCTCCGAGGCCCGCAGGCGCCGGCACAGCAGCAGCCAGTCCACGTCCGCCTGTTCGTAGACCCGCCGGCCGCCGCCGGAGCGCGGGATCTCCCGCAGCAGCAGACCCTCGCGTTCGAAGAACCGCAGCGCGTCCACGCTCATGCCGGTCATCCCGGCGACCTCGCCTATGGACAGGCCGCCCCGCTCCTCGCTCATCACGGCAACGTACCCCGCCCTTGACCTGGACCGCGCTCCAGCCACCAGCATCGTGGTCATGATCACGAAGCAGACGCGCATCGGCACCGGCTTCGGTGCCCACAGCACGGCCGACGACGTCCTCGCGGGCGTCGACCTCAGGGGCACGACCGCCCTGGTCACGGGCGGCCACTCCGGCCTCGGGCTGGAGACCACCCGCGCCCTGGCCCGGGCGGGAGCGCTCGTCGTCGTCCCCGCCCGCCGCCCCGCGACCGCCGAACTCGCCCTCCACGACGTCCCCGGGACGGAGGTGCACGCCCTCGACCTGGCGGACCCGGACAGCGTGCGGGCCTTCTGCGCGGGCTTCCTCGCGACCGGCCGCCCGCTCGGCATCCTCGTCAACGGCGCCGGGGTGATGGCCTGCCCCGAGACGCGTGTCGGCCCCGGCTGGGAGGCGCACTTCGCCGTCAACCACCTCGGGCACTTCGCGCTGGTGCAGCACCTCCTGCCGGCCCTGACCGCCGGCGGGGCGCGGGTGGTGTCCGTGAGCTCCTCCGGGCACTTCCTCTCCGACATCCGCTGGGACGACCCCCACTTCCGCGCCGGCTACGACCGTTGGCGGGCGTACGCCCAGTCCAAGACCGCCAACTCCCTGTTCGCGGTGGGTCTCGACGGTCTCGCCTCGGACCGGGGCGTGCGCGCCTTCGCCGTGCACCCCGGCAGCATCCTCACGCCGCTGCAACGTCACGTTCCCCGCGAGGAGTGGTCGGCGCTGGGTTGGGTGACCGCGCGGGGCGAGCCGGCCGAGGGGTTCAAGACCCCGGAGCGGGGTGCGGCGACGGCCGTGTGGGCGGCGACGTCCCCCCTGCTCGACGGCCTCGGCGGGGTCTACTGCCAGGACTGTGACGTCGCGGAGCCCGCCGCCGGCGACGACATGCTGATCGGCGGGGTCAAGCCCTGGGCCGTCGACCCCGCTTCCGCGTCCCGACTCTGGGAGCTCTCCGCCCGCCTCACCGGGCTGGACGCGCTGCGCTGAGGCGCGCCACGAGGCGGCCCGGGCGTCCTCACGGCGCGCGCACGTCCTCACGGCGCGCGCAGGGTGAGGACGTAGGCCGCGGTGAGCGCCACGGCCCGGTCCTCGTCCCGCGACAGCTCGACGAGGGCGCGCGAGGCCGTGGTTCCGGGGACGTCCGCGAGCGCCTGCGTCAGCCGTCGCCGGGCGGCCGGGCCGAGGGCTCCGTGGGCCAGCCGGTCCACGAGCGCGGTCGCGATCCGCTCCGCCGGGGCGGGACGGGTCGCGAGGGCGCCCAGCGCGTCGGCGGCGTCGACGTCCGCGCCGTTCGTCTCGTCGACGATCATGTCGATGAGCGTGGGGACGGCGTCGACCGCCCCGCGCTCCCCGAGCGCCAGGGCGGCGCGCCGGCGGACGACGACGTCGGGGTGGGTGAGGGCCGCGCGCAGCAGAGCGGTGGCCCCGTCGTGCGGGAGCTCGGCGAGGGACCGTACGGCCCGTTCGCGCACCTCGGCCGACGGGGAGTCAAGCGCCTCCCCCAGCAGCGCCGACCCGCCGTCGCCGGACCGTGCCAGGGCCCACCGCAGGGCCCCGGCGACGATCGGATCCGCCTCGCCGAGGACCGCCTCGACGAGGGCTTCCACCGGCACCGCGTTCGGCTGCGTCGAGGACAGGGCCGCGCGCTGGCGCTTCCCGGCGCTGTCCGAACCCAGGGCCTGGAGGAGCGCCACGATCTGGAGGACGTCCTCCCAGTCGGCGGGTCGGGCGGCGTCGATCCGCCGCAGTCGGGTCAGCAGGTCCGTCTCGGCGGCGATGCGTTCCCGTGTCTGACGGATGAGGTCGTCGACGAGCTCCGAGGGCCTGAAGTCGGGATCGTCCAGCGCGCTCCCGACCTCGCGCAGCGACAGCCCCAGTGTCCGCAGGCTCTCGATGTGGAAGATCCGTCGGATGTCCTCGTCGGCGTACTCGCGGTAGCCGGCGCCGGTGCGGCCGGTCGGGCGCACCAGGCCGAGCGACTCGTAGTGCCTGAGCATGCGAGCGCTGACCCCGGACCTTCGTGCCACGTCACCGATCAGCACCGTGCCTCATTCCTCCTCGCCGCCGCTCTCGCCGCTGCCGTCGCCTTCGCCTTCGCCGTCGCCTTCGCCTTCGCCTTCGCCGTCGCCTCCGGCACCGTCGCCGCCGAGGACCATGATCCGCTTCGCCTCCTCGATCGCGAACTCGAATCCGGCGTCCGGGTCGCGCGCCAGCCGCTCCGTGGCGATGGCGTGGCGGCGCACCTCGGGGTCGGGGTCGGCCGTCGCCCCGCGCAGGGCGGGCGCCGCCGCGTCGCCGAGCGCGATCAGGGCCCGGCTGAGGCTCAACCGGGTCTCCCGCCCGCCGCCGCCGAGCCGTGTCGCCAGTACCGCGGCCAGCTCGACCTCCTCGCCCTCGGGGACGAGTACGACGGCGGCCCGCCACGCGCAGCGCGCCACCTCCTCGTCGGTGTCGGAGAGGAGTTCCCGGGTGATCGCCGGCCACGCCCGCCGGTCGCCGATCTTGGACAGCGTGTGCAGGGCCTGGCTTCGGGCCTGTGCCCGCTCCGAACGCAGTGCCTCCACCAGCCCCGGCAGCGTCCGCGCCGGCGCGTGGCGGGTGAGCGCCCAGGTGAGCATCTCGCGTACGGAGAAGTCGGGCTCGACGGCGCAGCGCTCGATGAGGCCGTCGACGTGGCTCGGGTGCGGGGTCGTGCCGATCTCCAGCGCCGCCCGCAGCCGCACCGACGGGCGGCCGTCCTCCAGGGCCCGCAGCGCCCGCGGCGCGAACGCCTCCTCCTCCCGCCCCGCTCCGGTGTCCACCCTCGTCCGCGTCTTCGGGTGCGCGTCCTGCCTCGCCATGGTCATCGGGACCACCTCCTCGGACGCAGTGAAGGGCTTGCCACCGTGTCAAGGTCAAGCGCACGACCCCGAACCGCCGCGGGGAGGGCGCGCCTCCCGCGCGGGTGCGGGCCGGCACCGACACCGTCGCCGCGGTCGTCCGCGACGGCGACGAGGACATCGAGTCGCGCCAGGACGTCACCCTGGCCGCCCACGAGTCCCGGGCGGTCGCCCTCGCGCCCGACCGGAACCCCCGCCCGCGCCTGGGCCGTCCCCGCGTGTGGTGGCCCGCCGGCATGGGCCCGCAGCACCTGTACGGGCTCACCGTCACCTCGTCGACGGCCTCGACACACCGGTCCTGCCGGTCCGTTGGGACGACAACCAGGTCACCCTGTGGCCCGGCGAGAGCACGGTCCTGAACGCCACGCACCGCTCCGCCGGCCCCGACGGCGCGCTCCCCCGCGTCCGCGTGTCGGGCTGGAACATCCCCACCACGCACGTGACCGCGCACGTCGGCGCGCCCGGCCGGGCCGGCTGACGCCTCCCCCTCCCCGAGCGGGGCGGGGGGGGGGAGGCGCCGCTCACGTCGCGCCGGTCGGGTCAGCCGTTCGCCGCGGCCAGGAGGACGTCCACGAGCCGCTCCGCGGCGTCCGGGCGGCCGTACGCGCGGGCCCGCTCGGCCATCGCGGTCCGTCCGGCCGGGTCGACCAGGAGGGGGCCGACGGCCTCCGCGAGGGTCTGGCCGGTGACCTCACCGAGCAGGGCCACCGCGGCGCCGGCCTCGGCCAGGTGACGCGCGTTGTGCGCCTGCTCGTTGCCGGCCGAGGTGGCCAGCGGTACGAACACGGCGGGCTTGCCGAGCGCGGTCAGCTCGGCCAGGGTGCCCGCGCCGGAGCGGGAGATCACCACGTCGGCGAGCGCCAGCACGTCCGGCAGCTCCGGCCCGACGAAGCCCGTCAGGTGGTAGCGGCCCGCGAGGACCGGGTCGAGCACGGAGGCGGCGGAGCGCAGCTCGTCGACGTTGGCGGGCCCGCACTGGTGGATCACGTTCGCGTGGCTCAGCAGCCACGGCAGCACCTCGCGCACCACGCCGTTGATCTGCTGGGCGCCCTGGGCCCCACCGGTGACGTACACGGTCGGCAGGCGGCGGTCGAAGCCGGTCAGGTTCAGGGCGTGCAGCGCCTTCTCGGGGTGGCCGGTCAGGACCTCCGGGCGGACCGGGTTGCCGGTGACGACCGCCCGGCCGCGCACCTCGGCCGGCAGCAGCGGCAGCGAGGACTCCGAGGACACCGCGATGCTCGTCGCCGAGCCGGCGAGCTTCCGGTTCGCCAGTCCCAGCCGGACCGTCTGCTCGTGCAGCACGAGGGGGCGCTTGCACAGCCGGGCGGCCAGGCCGGCGGGGACGGCCACGTAACCGCCGGTCGCCAGGACCACGTCCGGCTCGAACTCGGACACGATGGTGCGCGCCTGGGCCACGCCGAGCGGCACGCGCGCCATGTCCTTCATGTTGGCCGCCGACAGCATCTTCAGGGGGTTCGCCGATCGGCGGATCTTCCCGGTGGCGACCGTCTTGAACGCGATGCCCTCGGCGGGGGCGACGCGCGCCTCCAGACCGTCGGCGGTCCCGATCCACAGCACGTCGAGCGTGCCGCCTCGGGCCGCGAGCCGACCGCGCAACGTGCGGATCGCCGTGAGGGCGGGGTACGTATGACCGCCGGTCCCTCCGCCGGTCACGAGCAGGCGGAAGGGACGGGAGAGCGAGGAAGTGTCCATCCGGCGACCCTACCGGCTGCCCCCGCGCCGCCCGCCAACAGCCTCCGGTTCGCCACGACGAGGGCGCCCTCGGGTGGGGGTCGGGCCCCTCCCCGAGGGCGGTTGCGGCGCCTACGGTCGCCGGTCGTGCGGGGTTCCCGTCCCCCGTCCGGCCGCCGTGAAGGCGGTCAGGAGGGTGCGCGCCCGGTCGCGGAAGGCCTCGTCCCGGGGGACGATGCGGCCTTCGACGCCCGAGCGGACGGTCCGGGCGTCGCCGTCGGCGAGCCGGGCCAGCCGGCGCAGGTCGTCCGCGGTCGGGGCCCCGTCGCCGCCCGTCGCCAGGAGTTCGAGGGCGTCGAGCGCGCCGGTGGGGTCCCCCTCCCGTTCCGCGGAGTCGAGGACGGCCGCCATCCTCGCGGGCAGGCCGGGCGAGGCGCGGTGCCCGAGGGAGGTGAGGGCCAGGACGGCGGCCGGCGCGGTGACGGGCCCGCCCACGAGCGCCTCCAGACGGGCGGCGAGCGGCCGCGCCCGCGGGCCGAGCAGGGCGGCCGTTCGGGCGGCCCGCGCCGCCGACCGGTGGGACCAGGGGCTCGCCGCGGCCCCGTCGAGCACCGCCCCCAGGGCCGCGACCACCGGGGCGGCGTCGCCCGTGACGTGCCACAGGGCCTCGGCGAGAACGGTCGCGGTGTCCAGCGCGGGCCCGGTCGGGAGGTCCGGGCCGTCGAGGGCCCCGTGCAGCGCGGACCGCAGTGCGGGCGCGAGTGCGGCGGCCCGGGGTCCGAGCGCGGCGAGCGCGGCGACGGAGTCCCGGAGGGCGCCGCCGCCCGCCGCCAGGTCGCGGTCGAGGAGGCGTACGAGGGGCCCGTGTTCGCCGGTGAGCGCGTACGAAGCCCTCGCCGCGGCGATCCCGCCCGCCTCGGCCTCGGTCCGCAACCGTGCCGCCGCGCGCTCGCGTTCGTCGGGCGGGCAGTGCGCGGCGACGGCCGCGACGGCGCGGGCGGCGGCTTCCGGGGCGTGCGGGAGCGCCGCGTACAGCTCGGGCAGCGCCGCCGCCGCGCGGGCCCCCCAACCGGCGAGGAGCCCCGCGAGGTGCGCGGTTTCGTTGCCGGTCAGGGTCCGGGGGTGGGCGAGCACGCGGCGTACGGAGTCGAGGAGTTCGGCGTCGTAGGGGAAGGGGGCGCCGTCGGGGCCCGGGAACTCGCCGGTCGCGGCGAGCGCGCGTGGGCGGCGCCCGAGGGTCCGTGCCAGGAGCGGGGCGGCTTCGGCGGGGGCGACGCGCACGAGCGCGGCGAGCGCGCGGTCCGCGAGGTCGTCTTCCCGGTCGGGGTCGCGGCCGGCGAGGGGGGTGAGCACGTCGGCGGCGGGCGCGGCGAGGGTGCCGAGGCCGCGCAGGAGGGCGGCCACGGACAGTACCGCGTCCTGGTCGACGGCTGCGGCCCGCAGGGCGGGGAGCAGGCGCGCCGGGGCGGCGCGCGAGTGCGCGCAGGCGCGCTCGGCCGCCCAGATCGCCTCGCCCCGCACCTCGGGGCGGTCGTCCCGCAGGGCGGCGTCGATCAGGGTGAACGCCGCCTCCCGGTGCGTCGCGTCGCCCCGGCGCAGCAGCGTGTCGGTGACGGCCGCCAGGGGTTCGCCGCGCGCGTGGTCGAAGCGGCCGAGGCCGATCGGGTCGGCCGGCAGGAGGGACAGCATGACCGCGTGGTCGGTGCCGGTCCAGGGCCGGTCGGCGTCGAGGCGGGCGAAGAGGGCGGCCATGCGCAGGCGGGCGGGGGCGGACGGGTGCGGCACGCCGGCGGCGGCGTCCGCCGCGACGTCCCGGTCGAGTCGGGAGATCCCGGCCAGGACCTCCGCCCGCACGCGGGGGTCGGTCTCCTCGGTCCAGCGGGCGAGGAGGGCCGGCAGGGCGGTGTCGGCGGAGCGGGTGTGGGACACGGCCCAGGCGGCGGCTTCGCGCACCTGCGGCTCGGGGGCGCTCAACAGCGGCAGGAGCAGCGGTAGTTGTCGGGTCACGGCGGCGCGGACCGCCCCGGGCGGCACCCCGTGCTCGTCCTCGCTCTCCGCCATGCCGCCGAGGAGTTCCACCACGTCGGCCGTACGGTGACCGGCGGCGGCGATGTCGGCGAGGAAGGGGGCGACCTCCGCGGTGGCCGGGTAGACGGTCCCCTGGTGCAGCACGCATCCGTACAGTTCGGTCAGCGCCTCCCGGGCCTCCTCCTCGTCGTCGCCGGTCAGGGCGTGCAGGAGTGCGGGAAGGTCCTCGGCCGTGCCGTAGGCGTGGGAGAAGGCTCCCCACGGGTGATTATCGAGCATGCGTGCGAATTCCATGGGGGCATCCTGCCGGCCGGGACCGACAGCCGACCTCCGCCGCTACGGGCCCGGGGACGGGCCGGGGTTCGGGTGCGGACCGGGGCCCGGGTGCGGGTGCGGGTGCGGGTGCGGGTCGAGGGTGCGGTGGGCGTGGTTGACCCGGGCGATGAGCAGGGCGATGTCGTCGTCGGCCGAGGCGGGCACGAGGTGGGTGATCAGGGAGTCGCACAGGTGGTCCAGCGACTGCTGCGGTTCGGTGAGCAAACGGGTGAGTTCGCCGAGGCGTTCGTCGATGTCCCGGTTGCGGGCTTCGACGAGTCCGTCCGTGTAGAGCACCAGGAGGCTGCCCGGGGCCAGCGTGAGGTCCGTGGTGGTGAAGGCGGTCCCGCCGACGCCCAGCGGGGTGCCCGGGGGAAGGTCGAGGAGGCGGACGGTGCCGTCGGGGCCGACCGTCGCGGGCGGCGGGTGACCGGCGAGGGTGATGCGGCAGCGGCCGGTCGCGGGGTCGATCACGGCGTACAGGAAGGTGGCGATCATCGGTTCGGCGAGGTCGTCCAGGGCGGCCTCCAGCTGGCGCAGCAGGTCGTCGGCGGCCAGGTCGAGCCGGGCGAGGGCGCGGACGCTGGCGGAGAGCCGTCCCATGACCGCCGCCGCCGCGATGCCGTGGCCCATGACGTCCCCGATGAGGAGGGCGGCCTTGCCCCCGGGCAGGCGCAGGACGTCGTACCAGTCGCCGCCGATCTCGTTGACGTCGCTGGCGGGCAGGTAGCGGTGGGCGACCTCGATGCCGGGCGGGGGCGTGATGTGCTGGGGCAGCATGCTGCGTTGCAGGACGACGGCGGTCTCGTGTTCGCGGTGGTAGAGGCGGGCGTTGTCGATGCTGATGGCGGCGCGGGTGGCCAGCTCGCCCGCGAGGGTGAGGTCCTCGGCCCCGAAGGGTCCGACGGGGCTGGTGCGGTAGAACGTGGCGACGCCCAGCACCAGTCCCCGGGCGATGAGCGGGGCCATCATGAAGGAGTGCACGCCGACCGTGAGGAGCTGCGCGGGTCGGCTCGTGTGGCGGGCGGCGGCGGCGATGGACTGCTCGTCGAGCCGGTCGATCAGGAAGGGCCGGCGGTCGGTGAGGGCCTGGGTGTACGGCGCGGCGCCGGGGAAGGTGAGGGTCCTGCCCAGGGGGGCGAGGATGCCGGTGACCTCCGAACCGGTCAGGGGGGCTTTGCCCAGGCGGCGCAGGGCCACGCCCCCGGCCAGCCCCGTGCCGGGCTCGTCGCCGCCGGCGAGGGCGTCCAGTACGTCCACGGTGACGGCGTCGGCGAGGTACGGGACGGCCAGTTCGGCCAGCTCCTGCGCGGTGCGTTCCAGCTCCAGGCTGGCACCGATGCGGACGCTGGCCTCGCTGAGCAGGGCGAGCCGTCGGCGTCCCGCCTCGGCCTCGGTGTGGTCGCGTTGCTGTTCGGTGATGTCGAGCAGGGAGGCGATCACGCCGATGGGGCGCCCTCCTGGGTCCTCCACCCGGACGTAGGAGCAGGACCACACCCGGTCGTGGTGGGGATCGGCCGGGGTGCGGCCGGAGCGGCGGCGGTCCAGCACCGGCTCACCGGTGGCCAGGACCCGCCGCATCGCGTCCTCCATGTCCTCCGCGTTGACCTCCGGCAGCACCTGTGCGAGACGGCGGCCCACGTGGGCGGACTCCGACAGCCCGTTCATGGCCTCCAGGGCCGGGTTGACCTGGAGGAACCGAAGTTGCGTGTCGAGCACGGCGATGCCGACGGGCGAGCGGGCGAACAGCCCGTCCCAGACCGCCGACGAACCCCGGATGCGGCGGGCGGCGTGGGCGTCGGCGGCGAAGACCAGGATCGCGGAGGGACCGTGGCGGCGGCTGGGGACCGGGCAGGCCCAGATCTCCAGCTCCAGGGGATGCCCGTCCAGGTGCCAGGCGGTGACGGTGCCCATGACCCCGCGCCCGGAGGCCGCCGTCTCCCACAGGGCCCGTCCCAGACTGCGGTCGGCGCCGGGGTGCAGGAGGTCGGAGATGTGCCGGCCGACGATCTGGGGCGGCGCGTACCCGAGGAGCTCCTGCGCCGCCAGGTTCCAGCGCACGATGGTGCCGTCCGAACTGGTGGCGACCTGGGCCACCAGCAGGGAGCCCAGCCACCCGCCGGCGTCCTGGGCGGCTCCGCTGATCAGCTCCTCGATCGGCGTCTGCTCGTTCATCCGGCCCCCTCGCGGGGGGTCTCGCACACGGGTCTCGCCATCACCAAGCCCTCCAGCGCGCCCCCACCCCTCCAGCACAGACCAGACGGTGCGTGATCGCATCCGTAGCCCGCCCCCGGCCGGGGCACGGCGGGCCTCCGGCGTGGCCGGGGGCGGGAGGTGCCGCGATAATGCTGGAGTGGAGTGATCGACCGACCCGCGTCGCGGAAGGTGGTTCGCGCATGGCGATGGACAGCGGTCCGGTGGTGGGCGGCCCCTGATGCCGCTCCGGCCCCCCACCGAGGTCGTCACCGACGAGAGCGTGCTCTCACCGGTCTCGCCGGTGAGTTCGCACAACGAGTGGGACCCGTTGGAGGAGGTCGTGGTCGGCCGCCTGGACGGAGCCACGATCCCTTCCAGCCACCCCGTCGTGACCTGCAACATCCCGCCGTGGGCGGCGAGGATGCAGGGCGTCGCCGCCGGGTTCAGGTATCCGCGCGCCCTCGTCGGGCAGGCCCAGGAGGAACTCGACGGGTTCGTCGCCCTGCTGCGGTCCCTCGGCGTCACGGTCCGACGGCCGGACGCCGTCGACCACAGGCAGCGCTTCGCCACCCCCGCGTGGAGTTCCCGCGGCTTCTGCAACACCTGCCCGCGCGACAGCCTCCTCGTGGTCGGCGACGAGATCATCGAGACGCCGATGGCCTGGCCGTGCCGCTACTTCGAGACCCATTCCTACCGCGCGCTCCTCAAGGACTACTTCCGGCGCGGCGCGCGGTGGACCTCCGCGCCCAAGCCCGAGCTCACGGACGAGCTGTTCGACCCGGACTTCACCGTCCCCGGGCCCGGCGAGCCGATGCGCCACATCCTGACCGAGTACGAGCCGGTCTTCGACGCGGCCGACTTCGTCCGGGCCGGCCGCGACCTCTTCGGGACCCGCAGCAACGTCACCAACCGGATGGGCTTCGACTGGCTGCGCCGGCACCTCGGTCCCGGCTACCGCGTCCACGAGATCGAGAGCCGCTGCCGCACCCCCATGCACATCGACACCACCTTCCTCGTACTGGCGCCCGGAAAAGTGCTGGTCAACCCCGAGTACGTGGACGTGGACCGGCTGCCCGCGATCCTGGACTCCTGGGACGTGCTCGTCGCCCCCGAACCCGATCCGATCGACGAGCGGCTGCTCAAGCTCACCTCCATGTGCGGGAAGTGGCTGAGCATGAACGTCCTGATGGTCGACGAGAAGCGGGTCATCGCGGAGCGGCACCACACCGGAATGCTGCGGGCCCTGGAGCGGTGGGGGTTCGAGCCGATCCCGGGCAACCTCCTGCACTACGCGCCGTTCGGCGGCTCCTTCCACTGCGCCACCCTCGACGTCCGCCGTCGGGGCACGCTCGAAACGTACTTCGACTGACCTCCCCCGCATCGACGGCGCGTGGGCGGAAGGGTGCGACATGGTGGACCGGGACCGGATCGTGGACCGGAAGGCCTCGGTACGGGTGGAGCGGGACGGTCCGGTGTTCACGGCGACCGGCCGGTCGGCAGGACAGCGGAGGGCGCTGCGGGCCACCCTCGGCTCCGCGGGGCCGGCGGAGGGGCCGTGGAGGTCGCCTCCCGTCCTCCGCGACCCTGCGGAAATCGGTCACGGCGGCCGGTTCTCCGTGACAGGGTGATGCCATGATCATCGAGGTACGCCCCGCCACGGTCTTCGAGGACGTCCGCGCCGTGCTGGGACCGAAGTCGCCCGGGGCCAACGTGTGCTGGTGCCTGAGCTACCGGCTGCCGTCGAAGCTCAACAACGAGCTGCGGGGGCCGGCCCGCGGGGAGTACGTCGCCGACCTGTGCGGCGGCGATCCCCCGCCGGGCGTGCTCGCCTACGACGGGGACGTGCCCGTCGGTTGGGCCGCGGTGGCGCCGCGCGCGCAGACCTCCTTCGCGCGCAGCCGCACGATCCCGTACGTCGACGAGCTGCCGGTCTGGTCCGTGTGGTGCGTGCGGGTACGCCCCGGGCACCGCAAGAAGGGGATCACCCACGCCCTGATCGCCGGCGCGGTCGACTTCGCCCGCGCGCAGGGGGCTCCGGCCGTCGAGGCGTACCCCCTCGACAGCGGGGACGCCCGGGTCGACCTGACGATGGCCTACGCGGGGATCCGGCGGAACTTCGAACGGGCCGGGTTCACCCACGCGGCCGACACCACCTCGGTGTTGGCCGGGCATCCGCGGGTGCTCATGCGGCTCGACCTGCGCTGAGGCCCCTGCCGCGGTTCCCGGACATCACCGCGGCCGGCGCGGCCCGGCGGGGGGGGAACCGCCCGGTCCCGCCCCGGGCCCCGTGGTAGCTTCCGAAGATGGAACAGCGCCTCAGTCTGGTCACCCTGGGTGTCACCGACCTCGATCGCTCCCGGAGGTTCTACGAGGCCCTGGGCTGGCGGGGGCAGGAGGTCGAGGAGACGGTGTTCTTCCAGGCGGGCGGCCTCGCGCTGGTGCTGTGGGGTCGTGACCGGCTGGCCCGGGACTGCGGTCTGGACTCCGAACGGGGCAGCGGGTTCGGCGGGATCGTCCTGGCCCACAACACGCGGTCCGCGCAGGAGGTGGACGCCCTGCTCGCCGCCGCGCGGCAGGCCGGCGGGACGGTCACCAAACCGGCCGGGGCCACCTCGTACGGCGGTTACGCCGGCTGTTTGGCCGATCCCGACGGCCACCTGTGGGAGATCGCCCACAACCCGGGCTTCCCCCTGGCCCCGGACGGCTCGCTCACCCTCCCGGACTTCGGCACCCCGTAGGCTCCGGCACGTTCCCCCGTGCCGGGGCGCGGGAGCGGCGCGGGAATAGCCGCCCGTCGGCGGTGACTTGGTACCGGACATGAACGCCACCGCGTACGACCCGCGCACCCTGCTCGCGAAGAGCCGCCTCGGTGTGCTCGCGACGATCAAATCGGACGGACGGCCGCAGCTCTCGCCCGTCATGCCCTTCTACGATCCGGAGTCCGACGTCCTCTACGTCTCCATGACGGAGGGACGCGCGAAGACGACGAACCTGCGGCGCGACCCCCGGGCCGCCCTTGAGGTCACCGCCCCCGACGGCTGGTCCTGGGCGACGGCGGAGGGCACCGTCACCCTCACCGGTCCGGGCACCGACCCGCACGGGCCCGAGGTCGAGGAGTTGGTGCGGTACTACCGCGCCGCCGCCGGGGAGCACCCCGATTGGGACGAGTACCGGGCCGTGATGGTCTCCGACCGCCGGGTCCTGATGACGATGCGGGTCGAGCGCGTGTACGGCGAGCGGGTGCGCTGATCGGCCGGCCGGCGCGGGAGCCCCGTCACCCCATGGCGGAGCGCAGCATTCCGGCCGTCCTGGCCATGGCGTTCCTCGCCGGCTCGTCGGCGGCGCTCCGGGCGGCGTCCTCCAACAGCAGGGCCGCCGCCTGAAGGAGCCCGATGTGTACGGGGACGGTCTCCAGCCCGGTGAGCGCGGCCATGGCCTGATCGGCCGCGCTCTGCGGGATGAGGGTGTTGACGCCGCGTCCGACGCCGCGTGGGGACTGCGATGGTGTGCTCACGGGAGGATTCTCCCGCGTCCGGCGGAGCGGCCGAACCGTCGGCGTCGGCCGGGCGTACGGCGGGGGGAACGGCCCGCTGTCGATCCCCCCTCCACGCCCGATCCGGCCGGTCCGCCCGGTCCGGCCGCTAGTCGGCGATGTCGATGTGCATGTTGAACCGCACCCCGCCGACCTTCACGAGCAGGTTGCCCTGGACCCCGCGTTTGGCCAGGCTGCCGCCCACGTTGCCCTTGCCGAGGGCCGCCTTGTCCTGCGGCGGGAAGCTGTGGAAGTCCGTGAAGACCCCGCCCGTGGCGAGCGGCGCCGCCTGGTTCCACTCCGTGCGCAGTTCCTCGTACGCGTCCGGGTCCATCGCGGAGCCGCCGAGACCGAGGTTGACGCGCTCCCCGCCCACGTACGTCGCCGCGCACTGCTTGAGGATGGTCAGGATGAGCGAGTCCTTGAGGGAGTAATGGGTCTGGATCTTGCCGATGAGGTTGGCGGCGTCGTTGTCGACCTTCTTCTTCCGGGCCTCGCGGGCGCCGGCCTTCACCATGTCCGTGCGGTCGGAGTCGATGGCCTTGTAGGCCTCGACGTAGCCCTTGTCCTTGGTCCGGGCGATCCGGATCGTCGTGTCCCATGCGTCGGACGAGATCCACTCGGGGTCGAAGCCGATGGACTCGCAGTACTCCAGGAGGCTCCGGTTCGCGTCCTCGTCGTTCTCGGCGTACTTGGGCATGTGTGGCGTCCCCCTCCGTCGTGCGCGCTGACGGCCCAAAACTGCCATGCGCGAAGGGAGCTGTCAGCCCGTTTCGCGCAGATCGTGAAACGGGTGCCGGACGAGGTGGATGGGGCCCGCGCCGGCCGGCCGGATCTCGACCGCGGCACCACCGTCCCCGCGTGTCGCACCCGGTGGTCGGCGGTCCCGTACGGGGAAGGCGGGAGGATCGAGCAGACCGGCAACCCGTCCGCTCCCGCCCCGGAGGCACCGTGCCCCTGTCCGAAGCCGAACGTCAGTCCTTCCTGGCCGAGCCCCACATCGGCGCGCTCGCCGTCACCGACCCCCGACCCGAACGGGCCCCGCTGACCGTCCCCATCTGGTACGCCTACGATCCGGGCGGCGAGCTGTGGATCACCACCGGCCACGACTCCGCCAAGGCGCGCGCCCTCGCCGCGGCCGGCCGGTTCTCCCTGATGGTCGACCGGGTGGCGCCGACCGTGCGCTACGTGTCGGTGGAGGGCCCGGTGGTGTCGACCGAGCCGACCACCGAGGAGGAGAAGCGGTACATGGCCTCCCGCTACCTCCCTCCCCCGGCGGTGGAACCCTTCCTCCGCCTCGCGGAGCGGGAGCACGGCCCCCAGCTCACGATCCGGATGCGCCCCGCGCACTGGCTCTCGGCCGACCTCGGCGGCGCCTGAACCGGCGTCTGAACCGGCGCCCGGCCGGCCCCGGCCGTCAGACGTCGAGCGGGACCAGCGTGGCGAAGAAGGCGCGGACGTCGGCGACGAACGCCTCCGGCTGCTCCAGGGCGAGGAAGTTGCCGCCGTGCTCCAGCTCGCTCCAGTACGTGACGTTGTGGTCCCGCTCGGCGAAACGGCGGATGGCGACGTCGGTCTTCAGCGCGACGGCGACGCCGGTCGGGACGGTGCCGCGTTCCTTGGGGGCCCAGGCGTCCGCGTCGTGGCCCGCCTCGTAGTAGAGGTTCGCCGAGGAGCCGGCCGTACCGCTGAACCAGTAGACGCTGATGTTGGTCAGCAGGCGGTCACGGCCCACCGCGTCCTCGGGGAGTTCGGCGGCGGGGTCCGTCCACTCCTTGAACTTCTCGGCGATCCAGGCGAGCTGGCCCACCGGCGAGTCGTGCAGCCCGTAGGCGAGGGTCTGCGGGCGGGTGGACTGGATGGCGTTGAAGCCCATCTTGTCCTGGCGGAAGTCCTCCAGGCGCGCCAGTCGCTCCTGCTCGGCGGCCGTCAGCCCCTCGAATTCGGCGGGGTCCCCGGAGGGGAAGGTGATCAGACCGTTGACGTGGACGCCGATGACGCGGTCGGGCGCCCGGCGGCCCATCTCGGCGACGATCCAGGCCCCGCCGCCCGTGCCCTGCACCCCGTAACTCCCGTAGCCGAGGCGGCTCATCAGCTCGACGAACGCACTCGCGATGCGCCCCGTGTTCCAGCCTGCCTCCCAGAGCGGACCGGAGAAACCGGTGCCGGGCGTGGAGGTCACGATGACGTGGAAGTCCCGCGCCAGCGGGCGGATGACGTCCACGAACTGCACGAACGAGCAGGGCCAGTCGTGTACCAGGAGCAGCGGGACGGCGTCGGCCTTCGGCGAACGCACGTGCAGGAAGTGGATGTTCTGCCCGTCGATCTCGGTGGTGAACTGGGGGAACGCGTTGAGTTCCGCCTCCGCCGCGCGCCAATCGAAGCCGTCGGCCCAGTACGCGGCCAGGGCCTTGAGGTAGTCGGTGGGCACGCCCCGGCTCCAGCCGGTACCGGGGACCTCACCGCCCCAGCGGGTGCGCGCGAGCCGCTCGCGCAGGTCGTCGAGCTCCTGCTGCGCGATGTCGACGCGGAAGGGGTGGATCCGGGCTTCGGTGCTGCTGCTGGTCTCCATGGGCAAGACACTATGCTCGATATAGGCACGCAGCCTTCCTGATATTCCCCGAGACTCGGTCCCATGTCGGAAACCTCCGCGCGATTGCCGCGCCTGCCGTCCCTGTTGCAGACCCCGCGCTCCTGGCCCGGATCGGAGCCGGCCGAACGCCTGGGTGTGAGCGGACGGACCGTGCGCAACGACGTCGACCGGCTGCGCGAACGGGGCTACCCCGTCGACGCCATGCGCGGAGCCACGGGTGGCTGCGTCGGCTCGCGGACCGCTACGCGCGCGCCACACCACCGGCCGCCGGGACCGCGGCGCCGGGGTCGGATTCCCGTCGAGGCGGCGGGGACTGACGGGGCAGGGCGGCCCGGGGCGTCGCTCAGTGCCGGATCAGGCCGCCGACCGGGACGGGGGCGACGTGACCGCTCGCCGGAAGGGTCCGCTCCAGGGCGAGTCCGACGTCGACCAGCGAGGAACGCCGCAGGCCGGCGACATCGTGCAGCGGGGTCCAGACCGACTCGGCCGTCTCTCCGTTCGGCTCGGGCCGCAGCCGGCCGCCGGTGACGCGGACCCGGTAGAAGACGCCGACGTTCTGGTGCTCGGATCCGCCGGGCACCAGGCGCTCGGCCGCCGGGATCACCCGGGAGTCCACGCCGAGCAGTCGTTCGACGACCGACGCGTAGCCGGTTTCCTCGGCAACCTCCCGGACCACCGCGTCGAAGGGGTCCTCGCCGTGTTCGACCCCGCCGCCCGGCAGGGTCCAGGTGGGTTCGCCCTTCGGCGGCACGTGCCGGGCCAGCAGCACCTCGCCGCCCCTGACGCAGACGGCGTACGCCGCCAACCGGAAACTCATCCCCGCCCCTTCCGTCCGGCCGCCGCGACGAACGGGATCCGCGCGTCGCCGGGCCTCCTGCCGTTGCCCGCCACCGGTCCATGATCTCCGATGGCGGCGGACGGCGCGGGCCCCTCGGGCGGCGCGGTCCCTACTGGCCCACCCTGCCGTCGACGCACTCGCGCAGCAGGTCGGCGTGGCCGCAGTGGCGGGCGTACTCCTCGACCCGGTGGACCAGCAGCTCGCGGATCGAGATCCCGTCCTTGCCCACGCGCTCGCCCAGGTCCGGGTGCGCCGCGAGGGCGGCGTCGGTCAGGGCCTGCTCGCGCTCCAGGTCGGCGTACGAGGCGTCCACCACGGCCTGGTCCGCGACGGCGCCGTCGAAGTCGCCGTCGCGCACGCCGTACAGCTTGGGCAGCGGGTCCCCGTCGACGAGCCAGCTCTGCCAGTCGCGTTCCACCTCGGCGAGGTGGCGCACCAGGCCCAGGAGGGACATCGTCGACGGGGGGACGGAGCGGCGGGCCAGTTGTTCGGGGTTCAGGCCCTGGCACTTCATCAGCAGCGTCTTGCGGTAGTTCGTCAGGAAGTCCTGGAGCGTGGCGAGTTCGCCCTCGGGGGACTCCTCGCTCTCGCGGGGGTCGTCTGCCGGGTCGGTCCACATGTCGGGGTACACCGTGGCCTGGGTCCATCGTTCGGGTCGGTCGTTCATGATCCGGATGATCGTCGACGGCGGGCACGTCGCGCCACCTCATTCCCGCCCGTACCGCGACGTGCCGTCAGGGCGAACACGAGCGCCCCCAGGGCCAGGCAGATCCCGGCGAGCCACCACAGCAGGGTGTGGAACGCCGCGTCGTAGGAGCGCGATGCGGTGAGGGTGGTGAGCACGGAGCCGTACAGCGCCACCGCGACGGCCTCGCTGCCGAGCCTCAGGGTGTTGAGGAAGCCCGCGGCCATGCCCGCCTTCGCGGGGTCGACGAGCGCGAGGGCCTGCCCGTCGACCAGCCCCGCGCCCAGCGCCATGCCCGCCCCGGTGACGATCATCGGCAGGGCCACGACGGCCGCGGAGGCCTCGGGGCCGAAGAGGGTGAGCCCGAGGACGCCGACGACGAGGGCGGCGAGACTCGCGTGGATGACGCCGAGGGCGGGAACGCCCCGGGCCACCAACTTCGCGGCGAGCAGCGGGAAGACCAGCATCGGGGCGGTCAGCAGCAGCATCAGCAGCCCCGCGGCTCCGCTGCCGCGACCGGTCACGGTGGTGAGGTAGCTCGGCAGGTAGGTGAGCATCGTGACGAAGCCGAAGGATCCCGCGACCGGCACCAGGCAGAGCCCCAGGAACCGGCGGTCGCGCAGCAGGCCGAGGTCGAGGAGGGGATGGGCGCGCCGCTTCTCGACGGCGACGAAGACGATCAGCGCGGCAACGGATCCGGCGAACAGGCCGAGCACCCCCGCACTCCCCCAACCCCACTGCGAGCCCTGCACGATGGCCGTGGTCAGGAGCACCATGGCGGCGACGAATACTGCGGCGCCCGGAACGTCGACGGTCGCGGAGCCCGGCGCGGTGGCGGGCACGGCCCGCGCGACGATCGGCAGGGCGAGCAGGACGACGCCCAGCGCGACGGCGTGCAGGGCGAACACCCAGCGCCAGCCGACCGTCTGGAGGAGAGCACCGGACAGGGAGGGCCCGACCGCGATCCCCACGCCCGCGACGGTGCCGAACAGGGCGAAGGCCCTGGCGCGCCGCGGGCCCTCGTACACCGTGGACAGGATCGCGACGCCGCAGGAGAAGACCGCGGCTCCGCCGACGCCGGCCAGGGCGCGGGTCGCGTCCAACAGCAGGACGCCGGGAGCGAGCGCGCCCGCCAGGGAGGCGACGGCGTAGACGGCGACACCGGCCGCGAAGGCCCTGACCCGGCCGACGATGTCGGCGATCGAGCCCCAGACGAGGGTGCAGCAGGCGAAGGCGACGTTGAAGGCGTTCACCACCCACTGCAACGGGGCCTCGCCGGATCCGGTGTCGGCACCGATGTCGGGCAGCGCGACGGCGGTTCCCGAGATGGACATGGGGACGACGAAGACCGCGAGCAGGATGACGGCGAGGGGCAGCAGCGCCGGCTCGGGCGCCGACGGGGTCCGGCGCGCGGTCCCCGCGCCGGACCCCGAGGTGCGCTCGGCGAGGGACTTGGACGTGGGCTTGGGCATGGCGAAGGGACCCCCTGGGAGACGGTTAGGTTCGAGCAAGATCGAACCTGACTCTGACACGGCCCGGAGGTACGATGCAAGTAGAACCTCCATGCTCCGATCGAAGGACGAACCCGTGCCCGACGACGAAGGCCACCCCCGGACCGACGAGATGGACCTGCGCACGGTCCTGCACGCGCTCGCGGACCCGCTGCGCTTCGCGGTGATCGCCCGCTTCCTGGTCGAACCCGAGGACACCGCCCGCACCTGCGCCTACTTCCGGCTGCCGGTGTCCAAGTCGACGACCTCGCACCACTTCAGGGTGATGCGGGAGGCCGGCCTGCTGCGCATGATCGACAACGGCAACAGTCGGACGGCGACCCTGCGCAGGAGGGAGATCGACGCGCGCTTCCCGGGCCTGCTCGACCTGGTGCGCGCCGAGGAACCGCCCGCCGACCGGGACCGGTCGCCAGCGGAGGAGGACTGACGGTCGGACGACGGGCCCCGCGCGGCGCACCGACCACACGGCGGGGCACCGACCGCACGGCGGCGCACCGGCCGCCCCGTGTCAGCAGGCCGCGCCGGGCCCGGCGGCGGTCGCCCTGAGGAGGTCGCGCACCAGGTCGAAGTCGATCCGCTCGGGATTCCTGAAGCGCAGGCAGCCCTTGCCCATGTCCTGTCCGGCCAACCGCTGCGCGAAGGCGTCGCGGACGTCGCCGCGCATGAGGTGGAAGGAGACGTACTGCTTCTGACTGGCGAAGGCGATCTCGGCCGCGCCGTCCCGTTCGTAGACCGGCATGCCGTACGCCATCGCCTCGGTGAAGCCGGGCAGTTCCGCGCGGCACAGGTCCCGCAACCTCCCGAGGACCCGCCGCCGGGGCTCCGGCAGCTCCGCGAGGTATCCGTCCACGTCTTCCGCTTCGCTGCGCGCCACGCCGCGAGCCTACCGAGCCCGCCCCCTCCCCGCCCGCCGGTCCGACCTTCCGGCCGGGCCGTGAGGGCCTGCGAACGACGGACCGCGAACGACGGGCCACGAACGACGGACCGCCCGCCCCGCGCCCCGTGAGGGGCGGGGCGGGCGGTCTGCGGTGTCGAGACGTCCGGGGCGGGCGCCGCGCTCAGGCCTTGGCGGGCGCCACGGCCTCGGCGGACGGCTCGGAGTCCGCGGCCTCGACGGCCTCGGAGGCCTCGACGGCTCCGGCGGCCTCGGGGGCCTGCGCTTCGGCACCGGAGCGCGGGATGCGGTGCAGCCCCCGGCGGTCGTAGAGGCGGGCGACGGCGAAGCCGAAGACCAGGGCGGCCACCAGGGCGACGCCCATCGAGATCCAGGCGCGGGTCAGTCCCGCGTCGGCCTGGGCGCCGTAGTACAGCAGCGAGCGCAGGCCCTCGGTGATCTGGCGCAGCGGCTCGAACTCGGCGAGGCCGCGGAAGAACCCGGGCAGGGCCTGGAGGGGCACGGTGGCACCGGAGGAGGGGACCGCCATCGCGATGAAGACGATGGTGGCCACCAGCATGCCCGGGGTGCCGAAGGCGGCGAAGAGGGCCAGGCCGCCGATGCCGACGACGGCGATGGTGGCGACCGAGTAGAGCCACAGCAGGCCGAGGTGGGAGGCGTCCATGTCGAGGATGGCGACGGTGGAGACCTCGACCAGGGTGCCCATGACCAGCGACAGTCCGAGCATGAGGGTCATGCCGATGGCCAGGGTGCGGACGCGGCTGGTGTGCTGGACGGGTTCGCGCTTGCGGATGGGGCCGAAGTCGGCGTGCAGGTAGCCGAGCGCGGTGTCGACCTGCGAGTTCACGAGGTTGGCGCCGAGCAGGCCGCAGACGACTAGGACGAGGGCGTAGTAGAAGGCGCTCAGGCCCATGGCGCTGCGGGACCCCACGGGGTGGCCGTCGGCGACGGTCACGGTCACCGGGTCGGCCAGCTTCAGCTGCGCGGCGGCGGGGAGCGGGGTCTGCTGCGCGCCGGCCCGCTTCAGGAGTTCCTGGCCGATCCGCTCCGAGGCGGCGTGGGCGGCCTTCTGGGCGGCCTGGGAGGACATCGAGGAGCCGATGCTGCCGGCGGCCTGGTTGGTCAACACGGTCAGGGTCGGTGGGGTGGCCTTGCCCTGCCCGGCGGCCGGCGGGGCGGTGAGGCCGCCGATCGTGGCGGTGAAGTCCTCGGGGATGACGAGGGCGCCGAAGAGCTTGCCCTGACCGAGGCGCTTGTCGGCCTCCGCGCGGCTCACGACCTGCCAGTCGATGCTCTTGTCGTCCTTGGCGGCGTTGCGCACGCCCTCGACGACCTGGTCGCCGAAGTTGACGTGCCGGCCACCCGTGTCGGCGCCCCTGTCGCTGTTGACCACGGCCACGGGCAGGTCGCGCAGGTTCCCTCTGGGGTTGACGTTGCCGCCCACGTAGAGCAGGGCGAACATCATCGACACCACTGCGGCTATGAGGCCCGTACCGATCCACAGCTGGGGTCGGCGGAGCACGGAGGGGGGCGTGGGGTGAGGCATCGACTCTCCGGTGCGGCTGCGTTCCAGTAGCTGGATACTGAAGGTATCCAGCTACTGGATAGTGGCAGTATCTTGTGGAGGTGTCCAATCGCCGACGACGGCGGACGTCGACGGACGTCGGACGCGCGACCAGCAGGGAAGCGGCATGAAGATCTCGGAGCTCAGCCGGCGCACCGGCGTACCGGTCGCCAGCATCAAGTACTTCCGCCGGGAGGGCCTGTTGCCGGCCGGGCGCGCCACGGCGGCGACCCTCGCCGAGTACGGGGAGGAGCACGCGGACCGGCTGCGGCTGATCAAGGCGCTGACCACCCTCGGCGGGCTGTCCATCGCCGCCACGCGCGAGGTGCTCGGAGCCGTCGACCAGGCCCGCACCTCCGAGGGCGCGCTCGGGGCGGTCAGCTACTCCCTTCCGGTTCCGGTGACGGCCCAGCCCTCCGACGACCCCGAGGAGGAGGCCGAGGCCGACGCGGCCGCCGGCGCCGAGGTGGCGGACCTGCTCACCGCCCTGGACTGGCAGGCCCCCGGCACCTCGCCCCACGTGCGGGGGCTCACGACCGCGCTGAGGGAGCTGCGGCGCCTCGACGCGCCCTACGCCCCCGGCGAGCTGGCCGCGTACGCCCGGCTCGCCGAGTCGGTGGCCCGCCTGGACCTGGAGCGGGCGGCCGGCCTGGAGGATCCCGTGGCCCTGGCCGAGCGGGCGGTCATCGTGTTCGCGATCTGCGCGCCGGTCTTCGAGCTGCTGCGCCGCCTCGCCCAGGAGGACCAGGTCCGACGCCGCATCGCGGGCGGCGCCCCCGCCTGATCCCGGTCACGACGTCCCGGTCACGACGTCCCGGTCGGCCGGTGCGGACGGCCGGTCCGACCGACCGGGGCCCCGGCCCGGCGGCTGCGTACAATGCACGAATGATCTTCATTGTGGTGAAATTCTCCGTCAAGCCCGAATACGTCGACCAGTGGCCCGAGAAGGTCGCTCCCTTCACCGCCGCGACCCGCGCCGAGCCCGGGAACCTGTGGTTCGAGTGGTCCCGCAGCCTGGAGGAGCCGGACACCTACGTACTGGTCGAGGCCTTCCGGGACGACGCCGCCGAGGCGCACGTGACCTCCGAGCACTTCCGCGCCGCGCTGGAGACCATGCGGCCCCTGGTCACGCGCACGCCCGAGATCGTCAGCACCACCATCGAGGGCGCGACCGGCTGGAGCCGGATGGGCGAACTGCAGGTCGACTGAGCGCCGACCGGCTGCCGGCCGGTGGCCGACCGAGTGGTTCTGCCGGGGAGGTCGCCCGGGGTTAGCCTCGAAAGAGCCACGAAGGAGCACGAAGGAGATGGTGCTCATGTGCCGCTGGCTGGCCTACCACGGCTCACCCGTGCTCCTCGACACTCTGCTCTACCGACCGGAACACTCGCTGATCAACCAGAGCCTGCACGCCCGGATGGGGCTGGAGGCCACCAACGGCGACGGCTTCGGCGTCGGCTGGTACAGCGCGGACGGCGACGGCACCCCCGCGGTGTTCCGCGACGTCGGGCCCGCCTGGAACAACCGGAACCTGCGGGAGCTGGCGGCGCACGTGCGCTCCCCCCTGTTCCTGGCGCACGTGCGCGCCTCCACGGGTTCGGCGGTCCAGCAGACCAACTGCCATCCCTTCCGCCACGGACGGTGGCTGTGGATGCACAACGGAGCCATCGCGGACTTCAACCGGCTCCAGCGTGACCTGTGCGTGGCGGTGGACCCCGCTCTCTTCCCCTCGATGGAGGGGTCGACGGACTCGGAGGTGATGTTCTACCTCGCGGTGACGTTCGGCCTCGACCAGGACGTGCCGGGCGCGGTGGGGCGCATGGTCGGCTTCGTGGAGGAGCTCGGCGAGGTGCACGGGGTGGCCGAACCGCTCCAGATGACGGTCGCCGTCAGCGACGGGGCGCGGCTGTGGGTCTTCCGGTACTCCAGCCAGGGGAAGTCGCGCAGCCTCTTCTACAGCAACAAGGCCGAGACCGTCCGTCAGCTGTATCCGGAACTCGACTACCTGCGCCACGTCTCCGACGACACCCGCATCGTGGTCTCGGAACCCCTGGGGAACCTGCCGGGCGTCTGGAACGAGCTCCCGGAGGCGAGCTACGCCGTCATCCCCTCCGCTCCCGAGTGCGACTACCTGCCGTTCGAGGTGAGCACGCCCTGAACCGGCGGGGTCCGACCGCCGCCGCGAGGTCGCTTTCTTAACGCGACGTAAGATCTGCGGGCCGCGCGTTGTCCGCCGGCGTCGGCGGGCGCATGCTCTGGGCACTCCCCCATCCCCGGGGCCCTCCCCCTCCCCTGCCGGGGACTTCCCTCCGGAGGCGCCATGCCCTCGTCCGCCGCCGTGCCCGCGACACCGGTCCCCGAAGAGGACCGCAAGAGGCGCCGGCTCGCCCTGATCGGCGGGTCGCTCGGCAACCTCGTCGAGTGGTACGACTGGTTCGTCTACGCCAGCTTCGCGATCTACTTCGCCGACTCCTTCTTCCCCGGCGACAATCCGACGACGCAGCTGATGAACACGGCGGGCATCTTCGCCGTCGGCTTCCTCATGCGTCCCGTGGGCGGCTGGATCCTCGGACGGGCAGCCGACCGGCACGGGCGCAAGAGCGCGCTCACGCTCACGGTCACCATGATGTCGGTGGCCGCCCTGCTGATCGCCGTCGCCCCGACGTACGGTCAGGCCGGCTACTTCGGCGCGCTGGTACTGCTCCTGGCCCGTCTGCTCCAGGGCCTGAGCATCGGCGGCGAGTACGCGGCCAGCGCCACCTACCTCACCGAGGCCTCCGCCCGCGACCGGCGCGGTCTCGGCTCCTCGTTCCAGTACGTGTCCATGACCTGCGGCCAGCTCCTGGGCCTGGGGATCCTCATCACCATGCAACACACGCTCACCACGGACCAGTTGGAGAGCTGGGGCTGGCGCGTGCCGTTCCTGCTCGGGGCGTTGTTCGCGGTCGTGGTCTTCTGGATCCGCCGACGCCTCCAGGAGACCGACGCCTTCCGCGAGGAGTCCTCGCGGGAGGGCGCCGACGACGACGGCGCGCGCGGCACCCTCAAAGTCCTGTGGCAGCACCGGCGGCAGGCCGGGCTGGTCATGGCGCTGACCCTCGGCGGCACGGTGGCCTACTACACCTACACCACCTACCTCACCAAGTACCTGGTCGGCAGCGCCGGCATGGCCAAGACCACCGCCACCCTGGTCAGCTTCACCGCACTGGCGGTCTTCGCCGTGCTCCAGCCCTTCGCCGGGATGCTGTCCGACCGGATCGGCCGCCGCCCCCTGCTGATCACGTTCGCGGTGGGGTGCACCGTCGGCACCTACCCGATCATGTCCGCCCTGGGGACGGCCTCCTCGTACTGGTCCGCGCTGGGGCTGTCGCTGCTCGCCCTGGTCATCGTCACCGGCTACACCTCGATCAACGCCGCCGTGAAGGCCGAGCTGTTCCCGACCCGGGTGCGGGCCCTCGGGGTGGCGCTGCCCTACGCCGTCGCCAACGCGCTGTTCGGCGGCACGGCCGAGTACGTCGCCCTGTGGTTCAAGAGCGGCGGCCACGAGAAGCTGTTCTTCTGGTACGTGTCGGGGTGCGCGCTCGTCTCCCTCGTGACCTACGTGCTGATGCCCGACACCCGTGCCGTCGCCCTCAGCCGCGCGGAGGCGGAGGCCGACGAGCAGGACGCCGGGCACGACCCGCGGGAGCCGGCGAGCGCCGTGGAGGCGGCCCGCTGACCTCCGTCCCGCCACCGGTGCGGCCGTTCCCGTAGGCTGCCGCACCGGAACACCGGGCGAGGCGCCCGGTACGGGGACGGGGACGAGGGGGGACGGGCCGTGCACGCGCTTCTCGTCGAGGACGACGACCGCATGGCCCAGGCCCTGGGCACCGCCCTCACCCAACGGGGCCACACCGTGCGCCGCGTCGACCGCGCCCTGGACGCCCTGCTGCACCTGCGCGAGGCCCAGTTCGTCCTGCTGGACCTCGGACTGCCCGACCTGGACGGGCTCGAACTGCTGCGCCGGCTGCGGACCGTCTGCGACGCGCCGCTGATCGTGGTGACCGCGCGGTGCGAGGAGCGCGACATCGTGCAGGGCCTGCGGGCGGGCGCCGACGACTACGTCGTCAAGCCGTTCCGGATGGCCGAGTTGATGGCCCGCATCGACACCGTGCGCCGCCGCACCGCCCGCCGCACCGACCCCGCGAGCGACGCGGTGGGCGGTCCGGGCGCGGCGGGCTCCGGGCCGGGCAGGGCCCGTACCGTGTGCAGCGGGGACGTCGAGGTGGATCCGGCGGCCGTACCGTCACCGTGGCCGGACGCGAGGTCGCCTTGACGCGGCGGGAGTTCGACGTGCTGGCGTTCCTGGCCGTACGGCCGGACGAGGCGCGCTCCCGGGAGGAGATCCTGGACCGGATCTGGGGTGACGCCTTCCTCGGCAGCTCCCGCTCCCTGGACGTCCACGTGGCGGGCATCCGCGCCAAGACGGGCCGGCCCGACCTGGTGCGGACGGTGCGCGGCTTCGGCTACCGCCTCGGCCGCCCGCGGCCCCCGGCCGGGGACGCGGAGCGCGGGGCGCGGTGAGGCGCAGGCTCCTCGCCGTGCTGCTCGTCCTCATGGGGACGGCCACGCTGCTGCTGTGCGTACCGCTGGCCGAGTCCTACGCGCGCGGGCGGACCGAACACCTGCTGTTGCAACGGCGCTCGGAGGCGGTGCGGTTCGCGGACCTCGCCGAGCGGATGCGCACCCGGGCCGATCGCTGCGAGCTGTCCCGCGAGATCGACCGGTACGCGCAGCTGTACGGGGCCGAGGTGGTCGTCGTCGACACGGCGGGCGCGCCGCTGGCGCGGGCGGGCGGCGACGGCCGTGACGGCGCCGGCCCGGCGGGCGGGGCGACGGGCGGGGCGACGGGTGGCCCGGCGGGTGGAGCGACGGGTGGGGCGGCCCCGTCCGATGCGGTGGCCGAGGCCCGGGACCGCGCCCTCACCGGGCGCTCCACCGACCGGCTGCCGACGATCCGGCCCTGGGGGCCGCGCGAGGTCGTGCTGGCCGAACCGGTGGGCCGGGACGAGCGGGTGAGCGGGGCGGTGCTGTTGACCCTGCCCACCGCCACCGCCCGCGGGGACGTGTCCCTGCGCTGGGGCCTGCTCTGCGCGGGGGCGTTCGCCGCCTTCGCGGCCGCCGCCCTGGTGGCCGTCGGGATCGCCCGCTGGCTGCTGCGCCCCGTGCTCGAACTCGACCGGGCCGTGGAGGAGCTGGCCGCCGGGAGCTTCGGGGCGGCGCGTACGGACGCCGACACCGGTCCGCCCGAACTCCGGCGACTTCGGCGACACTTCGACGGCATGGCGCGGGCCGTCGCCGAATCCATCGGGCGCCAACGCGACTTCGTCGCCGACGCCTCCCACCAGTTGCGCAACCCGTTGGCCACGCTGGTGCTCCGGATGGAGAACGTCGAACCGTACGTCGCCCCGGGGCCGGGCCGCGGCGAGCACGCCCGCGCCCTGGAGGAGGCGGAGCGGCTGGAGGAGCTGCTGGACGGACTGTTGGCCCTCGCCCGGGTGGAGTCGGCCACGGCCGAGCTGCGGGAGCAGGACGTCGTACGGGCGGTACGGGAACGGGTGGCGGCCTGGGAGCCGGTGTTCCACGCCGCCGGACTGGAACTGGCGGTCGGCCCGGTCGCGGAGGACCCGGTGGTGCGGGCGCTGCCCGATGCCGTGGGGCGCGTCCTGGACGCCCTCCTCGACAACGCCGTGAAGTTCGTGCCGCCCGGCGGGCGGGTGGAGGTGTGCGTCGCGCGCGCCGCGTCCGGGGAGGTGGTCGTCCGGGTCCGGGACGACGGGCCGGGCGTGGCACCGGAGCAACTCCCCCTGTTGACACGGCGTTTCGCCAGGGCGCCGGAACACCAGAACGTACGGGGCACCGGCCTGGGGCTGGCCATCGCCGAGGAGATCGCCCGGATCGGCGGCGGCACCCTGAGCGCGGGAGCCGTCGCACCGCACGGGCTGTCCGTCGAACTGCGGCTGCCGCCCCTGTGAGGGATACCGGGCGCCGCCGTCCGGCGGGGCGGGGCGACGGCAGCGGCAGCGGCAGCGGCAGCGGCAGCGGCAGCGGCTCAGTCGTACACGGAGCGGTAGTGGGCGACCGCGCCCGGGTGCAGGGGCACCCGCCCGGTCGAGATGGCGAACCGGGGCTCCAGCCGGGCCCCGGCCGTGACCTCGCCCATCAGCTCGCGCCACCGGTCGAACACCACGCGCAGCAGCCCCCCGACGGCACCGTCCGGTACGTCGCTCCGGGCCAGGAGGTAGTTGCCGACCCCGACGGTGCCCACCGGTTCCGCCGGCCCGTACACCCCGGCGGGCAGGGTGACCGCGCTGTAGACGGGCCCGTAGCGCTCCCGCAGCGGACCGACGCGGTCGTCCAACGAAAGGAACCTCAGGGGGCGTTCGCGGGCCAGTGCGGCGAGGGCCGGGGTGGGTACGCCACCGGCCCAGAACAGCGCGTCGACGGAGCCCTCGCGCAGGGCGGTGACGGATTCGGCGAGTCCCAGGGCCCGCTCCCGGGGGGCTTCGGCGCCGCCCCGCCCGGGGTCGCGCAGGATCCGGCCGGCGACCACCTGGACTCCGGATCCCGCCGCGCCGGCGGCCACCGGACGGCCGGCGAGGGCGCCGACGTCGCGCACCGGGCCGTCGGCCGGCACGAGGAGGTGGGTGTAGTTCACGTAGACGCGGGCCAGCGCCGTCAGGGTGGTGAGGGGCGCCGTGAACGACTCCCGGCCCAGGGCCGCGTCCTCGGCCACGTCGGCCATGGCCAGGGCCAGTTCGACGGAGCCCTCGCGCAGCAGGCGCAGGTTGTCCACACTGGCGGCGGTGGTGACGGGCTCCAGCCGCACCCCCCGCCCGGAGGCGGCGACGGCCCGGGCCAGGGCCTTCCCGAAGGCGTTGTACGGGCCGCCCTCCGGCCCGGTGGCCAGCCGCAACGGCGGCCCGGGAGCCGCGCCGTCGGAGCATCCGGACAGCGCCCCGGCGAGGGCGGCGAGCCCGATGCCCAGGGCCGCGCGACGGCCCGTCCCCGCACGGTTCACGGCGACGCCCCGGTACGGGACGCGGCCCGGTCGTCGGGCGTCAGAGGGAGACCTCGGCCGCGCTCAGGCCGGCCTCGTCGCCCCAGACGAAGGTGAGGTCCCCGGCCTCGGCGAGGTGCCGCAGGCGGATCCTGACGGTCTCCACGGCCAGGGCGAGGGCCTGGAGGCCGTCGACCCCGTGGATCTCCGACACGGAGGATCCGTCCAGCCCCTCGACGCGGCAGGGGCACACCCAGTCGCCGCCCGGGGTCGGATCGGGGCGGGGCGTACCGACCTGGAGCGACACGGGGAACGACGATCCGTCGGGCGCGGTGGCGCGCAGATCGCGTCGGGCGACGATCTCGCCGATGTCCTGGGCTTCGGGCATGGGTTCTCGCTCCTGTGGTGCGTCTGCCACGATCACTGACTCCTCGCCACTCTAGGGGGCGCGAGGACGAAGCCCACGTGGCCGCCCCTTACGGGCGGAGGTCCGCCCCGTACGTCGGCGCGGGGCCGACGGTATGAGACCCGGTCCCGATCGGGCGTCCGGGACCGGGCGGGTCCGCGCGGGCGATACTGCTCGTGGTGGTCGCCCCGCGCCCGGGCCGGTGGCGACACCCCGTTGTCGATGCCTGCGAGGGGAGCCGTTCATGAGCACGGCGAAGGACCTGTTCATCATCGCCATGGAGCCGCGGAGTCAGGATCGCGTGGGGCAGGGCGATCTGTCGCTCGCGCTCGCGGGAGCCGAGCTGATCGACCTCATCGAGGCGCGGGCCGTCACCGTGGACGGCGACCGCATCGTGCCGGGCGAGCCGCCGGCGGACGCGTCGGCGGACGCGGCGGTCCCGGACGACGCCCTCCTCGGCGAGGCGGCTGCGGCTCTGGTCCGCGAGAAGCCGTACGAGCGGATCGAGGACTGGTTGTGGCGTCGGGGCCGCGACCTGTCCACCGCGTACCGGAAGGCGTCGGAGGAGGAGGGGCAGCTGCGCCGCAGGCGCGGCGGCCGGCTGCCCTTCGGCCCCGAGCACCTCGAGGTGGTGGACACGCCCGCCCGCCGCCGGGCCGAGGACCGCAAGGACCGGGGCGAGCCCGTCCTCACCGAACTCGCCTCCGCCGTGGGCGTCGACGGCGCCCGGTCCGCGAGCGGGAGCGAGGAGGAGGGCGGTACGGAGCCGGGCGCGGGCGCGGACCTCGGCGGCGAGGCGGTGACGACCGTGCTGGCCGTCGTCCACGACGCGGTGATGGAGCTGGAGGCGGTGCGCCGGCGGCGCAACATCGAGAACACGGCGTTCGCCAACATCTGGCGCGTGCCCTGAGCCGTCGCGGGAGCCCGCGGCGTGTCCGCGGGCCGTCGGCGGGGGCGGGCGGCGGCGCGCTGTCTACCGTGACGTCATGAACCCACGTAGAGCGCCCGCGACGGGCGGCCGGGAGGGCTACGGGATCAGGTGCGGGCGGCGGGCCGAGTCGGCCGCGATCTCCGCGCTCCTGGCCCGGGCCTTCGCGGACGATCCGGTCATGGGGTGGATGTTTCCCGAGCCGTCCGACCGCGAGCGCCGGATCGCCCGCTTCTTCGCGTTGCTCCAGCGCCAACAGCGGCCCCGGACCGGCGGTGTCCGGGTGGCCGCCACCGGCGGGGGTCGGCTGCTGGGGGCCGCGTTGTGGTCGGGGCCCGGCCGGTGGGCGCCGGCCGCGGTGCGCGAGCTGGCGACGCTGCCGCGCTACGCGTACGTGTTCGGCGTGGCCGGCCTGCGCCGGGCCGCCGACGTGGAGAACCACCTCCACGACGCCCACCCGACGGAGCCGCACTGGTACCTGCCGACCCTGGGGACCGAGCCCTCCGACCGGGGAACGGGCGTCGGCTCCGCCCTGCTGCGGGAGCAACTGGCCCACTGCGACCGGCTCGGCGAGGCCGCCTACCTGGAGTCCAGCAAGCCGTCCAACGTCCCCTTCTACGAGCGGTTCGGCTTCCGCGTGACCGGCGAGATCCGGCTCCCCGACGGCGGGCCGCCCCTGTGGCCCATGTGGCGCGAGCCCGGACACTGATCGGTCCGGCCCGGTCGGACTCAGATGATGTGGACGCGCTCCAGGGTGCCCGCGGCGTCACGGATCATCAGGTCGTGTCCCTTGGCGCGCTCCTGCTCGATGAACCCGAGCAGGAGCACGGCCCGGTTGATGACGTCGGACTTGCTGACGCCACTGGCCGCGACGAGTTCGGACACCACCGTCACGGCCGGCGGGCACAGGGTCACGGAGTAGCGCTCCGTATCGGGGTGGGGAGGCAGTTGGTCCACGGGTTTTCCTTTCCTCTGACTCATCGACGAGGCATCGCCGACGCAACACCGACGCATCACTGACGCATCGCTTCCGCACCAGAATCGCACGCCGATGGTGCGAAAGCGATGCGATTTCACGCGCCCCTCCCCGCACCGTCCGGGGGGGTGGCCGGAGCCCGCCGTCGTGTCAGTGGGTGCGCCTAGCGTGGCGGCATGATCTGGACCACCGCCTCTCAGGACATCCTCCCGACCGTGCCGCCGGTGCGGCGGATCGACGCCGCGCCGGACGGGCTCGCCGAGACCGTCGCGGCGACGGCGGACCACCTCGACTCCTGGACGCCCACCGTGGCGGAGTTCGAGCGCGTCCTCGACGGGCTCGTACGGCAGGCGCACCGTGACCGCGTCGCCCTCGTCGTCGCCCTCTGGGAGGCCGTGGGGCACCGCTACGTCGAGGAGGAGACGCAGGCGCACCGGCTCTTTGGGGTGGACGTCGTGGTGGCCACGCTGCTGTCGCGGGTACCGGGGTACAGCCTGCGGCCCGACCGCGTCCGGCGGTCGAAGGGGCACGAGGAGTGCGCGCAGGGCGGGCTGGAGCTGGTCCTCGCGGCCCGGATGCGCGAGATCGGGTACGCGCTGCTGTGCGGGCACCTCCTGCCGTTCCCGCTGGCGACGCCGACCTGGGACACGGGCGCCCTGGACGCGGCCGAGCTGGTCGAACGGCTCGCGGAGTACCGGCGCTCGGGCGCCCGACCGGGGCCCGTCGACTTCGGGCAGGCCCTGTTGCGGGTGCGCCGCCCCGATCCGGCGGCGGCGCGGGCCGCCGCGCGGCTGGGGACCGACGAGGGCGACCGGCTCGCCGCCTGGCTCGGCCCCGACGGCGGGCCGGGCGTCCCCGTACGCCGCGTCGTCGCACCCGATCCGGGGGCGCACCGGGCCTGGACCCGGGCGGGGACGACCGTGCCGCAGGTCGTCCTCGCCAGTGGTCGCCGTCCCCTCCTGCCGGCGCGGTTCCCGGAGGCCTTCCACTGGCTCGACCGACCGCACGAGGGTTTCACCCGCTGCTACCACTGGCACGCCGGGCACGCGATACGGGCGGCGGTGTTGCCCGAGGACCGGGACACCCAGGCCGGATGGCTGCTCCCCGGCGTGACGCTGGCCGCGACAGCCGGGGACCACGGGGGCTCCTGGATGCTGCCGCACCTCGCCCGCCTCGGCGGGCCCGCCGGGCCGGGGCTGCACGCCGCCGTGGCCGCGGGGCTGGGCGGCAGGTACCCGGACGACCGCGCCCCGGCCGTGGAGGCCCTGCTGGTGCTCGCCGCCCGGGGCGAACTCGACGTCGTGCTCCTCGGTCGCGAACTGGCCGCGATGGTGGCCCTGGGCACCGTCAAGCCCAACCGCCTCGCGGAAGCGGCCCGTTCGGCGGCGGCCTCGGGGGCGTACGCCACCGTGTGGGCGGTCCTCGCCGAGGTGCTGCCGGCGGTGCTGCCCTCGGTGCGGGGTGCGGGCGAGGTCCTGGCCGTGGCCGCCGACTGCGCGGAGCGCAGCGGAGCCAGGGGACCCGTACCGGCCGCGCTGGCCACCGCGGCGGCCCGCTCCGGCTCCTCCAGGACGGTCACCGAGGCCCGCCGCCTGCGGGCCGCGCTCACGGAGCCGCGCCCGTAGGCCGTGTCCGCGCCCGCCGCCGGCGGGGCGGGCCCGTCTCCGCGCGCGACCCCGGACGGGGGCATCTAGGCTCGAAGGGCGACCGCGCACCGTCAGGGGGGACCGTAACGGTGGGGAAGCGGAGGACTGCGTCATGACCGAGGCGAGCGAAGCGGACCGGGCCGACCACGCCCTGAAGGCCAAACACCGGGCGATGTGGGCCCTGGGCGACTATCCGTCCGTGGCCTCGAACGTCGTCGCGGAACTGGGCGACGTGCTGGTGCGGGAGTGCAACGTCCGGCGCGGGGACCGGGTCCTCGACGTCGCGGCCGGCTCCGGGAACGCGGCCATCCCCGCCGCCGCCCTGGGTGCCGACGTCATCGCCTCCGACCTCACCCCCGAGCTGATGGAGGTCGGACGGCGGCTCGCCGAGGAGCGTGGCGCGCGGCTGGAGTGGCGCGAGGCGGACGCCGAGTCGCTGCCTTTCGCGGACGGCGAGTTCGACACGGTGATGTCCTGCGTCGGCGTCATGTTCGCCCCCCACCACCAGCCCGCCGCCGACGAGCTGGTACGGGTCTGTCGCCCGGGCGGGACCATCGGGCTGATCAACTGGACCCCCGAGGGGTTCATCGGGCAGATGTTCAAGACGATGCGCCCCTACGCTCCCCCGCCGCCGCCCGGGGCCCAGCCCCCGCCGCTGTGGGGCGACCCGGAGCACGTGCACACCCTGCTCGGCGACCGGGTCACCGACGTCGACACCGACCGGCGGATGCTGCGCGTCGACCGGTTCGAGCGCCCCGAGGAGTTCCGCGAGTACTTCAAGGAGTGCTACGGGCCGACCATCGCGACGTACCGCGCCATCGCCGAGGACCCCGAGCGGGTGGCCGAACTGGACGGGGCCCTCGCGGACCTGGCCGCCCGACACCTCGACGGCGGGGCCATGGAGTGGGAGTACCTGCTGGTCACCGCGCACAGGACCGCCGCCTGACGCGAGCGAGCGCGCACACGCGCGCACGCCTGCGGCCCCGCCCGCGCCCCGGGCAGGGCCGTACGGGCGGTTCGGGGGCCGCCCGTACGGCGGGGATCGGCCGCGGACGCCCGCGACGGTGTGACGCTGGCCCGAACGTGTGCTGCGGTCGGGAGGAAGCGCTGTGCGGATGGGGATGCGCCGGGGACGTCGTGGGTCGTTGGCGTGGTCGGCCGTGCTGGTCGCGGCGGCCCTCGCCGTCGGGGCGGGGGCGGCCTCGGGCGACCCCCGGCCGGGCGGCGACGAGGGCCCCGGCGAGGCCCACCGGCGCGGCGTGGTCCGGGGCGCGGACGGGCCGCTCGCGGACGCCGAGGTCACCGTGTACGAGGCCGGCACCCGCTTCGGCGAGCGTCCGCGCCGGCTCGGCGCCGGCCGCACCGACGGCGGGGGCCGCTTCGACGTGGCGTACGCGCCGCCCCGCTCGCCGGGCGCGGTGCTGTACCTGACGGCGGACGCCCGCCCGACGCGGGGGCGGGCCGACGTCCGCGTCCCGGAGCCGCTCCCCGTGCGGTTCGCGGCGATGCTGACCGGCGCGCCGCACGGCGCGGAGCGGTCGGTGACCGTCACGGAGCGGACGACGGTCGCGGCCGGGTTCGCCCTGGCCCAGTTCACGCGGGAGGGCGCCTTCGCCGGCCCGTGGCCCGGCCCCCGCAACGCCGCCTCCGTGGCGCACAACCTGGCGGACGTCACCACCGGCGGGATCTCCCCCTTCCTCGCGGCCCCGCCCAACGGGGCGCTGACGTCGACCCTGCGCACGTTCAACTCGCTGGCCGACGCGGTCGCCGCGTGCACGACGACGCGGCGCGGCTGTACGGAGTTGTTCGACGCGGCCCGCGTCCCGGGCGCCGAGCGGCCCCGCGACACCCTCCAGGCGGTGGCGGACATCGCCCGCGCGCCGGGGACGCGGCCCGAGCGGGTCTTCGCCCTGGCGCGCCGCCACCCGGCGTACGGGCCCGCGCTGGACCGGGCCCCGGCGGCGTGGACGCTGGCCCTGCGCTACGAGGGCAACGGCAGGGAACTGGACGGGCCCGGGAACATCGCCTTCGACCGCGCCGGGGACGCCTGGGTCGTCAACAACTACACCTACGGCGCGGACCCCCGCGATCCGGTGTGCGGCGGCAGGCAGCTCCTGCGCCTGCGGCCCGACGGCCGGGACGCCGCCGGCGCCCCCTATTCCGGCGGAGGCCTCTACGGCGCCGGCTACGGGGTGGCCTTCGACCCCACCGGTGACCTGTGGGCGACGAACTTCGGCTTCCAGGGGCGGGGTTGCCCGCTGGACCCGGACCCGCTGTTCCGCAGCGTCTCGCGGTTCGACGCGCGGGGCAGGGCCCTGTCCCCTCCGCAGGGCCTGCGCCGGGGCGACTACGTACAGCCGCAGGGGGCGCTTTCCGGGCGGGACGGCACGCTGTGGGTGGCGAACTGCGGGAGCCGCAGCGTCACGCGGGTTCCCGTCGGGCACCCGGAGCGGGCCCGGAACCTGCCGGTCGGCGGCGGCGCGCTGGTGAAGCCGTTCGGGGTGTCGCTGGACGGACGGGGCCGGGCGTGGGTGACGGGCAACGGCAGCGACAGCGTGGCCGTGTTCGCCCCGGACGGGACGCTGGAGCGGACGGTGACCGGCGGCGGGCTCAGGCGCCCGCTCGGGATCGCCTCGGACAGCCGGGGCAACCAGTGGGTGTCGAACAGCGGCGCCGTGCCGGTGCCCTGTGAGGACGGGACCTCACAGCAGTTGGCGGACGCCGTGGGCCCGGCGGGCGGCCCGCCGGCGGACGGCGCCTCGGTGACGCTGATCGAACCGGACGGGCCGCCGGCGCCGCGCGCGTTCACCACCGGGAGCCTGACGCTGCCGTGGGGGATCGCCGTGGACGGCTCCGACACGGTGTGGGTGGCCGACTTCTCCGGGCAGCGCGTGACGCGACTGTGCGGGGTGCGGACCGAGGCCTGCCCGCCGGGGCACCGGACGGGGCAGCCGATCTCCCCCGCCGACGCCGGCTACGGGTTCGACGGGCTGGCGCGCAACACCGCCGTCCAGGTCGACCCGTCGGGCAACGTGTGGCTGACGAACAACTGGGAGCTGGTCCCGATCCAGACCAATCCCGGCGGGCGTCAGTTGGTGGTGTTCGTCGGTCTGGCCACGCCGGTCCGCACCCCGCTCGTCGGGCTGCCGCGAGGGCTCTGAGAGCCGCCGGGCCCCGGAACGCCGCAGCGCCGCGGGTCGGCGCTCAGCGGGTCGGCGCTCGGCGGTCCGGGGCTCAGCGGTCCGGCGCTCGGCGGTCCGGGGCGTGCGTCGGCAGGTGGAAGCCCACCTCCGCCCCTCCGTCCGGGACGGCGCGGGCGAAGACCGTCCCCCCGTCGGCGGTGACCAGGTCGTGGACGATCGCGAGGCCGAGGCCGGATCCGGCCGTGCCCTGCATGCCGGCGCCGCGGTGGAAGCGGTCGAAGACGGCCCGTTCCTCGCCCGGGGGGATCCCGGGCCCGTGGTCGCGCACCGACAGCCGCCCGTCCGCGACGTGGACGGTGACGGGCGTACCGGCCGGGCTGAACTTGTCCGCGTTGCTCAACAGGTTGTCCACGCAGCGTTGCAGCGCCCGCGAGCGGGCCCGGACGAGGACCGGACCGTCGGCGCCGGCCACGGTGACGGTACGGCCGGTGCGCTGTCGCCACCGTCGGGCGGCGTCCTCGGCCGCGACGGTCAGGTCGAGCGTCCCGGGCTCCTCCCCCGTGTAGCGGTCGGTGGCCAGTTCGACCAGCTCCCGTACGAGGTCGTCGAGGGCGACGGTCTCGGTGACGAGGGTGGCGAGGATCTGCTCCTCGTCCTCGGGGCCGAGCCGTCCCCGGGCCCGTTGCAGGAGTTCGGCACTGCCGCGCACCGAGGTGAGCGGGGTGCGCAGTTCGTGCCCGGCGTCCTGGACGAGCCGCTGCTGCTGGGCGCGGGAGCGGCGCAGCGCCCGCAGCATGGCGTCGAAGCTGTCGGTGAGTTGCCCGATCTCGTCGCCTCCGGCGGGCGGCAGCGGGGTGGAGAGGTCCTGGGTGGTGGTGATGGTGCGGGTGGCCCGTACGAGCCGGCCCACGGGGCGCAGGATCCGGCCGAGGGCGAGCCGGCTCAGGAGTGCCGCGACGCCGATGGCGGCGGCGGTGGTCCAGGTGATCCGCCACAGGAACACCTCCTCGAGGCGGACGGCTCCCTCGTAGCTCTGCGCGACCATCACGGCGCCACCGGCGGGCAGCGGTCGGGTGAGGACGCCGTACTCGGCGCCGTCGACGACGACGTCCTCCCTGCTGCTCCCGGAGCCGGTCCGGGCCACCTCCAGGGCGGCCGGGGCCACGGGCAGCGGGGCGGTCGGGCTCGCGGTCGGTGGTCCGACCCGCTCCGCGCTGCCGTCGGGGCGCACGATCTGCTCCGTGGTACCGGGCCGGAGGGGCGGGACGCGCCCCGCGTCGAGGAGGGCGACGACGGTGTCGGCGCGGTCCACCAGGCCGCGTTCGAGCTCGTCGGCGACGACCTCGCTGACGTTGCGGAACGACAGGAAGGCGGAGAGGGCGATGGCGAACGCGGCGGCCGCCACGACCACACACATGATCTTCGTACGGAGCATCAGGCCGGCCGGATCGTGAAGCCGACGTTGCGCACGGTGTGGATGAGCCGCGGCGAGCCGCACTCCTCCGTCTTGCGCCTCAGGTAGCCGATGTACACGTCGAGGGAGCGGGAGGTGGTGTCGAAGTCGAATCCCCATATCCTTTCGTAGATCCGGGTGCGGGTCAGGACCACCCCCGGGTGGCCCAGCAGGAGTTCCAGCACGTCGAACTCGGTCTTCGTCAGGTCCAGCGGCCGCGCCCCGCGCCGCACCTCGCGGGTGGCCCGGTCCAGCGCCAGGTCCGCCACCGTGAGGAGTTCGTCGGCGCCCGCGGCGGCCGGGGGCTCGGAGCGGCGCAGCAACGCGCGGATGCGGGCGAGGAGTTCCTCGGTGGCGAACGGCTTGGCCAGGTAGTCGTCGGCTCCGGCGTCCAGACCGGCCACGCGGTCGCCGATCTGGTCGCGGGCCGTGAGGACCAGCAGCGGGAGCCGCTCCCCGCGCCGGCGCAGGGTCCGGCACAGGGCCAGGCCGTCCATGCCCGGCATGACCACGTCGACCAGGGCCAGGTCCGGTTCCTCGTGGTCGAGCAGGGCCAGCGCCGCGAGCCCGTCGGGGGCCTGGAGGACGCGGTAGCCCTCGAAGCGCAGGAGTTGGTCGAGGGTGCTGCGTACGCCGGGGTCGTCCTCGACGACCAGGACCGTGCGGCGGGGCGTGATCACGTCTGTCATGTGATCATCCTGGCGCGTGCGCGGCCCGGACCCCGACCGGCACCCGTCCGATCGTCGGATCGGCACGGGGCGGGCGGGGTCGGGGGCGGCCGGGTCGGGCCGGCGGATCAGGAGGGCCGGTCGGGCGGCCGGGTCAGGGGCGGACCGGCTTCACCGCGATCGGCGGGAGGGCGCCGAGGCACGAGGTGTCGCCGGTGCGGCCGGTGCGGATGAACCGGGTGGACACGCCGGTCACGCAGCCGCTCGGCTCCAGCTCCGGCACGTGCCCGACGTTCGCGACGGACAGGAATCGGCTGTCGCGGAACTGTCGGGCCGCCGCACGGCCGTTGGCGTCGGGGGTGTTGGCGTCGAGGTCGCCGGAGAGCACGAGGACGGGCACGTCGGGCAGTCGGGGGTGCGTGGGCTGCGGTCGCTCGGTGTTCTCCCGGGGCCAGCCGAGGCACACGTCGCCGCCGTCGGTCGGTCCCTCCAGGTAGCCGCGCGCTCCGAACCCGCCGAACGCACCGGGCCGGGCGGCGTCGAGGGCGGCGCGGTACTGCCGCCGGCGCTCGGCCGGGGAGGCGTCGACCGACCAGGCCTTGCGGTAGTCGTTGCAGACGACGGCGACGTACGGGGCCTGGTCCTCGGCGGAGGCTCCGGCGTGGTCCTCGCGGACCAGCCGCAGCAGCGGGCCCGTGTCCCCGTTCGCGAAGCGGTCCAGGGCGTGCGGGAGGTCACCGAGGAGCCCGGCGGCGGTCGGGTCCGCGCCGACGCCCCGACTGGCGGCCTCGTAGGCGAGGTTGGCGAGCTTGCCCTCGGTGAGGAGCAGGCGGCGCGGGGCCGCGCCGGCCTCGCCGGGCACCTCCACGTCGAGGGGCCGGGCCCGCAGGCGGGAGGCCGCGGTGGCGAGGTCGCGGACGGCGCGGTCGCCGTCGCAGGCGGGTCGCCCGTCGCCGGGCGCGGGGACCGCGCGACCGCAGACGCGGTGCAGGGCCAGGGAGACGGCCTGCGCGCCGGGGCGGCCCAACGGGTCGAAGGCCAGCGGGTAGGCCCCCGACAGGACGATCGAGCGGACCCGCTCGGGGTGGCGGCTCGCGTAGACCGGCATGAGGTAGGTGCCGTACGAGAGCCCGTAGAGCGTGAGCTTCGGGACGCCGAGGCGCGCCCGGACGGCGTCGATGTCGTCCGCCGTGGCCGCCGAGGTGTACGCCCGTGCCCGGGGGCCGAGTTCGCGGGCGCAGCGGGCCACCGCGTCGCGCTGCTGTTCGCGGGTCCCGAAGCGGTACTCGGCGTCGGTGAGCCCGCAGGGCATCCGCTGCGAGCGGCCCGTGCCCCGGGGGTCGACGAGCAGCAGGTCGTGGTCGTCGAGCAGGTCGTTCAGGGCGCCGGTGAAGTGCTCGGCGCGGTCCACGGCCACCTCGCCGGGGCCGCCCGGGTTGACGGCGACGGTGCCCTTGGCCGGTCCGGCGGCGCGGTGGCGTACGACCGCGTAGGCCACCTCGATGGTGCCGAGGTCGGGTCGGTCGGCCACCATCGGCCGCCTCACGGTGGAGCAGTCCACGCGGTGACCCTCCACCGGCGGGCACCACGCGGGCCGGCCCTCGACCCCGGACGCCGGCCGCGCGGAGGTTCCCGGGAGGCCGTCCTCGGGGGCGGCGGCCCGTGCGACCGCCGTCGTCGAAGCCGTGACGAGGGGCCCGGCGGGGGTCGCCGAGGCCGTCGCGGCCGGCAGGGCCGAGGCCAGCAGCGCGACCACCCCCACAGCCATCGCCGCCCGTCGCATCCCGTTCACCTGTGCCATGCCCGCTCCTCGCCCCTCGTCGTGTGGTGCGCGTGTCGACTCCCGTGTCGTCGACCGCGAACACCACGGTGCGGGGCGTGCCGCACGGCCGCGCAAGAGCGACGGCAAAACCGTGTAAGAAGTGCGGTGGACGTACGTCTCGGCTCAGCGGTCGGCGCCGGCGACCCGGCGGCGGGTCGCGTCGAGGCTGCCCAGCAGGCTGAGGGCGTGGGCGCTGCGGCCCCCGGGTTCGGCGTGGTAGATCACGAGCTGTTGGCCCGGGGCGCCGCGTACGTCGAAGGTCTGGTAGGTCAGCGACAGGCGGCCCACCTCGGGATGGTGGATCTCCTTTTCGGCGCCCGTCTTGGCCCGGACGATCTGCGCGTCCCAGAGGGCGGCGAACTCCGGGCTCGACTCCCGCAGGGCCGCAACGAGTTCCCGCAGCCGCGGGTAGTGCGGGTCGAGGCCGGTGGCCTGGCGCAGGGCGGCCGCGGTGGCCTCGGCCGCGCGCTGCCACGGGATGTGGAAGGTGCGGGCGGCGGGGTCGAGGAAGGTCATGCGGGCGAGGTTGTCCGCCCTCTCGAACGGTGAGAACAGCGCCCTGGCCAGGGGGTTGAGGGCCAGTAGGTCCAGGGCGGGCCCCAGGACGAAGGCCGGTGTGGTCGCGTAGCCGTCGAGGAGTCGGCGCAGCGCGGCGTCGGTCGTCTCGCGCGGTCCGGGTCGGGGGCCGGCGGGTACGGCGTGGGCCAGGCGGTAGAGGTGGTCGCGGGCGTCGTCGTCCATGCGCAGCGCGCCGCACAGGGCCTCGACGACCTGGGGGGAGGGGTTGCGTTCGCGTCCCTGTTCCAGGCGGGCGTAGTAGTCGGTGTTCACTCCGGCCAGGACGGCGACCTCCTCCCTGCGCAGGCCCGGCACGCGGCGGCGTCCGTAGGAGGGCAGTCCGGCCGGGCCGGGGCGGAGGCGGGCGCGGTGGGCGCGCAGGAAGTCGCCGAGTTCGTTGCTGGTCACCGACCCAGGCTAGGGCGGGGGGGCGCGGCGTCGCCTGGGTGCGTCATGCCCCGGCAACACGCGTCCTGGTCGCGGTCCGCGGGGGCGGCGAGGCTTCCCGGCGTGACGGTCGCCCCGCCCGGGGGCGGCCGGTCCACCACCGAGGGGACGAGGAACATGACGCACGACACCACCGACACGGCGCACGACACCGTCAAGTCGATCGCGATCACCGGCGCGAGCAGCGGCATCGGGGAGGCGACGGCGCTGCGGCTGGCCGCGGACGGGCACCGGGTCCTGCTCGGCGCCCGCCGCGAGGACCGCCTGGAGCGGCTGGCGGCGCGGATCGGCGCGGCGGGCGGTACGGCCGTCTTCCAGCGCCTCGACGTCACGGACGCGGCGGACGTACGGGCCTTCGTCGCACGGGCCCGCTCGGCGTTCGGCCGGCTCGACGTCCTCGTCAACAACGCGGGGGTGATGCCCCTTTCGCCGCTGGCGGCGCTCAGGACCGACGAGTGGGACGCGATGATCGACGTCAACGTGCGCGGCGTCCTGCACGGGATCGCCGCCGCCCTGCCCGTGATGCGCGCCCAGGGCGGCGGCCACGTGGTGAACATCGCCTCCGTCGGCGCCCACGAGGTCTCGCCGACGGCCGCGGTGTACTGCGCGACGAAGTTCGCCGTCCGGGCGATCTCCGAAGGACTGCGCCAGGAGTCCGCGGGGGACATCCGGGTCACGGTCGTCTCCCCGGGCGTGACGGAGTCCGAGCTGGCCGACCACATCGGCGATTCGACGGCCCGCAGGGCGATGGTGGCGTACCGCGCGGTGGCGCTCGCGGCCTCGGCGGTCGCGGACGCGATCGCCTACGCGGTGTCCCAGCCGGCGCGGGTGGACGTGAACGAGGTGATCGTCCGCCCGTCACCGGCGGCCCGTTAGGCGCGCCGGTCGCGCCGGTCGCGTTCGCGGAAGACTAGTCTCCGGTCGTGCCGTCGAGCATCTCGCGCAGGATGTCCAGGTGGCCGTTGTGGCGGGCCGTCTCCTCGGTGAGGTGGAGGAGGATCCAGCGCAGGTCGACGTGGAGGCCGCCGCGGACGGGGCGCCGGGCCCGGTCCTCCAGTGCGTGCCCGGTGACCAGTTCGCGGTAGCGGGCGCTCTGTTCGGCGTATTCGTCGAGCAGCCGCGCGAGCGGGAAGTCGACGGCGATCCGCATCTCGCGGTCGGGGTCCTCCTCGGTCCAGGGGCCCTGGTCCTCCTCCCCGAGGAAGACCACCTGGAACCAGTAGTACTCGACCCAGCGGAGGTGGTTGATCACTCCGCTCAGGGTCATCAGCGGTGAGCCCGGCAGCAGGGCCTTGCGGGCGTTCTCCGCGGAGACGCCGTCGCACTTGGCGCGGGCGGTGTCACGGGTGTAGTCGAGGAACGTGGTGAGCTGGGTGCGCTCGTCCCACGCGGGCGGCGTGTCGTCTGTTCTGGTCATCGGGCGAAGCGTCCCCGATCGCCGCCGTCGGTGTCGAGGGATTATCGGGCGCCCCGGCCCGGGCGGGGGCCGCCGGGCGGGCGTCGGGCGCCCGGGCGCGCGCGCCCGTTCCCGGTCGTGCCTATGGTGGGAGGGGGACACTTCCCTGGAGCGTGCCATGCGATGCACGACGGTGTTCTGCGCGGCGGCCTTGACCCTGACGGCCCTCGGCGGGATCCCCGCACCGCCGGGAACGGACGACCCGCGGTTGCTCGGTTTCCACGGTCAGCGGATCGCCTGGGGCCCCTGCCCCTCGACCTATCCGAAGTCCATGCAGTGCGGGAAGCTGAAGGTCCCCCTGGACTACGACCGGCCCGACCGCAGCTCCGTCGAGCTGGCACTGGCCCGGATCCCCGCCACCGGGTCCCCCCGGCTGGGGTCGCTGGTGGTGAACTACGGGGGTCCCGGCGGCAGCGGCGCCGAGGGGACCGCCGCCCCCCGCCGCTTCGCGCGCTGGGCGGACCTCGCGAAGTCCTACGACGTGGTCGGCTTCGACCCGCGCGGGATCGCCGAGAGTTCGCCGATCAGCTGCGACGGCGCCCTCCCGCTCGTGGGCACCGAGTACATGGACGCGACGGCCCTGCTCCGCGCCACCGAGGCCGCGAACCGGGCCTGCGAACGCCACACCGGCCCGATCCTGGAGCACGTCGGGTCGGTCGACGTCGCCCGGGACATGGACCTCCTGCGTTCGGCACTCGGAGAACGGAAGCTGCACTACTTCGGGTTCTCCTACGGCACGCGCCTGGGCGCCGTCTACGCGGCGCAGTTCCCGCAGCGGGTGGGGCGGATGGTCCTGGACGGGGTCGACACGCTCTCCCTGCCCCTGGACGTACAGGCCCTGGACGTGGTGAAGGGGCAGCAGCTCGCCTTCGAGGGCTTCGTCGAGTGGTGCACCCGGCAGCCGGGCTGCGTGTACGCGGGCATGGATCCGGCCGATGCCGTGCGACGGGTCGAGACGTTGGTCGCGGGGCTGGACGCCCACCCGCTGACGACGAAGGACGGCGGGAGGTTCACCGGCCAGTCGCTGGCCTTCGCCATCGAGAACAACCTCTACTCGACGAGGTCCTGGCCGGATCTGGCGCGGGGTCTCACCCGGTTGGTGCGCTCCGGTGACCTCGAACCCCTCGCGGAGAGCGCCGAACCGGAGGCGGACAACGAGGGCGCGGCCCTGACGGTGGTGAACTGCGCCGACTACACCGACCGCGGCGTGGGGGGCGACCCGAAGGCGCTCCAACGCAAGCTCGACGCGCTGCTGCCGGTGTTCCAAAAGGCGTCCCCGATCTTCGGCCGGGGCGAACTCCACGAGATCGAGCTGTGTCACGGGCAGCCGGCGGCGGACCCGTTCGTCGCGGAGATCGACCGGCCGGGAGCGCCGCCGATGCTGCTGGTGGGCGTCCGCAACGACCCGGCGACCCCGTACGTGTGGACCCCGCAGACCGCCCGGCGGCTCGGCTCGGCCGTGGTGATCGACTACGAGGGGCACGGTCACACCGGTTACACGCACTCCGCGTGCGTGAAGGGGTACGTCGACCGGTTCATGGTGACGGGGCGGCTGCCGGCCGGCACGACGGTGTGTCCCGCCGAGGCCGTGGACGCCCAAGGGGGTTGATCCCTCGGGGCGGTCGGGGCGGGCGGGGCGGGCTCCGGGCGGGGAAGGCGGACTCCCGGCGGTGGCGTCCGCCCGGGTGCGTGCCGGACCGCCCCCGGGACTCCCTTGACGGAAAGGGGAGTTGGGGCCGATTCGCCCCACTCTCTCCCCCGCTCGGGGGAACGGCCGAAATCGTTCGTGAAATTCGTTCGAATTCCCGGGCGCGAGAAGAAGCCCACGAGCCCCTCACCTCGGCTTTGAAACAGACGAACGAATATCCCGCCGGTCAACCGGAACCACGCGCCGGATCCCTTGGCGCGTATGCGATCCTCCGGTCCGATGAACTCCGACGGAATTGCCCGTCCGGGGTTTTGGGCGCGGTTATGCTCCCGCCGACCGGTCATAAGATCGCCTCTTTCGACGCTTCGAGGAACTTGATGGCGCAACAAGAGTCCCCACCAGAATCCGCCCGCCACGGTGCGGGAATAGACTGGACGCTGCCCGTGATCGCGGTCGTGGCCGCCGCCTGCCTGGCCGGAGCCCTCCTCTCCGCCGCCGGCGGACCGCGCACCGTCTGGATCGCCGTCGCGGCCGCCTGCACGGGCGCCGCCCTCCTCGAAGCCGTACGCCGCGGCCGCGCCGTGGCCGCCCGGGACGCCGAGATCGCCGCCTACCGCCACGCCCTGGTCCGACAGGAGCAGGAGGTCGTACGCCTCGCGGAGGTGGTGCTCGGCGAGGCGATCGAGCGGCTGCGCAAGGGCGAGTTGCCCGAGGAGGTCCTCAACTCCCTGGGCGGACGCGGCGGTCCGGGCCACCGCTGGGGCGACGACCCGGCGGTCACCCCCCGCTTCAGGATGGCGCTCCAGGCGGTCCTGGCCCGCGTCGTGGACGCCGTCGACAACGAGGAGAGCCTGCGCGACTCGGCGCAGCGCGCCTTCGTCAACATCGCCCGCCGCGTCCAGGCGATCGTCCACCAGCAGGCGCAGGAACTGCGCGACATGGAGGACCGCCACGGCCGCAACCCGGACGTGTTCGGCGACCTGCTGCGCCTGGACCACGGCACGGCCCTCGTCGGCCGGCTCGCCGACTCCATCTCCGTGCTGGGCGGGGCCCGTCCGGGACGCCAGTGGAGCCGGGCCGTCACCCTGTACAGCGTGCTGCGCGGCGCGATGTCGCGCATCATCGACTACCAGCGCGTGGAGCTGCACTCGGTGGCCGAGGTGGCGGTCATCGGGCCCGTGGTGGAGCCGCTGATCCACGCCCTCGCCGAGCTGCTGGACAACGCCACCCGCTACTCGCCCCCGCACACCCGGGTCCACCTGACGGCCGTCGAGGTGCAGTCGGGCATCGCCGTGGAGATCGAGGACGGCGGCCTGAGCATGAGCGAGGAGGCCCGCCGGCGGGCCGAGGACATGCTCGCCCAGGCGCAGAACGGCATCGACCTCAACGACGTCGGCGAGACGCCCCGCCTCGGTCTCGCGGTCGTCGGACGCCTCGCCCAGTCGTACGGGCTCCAGGTGTCCCTGCGCTCGTCCGCGTACGGCGGCGTCCGCGCCGTGGTCATCGTCCCCCAGCACCTGATCACCACGGCCTCGGCCGCGACGGGCCTCGCGCACGGCATCGGCTCCTCGTCGGGCCCCCGGGCCGCCCCCGCCGCCCGGGAACACCCCGCCGAGCAGTCGGTCGCGGCGGCCGTCTCCCGTCCCGCGCCGGCGCCGGCGCCCCTCTCCGGTTGGGACGCGTCCTCCGTCGAGGAGACCGCCCAGGTCGCCGGAATCACCGCCACCGGCCTGCCGCAGCGGCGCCGGAAGAACCGTGCCACCACCCCCGACACCTTCCCCCTGGCCGCGCCGCAGGCGTCCGCCCCGGCGGAGACCGCGCCCGGCATGTGGCTGGAGGCCTTCCACAGCGGGCTGTCCGGTGCCTCCGGTCAGGACGGCGAGGACACCGGGGACACGTCGGGCACTGCGATCAAAGGGACCTAAGCGATGATGACACAGCGAACCAGCAGCATGGACTGGATGCTCAAGGACCTGGCCGCCGGGGTGCCACAGACCCGGCACGTGGTCGTCCTGTCGGCCGACGGGCTGTGCGTGGCGCAGCACGGGGCGGACACCGACACGGCCGACCGGCTGGCGGCGGCCTGCGCGGGACTCCAGAGCCTGGCCGGTGCGGTCGCCGGCGAACTGCCGCATTCCAACGGCCGGATGCGTCTGGTCGTCATCGAGATGGACGGCGGATTCTTCTACCTGATGGCCGCCGGTGACGGCTCCTACCTCGCGGTCCTCGCCGACGAGGGCGTCGACGCCGGGCTGATGGGCTCCCGGATGCGCGACCTCGTGAGCCGGCTCGGAGAGCACCTGAGCACTCCGCCCCGGCACGACGGGTACCCCGCGTGAGTGAACCGCCCGCGACCTGGGAGGACGGCGGCCCCGAGCGGCTGTACGTCATCACCGGCGGCCGCAGCGGACCGTCCGTCTCCACCCAGCTCGACCTCGTGACCCTGGTCGTCGCCAAGGCGACCGCCCGACCGGAGATGCAGCCCGAGCACGCGGTGATCCTGCGGCTGTGCCGCTCTCCGCTGTCGGTGGCCGAGATCGCCGCGTACGCCGCGCTGCCCGTGAGCGCGGTCACCGTGCTGGTCGGGGACATGGTGGCCGCGCGGCACGTCCAGGTGCGCCCGCCCGTCCCCGCAGCCCAGCTACCCGACGTCGCTCTGATCGAGGCAGTGATCAATGGACTTCAGAAGCTCTGACACGGCCGTGGGGCCGCGGAGCGCGGACGTGCTCCCCCAGTCGGTGACGGCTGCCGTGAAGATCGTCATCGTGGGCGGCTTCGGCGTCGGGAAGACGACGATGGTCGGCGCGGTGAGCGAGATCAAACCGCTCACCACCGAGGAGACGATGACCAGGGCCGGCATCGGGGTCGACGACACCCGCGGGGTCTCCCGCAAGACCACGACCACCGTGGCCATGGACTTCGGCCGCATCAGCATCAACGACGAACTGGTCCTGTACCTGTTCGGCACGCCCGGGCAGGAGCGGTTCTGGTTCCTGTGGCGGGGCCTGTTCGAGGGCGCGCTCGGTGCGGTCGTGCTCCTCGACACCCGCCGGTTGGAGATCAGCTTCGACGTCATCGGTCGCCTGGAGGAGCGGGGCGTGCCCTTCGTCGTGGCGGTCAACTCCTTCCCCGACTCCCCCCATCACCCCGTCGAGGAACTCCGCGAGGCCCTCGACCTGCCCCCCGCGGTACCGATCCTCGCCTGCGACGCGCGCAGGCGGGACTCGTGCCGCGACGTCCTGCTGACCCTCATGCGATACCTGCACGCGCAGGCCGCGACCCCGGAGGCACTGTGACCACCAACCCCACCCCGCCGCCCGGGTGCCCGGCACACGGCGCGGGCTTCGCGTCGGGCTCGTACCGGCTCCACGGCCCGGAGGCGGAGGCCGATCCGATGGGCCTCTACGAGAAGCTCCGCGCCGAGTACGGACCGGTGGCGCCCGTGCTCGTCAGCGGGGACCTGCCCGCGTGGCTGGTGCTCGGGCACCGCGAGAACCTCGACGTGGCGCGCACCTCGACGCGGTTCGCCCGTGACCCGCGCGGCTGGCGCGACCTGCGGGAGGGTCGGGTGCCGGCGGACACCCCGCTCGGTCCGATGGTGTCCTGGGTGCCCGTGTGCAACTTCACCGACGGGCCCGTCCACGAGCGGTTGCGCGGAGCGGTGGTGGAGTCCCTCAACCGCTTCGACCGGCGCGGCATCCGCCGGTACGTGACGCGCTTCGCCAACCAGCTCGTGGACCGGATGGCCGGCGACGGCTACGCCGACCTGGTGGCCGCCTTCTCCGACGAGTTGCCGATGCTCGTGATGACGCAGCTGGTGGGGGCTCCCGACGAGCACGGGCCGCGTCTGGTGAAGGCGGCGCGGGACATGTTGCAGGGCACGGAGACGGCCCTGGCGAGCGACCGTTACGTCACCTCCACGCTGGAGCAGTTGGTGGCGCAGCGGAAGGCGGAGCCGGCGCACGACCTGGCCTCGTGGCTGCTGGAGCACTCGGCGCAGCTGACCGACACCGAGGTGCTCATGCACCTGCGGGTCGTGCTGATCGCGGCCTACGAGACCACGGCGAACCTGATCGCGAACACCCTGCGCACCGTGCTGACGGACAAGCGGTTCCGCGCCAGCCTGTCGGGCGGCCACATGACCCTGCCGGACGCCATCGAGCAGGTGCTGTGGGACGATCCGCCGATCAACACGGTCATCGGGCGGTGGGCGACGGGTGACACCGTGCTCGGCGGCCGGGAGATCAAGGCCGGGGACATGATGCTGCTCGGTCTGGCGGCGGGGAACGTGGACCCGCAGATCCGGCCGACCCCCGAGACCTCGGTCCGCGGGAACCGTTCGCACCTGGCGTTCAGCAGCGGGCCGCACGAGTGCCCGGGACAGGACATCGGGCGGGCCATCGCGGACACCGGGATCGAGGTGCTCCTCGACCGGCTGCCCGACATCCAGCTGGCCGTGGGCTCCGAGGAGTTGCGCTGGCGGGGCACGCTGATGTCACGGCACCTGTTGGCGCTGCCGGTGCGCTTCACGCCGCGGCCGGTGCGCACGCCGTACGAGCGGCCGGAGGAGCCCGCCGGGCATCCGGCGCACCCGCCGCAGCCGGCGATCCCGGCGCAACCGCCGCTCGCTCCGCCGCCCGCGCCGCCCGTGGCGGTGGTCCGGCCGCGGCGGGCGTCGTGGTGGCGCAGGCTGTTGCGGCTGCGCTGAGGTCCGGTCGGCCGGGAGGGTCGACGGCGCGCGTGTGGTGCGGGGCCCCGACGGCGGTCGGGGCCCCGCCCGCGTTCACTCGCGCAGGTGCGCCCACCAGCCGGCGATGGCCGGCAGCGGGGGCGGGCCCTGTTCGGGATCGCTCGGCGCGTCGGCGTACCGGATGTCGAACCGCGCCCCCTCGACGGGCAGCGCGTGGCGGTTGCGGGGGGAGGCGTAGCGCGGAGCGCGGTTCTGCCAGGCGAGGGAGCCGGCCACGTAGTGGCCCAGCCCCTCCAGGTGGCGGGCCAGGGCCTCGTCCGCGTCCGCGGCGAGCTGCTCGCGCAGGCGCAGGAACAGGCCCATCACCCGGTCGCGCAGGGCGACCGCGAGGGGGACCGCCTCGGCCGGTGTGCGTCCTTCCCGGTGGGCGATGACGTTGACGAGGTTCACCTCCCGGGGTTCGACGTGGTCGTCCTTGTCGTAGGAGAAGAGGTCGTTGTCGGCGCTGACGACGAAGCCGGCGGCGTCGGTCAGGGCCTGGAGGGCGGGGGCGTGGAGGACGTCCGGGGGCAGGCGGACGCCGCCGGCGACGTCGGACCAGGTGAGGGAGAAGCGCGTGCCGTTGGCCAGGGCTCCCAGGGCGGCGAAGTCGTTCAGGTCGGGCATCCTGCGGTGCTCGGCCTGGGCCGACTGCCAGGCCGCGCCGAGCAGCCAGTCGCGCGTCCCTTCCAGGAAGCGGCGCAGTTCGTACGGGGTGAGCAGGGCGTGGGTGCGCTCCAGGAGGTCCCGGAGCGCACGGGTCATGGGGCCGTCGGGCAGGAGGCCGGCTCCGGGGTTCTCCATGGTGCGCAGCAGGCGGGCGCCGTGTTCGGTGACGGCGGCCGTGGAGACCTCGTCGGCGCCCGAGTCCTGCCAGTCGTCGACGGCGTTCGCCCAGTAGTTCCACTCGACGAACAGGAGGAGGGCCTCCGGGTCCCCCCGCGGGACGATGCGGCAGGAGAAGTCGGCGCTGTGGGTGGCCAGGCCCCAGGCGCGCTCGACGGGGTCGGGGTAGATGTCGAACGCGTCCAGCCAGGCGACGGCGCGGGCTTCGACGCCCTTCGCCTCGGGGTGGACGGCGTCGCGTTCGATGGGGCAGTAGAAGGCGGGCAGTCGTGGGCCGAGGCGCGAGGGCCGCGCCGGCGGCCCGGTCGTCTCGTCGGTGGTCTCGTGGGTGGTCTCGTCGGTCACTGTGCCGGTCGTCTCGTCGGTCACTGTGCCGGTCGTCTCGTCGCTCATGCGCTGATCCTCATCCCCTGAGCCGGAAGCAGAGCAGCCGGGTCTCCACGGCGTGGTCGCGCCACAGGGCGAGGAGGCGGCTCTGGGTCCGCGTCGATTCCCGCAGCCGTTCGGGGCTCCAGCCGCCGACCGCGCCGCCGCCCGCCTGGAGGCGTTCGAGTTCGGCGGTGTTCCACGCCGTGGACTGGGTCCAGAACTCCGCGACCCCGTCGGTGACGTCCTCGTCCCGTGCCAGTTCGAAGCCGGCGGCCTCGGCGGCGATCAGGTACTCCTTGCGGGTGCCGAGTCGTGTTCTGTAGTAGCGGTCGATGAAGCCCCGCCATTGCGGTTCGCACAGGAAGTGTTCCTGGATCCCGAACCAGCCGCCCGGCAGGAGGGCTTCGGCGACGACCTGGAAGAGTCTCGCGCGGTCGGTGTAGCCGCTGCTCTCGTTGGCGTAGGCGGCGTCGTAGGCCTTCTGCTCACGCAGGTCGTGGACGTCCCGCAGGATGGGGACGACCTGGCGGGAGACCCCCGCCCGCCCGGCGAACTCCCGCACGATCGGGACGTGTTCGGGGGCTATGGTCAGACCGGTGACGTACGCGCCGTGCTCCTGCGCCCAGTACAGGGAGCCGCCGCCGAGTCCGCAGCCGATGTCGAGCAGACGGCGCGGGGGCCTCTCGTACGCGCCCCAGGAGCGGGCCGCGTACTCGACTATCGCCTCCTGCGCCTCGGTGATCCGCCGCCTGAGCCGGTCCTGGGGGACGTTCGTCGGCGGGCGGTACCCGCCGGGGAACAGGCCGAGGTGGAAGTGGACGCGTGGGCCGGGGCCGTACTTGTGCAGGATGTCCAGCGTCTTGCGGCTGTAGTAGAGCCGTACCGGATCGTCCGTCCCCACGTCCTGGCCACCGCCTAAGCACGCCGTGGAGGATGAAGCGCTCATATCGAATCCGCCCTTTCCCGATGGAGGGCCGCCGGAGTGCGATGCGTACGCGCGCCGCGCACAACCGGCGCTTTCGCGACACGGGGATCATCGTGGCAGCTCTCCCCGTGCGCCGTCAGCCCGCACGACAAGTCCAATCGTCAAATATCTGTGAAGGTGCTCGACCGCCGGTCCGCGGGCACGTCGGAGCGCAATCCTGTTCGTCGCGCACGCGTTTGCGCGCGGCTCCGAGGGCAGGCGGGATGATCCACGGCCCGGCGCGATCCCGCCGGTGCGGTTCCGTGACATGAGTCACGGCGCGTTCGAGCAACCATGCGGCTCGGAGGCCGCAAAAGCCGGTCGACATTTCACTACTTGTCCGCTTTGGGGTTGACATTCCCCTCACGGCGGGAAACGGAATCGTGACCTTCGGATCCCGCTTCCCCAATCGGACTGGTCACGGCTGATTCTGGTGCCGCATCAGCGGTCGGCCACGCCCCCGCGGGCGACGCCATGCACGATCCTCCGGCCGATTCAAGCCGCGTCGAGGAATTCGGATCCGGCCGAAATCCGGAACTTGCCAGGTCACCGTCGGCCTTCTAAGAATGGCCGCACTCCGGCGCCCCAGGCAGGTCGGACGCCGGGGGCTTCGCGATCACCGAATGAGGTCACGCATGAGGAAGCACCGCAAGAAAACGCACCATAGGAAAATAGCCATCGCCGTTGGCGCCCTGAGCATCGTGGGCCTGCCCACGGCCGCCATGGCGTGCCTCGGCCCGCAGGACACGGGTCCGACGCGGAACGTGAGCCGGCAGGAGAGCCTCTCCTGGCAGGACGCTCCCGTGGGCGCCCCGGGCTTCCCCGACACGGCGGACACGGCGCCGCAGGACGGCCCCTCCCCGCAGGGCGACAACGGGCCGCGGGCCGACGCGGCGCCCGTCGCGCACACCTCCCCCGAACGACCGCCGACCGAGGACGTACGTCCCCCGGCGCCGGTCGCCGAGCAGCCGCAGGCCGCTCCCGCGCCCGCCCGGCCCGCCGAGCCCGCCGGCGAGGCGCCCGCCCCCGAGGCTCCGGCCTCCGAGGCGCCCGTCACCGAGGCACCGGCCGCCGACGCCCCGGCCTCCGAGGCGGCGGCCCGGATCCTCGAACTCGTCAACCAGGAACGCGCCGCCGTCGGCTGCCCCGCGCTCACCGTGAACGCGAAGCTCACCAAGGCCGCCCAGGACCACAGCGCGGACATGGCGGCGAACGGCAACATGTCCCACACCGGCTCCGACGGTTCCGACCCGGGACAGCGCATCACCCGCGCCGGGTACACCTGGCGCACCTACGGTGAGAACGTCGCCTACGGGTACAGCAGCCCCGAGCAGGTCATGCAGGGCTGGATGAACAGCCCCGGCCACAAGCGGAACATCCTCGACTGCTCCTACAAGGAGATCGGCATCGGTCTCGCCCAGCCGAACAACTACTGGACGCAGAACTTCGGCGCCGCGCGCTGAGGCACCGCCACCAAGGCACCACCATCGAGGGAGGGACCGGCCGTGCGGCCCGGTCCCTCCCTCAGTGGCCGGCGGCCGCCTTGACCAGCGCCACGGCCAATCCGATGCCCGCGTCGAGGGCGCCCGCCAGCAGGGCGATCGGGGCGCCGCCGCCCATCCGGACGCCGCCGTACCAGCCCCAGCCGAACAGGCTCGCCACGCTCACCCCCGCCGCCGCGTACAGCGCGGTGGTCAGGTACATCACCCCGAGCCCCGCGGAGCCGATCAGGATCAACGGGCCGATCGCCGACAGCAGCAGGGGGCTGCTCACCCACAGCATGCGGCGCAGTTCCCGGCCGGAGCCGAACCGTCCGTGCACCACCCGGTGGGCCTGGCCGTCGGCGACGAGCGTCGCGAGCCACAGTCCGACCGCGGTCGTCAGCACCGTGGCCGCGGCTCCGGGGGCGGTGGCGTGCTCCGCGACGGACAGGCCGATCACCACGGAGATCATGGTGATGGTCGCGTACAGCCGTTCCTTCAGCCGGTCGGCGTCGGCCCGCGGATCCCGTTCCGGTGCGGTCGCCCGGCCGGTGACCCCGCCCGGACCGCCGGGCGCGGGCCCGACTCCCCCGGTGTCCTCGTGACCCATGGCGTCAGGGTAGGCGCTCCTCCCCGCGGGCCCCGGCCGTTCGCCGTCCGCGTGTCGGCGCGGGCGCGGAGGGCGCGGCCGGATCCGGCGTCGTCAGGGCGTGACGCCGACGGGCCCGGTTCGTTGATCCGGGCGGTCAGCGAAGTGGCCACCGGGCCCCGGGACCTGATCGGTCCCGGGGTCCCGTGCCGTACGGCCCGGCGCGCTCCCGTGGATCAGGTGGATCAGAGGGCGCTCTTGGAGGCGTCGGAGACGACGCACTCCTTGTACTCGCTGCCGTTGCCCTTGCCCAGGTAGGGGGTCGTGGCCTCGGTCTGCTGGGAGGCACCGGCCTTGACCGTGAGCGCCGAGACGCGCGCCGTGGCGGGGATCGCGGTGGGGGCGGCGGTGGCGGTGGAGCTGCCGCGGAACTTCATCGTGATGTTGTAGGTGTAGTCGATCGAACCGGTGTTGGTGACGGTGAGTCGGGCGACCAGGTTCTTGCCGGAGGCGTCCAGCTTGCAGCCGTCGATCCGGATGTCGCGCTCGGCCTTGTTGCGGCTGCCGGAGCCGCCGGGTACGGAGACGCCGCCCGAGCTCGACGACGAGGAGTCGCCGCCGGTCGTGCTCGTACCGCCGGAGGTGTCACCGCTGCCTCCGGTCGTCCCTCCGGAGGTGCTGCCGGAGGAGCCCGATCCGGAGCTCGAACTGCTGCTGCCGCCGCAACTGCCCCCGTGGGAGCCGCGGGCTCCGGTGAGGGCTACGACGGCGATGCCGAAGACGGCTATGGCTCGGACATGGCGAAGCTTCACGTTCAACCCCGTTGAAAAATCAGTGTGCGAAAAGGGCCCGACTTGACGGGCGCACGTCACCCTAGCAGCGGTCCGCGGGTGCTCCGGCCCACCTCCGCGGCGGCCTGTCGGGCGATCTCCCTCGGCCAGGCGGGTGGCGGATCACAACCCGCGCACCCCGCCCGCCGTTGGTCCGAGCGAGCACCGCACGGTGTTCCGCTTCCCCACGACGAACAGGATGACCATGCTCAAGAAGGTTGTCGGCACGGCCGCCGTCGCCGCGTCCGTCCTTGGTGTCAGCGCCGCCGTGGCCGCCCCCGCCATGGCCATCGGCAACGACAACGGGATCAACACCGTCAACGGCAACGGCGCCGTCCAGGCGTACGGCAACCAGAAGACCCACGGCGACCTGAGCCCGCAGCTCGGCCTCGTCCAGGGCAGCCTCAACAAGCCCTGCGTCGGTCTCCCGGCCAAGCTCAACGTCCAGTCGGTGGCGGCCCTGCTCAACATCGGCGTCCAGGACATCAACGTCCTGTCCAACCCGCAGAACCAGCAGTGCGCCGAGAACTCCACCCAGGCCAAGGGCGACGAGCCGCTCTCGCACATCCTGGACAACATCCCGGTCCTCTCCGGCAACGTCTCCGCCGGCAGCTGACCGGAGCGCGGGCGGTGCGGGCGGGGACCGCACGTCCCCGGCCCGCGCCGTCCCACACCTGCCCCGCCACCCGCGCACCATAGGTCGGCCATCGACATATGTCGGACGCCGAGCTATGATGATCATCATGAACGATCAAGCTCTGCGTGAGCCGACCCTGCTCATCCTCACGGCGGTGGCAGACTCCCCCCGACACGGGTACGCCATCGCCCGGGAAGTCGAGGAGATCTCGGAAGGGCGCGTGAAGATGCGCACCGGGACGCTCTACGGGGCCCTGGAGCGGCTCCTCGAACAGCAACTCGTCGTCGTCCACGAGGAACAGGTGGTCGACGGGCGCATGCGCCGCAGCTACGCACTCGCGCCGCGCGGCCGCGAGGTACTGGCCGCCGAGGCCGCCCGCATCGCGCGGACCGCCCGCGAGGCCACCCGGCGCCTGGGGCTCGGCGTGACCGGGATCGTCCCCGGCGCGACCGCGACCGCCTCCTTCTCCGGCGGGGCGGTGCTCGCGTGACCACGCTGCTGAAGCTCTACCCGGCCGCCTTCCGAAGGGAGTTCGGCGAGGAGATGGCGCACGCCTACCGCGAGGCCACCGCCGGAGCGGGCCGCACGGAACGGCTGCGCGAGGCCGCCGACGTGATCGGGCACGCGCTGCGCATGCGGCTCGGCCTCGGTTCGACCGGCCGCGCCGGGCGCCTCGTCGCGGCGGTGGCGCCGTTCGCGGCGGTCGCGCTCGGCGGGTACGCGTCCTGGTGGAGCGGGCTCGCCCTGCGTCCCCTGTCGGTCGTGGCCTTCGAGGACCTCGGCGTGGCCTTCCCGCTGCTCGCGGTGCACCAACTCGTCACGCTGCTCGGCGTCGTGACGGCGCTCACCGGCCGCTGGACGGCGGGCACCTGGACCGCGGCGGCCGGCATCGTCGCGGGGCTCGGCGTCGACGCCGCGCGGGGCAACCCCGGCGGCTTCGGCTTCACGGCGCTGTTCGTCGCCCCGGCCCTGCTCCTGGCCGTGGTGGCGCTGCTCTGCCCGCCCGACCTGCGGCCGGTCGGGCGCGTCCGTACCGTGACCGGGGTGGCGGCCACGACGGTGTGGGCGGCGGCCATGGTGATCGCCCTGGTGGTGCCCTCGCCTTCCTACAACCCGCTCGACGCCCTCCAGACGCTCGTACCGGTCGCCGGCGGACTGCTGCTGGCCGGACGTCAGGCGTTCGCCCGGCTGCGGACCGCGCCGGCGGTGTTCCTCGCGGGGCTGCCGTTCGTCGTGCTCGGGACGATGACCGGGACGCTGAACGTCCTGGCGGCGGGCCCGGCGCTGGGACTGCTCCTCGGCGCCGCGGTCGTGGTGGGCGTACGCGGCAGGCGCGGCGGTCGCGATCCGCTCGCCGGCGCGTAGGGGCGCCGGCGGCGGCGCGGACGGGTTCTTCCGGCGGCGCGGACGGGTTCCATCCGTTCGGTCGGAGTCGGGGTAGGACCGGGCGACGTGGGAAGGCATGGTGGGCCACATCCGCCGGCCACCCGGCCCGCCGCCGGGGCAGACGCCCGAGGAGACGCCGTGCCCGCTCCAACGACCCAGCCCGTGATCGCGCCGCCCGCCCGCGCGGCGCTCTTCCTCGTCCTGAACCTCGCCGAGGGCTCCGAGCGGCTCGTCCGCGAGGTCCTGGCCGACGTACCCGCCCTGGTGCGCTCCATCGGCTTCCGGGTGCCCGGGGAGGAACTCGGCTGTGTGGTGGGCATCGGATCCGACGCCTGGGACAGGCTCTACGGCGCGCCCCGGCCGGCGGAGCTCCATCCCTTCGTCCCGCTGAAGGGGGAACGGCACGCGGCCCCGGCCACGGACGGGGACCTGCTGCTGCACGTCCGGGCGGGCCACGAGGGCACGTGCTTCGAGCTGGCCGCGCTGATCACGCGCCGACTGGGCAGGGCCGCGACGGTGGTGGACGAGACCCGGGGGTTCACCTCCTTCGACCGGCGCAACGTGCTCGGCTTCGCCGACGGCACGGAGAACCCGACGGGCGTGGCCGGCGAGCTCACCGTGTACGTGGGTGAGGAGGACCCCGGCTTCGCGGGCGGCAGCTACGTCCTGGTCCAGAAGTACCTCCACGACGTGGGGGCCTGGGGGGCGTTGCCGGTCGAGGAGCAGCAGCGGGTGATCGGGCGCACCAAGACGGAGGACCTGGAGCTGTCCGAGAAGGACCAGCCGTCGGACTCCCACGTGGCCGTCAACCAGGTCGAGGACGCGGACGGCGAGGAGCTGGAGATCGTCCGCCTGAACATGTCCTTCGGCTCGCTCGCGGCCGAGGAGTTCGGGACGTACTTCATCGGCTACTGCCGTACGCCGTCGGTGGTCGAACGGATGCTGCGGAACATGTTCCTCGGCACCCCGGACGCCGCGTACGACCGGCTGCTCGACTTCTCCACGGCCGTCACCGGCAGCCTCTTCTTCGTCCCCGCGCCCGACTTCCTGGAGGCCCGCGGCGCCTGAGGGCGGGCGGCGGGAACCGGGAGCCGGTGGGCGGCGTCCCTCCGGGGCATGAGCACACCACCGGAGGGAACCGGGCCCGGACCGGGGGCCGCGGGACGCGCCGACCGCGTCGGGCGGCTCCTCGCCGGTCTGGGGGCCGCGGTCGGGGCCCTCGTGTGGGCGCCGCGCGCGGCGTTCGGCATCGACGGCGGGTTCGAGGCGCACGCCCGCGACCTGAGCGTGGTCTTCGTCGACCTGCCGCTCATCCTGCTCGGCGGGGTGCTCGTCCCGTACGTCGCCTGGTCGGCGACCCTGCGGTGGACGCGCGGGCCCCGGCTCGCGGTCCTCGCGGGTCTGGCCGCGACGGCGCTCGGGACCTGGGGACTCCTGGAGGGGTGGACCCCGCGACAGGATCCGGACCCGGGCTACGTCGGGCCGGGGTTGTAGGCCGTGTCGCGCGGCTCCCACCGCTCCCCCGAGGGCGGCGGGCGCTGTCGGCGGGCCGTGCGAGGATCACCGGCATGATCGCCTCGCTCGCCTCCCTGTTGCCCACGGCCGGACCGCACACGTCCACCACCTACGCCGACTGGGTCACGGCCCACGACCCCGGCGCGGCCGGGGCGGCCCGCGAGCTGGTCGAGCGGATGCGCACGGAGTCGGGGCGCTCCCGGACCAGGCCGGGTGCCTTCGTGGACGCCATGGCGGCGTGCGCCCGGCGGCTGCCGCCGGAGCACCTGCCGTGGTTCTGGGACACCGTGGGGCACCGGCTCATCGGATACGGCAGCCGACCGGGCGGGCGGGCCTACGCGGCGGCCCGGGCGGCCGAGGCCGCCCGGGGACTGCCGGTGGATCCCGGCTACCGCCGGGCCAACGCGCTGCTGTTCGCGGCGGGCGGTGCCATGCCGGCCAAGGAGTTCGGGGCGCACCAGAGGTTCCTCGCGGACACGCTGGAGCCGCACGAGGCACACACGGCCCTGGAGGCGTTCCTCACCGCGTGGGCGGCCTCGCCCGCGGACCTGCCGGCGGATCTGGTGCGCCGGGTGCGGGCCTCCGCGAAGGCCGCCGGGCACGGGGAGGACGAGGTGGCCCGGATGGTGGCGGCGGTCCTGTCGGTGACGCGGGGCAAGTCGGTGCCGGACGCGCTGCTGGACGCCGCGCGGCCGGTGCTGACGGGCCGTCCGGTGACCGACGGGGTCGCCGCGGCGCTGGTGGAGGTGTTCCCGGAGGGGGTCACCGACGGCGGCGCCTGGCTCCGGGTGCTGATCGGCTGCGGGGCGACCGGGGCCATGGAGGCCGGGCGGGTGGTACCGCGGGGCGGACTGCACGGCTGGGTCGGCCGCTTCACGCACATGTACCAGTACACGAAGCGGTCCGGCGGCGGGGTGGGGCGTCAGCCGCTGCCGGTCGAGTTCCTCGACCTGGTGGGCCGGTTGGGGCCCCGGCTGCGTGCGGAGGGCACTGCGGTGACGGTGCACACCACCCGGCACCACTACCAGGGCCTCGACGCGGACGTGCTGGACGCCTTCCTCGCGGCCGGGGTGGCCGTCGTCGACCCGGGTCCGGAGGCGTCGATGCGCTTCTGGGGTGAGCGCTCGCGGCGGGACCTCGCCGCGTTGGCCGCCGATCCGGTCTTCGGCGCCCGGCTGGAAGGGAGCGTCCACGCCGACCTGCTGCCCCGAGGGGGGCCCGCGCCTCGGCGCAGGGCCGGATCGGCGGTGACCCTGCTCCCGGGCAACGAGGGCATCGCCCGCGAGGTCGCCGGGCGGGTCGGCAGGCTCGTGGACACCGTCGCCGGCGGTGGCATGGCGGGCGCCGAGGAGGCCGTGGCCGAGCTGGAGAGCGTACTGGACCGGCCGACGGTGACCGCGCTCGGCGGGATCGCCGACGCCCTCGCCGAGGCGGGCGGCCCGGGCGCGCTGCGGCGTTCCCTGGCCGCCGGTCTGCCGCAGGAACTGGCCTGGCCGGCGCTGGAGTCGGTGTACGCGGGGTTCGCGGAGCGGGCCGGGGAACGGAGGGAAGAGGAGCCGGAGAGGGACGCGCGGGAGGGGGACGTGCGGGAGGGCGTCGATCCGCTGCCGGGCGTGGTGGGGGTGACGACGACCTGGCCGGTGCTGACGGTGTTCGGGCGCGACCGGGCGGTCGCCGTCGCCCCCGACGGGGTGCGCGGCTCCTGCCGGTTCACGGTGCCCGACGGCGCCACCATGTTCGCGGTGCACTACGTGGGCGGCTCCTTCCTGGTGAGCTGGAGCCTCGGCCGCAACCCCTACTTCTGCGACACCGCCGTCTGGGCCGATCGGCCCGACGAGCCGTTCACACCGGACGAGAAGAGCGGCCTGGTGCCCTTCGGCGGCAGTCTGGACGGGGCGTACGGCTTCCAGTTCGAGACCGCCGACGGAGGCGGCCGGCACGGCGGGCGCCGGGCGCTGCGCGCCGGGGGCACCGAGGGCATCGACGGGGACGAACTCCAACTCGGCGACGGCACCCGGATCTGGACGAACGCGGTCTTCGGCAGGCGGCCGTGGGAGGTGGTGGACGCGACGACCGGGGAGCCGCGGGGCGCGGAGGCGCTCCCGGACTTCCCCGGTCGCGCCGTACGGGAGGACCCGGCGGCGGAGCCGTCCGAGGCGGGCATGAGCCTCGACGCCGAGGCGCTGCAACTGGCGCCGCTGCCCGCCGCCCTGGCGGACTCCCCGCTGGGCAGCCGCGACGGCCTGGTCGGCACCCGGGTGCTGTTCCGCACCCGGCACCGGGCCAACGCGCCCGACCACTTCCTGGTGGAGAGCGTCGACGGGCGCACGGCCCGGTTCGACATCGACCGTCCGGGGCAGGCCCCGTGGGGGTTGTGGGCACCGCCCGGGGGCGCGGCGCAGGACGTCGTCCTCGCCGAGGCGCGGACCCCCACCGGCGTGCGCGCCTACGCCGCCGACGGGTGCCTGCTGTGGGAGCTCGACGGGCACCGCTCGCCCGCCCACCCCCGGGTGGGGCCGGTCCGGCGGTCCACGGTCTCGGCGGGCGTGGCCCTGCCCCCGGCGTTCTGGTACCTGCTGCGCACCCGGGACGAGGCCGGGTCCCGGGCGCTGCGGGCCGTGACGGCCCGGTCTGCGGACGCCCTGCTCGCGGCGGCCGCCGCGGGGGACGTGCGGGAGCTGCGCGCCGTCGTGGCCCGGGAGTTGCCCGAGGTCACCGACCCGGTGCTGGTCGACGCGGTGGTGGCGGTGGCCGGGCGGGCGGCCCGGGTGGAGGAGCGCCGGACGGCCCTGCACCGGCGCGTCACCCTGCTCGCGCAGGCTCCGCCGGTGGCGCCGCGCCGTGTGGTGCCCGACACCGAACTGGTGCCGGCCCTGTTCGGGCTGCTGTCCGACGGGGACGACGGCCGGTCGTCGGGGCGCGGCCCGGTGGCGGCGCTGCCCTCGACGCTGGTCGCGCTGGCCTGTGACGGTGCCTGCCTGGAGGGCTCGATCGAGGAGGAGGTGCGCCGGCTCTCGCCGCCGACGCCGCCGCACGACTGGTCCGGTTTGCTCGGCTCGATCGACGCCGTGGCCTGGCGGGCCGCCGTGGAGCCCACCCCGGAGGCGGAAAGGGCCGCGTCGGTGGCGCTGCTGGAGACCTGGGCGGCCCTGCCGTTCGCGCGCCCGGGCGGGCGTTGGTGGGTGGGCCGCGCGCCCGCCCCGGTCCTGGACGGTCTGCGGGCGGACGGCGTGCCCGTGGCCTCGGGGGCACCGCGGGCGGGCGGGTCGGTGCACTGGTTCGTCGCTCCCGTCCACGCGGACGCCGCGCTCGACCCGGTGCCCCGGGCGGTCGCGCGGGCGCGGGAGGTCCGTGTCGAGCGGGACGACGCGGCCCGGCTGCGGACGCTGGTCGAGGCGGTCGAGGGGCGCGGGCCCGTGCCCGTGCCGGAGGCGGCGGTGGCCCGGTTCGCCGAACTCACCGGTGTGCGTACGCCGGTGGCCCGGCTCGTGCTGGCCGGTCTCGTCGGCCGCTCCGACCGGGACGAGCACCGCGCCCTGGCGCGCCGGGCGCCGTACCGGGCGACGCCGATGACGGTGGAGGCGTACGACGGGTTCCGGGACCGGCTGGGCGCCGCGGGCCGTCGTGCCGTGCTCGCGGCGGCGCTGCCCGAGGATCCGACGGAGCTGTGGCGGCCCGGCGGGATGGAGGCGGCCGCGGAGCGGATGGCCGGGGTGTGGCGGGAGCTGCTCGGGGCGCTGCCCGTCGTGGACGACGGGGCCGCCGACGCGCTGGAGGCGGATCTGGGGCTGCCCGAGGTGTGGGCACGACGGCTCGCGGGCGGGTACGGGGCCGCCTCGGACGGTGGTGTGGAGGCGGTCGGTTGGGAGCTGGCCACGACCCCGTACCGGGCCGGCGTGGAGGTCCGCCCCGTGCCGCCGGCGGGCGTGGAGGTTCCGTACGGCACCCGGGTGGGGCTGCGGATCGGGGACGTCGCGAGCGCGCTGGTGTGGGCCTGGACCGATCGGCCCGTCGGTGATCCGGCGGTGGCCTCGGCCCGGGACGTGTACGAGCGGCTGCGGGCCGAGCTGGACCGGCCGGAGCTGCTGTGGGAGCTCCCCACCGCGAGGGTCGAGGACACCGAGGAGGGGATCGCGCGGCGCTTCGGGCCGGCGCGGGCGCCGATCGCGCCGGGCCGCCGCCGAGCGGCGGACGCGGCGCCGGCGACTGCGTACGACACGGGTCCGCTGGTGGTGTGCGCGCCCCGCGGCGCGGCCTTCCTGCGCCCGGCCGCCGTGGCCGATCCCCGGGAGTGGCGCCGGGTCCGGGAGGTTCCCGGGCTCGCGGAGGACCTGGAGCGGATCGCGCCGCTGCTGGTCGGGGGCGGGCTGGAGCGGATGATGCTGCGGGCCGGATCGGGTGCGGTGCCGGTCGGGGCGTACGAGGCCGACCCGCGGCGGTCGTGCCCGGAGCTGGTCGAGCGGGTGGCGCGCAGCCTCGGGACGGGTGCGGACGCGGCGGCCCTGTACCTCCAGTTGGCGACGCTGGCGGCGCCGACCGACCGCGACGTGCGGCGGTGGAACGGCTGGTCGACCCGGTGGCACGGTCAGGTGCGGGCCGAGCTGCTCGCGACGGGCGCGGTGGTGGAGGCCAAGCGCGCCCGGGCGGGCCGCACCCTGTTCCTGCCCGGCGAGTGGACCGAGCTGAAGTCTCCGCACCTGCCGGTGGAGACGGCGAAGCTCGCCGCGCACCTGGTCCGGCCGTCGTGGCGGGGCGAGATCCGCTCCCCGTTCGTCCGCGTCCTGCCGACGGCTCCCCTGCACGAGATGTTCGCGCGGGCCTGGGAGCGGGTGTCGGGCACGTAGTCACCGCGGGGTGCGGCGGTACGCGGGCGCGCCCGCGGGGTAGGCCTGCCCTTGGCCCCGGGTGGTCCGGGGCGGGGCGGGGCGAACGGCCCGCGCCCGATGAGGGGGGTGGCGTCGTGCACGACGAGGTGGCCGGGGAGAAGCGGGAGGCCGTGTCGGCGGCCGAGCTGTTCGACGGGCTGGGCATCGCCTACGAACGGGCCTTCGGCAGGATCCCGGCGCAGGTGGAGGCCGTCGACTGGCTCGCCGGGCGGCTGGCGCCGGGGGCGCGGGTGTTGGACGTGGGCAGCGGGACCGGCCGGCCCGTCGCCGACCGGCTGGTGCGCGCGGGGTACGAGGTCACCGGCATCGACGTGTCGACGGTCATGGTCGAGCTGGCGCGCGCACAGGTGCCGGGGGCCCGGTTCGAGCGGGTCGACGTACGGGATTTCGTGCCGGACGGCCCCTACGACGCCGTGTGCGGCTTCTTCCCGCTGCTGATGATGAGCCGGCGGGAGGCGGCGGCCGCGCTGCGGCGGATGGCCGGCTGGCTCGCGCCCGGCGGCCACCTCGTCACGGCCACCGTGCCGGCGGACGTGGACGGGGTGGAGATCGAGTGGATGGGACGACCGGTCCGGGTCTCCAGCTTCTCGACCGACGCCTATCTGCGGCTGCTGCGCGAGGACTGCGGTCTGGAGGTGCTGCACGACTCCGTCTCGCTCTTCCTCCCCGACGGCGGCCCGGCCTCCCCCGAGGAGCACCTGTTCTGCTACGCGCGGCGGCCGGACGCGTGACGTCGACGGGGCGGCGGCGTCAGGGGCGCAGGGCCACCGCCGCGGCGGCGGACTCCCAGGTGGAGAGCTGTTCGGCGTCCACGGGGCGGTGCGGTCCGCCGTAGAGCTGGGCGTGTCCGTTGGCCCGGTCGGCGGCCGGGTTCGTGGCGAACACGTAGGAGTCGCCGACGTGGTAGCGGCCCCAGTCCGGCCCCTCGTCCTGGAACACCTCCACTTCGCCGGAGAGGTCGCCCCGGATGACGTGCCGGACGCGGACCTTCCACGTGGTGGACGGGATCATGTCCACCTCGCGGGGGCCGGTGTCGGCCACGACCGTGCCCGTGAAGATGGCCTCGGCGTCCTGCGCGACCTTCCGCGGATCGGTCACGTCGTACGCGTACAGGGCTTCCGCGTGGCCGCTCGGCTGGACGCCCTGGTAGGCGACCCAGCCCCCGCCGGCCAGCAGGGCGGATCCGGTGGCCGCGCCGGCCACGACGGTCACGACGGTGTGCTGCCTCATGTTCAACCCCACAGCAGGTGGTAGTTCCTGATGTCCCGCTCGGTCGGCGCGGTGCTGCCCGCCGCCTCCAACGCCCGGTAGTCCGCCCACAACAGGGACCGGCCGTCGCGCTCCGACTTGTGGCAGAACCCGAGTGCGTGGCCCAGTTCGTGCGCCGCCGCGCGGCGGCGGTGTTCCGGTGCTCCGTACCGCCGGCCCGTGTCGAGCAGGCCGCGGTTCAGGTAGATGTTGTCGGCGCCGGTGTGCGGCGCCCACTGCGCGAGCCGGTTGGCCCACGAACCGTCGGTGCGGTCGACGTCGCGCCACTGGAGGTCGGCGATGGCGGTGGTGGTGTCGGCGCGCAGTCTCACCCGTGTGAGGGTGCCCGAGGACCACACCCGGTGGGCGTGCCCGATGGCGTCGTCGAAGCGGGTCTCGTCCTCCCACATGATCTCGCTCCCGTCCACCGAGGAGTTGCCCCGCGAGTCCCGGGTCCCGCCGGACACGCAGGCGGCGGGGGCCGCCGCCGGGGCGCCCGCCGCCGGCGCCGGTGCGGGCAGGGCGAGGAGGACCGCGGCGGCCGTCGCCGCGGCGAGCCCCAGGGGAGAGTGCACGTACCGCGCTCCTTCTACGGACGGACAGACGGACGGACGGACGGAAGCCGGGCGGAAGGGGTACGCGCCGGCCGAAGGACGGACCGGCAGTGTCCCACGTCACGGCCCGGCTTCCGGCCGGGGAGGGCGGCGTTCACCCTCCCGGGCCCGCGCTCAGTGCCAGGTCTGGTAGGGGCTGCGCTGGGCGTGCGTGCCGCACGGGAAGGTGCGCAGCTTGTGCTGCGGGCTGTCGTCGAGGCAGAGCCCGCTCTCCTGGTTCTTGAACTCGACGGCCCCGTCCGGGTAGCGGTGCACGAACCAGCTCTGGTCCTTGGCCTTGTCGCACGGCAGGGCGGTGGCCCGGCCCCGGGGGAAGTCGGTCAGGCAGTTGCCCGTCTGGAGGTTGCGCAGCTCGCGGGTGCCGTCGGCCCACTGGTGGACGTTCCACTTCTGGTGCTGGTTGGTGAAGCACGTGTAGGTGCGGGTGCCGTGCTCGCTGTCGTCCAGGCAGGCCGACGTGGCGCCGTTGCGGAAGGTCTGGACGCTGTCGAGCGCTCCCGCGGCGGTGGCCGTGACGCCGGCGCCGGCGGCCAGGGCGCCGGTCAGCAACAGGCAGGTCAGGCCGGCGCGCAGCCGCTTGGGGGTCGGGACGGTGGTCATGTGGCTCTCCTCGGTCGGTGGGATGGTCGGTGGTGGTGACGGGGGGTGTGCGGGGCGGGCGGGTGCGCCGCCCGCCCCGGGAGGTGGGTCAGCCCGTGATGTTGACGGGCCGGTAGGCGTGGTAGCCGTCGCGGCCGTTCACGCCGTAGGAGTGCTGCTTCCAGCGGGTGCCGGCGCCGCCGGCCTGCTCGTAGGACTTGTAGGCGGTGCGCGCGCTGTTGGCCCAGCCGTCGAAGATGACGACGTGGCGGTAGTCGGCGCTGCTGCTGTTCGCCTTGATGACGAGGTCGCCGGGTGCCAGGTCCTTCATCGCGATCCGACGGGTGAAGCCGTTGTTCTTCAGCGCGACGGTGTTGGGTCCCGGCTTGGCCAGGCCCAGTGCCATGGAGACGTATCCGGAGCAGTCCTGCCGGTAGCCGTCCTTCCAGTACTTGGTCTGGCTGTAGGGCACGGGGCGGCCGTTGTTCGCCGTCAGCCAGGTCTTGGCACGTGCCAGTACCTGGGCCCGGGTGATCCGGGGCGCCGCCCGGAAGGTGTCGGGGGCGAGGGGGCCCGCCGGCGCCGCCATCGGAGCGGTGGGCGCCGCGGGGGCGGCGGGGGCGGTGGGCGCCGTCAGCGCGAGGGTTCCGGCGGTCAGGACCGCCGTCAACGCGGCCATGTACCAACGGCGGGTGGAGTTGTGGGTCATGGGATCTCCTGGTTCTCGTGTGTGTGGTGTGTCCGGTGCGGGGTCGAAGGGCGCTCCGCTCCGGCCCCCGGGAGCGGGGTACGGCGGCGCACCGGGGCGGCGTCGGGCCCGCCACGGGTCGTGGAGGAGGTGGCCCGGCGCGTTCTCGGGGCGTGGGGAGGGGAGTCCGGTCCGTCCTGGGACGGCGTTCACGCGGTCGGCGTGGAACACGCGGTGGTGGTCACCGCGGGCCGCCGGACCGGATGGAAAGGAGTCTGCGGGAGCCGGAGCGGGCCCCGCAATGCCATCCCGTTTGCTTCAGCGATGTCGGGATCCCTAAGGTTTTGACCTGCTGGGACATGACCGTCCCGGGACAGGACACGGCCGTTCGGGGGAGCCGCGGACGGCCGGCGAAGGGGGCGACCGTGACGGGCACCGACGATCGACACGCGAGTCCGGCGCAGCGACTGGGAACCGCGCTGAAGGAACTGCAACAGCGCTCCGGGCGCACGCTGCGCTCGCTGGAGTCGGAGTTGAACATCAGCGACTCGTCGCTCTCGCGCTACTTCCTGGGTCGGACGGTGCCGCCGTGGGCGACGGTCCGCGAGCTGTGCCAGGCGCAGGGCGCGGACCCGGACGCGTACCGCACCCTGTGGGAGGCGGCGGACCGGAGCCAGCCGAAGCAGGCGGGCCCCGAGCCGGAACAGAACGTCAGTTCGCGAACGCGATGGTGGTGGTGGACGTTGCTGCGCCGGCGGGCGGAGCTGTGGGCACGCCGCCGCTGGGTGTGGGTGGTCGGGGGCGCCTGTGGCGGTCTGCTGTGCGGGGGCCTGGTGACGGCGTACCTGCTGTGGCCCGCGGAGCCCGCCCCGGGGCAGGGCGCCGCGGGCGGACAGGCCTCGGCCCGGGGGCTCGGACCGGGCGGGTCGCGGCAGCCCGAAGGACCGCGGATCTTCGTCAACCGGGCCACGGGGAGCTGCCTGGACCACAGCCTCGACCAGGGGTTGCGCACCTTCGCGCCCAACGGGATGAGCTACCAGCGGTGGACGGTGCACCCGCTCCCCGACGGCGGCAGCGAGCTGCGCAACCACGCCACGGGCGCCTGCCTGGACGACCACGCCACCGGGCTGCGCGGGGCGACGTGCGCGCGGACGGCTTCCCAGCGGTGGACGGTGACCTCGTTCGCCGACGCGTCGGCTGAGGTCAAGAGCCGGTCCACGGGGACCTGCCTGGCCGACGGCGAGCAGGGGCTCAGGGCGACGCCCTGCGACGGTTCCGACGCCCAGCGGTGGGGCTGAGGGGGCTCGGCGTCCGAGGGGGCTCAGCGCCGGGGCGCTCCGGCCGCCGGGGCCAGGGCGGGGCGGCCGTCCGTGAAGTCGAGGCCGAGGGCGTGCAGGACGCGTCGCCTCCCGTCGTGGCTCCAGCCGTGGAAGAGGATCCGGTCCCGGCCGTCGGGTCCGGTCACGACGTCCTGGCCGCCGGGGCCCCGCACGGCGTGGCCGAGGGACTCGGTGGACATCAGCGGCTCGGGGGCCTTCGCGTAGGGGCCGGTGAGGCGGTCGGACACCGCGTGGCCGGTGGCGTAGCCGTGGTCCCCGTAGAAGCCGGCCGAGTAGAACAGGACGTAGCGGCCGTCGCGTCGCACGAGGGTCGGGGCCTCGACGACCTTCCCCTCCCAGTCGAGGTCCTGGCCGATGAGGACGACGGGGTCGCCCGTGGTCCGCGTGCCGTCGCGGGAGACGGGTTGCAGGTGGATCCGGGTGGGCAGTTCGCAGCAGTTGCCGTCGCTCTTCCACAGCAGGTAGCGGCGGGCGCCCTCCGTGTAACTCGCCGCGTCGATGGCGCCGCCCTGTTCGACGGGGCAGACCAGCGGCTTGTCGCCGGTGGGCCGGAAGGGCCCGTCGGGCGTGGCGGAGAGCGCGACGCCGACGCACTGCCTGCCGCCGGCCCGATCGCGGGCGGTGTAGTGCATGGTGAAGCCGCGGCCGTTGTCGAAGACCTCGGGGGCCCAGACGAGCGTGCGCTCGGGTTCGGCCCAGGCGCCGAGGTCGGGCAGGACGTCCTCCTCGACCGGCGTCCAGTGGACCAGGTCGGTGGAGGTGGCGTGTTGGATGTTGGTCTTCTCGCCGTGGGTGGCGTAGGCGTGGTAGGTCCGGCCGACCTTCACGACGTCGGGGTCGGGGAAGTCACGGTCCAGGACCACCGGGCCCGGCGCCGGATCGGAGGCGGACGCGGGGGCCGACGCGGGGGCGCCGGCGGCGAGGAGGCAGGCGGTCACGACCGCGAGCGAGCGTCCGAGGCGGCGTACGGCGGTGCGGGACATCGGGTTCCTCCCTGTGGTGCGGGGGCCTGGGGCGGCCGTGTCGCCGGTTCAACGCCCGGGGCCACTCCGGGTTTCGGTGTTCACGGCAGCGGGGCCAGGGCCAGGCCGGCGGCGCGCAGGGCCGGGGCGTAGGAGGTGACCTCCTCCAGGGGGACGAGGAAGGTGACGGTGGTGACGCCGACCCCGCCGAGGGGGCGTCTGGCCAGGTCCAGGACGGCGGTGCCGATGCACCGGACGGTCGCCTCGTTCTCCTCGTCGTCGAGCGCGTGGCCCTCCACGCGGGCCAGGGCGCGTGGGGCGTCGAGGGCGTGGCGGGTGGTGAGGGTCCTCGGTGTACGGGCGGGCGGGCAGGCCGGTGGCGGCGACGATCGCGTCGACCTCCTCGTCCGGAAGGTGGGCGAGGAGGCTCTTGCCGACGGCCGTGGAGTGCAGGGGCATCCGGTGCGGACGTCGGAGAGGGCCCCGGGCGCGAACGCCCGGGGCCCTCTTCGGTGCGGATTCGCCCCGCCCCACCCCCGTGGGGGCAGAACGAACCCGGTCTCGGTGGCCCGGTCAGGCGGGCGGCACGGGCGCGGGGAGGCGGCGGGCCAGGTGCCGCGCCACGTCCACGACCGTGCGGTCGGCCAGGTAGGGGCCGATGATCTGGACGGCCAGGGGCAGTCCGGCGGCGGTCCGGCCGGCGGGCAGGACCACGGCGGGCAGCCGGACGTGCCCGGCGAGGTTGAGCCACGCCGTCTGGTCGAAGTACGGACGCTTCGCGCCGTCGACCGTGATGGAACGCTGCGGGACCGGCGTGCCCGTCTGGTCGTCCACGGCCGCGGTCGGCGCGGCCGCGGTGATGAGCACGTCGTGGGTGGTGAAGTAGTCGGCCCAGCGTCCGCGCAGCTTCTCGCGCTCCTCGTTCGCCCGCAGCCAGTCGCGGTGGTGCATGGTGCGCGAGCGCAGGAACAGCGCGCCGGGGTGGTCCGCGGGCAGCTTGTCGGCCGCCGCGACGTCGTCGGCGAAGCCGTCGTCGGTGGCGGTGGCGCTCGTGGTCGCGTACATGAGGCGCTGGAACAGCCTGTCGCTCGCGGCGAGGTCGACGGGTCGGGTGCTGTCGTCGACGGTGGCGCCCGCGGCGCGTACGAGGTCGGCGACGCGGGCCAGCAGGTCGCGGGTTTCCCGGTCGACGTGGCAGTACGGGTCGTCCTGCCACAGGCCGACGCGGTAGCGGCCCAGGTGCTCGTGGCGGGGCGCCGGCAGTTCGATGCGCCAGGCGGCGGCGTCGGCGGGGGCGGGGGCGGCGAGGACGTCCAGGAGGAGGTCGAGGTCGTCGACGTCGCGGGCGATCGGACCGAGGCTCAGCATGTCGGAGTCGGTGATCCAACCGGGCGGGCGGGGGATGTGGCCCCGGGTGGGGACGATGCCGCCGCTGGGGCGCAGCGCGTACACGCCGCAGTAGGCGGCCGGCAGCCGCAGGGAGCCCGCCAGGTCGGAGCCGAGTTCGAGGCTGGTGAGGCCCGCGGCGACGGCCGCCGCGGGGCCCCCGGAGGATCCACCGGCGGTCTTCGTGTGGTCGTGGGGGTTCTTCGTCGTGCCGAACAGCGGGTTCGAGGTCTGGAGGTCCTGGCACATCACCGGCACGTTCGTCTTGCCGACGATGACGGCGCCGGCGGCCCGCAGCCGGGCCACGGCGTCCGCGTCGCGGTCGGGGACGTGGTCGGCGAGGTCGGGCGAACCGCAGGTGGTGCGCAGGCCCTTCGTCTCCAGGGCGTCCTTGACGGTCATGGGCAGGCCGTGGAGCGCGCCGAGCGGCCTGCCGGTGCCGGCGAGGTGGCGGTCGGCGGCGTCGGCCGCCGCGCGGGCCCCGTCGGCGTCGAGGGTGACGACGGCGTCGAGTCCGGGGTTGGTCTTCTCGATGTGCAGCAGGTACCGCTCCACCAGGGCGCGGCTGGTGACGGTGCGCCGGCGCAGCGCGGCGAGCTGGACGTGCGCGGGCTCCAGGTGCAGTCGTTCCACGGGTACGGGGTGCGGGGGCGCCGGTGTGCCCTCGCCCGCGCGGGAGCGACCGGCGGCGGAGGCGGCGGCCATGCCCGCGGCCGCGGCGACGGCCGTGGAGGCGATGAGCAGGGTGCGTCGGAAGATCACGAACGGGCTCCTGAGGTGGTGCCGCGGAGGTCGACGGCGGTGCGGCTCGGGCGCGGGGGGAGGGCGAAGTGGGCGGCGACGCGTTGCAGGTGGAGCAGTTCGTCCTCGGTGGTGGGGAGGGCGAGTTCGGCGTCGGCGTACTCGTCGGGGTGCTCGACGGGGGCGTCGGCGGCGTGCCGTACGAGGGCGTCGCGGATCTGGTCCGCGGTGACGGCGGCCGCGAGTTCGGCCCCGGTGAGGCCTTCGGCGGTGCGCAGGCGCTCGGCCTCCTCGCGGGTGGCGGGGTCGAGGTAGCGGCGCATCAGCTTCTGGCCCTGGCGGATCTCGACCCGGCGGCGCAGCAGGGGGAAGTGGGCGTCCTTGCCGCGCAGCACGTCCTGGAGCTGGCGGGCGGGACGGCGCAGGGTGATGCCGGGGTCGGCCTCGTCGAGCGCGGACCACAGGGCGTTGAGCCGGCGGTAGCGGACGTGCGCGGTGGCCCAGGCGCGGGCGTGGGTGGTGCGCCGGGCCAGGGTGGGGATGAGGTAGCCGATCTGGGTGAGGGTGGCGCCGATGTCGCCGCAGGCCCAGGCGAACCCGTTGAGCCCGGTGACGCCGAAGCCGATCTCGGCCCCGATGATGCCGCTGATGCGGATCCCGCTGTAGCCGAGGGTGATGACGGCTCCGACGGTGACCAGGCGCAGGCTGAAGGCGATGGAGCGGTTCGTGGCGGTGCGGGCGTAGCGCCAACAGGAGCGCGCCAGGTAGATCTCGGCGACGGTGTAGGTGCCGAAGTAGAGCAGGACGTACGCCTGGAAGAAGGGGTCGTGCGCGTAGTAGAGGGAGAAGTCGGTGGGCCGGGTGGTGGCCGGGGTGAGCAGGACGAACAGCACGGCCATGGCCGCGATGACGACGCCCGCGACGCCGAACAGGAGCGCGCCGCGCCTGCGGGCCTCGCGCGGCGGCTTGGACCAGTGCGCGAGGACGTTGCCCTGGAGGGCGAAGACGAGGATCACGCAGCTCTGGGCGAGGGGGACGACGATGTTCGGGACGCCGAGGAGTCCGTCGACGCGTACCCACACCCAGGTCAGGGAGAGGGCGTAGCTGAGCGCGGAGAAGCCGTAGGTGAAGGCGAGGGCGACGAGCGCGGGCTCGCGACGGCTCCTGCCGAGGTCGCGCAGGAGTATGAGGAACCCGGTACCGGCGATGGCCAGACACAGGGGGTGAAGGATGTCTTTCACGGAGTCCTGTTCGGTCAGCGCAGCAGCGTGCGGGTGATGGGGTCGGCTTCCGCCCGGGGTGCGCGGGCGCGGGGGGCGCTCACGTGCTCCTGGAGGAGGGACCCGAGCATCTCGGCCTCGAACTCGTCCGGCTCGGTGTAGCGGGTGCGGCCGAGGACGAGTTGGACGGTGGCGGGGTCGATGTCGGTGATGAGGCCGCCGAGGTTGGCGGTGTCCATCGGGGTGTTGCCGCGGTGGTTCCGGAGCATGTGGCCGAACTCGTGGCCGACGATGATCTCGGCGTGGGCGCGGCTGATGGCGGTGTCGTAGAAGACGTAGTCGGTGTCGCCCGTGGCCAGCCACAGGCCGCAGGGGGCGGAGGCGTCCAGGGAGTCGGGGTCGGTGGGGTCGGAGGCGAAGGGCATCAGGCGGATCGACCGGTCGAGACGTTCCTCCACGAAGGGCACGAGGTCGAGGACGGAGTCGACGGCGGGGAGGTCGAGGCTCTCGACGAACTCCCGCCCCTTGCGCTCGATCTCGTCCGCCGCGCGGTGGGCCTCACGGGCGGTCGCACGGTTACGCCGGCTGAGCCACATGGAGCTTCCCTTCCTCACGGAACCACCGGAGCCGATGGCGGGTCCCACGGTCGGTGCCCGCCGCGGTCACGGCAGGTCCCTCGCGGGCACGCCCGACCCGGCCTGTCCGCCCGCCGCGTCCAGGCCGTCGGACTCTTCGGGCTCGTCGGGCAGGCCTTCTTCCTTGCGTACGGCGTCGAGGGCCGCCAGGACCTTGCGCCGGCCGGCGGCGGAGACGCCCATCGCCCGCAGGGCGATCCGTTCGACCCCGTTCTCCTTCAGCTTGCGCAGGATCTCGAACTGCGTGGCGACCTTCACCGTCACCTCGTCCTCGACGAAGTAGGCGGCCTCCACACCGAAGAACCTGGCGAGCAGGGGGACCATGGTGATGGTCGGCGTGCGCTTGCCGGCCCGCAGGTAGCTCAGGTGCGCGCGGGTGTAACTGTCCTCGCCGTACGACGAGATGGTGCGGGCGACGTGCGCGTTGGTGTACTCCTCCGCGCCCGGCGGACGCACCCGGTCGAACAGGAAGTTCAGGCGGTCACTGAAGGAAGCGCCCGGTCCCGGTACCGGAAACGGAACCGGTCGGGGCGCTTCGGGCCCGTCGAGGCCCTCTTCTGAATCCACCACTGGGTGCTGCTCCCTCTCCTCGGGCGTAACTATAGTTGACGCCCGCTGTCCGTAACTATAGTTGACGCCGCGGTGGCGCCCGGACCCGGATCGGGATGTGGCCGAAAGATCACGGTCGAACGGGGACGGGTCCCGGGCGCCGAGAGCACCGGACGGGGACGGACCGAGGGGTGCGGACGGGGCCGGCACGGCGGCCCGACCCGCGCGCGCGACCGGCGGCGGGTGTGACGGGCCGGACCCCGGGCCGCGGTGGGGCGCGGCGGGGCGGGCGGAGCGGCCGCCCGTGGGGTCCGGGCCCGTCGTCGTCAACCTACGTTCGCGGTCCCGTCGATCGCGAGGGACTCGTGCCCGGGATCGTGGTGTTTTTCTCCGGTGTCCACACCGCTGCCGGTCGAGCCGTCGGCGGGGGGCCGGGCGGCGGGCCGGGCGGTGACGCAGGCACGGTACTCCCCCGGCGAGAGCCCCGTCTCGCGCCGGAAGAAACGGCTGAAGTACGCCGGATCCGCGAAACCGGTGTCCCGGGCGACCTGCCGGATCGTCAGGTCGGTTCGGGAGAGCAGGCGTTTGGCCTCCAGCGTCTGGCGGCGGCGCATCAACCGCCCGGGGGTCTGCCCGGTCGCCTCCTTCACCAGGAAGTGCAGGTGGCCGCTGGAGACCCCGAGCTCCCTCGCGACGGAGGACACCGAGCGTTCGGTCCCGCCCGGGGCGGCGATGAGCCGGGTGAAGGCGCCCGCCAGGTCGACGGCGCGGCGCGCGGGCGCCGGCGGCCGGTCGGTCTCCGGCGCCTCGCAGGCGCGCAGCGCCAGGACGATCAGGATGTGCAGGTAGGCGTTGAGGACCCCGGCGTAGCCCTCGCGCAGGGTGCGGTACTCGTGCCGCATCGCCTCCAGCACGCGCGCGAGGGCGTCCTGTCGCCCGCCGAGCCGCAACCAGGGTCGTTCGGCGAGCCGTTCCAGCGCCGCGGCGTCCTCGGGGTGGGTGAGGAGGAAGTCCTCGTTGAAGAGGATCACCTGTCCCGTGAGCCCTTCGGCGTCCTGCCAGTGGTGGACCTGGCCGGGGGTGATCACGCACAGGTGGGGCGGGTCCAGGACCCGGTGCGTGAGGTCGAGGACGTGCGTGCCCCGTCCGCCGGTGATGTGGAGGATCTCGTAGAAGGCGTGGCGGTGGGGGAAGTCGGCGCGGGCGAGCGGGCCGATCTCGTCGAAGGATCCGATGGCGAAGGGCAGCAGGTGCGGCAGGGGCACCTCCAGGCGGTGCAGGGGCGGTTCGCCCTTCCGGGAGGTGCTCATGGGGTGATCCGTAACGCGTTCATCGGGCCAGTCTGGAACGGCCCCCGCGCGGTGGTACAGGCCACGGACCGGCCATCGGACGACCGGGGGAAGGGGCCGGTCGGGACCCCTGAGACGGGATTGTCAGTACGCGCCGTTACTGTTCCGGCAACTGATCACATGGGGAAAGCGGAGGGGCCGTGCAGCGCTGGGAGTTCGTCGGGGACGCGTCGTCCAAGTTCTGGGAGGGCGGCGTGGAGGGCACTTCGGTGACCCTGCGCTTCGGCCGGACCGGCACCACCGGGCAGTCACAGGTCAAGGAGTTCGCCACCCCCGAGGAGGCCGCGGCCTACTTCGCCAAGGCCGTCGCGACCCGTGAGAAGAAGGGGTACGGACGGGTCGGGGAGGTCGCGCCGCAGGCGCCCGCCGAGGCCGCCCGCGCCGCGGCCGCCGCGCCCGCCGTCGTCGCCGCGCCCGAACCGGCCCCCGGGCCGGCGCCGGACGCGGCGGCCCCCGCGCCCGCCGCCCTCCCCCGGGACGAGGACGTCTTCGTCCTCCCCGAGGCCTGGAAGCGGAACGTCCTTCCGCGCCGGGGCGGGGTGCCCCGTCCCACCGCCCCCGACACCGACGCCGGCGCCCGGACGCGGGCCTGGATCGACGGGGAAATCGGCCACATCACCGACGTACTGGATTGCGCCGACAGCGATCCCGAACTGGTCGAGGCCGCCCGGGCGCACCTGACCGGCGCGAGCGACCCCGTCGGCGCCGCCGTCCTGGCCCGCCTCGCCCGCCCCGGGGTGAAGGGACTCGGCCCGGAGCTGTTCGTGGACGTGTGGGCGCTCGAGCACGGGCTGCCGTTCGCCGCCCGCGCCGCCCTGGAGTACGGGCAGCTGACCCCGGGCTGGTACGGCGACAACGGCAAGGTGACCGTCACCGGCATCGCCCGGAGCCCCGAGAACGGCGGCTGGGGCAGACCCTCCCAGCCGGTGGCGGAGCGCGCCCGCCGCCTGCTCGCGTGCGCCGACGAGGCGGACTACCGGGCGGCCGTCGCCGTACTGGGCGCACAGCGCGGCACCCCGCGCCGGCGCATCCACGTCTCCTTCCTGGTCCCGTCCGAACAGGACTGGGTCACCGAGTGCTGCCTCGACCCGACGACCGCCCGCTACGACTCCCACGCCGAACGCGTCCTGCTCGCCTCCTCGCTCGGCACCGCCGAACAGCTCGCCGCCCTCCTGCCCGGAGGCGGCTTCGACCTCGGCTGGCGGGCCTGGTCCGCGCAGCTGGTCGCGACGACCGCCGACGGCCTCGGCGCGGCCCTCACGCCCCTGGTCATCGACACCCTGAACCGGCGTTGGCTCGACGCCGAGACCGTCCGCGGCCTCTGCGAGGTCCTCGCCGAACTGCCCGGTGACGAGGCCCTCGGGTTCCTGATCGACCGCATCGACGACAAGACCACGCGGGCCGGGCTGGCGACGGCGATCCGCCGCTTCCCGGTGCGCGCGATGCGGCTGCTCGCCGAGGCCGCCCGCGGCACCTCGGCGAACGCCGGCCTGGCCGGCCGGATGCTGCGCACGCACGTCTCCGCCCACCGCGAACTGGCCCTGTCCGCACTGGACGGGCTGCCGGCACCGGCCGCCGCCCTCATCGGTCCGTGGGCCCGCCGCGAGGGGGCCCTGCCGCCGGCCGACCCGGCCGGGCTGCCCGAGGTGTTCACGAGCCCGCCGTGGACGCGGGGCGGGCCGCGCGCCACACCCCGTACGGTCGCCGGGTTGACGGCTCCCGCAGAGCCCCGGATGAGCTGGCGGGACGGGGAGCGCGAACAGTGGGACTCCGTCGACAACGACTTCGTGTCCTGGGCGCGCCACCAAGACCTGGAGCGGCTCGCCGCCGAGCGGCGGGCGGGGCGCCTGGACAACACGTGGGACCTGCTGGCCCTGTTCGGGGCCGGTCCCGCCGACGAGGTCCGTCCGCTCCTCGCCGAATGGGACGGCCCCGACTGGAGCTACGACGGCGCCTCGACCTTCACCCCGCTGATCGCCCGCCACGACACGGCCGCGCTGCGGATGGCCCTCGGCATCGCGGGCCGGCTCCCCGCCACCATGGGCGTGCTGCTCCAGCCCTACGTGGACGTGCGGGTGGCCCGGATGATGGCCGACTGGCTGGTCCGGCTGAAGTCCGGCGGACTGCACGGGCGCGCCTGGCTCGTCCGCCACGCCGGCGACGCCGCCCACCTCCTGGTCCCCGACGCCCTCGGCGCGCCGGGCAAGGCCCGCGAGGCCGCCGAGGCGGCGCTGCGCACGATCGCCGGCGCCCACGGCACGCACACCGTCCGGGAGGCCGCGGCCCGGTACGGCCCCGAGGCCGAGGAGGCCCTCGCGGACCTCCTCGCCATCGACCCGCTGGTGGCCGCGCTGCCGGCCCGCCCGACGACGCCCGGGCCCTGGGCCGATCCCGAGGCGCTGCCCCAGGTGCGGCTCCTCACCGGCGAGGCCCTGCCCTCGGAGGCCACGCGCACCCTGCTGCGCATGCTGGCGTTCGGTACGCCCGGATCCCTCTACCCGGGTGTGGAGCGGGTCCGCGAGATCGCCGACCCGGGCTCGCTCGCGGCCTTCGGGCGGGCGGTGTTCGAGGAGTGGCGCATGGCCGGCATGCCCCCGAAGGACGCCTGGGCCCTGCACCAGCTCGGCGGCCTCGGCGACGACGACACCGTCCGGCTGCTGAGCCCCGTCATCCGTGACTGGCCCGGCCAGGGCGCCCACCACCGGGCCGTGGACGGCCTGGAGGTACTGGCCTCGATCGGCAGCGACGCCGCCCTGCTCAGCCTGCACTCCATAGCCCAGCGGGCGAAGTTCAAGGCCCTCAAGGCCCGGGCCGGCGAGAAGATCGCGGAGGTGGCCGCGGGCCTCGGGCTGACCGGGGAGCAGCTGGCCGACCGCTTGGTGCCCGACTTCGGGCTGGACGCGAACGGTTCCACCGTCGTGGACTACGGCCCGCGCCGCTTCACCGTGGGCTTCGACGAACAGCTGCGCCCCTACGTGGCCGACGCCACCGGCAAGCGCCTGAGGGACCTGCCCAAGCCGGGCGTGAAGGACGACCCCGAGCTGGCGCCCGCCGAACGCAAGCGGTTCGCCGCGCTGAAGAAGGACGTACGGGCGATCGCCGCCGACCAGGTGCGCCGCCTGGAAGCCGCGATGGTCGACGGCCGGACCTGGGACGCCGCGGAGTTCCGGCAGCTGTTCGCCGGGCATCCGCTGGTGTGGCACCTGGCGCGCCGGCTGGTCTGGCGGGCCGAGGACGCCGGGCGGACGGTCCACTTCCGGATCGCGGAGGACCGTACCCTCGCCGACGCCGACGACGAGGCCCTCGTCCTGGGCCCCGACGCCGTCGTGAGCCTGCCGCACCCGCTGAACCTGGCGGCGGACGCCCTCGCCGCGTGGTCGGAGCTCTTCGCCGACTACGAGATCGTGCAGCCGTTCCCCCAGCTGGGCCGGACCGTGCACGCGCTCGCCTCGCACGAGTCGTCGGGCCACCGCCTGACGCGGTTCGAGGGCGTCACCGTGCCCGTCGGCCGGCTGCTCGGCCTCACCAAGCGGGGTTGGGCGCGGGGCGTCCCGCAGGACGCCGGGGTGGAACGGTGGATCTCCCGCCGCCTGGGCAAGGAGCGGTACCTCGTCATCGCCCTGGACATGGGCATCGCCGTGGGCATGGCCGGGGAGTTCCCCGACCAGCGGCTGGAGACGGTCTGGCTGGACACGATGCCCCGCGACTACTGGCGCAGCCAGTCGTACCCGTTGACCTTCGCCGACCTCGACCCGGTCCTGGCCTCGGAGGTCATCGCCGACCTGACGGAGCTGACGGCATGAGCCCCGACCCGCGCGGGACCGCCCGCGACGTCCAGCGCCCGCCCGCCGAGGTCCGCTTCGCCGAGGAGCTGGCGGCGCTGCGGGAGTCCGACGACGCGCCCCGGCCGCCGGGCTGGCGGCTCAGCCTGCGCGCGGCGCTGCGGTTCGTCGCCGGGGATCCGGACACCGGTGTCAGCCGGAAGTTCGTCGGCGACCGTTCCCTCGTCGAACGCGCCCTGGTCGCGCTGGCCACCAACCGCGGCCTGATGCTCGTCGGGGAACCGGGCACGGCCAAGTCCCTGCTGTCCGAGCTGATCGCCGCCGCGGTCAGCGGCGACTCCACGCTCGTGGTCCAGGGCGGCGCGGCCACCACCGAGGACCAGATCAAGTACTCCTGGAACTACGCCCTCCTGGTCTCCGAGGGCCCCTCCGAAAGGTCCCTGGTGCCCGCGCCGGTCCTGCGCGGGATGCGCGAGGGCCGACTGGTCCGGTTCGAGGAGATCACGCGGTGCCCCCTGGAGGTGCAGGACTCGCTGTTGTCCCTGCTGTCCGAGCGGGTGGTCACCATTCCCGAGCTGCCCGGCGGGGCCGGACTGGCCTTCGCCGCGCACGGGTTCAACGTGATCGCCACCGCCAACACGCGCGACCGGGGCGTCAACGAGATGAGCGCCGCGCTCAAGCGCCGCTTCAACTTCGAGACGGTCTTCCCGATCGCGGACCGCGACACCGAGACCGCGCTGGTCGAGGCGGAGGCGAGCGCGCTGCTGCGCGCGTCCGGTGTGGCACTGGCGCCCGACCCCGACGTGATCGAGGTCCTCGTCACCACCTTCCGCGAGCTGCGGGCCGGCGCCGACGGCGGGCCCGGCGGACCGGGCGGCGGCTCGGACCGGATGAACGCCGTGATGAGCACCGCCGAGGCGGTCGCCGTCGCCCACGCGGTCGGCGTACGGGGCTGGTTCCTGCGCGGCGAACCGGGCGACGCCTCCGACCTGGTGACGTGCCTGGCGGGCACCGCCGCCAAGGACAGCCCCGAGGACCTGGCCCGACTGCGCCGCTACCTGGAACAGCGCGCGGCCCGGCGCACCGGGGCGGCCTGGCGGGACCTGTACGCCGCCCGGCACCTGCTGGCGGGGTGAGGGCGGTGAGCACCCCGGTCGCCCACTTCCTCGGCGTCCGCCACCATTCGCCGGCCTGCGCCCGGCTGGTCGCGCGCGCCATCGCCGCGCTGCGTCCGACCCACGTGCTGGTGGAGGGACCCGTCGACCTCAACGACCGGCTCGACGAGCTGCTGCTCGGGCACCGGCTGCCGATCGCCGTGTTCAGCCACCACCGCGACGAGGAGGGCTTCTCCACCACGTGGACGCCCTTCTGCTCCTACTCCCCCGAGTGGGTGGCGCTCACCGAGGGGCGGGCGGCCGGCGCGCTGGTCCGCTTCATCGACCTGCCCGCCTGGCATCCCGCCTGGGCCGGTCGCACCAACCGGTACGCGGACGCCGAGGTGCGCTACGAACGGGCCACGGCCCGGCTGTGCGAGCGGTTCGGGGTGGACTCGCCGGACGCCCTGTGGGACCGGATGTTCGAAGCGGAGGGGTCCGGTGGGGAAGGGGCCGGTGGGGAAGGGGCCGGTGGGCAAGGGGAGTTCCGCGATCCCCCGGCGTCCCCGGGGCACCCGGAGTTCGCGGGGTCCCCGGAGTCCGCCGGGTTCCCGGACGGCGGCTTCGCCGATCGGCTGGCCCTGTACTTCGACGTGGTGCGCGGCGACACCGAGGCCGACGACGCGGACCGGGCGCGCGAGGAGTACATGGCGTCCTGGGTCCGCGCCACCCTGGCGGAGCCGGGCGCCGGGCCCGTGCTCGTCGTCACGGGCGGCTTCCACCGCCCGGCGCTCGTCGCCCTCACGGCGTCGGACGACGCCGGGTCGGAGCCTCCCGAGGTACCCCGACCGGCACCGGGGGCGCTCGCCGGCAGTCACCTCGTCCCGTACTCGTTCCACCGCCTCGACTCCTTCACCGGCTACCAGTCCGGCATGCCCTCGCCGGGCTACCACCAGAACCTCTGGGACCACGGCGCCCGCGCCGCCGGACGGATGCTCGTGGAGGACGTCACGCGGCGGCTGCGCGCCCGGGGGCAGCACGTCTCCACGGCCGCGCTGGTCTCGGCCCGGGCCGGCGCGCAGGGTCTGGCCGCCCTGCGCGGCCACCGCCACCCGGCCCGGCTGGACCTGCTCGACGGGCTCGCCGGCGCCCTCCTCGACGAGGCCGTCGACGCACCCCTGCCCTGGACCCGGCGCGGACCGCTGCGCCCGGGCACCCACCCGGTCCTCGTCGAGATGGTGGCCGCCGGCTGCGGCGAGCGCACCGGCCTGCTCCACCCGGACACTCCCCTCCCGCCGCTCACGCACGACGTCGCCGAGCAGCTCGCGGCCCACGGCCTGGACGCGGACCGGGCCGTGACGCTGCGCCTGACCGAGCCCCGCGGCCTGGCCGCGAGCCGTGTCCTGCACCGGCTGCGGGTGCTCGGCGTCCCCGGCCCGCACCGGACGCGGGGGCCGGTGGACGGTGGCGACCCGGAGTCCGTCGAGCGCTGGGAGCCACGGCCCGGCGGCGACGCCGACGCCGCCGGCCGGCAGGCCGCGCTGGTCGAGGCGGCCGGGTACGGCATGACCCTGGAGGACGCCGCCGCCCGCGCCCTCGCCGAGCGGATCGGGGACGCCGGCCCCGCGCCCGACGCCCTCGCCGCCACCCTCTTCGACGCCGTCACCTGCGGGGCGACGGGCCTCCTCGGTCCGCTCCTCGCGGAGTTGAGGGCCGCCGTGGACCGGGCGGCCGACCCCGGCCCGCTCGGGGCGGCCCTGCACACCGCCCTCGGGTTGTGGCGGCACGACCGGGTGTACGGGGTCGGCGGGGACCCCCTGCTCGGCGCCTTCGTGGACGCGGCCGTCACGCGCGTGCTGTGGCTGGCGGAGGGGTTGCACGGCTCCGGCGGCCCGGACCGGGGACGGCTGCGCGCCCTGACCGGCGTCCGGGACGCCCTGCTGCACGCGGCGCCGCTGGTGTCCCTCGACCGGGCCGCGGTGACGGCCGTGTGCGCCCGGATCGCCGCCGACCCGGCCGCGCCCGCGGACCTGCGCGGCGGCGCCTTCGGGCTGTGCCGCGTCCTCGCCGAGGAAGCGGGCGGCGGCGTCCGAGCGGCCGGTGACCCCGTCGTCGCGGTGCGCGCCGTCGCCGGCACCGCGGCCCTCGGCGACTGGCTGGCCGGGCTGTTCGCGGTGGCCCGGGAGGAGCTGACCGCGCCGGGAGCGGCCGGCCCCGAGGCGCGGGACGCTCCGACCGGCACGCTGCTCGGCGTACTGGACGCGCTGGTCACCGAACAGTCCGAGGAGGAGTTCCTCGCCGGACTCCCCGCCCTGCGCCAGGCCTTCGCCTGGTTCCCGCCCCGCGAACGCGAACGGATCGCGGCCAGGCTCATCGAACGCCGCGGGCTGCGCGGCTCCGCCCGGGGGCTGCTGCGGACCTCGGCCGATCCACTGCTCATCGCCCGGGCCCGGCACCTGGAGGCGGACGTGCGAAGCCTCCTGGACCGCCACGGCCTGGGCGTGACCACGAAGCCGTACGGAACGGGAGCGACCCGATGACCGCGCACGCCTCCACCCCCGACCGCGAACCCGCGCCCGCGCCCGGGCCCGTCGAGTCGACCGCCGGCGTGACCGAGCCCCTGCCCGATCCGGGGCTGGAGCGCTGGCGGCTCATCCTCGGCGCCCCCGCCGAACGGCACACGGGCCCCTGCGACGCCGCCGGCCGGGCCCGTGACTCCGCCCTGGAGTGGTTGTACGGCCGTGACCCCGAGCGGGAGCGGCGGGGCGTGCGCCGGGCCGGCGAGGGGCCCTCGGCCGTGACGGCGGTCGACTGGCTCGACGACGTCCACCGGCTGTTCCCGAGGGAGAGCGTCGAACGCCTCGAACGGGACGCCGTGGAGCGGTACGGGATCCACGAGATCGTCACCGACCCGGCCGTGCTCGAACGCGTACGCCCCAGTCCCGCGCTGCTGCGCGCCGTCCTGCGCACCAAGCACCTGATGAACCCCCGGGTGCTGCGCCTGGCCCGCCGGCTCGTCGAGGCCGTGGTGAAGGAGCTGCTGGCCCGGCTCACCCCGGAGATCCGTCGCTCCTTCACCGGCACCCGCTCGCGCCGGCCGAGCCTCGTCCCCCAGTCCAGGAACTTCGACTTCCACGGCACCGTCCGCGCGAACCTGGCCCACTACCAGCCCGAGCACCGCAGGTTGTCGATCGAGCGGCCCCGCTTCTCCTCCCGTACCCGCCCCCACCTGGAGCGGTGGCAGCTGATCCTCCTCGTCGACCAGTCGGGCTCCATGGCGGGTTCGGTCATCCACTCCGCCGTCACCGCCGCCGCCCTGTGGGGGCTGCCCGGACTGCGCACGCACCTGGTGGCCTTCGACACGGCGGTGGTCGACCTCACCTGTGACGTCACGGATCCGGTGGAACTGCTGATGCGGGTGCAGTTGGGCGGGGGTACCGACATCGCCCGCGCCGTCGACTACGGGGCCGGGCTGATCGACAACCCCCGGCGGGCCATCGTCGTCCTGATCACCGATTTCTACGAGGGCGGCGACCGCCACCGCCTGGTGCGCGGCGTACGACGGCTCGTGGAGCAGGGCAGCACCGTGCTAGGGCTGGCCGCGCTCGACGAGGACGCGGCGCCCGCCTACGACCGGGACCTCGCCCAGGAGATCGCCGACGCCGGAGCGCACGTCGGGGCCATGACCCCGGGCATGCTCGCCGCCTTCGTCGCCGAAAGGATCGGCCGATGACCCCGGGCGCGGTGTCCACGACGGGCTCCGGCGGCGCGGGCCGGCGCGCCGACCTCCTGGCCCTCACCCCGGACACGCTCGCCGCGCTCACCAACCGGGGCCTGGTCAAACGCGCCGCGCGGGAACTCGCCTCGGGCGCCGGCGCCGAGGTCCGCCTCGCGGCCGACGGCACCCTCACGGGGCGCTATCCCGACGGCACCGAGACCGTACTGCCGGCGGGCGCCGGCCTCGACCTGGGCCGGTGCGCCTGCGGCGCGATCGGTACCTGCCGCCACCTGCTCGGCCTGGTCCTCGCCTACCGGGCGGGGAGCGGGGCCGAAGGCCCACGACCCACCGCCGGCGACGACCCGGCGCGGGCGGGGGGCGCGGATCCCGTCGACCCGACCGCCGCTCCGGACGCGCGGTGCGAGGGGGAGACCGGGGCCGACCTCGGGGGCGTCGACGCCCCCGGCCGCGCCGGCGCGCGGGCACCCGAGGCGGTCGCGCCGGGGTCCGTGACCGCGGGTGCCACCGGCCCCACGGACCCGGCCGTTCCCGGAAGTGCCACCGGCCGCACAGGTGCCACCGCCCCCAGGGATGCCACCGTTCCCGCAGGTGCCACCGCCCCCGCCCAGGCCACGGTCCCCGCAGGCCCCACCGGCCGGGCGGGTGCCACCGCCCCCGCCGAGGCCGGCTTTCCCGCAGGTGCGACCGCCCGCACGGGTGCCACCGCCCCTGCCGAGGCCACCGTTCCCACAGGTGCCGGCGCCCCCACGGCTGACGACGTGCCGGGCGGGGCCACGGTCGCGGTGTGGTCCCCCGGTGAGGTGGGCGACGAGGAGCTGACCGCCGCGCTGGGGGCGCGGGCCGTCGCGGCGGCCCGTCGCGTCCTGGCTCGCGGCTACGCGGCGCGGCTCACCCACCCGAGCGCCGGGGCGCCCGAGGCCCGGGCCGAGCTGGCGACCGCCACCGTCCGGTTCACCGTTCCGGGCGCGCTGGGCTACGCCCTGTCCGACGCCCGTCCCGAGCACCGCGGCGAGGCCGTGGTCCTCGCCGTGTGGGCGTTCCGGGCGGCGCTGGCCGCCGACCCTGCGGACCCGCCCGCCGAGGTGCGGGCCGGCGGGCCGAAGGCGCCGCGCCGGGACGCCGCCGAGACGGCGCGGGCCGCCGCCGACCTCGCCGCGGACCTCCTGCTGGACGGGGCGGCGCACGCCGGCCCGGTCGTCGTGGCGGGCCTGCGCCGGGTCCACCGCGACCTGGTCGGCCACGGGCTGCACTGGACCGCCGACGCCGTCGCCGACCTCGCCGAACAGCTCGCCGAGCACTCCTCGCGCGGCGCCGGACACCGGCCCGAACGGTTCGCGGAACTCCTCGCCGAGGTGGCCGCGCGGCAGCGCGCCGACCGGCACGGCACGGGCGAACCGGGCACGACCCCGCTGCGCCGGGTGCGGCTGACCGCGCTCGGCTGCCGGATCACGGGGGACGAGCTCTCCCGTACGGCGCGGGTGTACTTCGCGCACGCCGCCGCCGGCACCACGCTGGTACTGCACCGTCGGTGGGAACTCGCTCCCGACCCGGCGCGGGGCGAGGGGACCGCCCTGACCGGCCCGGAGCTCGCGGGTCGGCGCGTCGCCGGGGCCACCCTCGGGGCGCTGGCCGCCGGGAACGTGGTCAGCGAGACCGCCTCCCGTACCCCCGGGCACACCGTGACGTTCGGTACGTCGCGGGTCGGCGGTACGGGCGTCACCCCGCTCGGGGCGTCCTGGGCCGGCCTGCCCGAGCCCCTGCTCGTACGGGATTTCGCCGCCGAGGCGGACCGGATGCGGACCCGGCCGCCCCGGCCGGTACGGCCCCGGGTGGCCGCCGACGACCTGCGCGTCCTGGTCGCGCACTCCGTGGAGCAACTCGGCTACGACCCGGCCGAGCAGCGCCTGGAGGCCGTGCTGCGCGACGCGGCGGGCCGGCGGGCCGTCCTGGCGGCGCCGTACAACCCGTACGCGCCCGGCGGGCTCGACGCCCTGGCGGGCGCGCTCGCGGCGGCCGGGGACGGCCCCGTCCACGTGAGCGGCTTCGTCCGGCCGGCCGCCGGCTCCGGGCCGGGCGGGAGCGCCGCGCTGCTGGTCGAGCCGCTCGCGGTGCTCCACGGGGCGACGGTGTCGGTCCCCGACCTGGCGCCCGCCGGGACGTCGGCCGCACCGCCGCCGGCGGCGCCGCGCCCCGATCCGGACCCGATCTCCGCCGCGCTGGGCGAGGCCCTCGCCGCCCTGGCCGACACCGCGCACCGGGGCCTGCGCCGGCCGGACCGGGCGGGCCCGGACCGGCTCGACCGGGCCGCGACCGCCCTGGAGCGCACCGGCCTGTCGGCGGCGGCCGCTCTGGTGCGCGCCGTGCCGGCCGCCCTGTCAGGGCACGGCGACGGGGCCGCCGTGGAGTCCTGGACGCGGGCCCACCTGTTCCTGCTGACGGCCTCGGACCTGCACGGCCCGGGGCCTGTGACACTTCCCACCCTCCCTTGACCTGCGAAGAAAGGGTTACCTAACTTCGATTGCGTGACCCCTCACGCCCCCACTGCGCCCTCCGGCTCCGGAAGCGGCACCCCGGGCCCGGTCGACTTCGCCGTCGACCTCGGCGCCCAGGAGGTCCTCCGACGCGCCCAGGGCAGGGGCGCCGGTGGACTCACCGGCCGCTGACCGGCGGTCGGACGAAAATGGCCGATCGGAGGAAGAGGGAGCCCTCGGGGGCTTCCTAGCCTGGATCGGCACCGCGCATCGGGGGGACCGAACGCGAAGGAAGATCGCCTCCATGGGCAGCAGCACCAACAGTTCCGTCGGTTCCGTCCGTCGGCGTCGACTCGGTTCCACCGTCGCGGCCACGACGGCCGCCCTCCTCGGCCTGCTGGCCGCGACCGGCGCCCCGGCGTCGGCCGCGCCGGGCGGCTCCGCCGACCAGGCACCCGACCGGGCGGCGGACCGGACCGCCGCGGGGTCCGAGCGGGCCGGTGCGCCCGCCGCGGCTCCCCGGGCGGCCCGGGAGGCCGGCGCGGCGCCCGCCGCGGCGTCGGTCCCGCTCGACATCACCCGGCTCGCCCAGGGAACGGGCAAGGACATCGCGATCACCATCGACGACGGTCCCGACCCCCGGTGGACCCCGCAGGTGCTGGACGTCCTGCGCGAGAACCACGTCAAGGCCACGTTCTGCATGGTCGGCACCCGCGCGCAGGCCCATCCGGACCTGGTGCGGGCGGTCTCCGCCGACGGCCACAAGCTGTGCGACCACTCCGTCGACCACGACGTCACGATGGACCACAAGCCCGTGGCCTACCAGCGCCAACAGATCCTCGACGGCAAGGCCATGATCCAGAAGGCCGTGCCGGGGGTGTCCGTCGACTACTACCGGGCGCCGGGCGGCGCCTTCACACCCGAGAGCCGTGCCGTGGCGGCCGAGGCGGGCATGCGACCGCTGGGCTGGAGCGTGGACCCGAAGGACTGGAGCCGGCCGGGCCTGGAGGCCATCGTGTCGGCCGTCGAGGCCGACCTGCCCCGGCAGCCGACGGTCCTCTTCCACGACGGCGGCGGCGACCGCAGCGAGACGGTGGCCGCGCTCAAGGAGTACCTGCCGTGGCTCAAGGAGCGTGGCTACACCTTCACCTTCCCGGAGCGCACCGGGCGGTGACCGGTCACACGGTCGGGTTTGCGGGTTGTCGGTCCGGCGGCAACGGCCGTTGCGCGATCGGGTGACGTACCGTCACGCCCCGCGCCCCTCGCCCGTTACGGAGACGAACGCCCCTGCCGGGGGCCCGTTAACGTTCCAGCGAAGGAATATCCGCACATGCTGAAGAAGATGATGGTCACCGCCGCAGCCACCGCCGCCACGATCGGCGCCGGCGCTGCCGTAGCCGCCCCGGCCATGGCCATCGGCAACGACAACGGGATCAACACCGTCAACGGCAACGGCGCCGTCCAGGCGTACGGCAACCAGAAGACCCACGGCGACCAGAGCCCGCAGCTCGGCGCGGTCCAGGGCACCCTGAACAAGCCCTGCATCGGCCTGCCGGTCAAGGTCAACGCCCAGTCGCTGGTCGCGGTCCTCGCCAACGTCGGCGTCCAGGACGTCAACGTCCTCGCCAACCCGCAGAACCAGCAGTGCGCCGAGAACTCCACCCAGGCCAAGGGCGACGAGCCGCTCTCGCACCTCCTCAGCAACATCCCGGTCCTCTCCGGCAACGTCTCGGCCAACAGCTGACCCGACGGTGAGGCCCGTCGCGGGTGTCCGCACGAACACCCGCGGCGGGCCTTCGCCATGTCCGGATGTGACAGAACGGCGTCATTGCGGTCGCGTGCGGCGCACGTGACCATGGACGCATGTCCACGAACCGCCGCGTCGTCATCGCGGTCTTCCCCGATGTCGACCTCCTCGACGTCACCGGTCCCGCCGAGGTGTTCGCCCTGGCCAACCGGGAGACGGACGGGCGGGCCGGGTACCGGGTGGAGCTCGCGGGGCCGACGTCCGGCGTGGTCACCACCTCGGCGGGGGTGCGCCTGCTGACCGACCTCTCGTTCGCGGAGGTGGACGGCGTACTGGACACCCTCCTGGTGCCCGGTGCGGTGGACCCGCACCCGGACGGGCCCGTGGCCCGCATCGACCGGGAGGTGGTGGAGTGGCTGAGGACGGCCGCCCCCCTGGCCCGGCGGGTGGCGTCGGTGTGCGTGGGCGCGCACCTGCTGGCGGCGGCCGGTCTGCTGGACGGCAGGACGGCCACCACGCACTGGTCGACCGCGGCGCAGCTGGCGGCCGACCACCCCGAGGTGACGGTGGACCCGGATCCGATCTTCGTCCGGTCCGGGAACGTGTGGACGGGGGCGGGCATCAGCGCCTGCATGGACCTCGCGCTGGCTCTGGTGGCGGAGGACCTGGGCGAGGAGACGGCCCTCGCCGTGGCCCGACAGTTGGTCATGTACCTGAAGCGCCAGGGTGGCCAGAGCCAGTTCTCGGTCCCGCTGTCCCGCCCTCCGGCGGCCCGCCGGGACATCGACGAACTCCGCATGTTCATCGCGGACCACCTCGACGGCGACCTGTCCGCGGCGGCCCTCGCGGCGCGGATGTGCCTGAGCGAACGCCACTTCGCCCGGGTCTTCCGCGCGGAGACGGGGACCACGCCGGCCGCCTACGTCGAGACGGCGCGGGTGGAGGCGGCCCGCCGCCTGCTGGAGAGCACCGACCAGCCGCTGGACGAGGTGGCCGGGGCCTGCGGGCTCGGCTCGGTGGAGACCCTCCACCGGGCGCTGCGCAAGCGGATCGGGACCGCCCCGGCGGCCTACCGCAGGCGTTTTCGCACCACCGGCTGATCGGGTTCTCCGGCGCCCCGGCCCCGGCCCCGCAACAGCAACAGCAACAGCAACAGCAACAGCAACAGCAACAGCAAGGATATTGTCATGCCCATTTCCAAGACCCTGCGCGACGTGGTCGGCCTCGACGACACGCCGCCCCGGCTCGCCGACAGCACCCTGATACTGATCGACTTCCAGAACACCTACCGGACGGGCGTCATGGCCCTCGAAGGAGCCGAGGAGGCCCTCGCGGCAGGGGCCCGGCTGCTGGCCGCGGCCCGGGCGGCGGGCAGGCCGGTCGTCCACGTCGTCAACGACGGCGGCGTGGGCACCCCGTACGACATCCGGGCCGAGACGGGCGCCATCAGTGCCGAAGTGGCTCCCGTCGAGGGGGAGACCGTCGTCGTCAAGCAGGTCCCCAACGCCTTCCACGACACGGACCTGGAGAAGGTCCTGCGGGAGTTGGGCGCGGGCCCCGACCTCGTCCTGGCCGGGTTCATGACCCACATGTGCGTCACCTTCACCGCCCAGGGCGCCTTCAACCTCGGCTACCGCCCCACCGTGGTCGCCGAGGCCACCGCCACCCGGTCGCTCCCCGCCCCGGACGGGTCCGCCGTACCGGCCGCCACCCTCCAGACTGCGGCGCTGACGACCATCGGCGACCTCTTCGGCCCCGTCGCGCGCACCGTCGAGGAGCTCGTCTCCTAGGCCGGCCGCGGGCCCGGCCGTCCCGCCCCGCCGGACACGGGGGTGGCGGCGGGTCGGGGCGGCCGGGCCGGACGGCCGGGGACCGGGCGGGACAAGAGTTCCGGTGGACGCGGAAGGCGGCGCCACCGGAGTTCTCTCCCGCCCGGTCTTGTCACGCCTCCATTCGGTCAATTTCCTTGAGTTCAGATGGAGTTACACCGGATTGTCCAGAACCGTCCGCTGTGCTCCGCACTCCCCCCGGGCTACGTTCGGCGCGCTGTTCCGTACCACGGCAGCAAGCCATCACAAGTCGTCCCACCACCTTGGGAGTTCTCATGGCAGACATCGACGTGGGCACCACCTTCGACGCCCACGACCTGGACCTCGGCGGCATCACGGTCACCACGATGCGTGACACCTCCGGCGTCTCCTCCTTCGCGGCCAACACCTCCACCTCGGGCTGCGGCTTCCCCACGGCCTGCCAGTGGACCTGCAGCCAGATGCCGCAGCACGCGCCCGGCGTGGTCTGAGCCGCCGCCGTCGCGGCCCGTCGCGGCGCCCCGCCGAGGGGTGTCGCGACGGGCCGTGTCCCCCCTCCTCCCCCTCGCGCCCGACCCCGCCCCTCCCCCGACGGAGTTCGAGCCGGAAAGGACCGGACGCCATGACGCCCCCCGTGCCCGCCGCTCCCGCCGTACGCACGGCCCCGTACGCGCTGGTACGCGCGACGGTGCTCAGCCACCCCGCGCAGTCCCCCGACGCCGCCGTCTTCCGCGCCGGGCTGGAGCGTCTGACGGAGCTGGAGGCGGCGCTGGCGGACCTCCGCCCGCGACTCGCCGACGCCCTCTACGAGAGCCGGGGCGGCCACGCCGACACCTTCCACCGGGACGTCGTCCTCCCCCTGCGTCGCGCCGTGCACAACGCGCGCGAGCCCCGCCCCGCGCTCCTGGACCGGCTCGGCGACCTGCCCGAACGGGTGCCGCCGTTGCGGGAGTGGCTCCTGCTGCGCGAGAGGCTGGACTCGGTCCGCGCCTGGGTCGCCGAGTCGGCGCCCGGCGCCCTCGCCGCGGACCGGGAGGCCCTCGCCGTGCAGTGCCGCGAGCCCGCCTTCGCGCTCGCCGCCTCCTACACCAGCGCCGACCTGCTGGCCGCCGTCGAACGCGCCGCCGGCGGAGCCGGGGTCGGGCCGGACGGCCGCGCGCGCCGGGCCCGCAAGGAGGAACCCGGGGTCCTGCGGCACGCGGTGCGCGCCGCCACCCGCACCAGCCCGCTGTCCTGGTTCACCGCCGTCGGGTGGGGTCCCCTGACCGTCCGCCCGGGCGCCCGCGAGACGGTGGTGGCGGAGTGGGGGGAGGGGAACCTGCTGGGCACGACCCACAACTCCGTCCGCGCCAACCGCACGCTGGTCACCGCCCTGTGCGACGCCCTGACGTCGGATCCGCGCCGACGGGCCCTGCTCCCCCACCGCCTGACGAGCGCCGCCCGTACGGTCGACGGCCGCGCCGTGTTCGCCCGTACGCGCCTGGTCTCCGCCACCGGCCGCGTCGTCCTCGCCGACGAGGACGAGGTCGAGGTGGCGGCGAGCGCGCCGCTGGAGCGCGTGGCCGAGCTGTGCCGCACACCGGTCACCCCGGCGCGGCTGGCGGCCGCCCTGGCCCGGCCCGAGGATCTGGCCGCGGCGTCCGCGTACGTGGAACGGCTCGTGGACACCGGACTGCTGGTGCCCGTACCGCCGGTCGGACCGCAGGATCCCGAACCGCTGGCGGCGCTGGCCGGCTGGCTGCGCTCCCTCGGCGCGGAGGAGGACCGGGCGCTGGCCGGTCTGATCGACGAGGTGGCCGACGCGACGGCGAAGTTCGGCGCCGCCGATCCGGGCGGGCGCACGACCCTGCTGCCCCTGCTGCGCGAACTCTGGAAGGCCCTGCTCGGGGCGGCGGGCCGGCCGCTGCCCGAGGGCGAGCCGGCGCCGATCGTGCTGTCGGAGGACGTGGCGGCCCGCGAGCCGGTGGACACGGAGGGCCTGCTCACCGACGCCGACCACGAGGCGTTGCACGAGGTGGGCGCGCTGGCGGAGTTGTTCGACCTGGGGCACGTCCTGCGGCGCGCCGTGCGCGACCGGTTCGTGGCCCGTCACGGGGTCGGGGGTGTGTGCCACCCGATCTGGGACTTCGCGAAGGAGACCGTCGCCGCGCGCGAGGACACCATACGCACGACGGAGCGAGCCCCGGGCGAGGAGCTCGACCTGGCCGCGCTGCCGACGAGGGCTGCCGAACTGGCGCTCCTGCGGCAGGAGTTCGTACGCGACGCGCACGAGCGGGCAGGGGCCCGGGAGGATCCGGACGCCGATGTGGTGCTGCCCTCCTGGCTGGTCACGGACGTGGCCCGCAGGCTGCCCGGCTGGACGGCGAACCGCCCGTTGTCGTACGCGCACTTCCTGCAACGCGACGGAAGGCGCGGTCTGTTGGCCCTCAATCACCTCTACGGCGGCTGGGGGCGGATCGGCAGCCGGTTCCTCGACCAGCTCGACCCCCGCGCCGCCGGAGCCGTCGGGGAGGAGGTCGCGCGGGAGGTGGGGTCCGGCCGCGGGCGCGGCTCCCGGCCCGCGCAGTTCCGCCTCGTCCGCGGGTTCAACGCCAACCTCCAGCCGCTGTTCCTGCCGGACGAGATCACCTCGGACGAGGTCGGACCCGGCGGTGCCGAGCCGGCGGGGCGCGGGCCGATCTCCGAGTCCGACGTGGAGCTCTTCCACGACGTGGCGAGCGACGAGGTACGCCTGCGCCTGCGGGAGGGCGGCGAGCCGCTGGACGTCTTCTACCCGGGCCTGCTCGTCCCGGACCGGCTGACCACGCGCAGCGCCCCCCTGATCCACGACCATCCGGAGGGCGTCGTGTCCTTCGCCTCGCTGGTCCCCCAGCATGTCAGCCAGGTCCCCGGCGGCGAGTTGGTGCGTACGCCCCGGCTGCGGCACCGGCACGTCGTGCTGCGCCGGCGCCGCTGGAAGCTGGCCGCCGGCACGGTCTCCGAGCTGCGCGCCGCGCTGACCGCCGACGGCGAGGTGCCCTTCGAGGCCGCGGCCCGCTGGCGCTCCCTGCTCGGGGTGCCCGACCAGCTGTTCCTGCATCCGGTGCCCGCTCCTCCCGCCGAGGGGGTCGGGCCCGACGGACGGGCGCCGGACTCCACGACGGTGCCCAAGCCGCAGTTCGTGGACCTGGGAAGCGCCCTGCACCTGCGGTGCCTGGACCGCTGGCTCTCCCGGCATCCCGAGGGCGTGGTGCTGGAGGAGGCGCTGCCGGCGCCGGGCGGGCGGGCCCGGCCCGCGCGCGCCGTGGAACTCGTGGTGGAGACCTACCGGGCGGGGAGCGGATCGTGAGCGACGTACGCACGCACGGCCCGGACACCGCGCCGCCGCGGCGGGCCCCCGACGACCCGGTCGCCCCCGCCCCCGCCCCCGACGCCCCCGACGCTCTCGACGATCTGGCGCGCCGGCGGCTGCGGCCCGGAGTGGGCGTCAGCCCCCTCACGGACGGTCTGCACCTGCGCGGGTGGAGCGGCAGCGTCACGCTGGAGGGGAGCCCGGCGCTCCCCGCGCTGTGGCGGATGGTCGCGGACGCCCTCCTGACCGAGGACGGGCCCCGGGCCCTGGCCGACCGGGTCGCGCCCGGGACACCACTGCGGGGCGCCCTGTGCACGCTGATCGGGCAGTTGCACGGCAACCGCCTGCTGGCCCCGGCCGCGTCCCCGCCCGCCGGGAGCGGCCCGCTCGGCGACTGGCTGTCGCGGTTCGCCGACCGTCCCGCCGAGGCCGCCGCCGCGCTGCGCTCCGTACGGGTGGAGGTGGCCTCGGGCGGGGCCGACGACGGCGCCCTGGCGGCGGCGGTGCTGAGCGCCCTGGAGCGCGCCGGGGTCGCGGCCTTCGAGGCGCCGGCCGAGGAGCCGAGCGGATCCGCGAGCGGGGACGGGATCGGGGACGGGATCGGGATCGGGATCGGGTTCGGGGGCCGGGTGGCGCTGCGGGCCCGCCGGGCCGACGGCACGGAACTCGCGGTAGCGGCGGGCGTCCACCCCTCCGGCGGCTTCGTCACCCCGGTCGGCACCCGCGCCGGGGCCGAGGCGGACGGGGCCGCGCTCGCGGCCCGGACGGCGGGCGCCGCCGGGGAGGACCTCGGCTTCGGCGGCGAGGCGTCGCGCGCGCTCGTCGCGGGCAGCGCCGTCCAACGGCTGTTGTGCGCCCTGGCGGGGCTGCCCGACCCGGGGATCGAGGGCGAGGACTCCGAGCCCCGGCTCCGCCTGCCCTCGGCCCTCGTCGCCTCCGTGGACCCGCTCCGGTCGGACTACCACCCCTGGCTCGCGGGACCCCCCGGATCCGCCGCCCCGGCCCGGCCGCCCGCCACCCTGGCCGACGCCCTGGCGGGGGTGACCGCGCTGACCGACGAACGCCTCGGCGTGCTGGAACCCGCCCTGCCGGGGGCGTTGCCGCAGCTGCCGGTGGCGCTGGTCGCCGGCGCGCTGCCGGACGGCGGCCGACTGACGGCGGGCGGCGCCCGCGCCGACCTCGCGCGGCTGGACGCCCTGTGCCACGTGGCGGAGCTTCGCCTGGCGGGTGCGGTGCCCGGGGTGGTCGTGGGGGCGGGGCCCGGTCACGCGCTCGGCCGGGCGCTGCGCCGTGCGGCGCGGAAGCCGCCCGGGCCGCACGGCCCCGCCGTGCCCTTCGACCCGTACACCGCCGGGCACGCGCAGGCCCGCCACTGGTGGAGCGTGCTGACCCGGCGCCTGGGCGTACGGGCCGGGCTGCGGGTGGTCCGGCTCGACGCGGCAGGCGCCGCGCACCGGGCCGACGTGCACGCGGAGTCGGGTACGGGAGAACGGCTGTTGCTGGGGCGGGCGGTGGAGGCCACGGCCGGCGACGCCGTCGCCTTCGCGGCGCTGGCCGCGCTGGTCCGCGTACAGGCCGGCGCGACGGACGGAGCGGCGGACGGAGCAGCGGACGGAACGGCGGACGGCGGGCAGGCCGGGGAAGGGGCGTCGGCGAACCGTCACACCGCCTCCCCCGGTGGCGAGACCTGCGAGCTCGCCGTGGCCGGGGTGCCACCGGCGCCGTGGGAGGACGAACGGTGGGCGCAGGGCTGGTGGGCCGCGGTCGCCGCGCGCGAACCGGGGCTGCGCGCCGCGCTCCTGGCCCTGACCGGCCTGCGCGTCGCGCCCGCGACCGTCGCCGGGCCGGCCGCCCCGACGACCCTCCTGACCGCGCTGGCCCGCTGCGGGTTCACCGTCCTCGCGACGAGCGCGCCGCACGAAGACGTCGAGACCCCGAGGACGGCGCGATGACCGGCTCCCCGACCGACCGCCACCGCGCCGACGCACTCGACGTGCTCGACGTGCTCGACCTCCGCACGGCGCTGACCACCGTCTCCGGGCGGGCCGTCGTGGTGCTGGACGACTGGACGCCGGCGGACGCCGCCGCGCTGTCGCGGCACGCGCTCGACCACCCCGTGACCCTGGTGCCGGTGCGTCACGACGGCGCGGTCGCCGTGGTCGGCCCCGTACTGCGGCCCGGTGCGCGGGCCTGCGTCTCCTGTACCGAGTACCGGCGGCTCGCCACCATCGGCGGGCGCGTCCCCTGGGACAGCCCCGGGATGCGGCTGACGGGCGGCCCCTCCCCCGCGCTGGCGGACGGCGTCGCGGCGCTGGCCTCGGCGCTGGCGGCCGAGCCCGCCCCGGCGCCCGGGTCCGGTGCGACCGTGGTGGTCGTGCACAGCGGCCGGGGCACCTGGTCGACCCACACCGTCCGTCCCGTCGGCGGCTGCGGGGTGTGCGCCCCGCTCCCCGAGGACGCGGTCGGGGCCGGGGCCGGCTGGTCGCGTCCCGGGTCGCGGCCGCTCCCGGACCCGTCGGTGCTGCGCGGCCCCAACGACCGTACGGGGACGGCCGCCCTGCGGGCGGAGCTGTACGACGAACGGTTCGGGCCGGTCCACCGCGTGACGCGCACCGAGGACTCGGTGCACAGCCTGACGAGCGCGTACGTGACCCTGGGACGGGCCCAGCGCGACGGCGGGTACGGGCGGGCGCTCGACTACGAGGGCAGTGAGCGCGTGGCCCTGTTCGAGGCGGTCGAGCGGCTCACCGGGATGAGCCCGCACGGACGACGGACCGTACTGCGCTCCTCCTACGCCGCGTTGGGGCCGGAGCGTGCGGTGGATCCGGCGCGCCTGGGGTTGCCCGATCCCGCCCACCACGGCCATCCGGGCTCGGCGACGGTGCCCTACACCCCGGACCTGGAGCTGGACTGGGTGCACGCGTGGTCGCTGACGCACGACCGGCCCCTGGCCGTGCCCGAGCACGTGGCGTACTGGGATCCCGCGCCCGGGCGGCCCCGCGTGGTGTACGAGAGCTCCAGCGGCTGCGGTCTGGGCAACAGCCCCGAGGAGGCGGCGCTGTACGGCCTGTTCGAGGTGGCGGAGCGCGACGCGTTCCTGATGGCCTGGTACGCGCGGACCCCGCTGGGCCGGATCGCCCTGCCGGACGAGGACCCGGAGGTGCTGCACCTCGTCGACCGGGCGGAGACGGCCGGCTACGCCCTGACCCTGCTGGACGCGACGAACGACTTCGGCGTCCCGGCGGTCGTCGCGCTCGTCCGGCACGAGGACGTCGGCTCGGCGGCCCCCCAGGTGTTCCTGGCCGCGGGGGCGCACCACGACCCGCGCGCGGCGATCCGCTCCGCCGTGGTGGAGGCGGTCACGAACGTGTTCAACGCCGCCCAGCGGTTGCGGGCGGAGCCCGAGGAGCACGACCCGCGCCGGTTGCGGCGGATGCTGGAACGGCCCGAGCTGGTCGCCTCGTTGTCCGACCACACCGCGCTCTACGGTCTCGCGGAGGCCCGCCCGCGCGTGGACGTCCTGGACGGCGGCGGCCGGGCGAGGCCCTGGCGCGAGGTCTGGCCGGGGGCGCCGGAACCGGTGACGGACCTGTCGTCGCTGCTGTCGGCGACGGTACGCCGGCTCGCGGAGGCCGATCTGGAGGTGCTGGTCGTCGGCCAGGACGAGGCGGGGGTGCGGGAGCGGCTCGGTCTGTACGGGGCCAAGGCGATCGTGCCGGGGGCGTTGCCGATGACGTTCGGGCACGTCAACCGGCGCACCCTGGGGCTGCCCCGGCTGCTGGAGGTCCCCTACCGCCTGGGGCGCGCCCCGCGACCGTTGCGGCACGAGGAACTGGTGCCGCACCCGCACCCGTTCCCCTGAGCGGCCCGGCCCGGGAGCCGTGCGGTCGGACGGCCCGGCCGGCCCGGCAAGGCCCCGTCCCGTCCCCCCGCCGGCCGGTTACCGTGGGGTAGGCCCGTACGGGTGCCCTGCTGTACGGTCCCTCGCACGAGGGGCGCCGGTACGGGGCGCGCCCGCCGTGCGGGGACGAGCGGGGTCGCCGTCCCGGCGCGGGTCCGAGTCGAGGAGTGAGGCGGACGCCCATGGCCGACCACGACCTGTCGGGCTTCGAGCACGACGCCTTCGCCCACGGGGGCGCCACGCGGGCCGTCCTGCGGCGCGGCAGCGGACCGGCGGTGATCGTGATCGCCGAGATACCGGGCATCACCCCGAAGGTGTTGGAGTTCGCGGAGCGGGTCGCCGCCGTCGGGTGCACCGCGGTCCTCCCGGTGCTGTTCGGCACGCCCGGACGCGACCCCCACCCCGGGGCCCACGGCCTGCTGCGGGGCGGGCTCTACACCGCGGCGAGCATGTGGAACGTCTGCGTGAGCCGCGAGTTCACGGTGTTCGCGACCCGACGCGCCTCCCCCGTCGTGACCTGGCTGCGGGCGTTGGCCGCGTCCGAGCACGAGCGGTGCGGCGGACCGGGCGTCGGGGCCGTGGGCATGTGCCTCACCGGCGGGTTCGCCCTCGCCATGGCCGTCGACGACCGGATGCTGGCGCCCGTCCTGTCGCAGCCGTCGCTCCCGCTGGGCCTGACGCGCAGCCGCCGCGCCGGCATCGACATCTCCCCCGAGGACCTCGCCACCGTACGGGGCCGGTGTGAGCGCGAGGGGCTCCAGGTGCTGGGGATGCGCTTCAGGAGCGACCGCCTCTCCCCCGGCGACCGCTTCGGTTTCCTCCGTCGAGAACTCGGCGACGCCTTCGTGGCCGTCGAGTTGGACGACGCCGACGCCAACCCGGACGCCGTGCTGCCCCCGCACTCGGTGCTGACGGAACACCTCGTCGACCGGCCGGGCGAACGCACCCGGGAGGCCCTGGACCAGGTCCTCGACCTCTTCCGCGCCCGCCTCCTCGACGGGAGGCCCGCCCGGGGAACCGTGTAGAAGACCAGGACCGTCAGCCGATGTGCACCACCCGCGCCCACGACGGCGGCTCGTCCGGGACGTGGTCCGGGTCGTCCTCGTCCCACCCGTCGGAGCCCGTGCGGGGTAACAGCCCGACCACCGTCCGGCAGGCCGGTCGGGTCGAAGGCCAGGGCGTCTGGCCGTCGGTCGGCACGACGACCACGTCCGGGCGGGGCCGGGCCCTCGGCGCGGCGGCGAACCCCAGGCGCAGGTCCGTGATCCCGCCGGCCACCAGCGGGATCCCCTCGGCCCGGCGCAGCGGGTGCACGGTGGCGGTCTCGATCACGGCGGCGGGCACGGCGTACTCGCGTGCGCGCGGCCAGAAGGAAGGGACGAGGGGCGGGAGGCGCCGTCCGTCGGGTGAGGGTGCGTCAGCACTCACCTCGTACGGACGGGACCCACGATCCGTGAGAGGCGTCCGGGGTCATGGCGGGGAACGTACGGCGCGCCGCCGGGACCCCGCCAGGGCTCTTTCGACCGTCGGGCGGTTCAGCCGCGCGGGGTCCAGCGTCCCAGTTCGCGGGTGAGGAAGTCCGGCGGGAGGTACTCCGCGGGGCCGGGCCAGGGGTGCCGTTCGGTGGGTTCCTCGGCGGCCGGCCACTGTTGGACGCCGAGCCGCAGGGCGACGTCCTCGCGCAGCTTGGGCAGGAGGGCGTAGAGGCGGTCGCCGGGGCACTGGGTGCTGTTGAAGTCCCGGTGGCCGTGGATCTCCGACGGGGGGATCGCGTACGAGCCGCAGACGTGGGCGCACAGCGACACCAACGCCTCGTACTGGCGGGCCGGGGGCTCCACTCCGGTGTACGTGCCCTCGTTCTCGATGCCGACGGACACGTCGTTCTGTCCGACGCAGTGGGCGGCGCGGACCTGGCGGCGACCGGCGGACAGCTCGGCAAGGCTGTGGTGGCGGCCCTCGGTGATGAAGGCGCCGCGGCTGACGGTGAAGTGCTGGCCGGTGTCGATCCAGCCCTGCATGTCCATGTGGTAGTTCTGGATCGCCCGCGCGAGGGCGAAGGCCCGCTTCTGCGAGTAGTCCTCGGTGTTGGCAGTCGCGGTGTGGTGCACGATGATCCGCCGGGGCCGCTGGGCGAGGACCACGACGTCCTCGGACGGCGGACGGGCGCCCCAGGCCGCGCAGTCGAAGATCACCGGGCCGGCGCGGCGGGCGGCGGCGGCGTCCGCACGTGCGCCCGCGCCCCAGACGCCCGCCACCGCGAGGCCGAACGCGCCGGTGAGGAGCCCGCGGCGGGAGACGGGCGCCCGGACGAGGCCGGACTCCGGGGCCAGGGAACGAACACGCATGGGCAGGGCTCCTTCTGACGGACCGACCGTTCGACGGGGGCGCGGGGCGCGCGGCGCGCGCCGGGCGGGCGCGCGGGGCGCCGAGGGCACAACGACCAGCTGATCATCAGGCAACGCCCCTCGGGGCGGCGCTGCGCCGATCGCGGCCGGCGATCACCCCGACGGCGCAGTCGCGACGGGCCCCGGTTCACCCGGCCGGTGCACTCGGCGCCGGCGCACTCGGCCGGTACGGTGCGCCGGTGCGGCGCGCCGGTTCACTCCCCCGCGGGGACCGGTCGGCGCAGGAGGTAGCCGGCGGCGATCGTCACCAAGGCGGCCATGCACGCGATGAACACGAGTCCGGCGCCTTCGAGCCCGAGCGGGTCGGAGAGCACGCCGACCCCGATCACCGGCACCGAGATGCCGGTGTAGGCGACCACGAACAGGGCCGAGATCACCCCCGCACGGTGGTCGGGCGGGGAGGCCGCGGCCACCGCCGCGAGCGCGCCGCGGAAGGCGAGGCCCTGGCCGATGCCGCCGACCAGCGCGCTCGCCGCCACCAACACCAGGAGCTCCGCGTACAGGGCGCCCGCGAGGAGGGCGAGCCCCGCGAGGAGCAGCGCGCAGCCCAGGGGCAGCGAGCGGCGCACGCCGATCCGGTCGACGACGAGCTGGCCCGCCGTGGAGGCGAAGAAGGCCAGGGCCACGATCGATCCGCTCACGGCGTGGTCGGTGACGTGGAGGGATTGCGCGAGGAAGGCAGGGCTGACCGAGGTGAACACCCCGAACAGGGCGAACCCGACGAACGCGGCGATCGCGGCGGGGGCGAACACGGCCCGTACCCGTTGCGGCAGATCGGGGCGGCGCGGCCGTACGGCGCCGAGGGAGCGGCGCTCGCGCACGGTCTCCGGCAGGCGCAGCAGGACCAGGGCCGAGGCGGCGACCAGGACGAGGTGCACGACGAACGGCAGGTACAGCGGGGCGGGCGCGTACTGCGCGAGGAGCCCCGCGAGCAGGGGACCGCAGCCGAGGCCGCCCATGTTGGCGGCCGTGGCCACGAAGGTGGCCCGTGAGGCGCCGCCGGCCGGCGCGAGTTCCATGACGTAGGCGGTGGCGGCCCCGGTGAACAGTCCGGCGGACAGGCCGGACAGCAGCCGGCCCGCGTACAGCGCGGCGAGGTCGTCCGCGGCGAGGAAGCAGCCGGCCGAGGCGGCGGCGAAGCCGAGTCCGCACAGCAGGACGGGGCGGCGTCCGAGGGTGTCGGAGGCGTTGCCGGCGAGGAGCAGCGCCGCGATGACCCCGAAGGCGTACACGGCGTAGACGATGGTCACGACCAGTTCGGAAAAGTCGAACTTCTGCTGGTAGAGGCCGTAGAGGGGGGTGGGGAGCGTGGTGCCGGCCATGCACACGGCGAACACGGCCCCGGCGAGCACGCACTGCCGCCACCCTCGGCGATCACCGTCCATGCCCCGACCCTAGACCGCCGGGAGCCGGGCTCCCGGGATGGCGCGGCCGGGGCGGTGGGCGGCGGCCGAGGGAGGCGGCCCGGGAGCCGGGCGGCGGGTCAGGCTTCCTCGAGGGCTTCCAGCGTCCAGGCCGATTCGTGGCGGCTGAAGCCGACGCGGGGGTAGTAGCCGGTGGCGGCCGGGGCGGCGAGGAGGATCAGGGCGGCCTGCGGGGCGGCCTCGCGCGTCGCGCGGATCAGGTCGCGGCCCACGCCCCGGCCCTGGAACTCCGCGTCGACGGCGAGGTCGCTCAGGTAGGTGGCGTAGGAGCCGTCGGTGAGGGAGCGGGCGATGCCGATGAGCCGGCCGCCGGCGCGGGCGGTGATGACGAGGTTGGCCCCGGCCAACATCCGCGCGAACCGCCCCTCGTCGTCGATCGGCCTGCGCTCGCCGAGGGTCGACGCCCGGTAGAGGTCGATGACCTCCCGGACGTCGAGGCCTGCTCCGACGACGTGTTCACACTTCCACATGGGAGGACTCCTCGGACGAGCCCGCGGAATGGTCGACTCCGGGGCAGAGGGGGACATCGGGGGACGGGTGGTGACGCACCCTCACATGATCTTACGTAAGCTCTCGGTCGAACCGGTCTTCGCCGTCGACGGTCTCCACAACCGATCCTCGGCGTGCCCGGTATCCGGTATCGCATCAAGTGAGTCGAGGAACCCCCCATGATCGCGTCTTTGAACCGCCGCCTCGCCGTGACCATCGCCCTGTCGGCCGTGATGGCGGGCGCCGTCCCCGCCGGCGCCGCCGTGGCCGCTCCGCTCGCCCCGTCCACCACGTCCTCCGCCCCGACCGACCGCTCGGCGTCCGGCCTTCCGGCTCCGGACCTCGAAGGCCTGGTCAAGGCCCTGGAGAACGCGCGCGCCGCCGGTGCGCCGGGGGCGATGGCCCGCATCAGCGGCCGTGACGGCGTCTGGAACAAGACGGTGGGCGTGCGCGACACGACCACCGGCGCCGCCATGGACACCCGGGCGCGCTTCCGGATCGGCAGCGTCACCAAGACCTTCTCCAGCGTCGTGCTGCTCCAGTTGGTGGCGGAGAAGAAGATCGACCTGGACACCTCGGTCAACCACTACCTGCCGGGGCTGCTGCCGGACGACCGGATCACGGTGCGTCACCTGCTGACCCACCGCAGCGGCCTGGCCGACTACACGAACGCGATGTTCAACGACACCGTTCCCGGCTTCGAGGCCGTCCGCAACAAGGTGTTCACCTACGACGAGCTGCTGAAGCTCTCGCTCGCCGAGCCCCGCACGACCGAACCGGGCGTCTCCTACCAGTACTCGAACGCCAACTTCGTGGTCGTCGGCATGCTCATCGAGAAGGCCTCGGGCCGCCCGGTGGCCAAGGAGTACGAGCGCCGCATCATCAAGCCGCTGAAGCTCCGCGACACCTCCTACGTGCACCCCGACACGAAGATCAAGGGGCTGAACGTCCAGGGGTACCTGACGCCCGACCAGGCCGGTCTCCCGCTGGTCGACTCCACCGAACAGACCGTCTCCTGGGCGCAGTCGGCCGGTGCGATGATCTCCAGCGCGGCCGACCTCAACACCTTCACCTCCGCGCTGGTGACCGGGAAGCTGCTGGCCGCGCCCCAGCTGGACGCGATGCTGACGATGACCCCGACCGACGCGACGAACACCCGCTTCTACGGGCTGGGCCTGCGCCGCTACGACCTGTCGTGCGGGACCTCCGTCTACGGCCACACGGGCACGGTGCAGGGCTTCTACACGTACGCGTTCTCCACCCGTGACGGCAAGCGCAGCCTCGCCGCCCTGGCGAACACCTCGAACCGCGGCGTGGCCAACACCGCGCTCGGCGGCACGCTGGAGGCGGCGTTCTGCGGCAAGAAGCCCGAGCCGAAGGCTCCGTCCGCCGCCAACGCGCGCGGCTTCGCGCTGACCCCGGCCGCGCCGGCGCCGGCCGAGGTCGACCTGCCGGAGCGCAACGCGCGCTGACCCGGTACGGAGGCCGGCGTCACGGGCAACGGGCCCGGGGCGTCGGCCTCTTGTGGTGCGGGAGGCGCGTGTTCAGCATGCGGATCTCGTTACCACCGCCGGACATCGGTTCATATGATGTTCCTTCATTTCCGGATTCATATGGGGGGACCGATGAACACCGCAGAAGGCAACAGAACCGCACACGACCACCGGCCGCGCCGCAGGCGCGGTCGTCGCACCACGAGCGCCCTGGTCCGGGGCCTGATCACCGTCGCGGTGGCGGCCGCGGCCGTCGCCTGCGGCCCGACGGAGGGCGGCGGCGCCGCGCTGTCGGCCGCGTCGGGCCTCCCCTCGGCGAACCCGACGACGCCGCCCCCGCCGACCGCCCCGCCGACCGGCTTCCCCGGCACGACGCCGAGTCCGGGGCCGACCGCGGACCCGACCTCCGTGCCCACCGCGCCGCCGACCGCGCCCCCGACGTCCGGTCCGACGGCCTCGCCGACCCGGCTCCCGTCGATGCCGCCGACGGCCGCCCCGACCGACGGCACGGACCCGAAGCCCACCGTCGCCCCGACCCGGCCGGCGACCACGCCCGCGCCCCAGCCCACCACGAAGTCCCCCAGCCGGCCGCCGACCGAGGCCGGCACCGCCGACTGCGAGATCGTCTCCAACGCCGGGAACTGCTACAACGCGGGCCAGTTCTGCCGCAAGGCCGACGTCGGCCGCTCCACCCACGCCGCCAACGGCCGCCTGATCCACTGCCGTCAGGACGGCGGCCAGGCCCGCTGGGGTTACTAGGTCCTCACCGGTCCCGCCCCCGCGCGAGGCGCGAGGCGGGACCCGGCAACGGCAGGGCGCCGCGCCCCCTCGGGGGACGCGGCGCCCTGTCGTGCACGCGGGTGTCAGCAGGTCTGGTACCCGATGCCGAAGTCGCTGATGTTGCCGCCCGCGTAGGCGTTGAAGTCGATCCGCTTGCCCTTCGGACCGACGCGCGGGCCGTGGCTCTCCCCACCGCCGTGGTGGTAGGCGATGACGTACGGGCACCGGCCGTCGGCCTTGTCGTCCTGGATCCAGCCGTTGAAGTTGCGGCCGTCACAGGTCTGCGCCCAGCCGTGCCCCTCGCTGCGGCTGACGCTGCGGCTGATGCAGTTCTGCGAGCCTTCCTCGCCGGTGGTGCCCGTGGTGCCGGCCGAGGCCGGCAGCGCGGTGGCCAACGCGATGGCGGCGGAAGCCAGGGCCGTGGCGACCAAACGCTTCTTCATGCTTCTGGTTCTCCCTTGTTTCCGGTCACGTACAGGTGGGTCTCAGGTACGCAGGTCCGTACCTGACAGGGAGATGTCTACGGCAGCGGCGGACCCGACGGGGCTGTCAAGGGGGCCCGTGACCTGGGACTGTCTCGTTCCCCGGGGGTCAACGGCCAGGCGGCCGGCCTTGTGCGGGAGGCGGGTAAGGATCAATGACCTGATTAGCACCGGACAGCTGCACCGTGCATCAGTACCGTTCTCCCGTGCCTTCCCTCAACGTCACGTTCGCCGAGCACGAGCTCGCCCTCCTTCGCGAAGCGGCCGCCACGGCCGGGCAGTCATTGGCCCGGTTCGTCCGCGCCGCCGCCCTCGCCGAGGCCTGGGAGCACCATCTGACGGCCGCCTACCAGGACATGCACCGCAACCTGTCCGGGCAGAGCACCCCGCTCGCGGAGCGGGCCACCTATCTGGCGGTCGTCGCCCAGGAGGGAACCCTGTGACGGAGTTCCGCCGGGGCGACGTGCTCGCCATCGGGGACGAGGGGCGCGGCGGGCTGTGGGTGGTGGTGTCGAACGACACCCGCAACGCCCTGCTCGACACGGTCGTCGTCGCGCAGATCGGCACCGGCTCGGACGCGTGGCCTACGTCGGTGCCCTTCGAGGCCGCCGACGAGGCCCTCGTGGAGGGCGTCGGCGGGCACGTACTGGTGGACTTCCTGACCACCGTCCGGCCCGCCGCGCACTACGTGGAGGCGATGCCGATGCGGCTGAGCCCCGCCGCGCTGGAGGCGGTCGGCGAGGCGCTGCGCCTCGCGCTGCCCTGAGGGTCGGTCAGCGGGAGTGGCGCAACACCTCCAGCACCTGGGCCGTGATGGCCTTCTCGTTGCGCTCGAAGTCGGGTCCGGTCAGCGCGGCCGGGTCGGCGGGCAGGCCCGTGAGCACGGGGGTGTGCAGATGGCCTCCCGGCAGGTCCGGGCGCAGCTCCAGGCGCAGGCGGTTGGAGCGGTAGGCGACCTCGTTGGAGAGGTAGCCGCCGCCCCCGCCCGCCACGGCGCGCGATCCCGGGGTGGGGCCGTCCTCCCGGGTCACGGGCCCCGATCCGCCGGCCGGTATCTCGGTGACGACGGTGTTGAGGCGGACCGGGTAGGGGCTCTGGACGGCGGTCATGGCGTCCGCGGGCAGGGTGGTGCGCAGGAACTCGGCGCCGGGGCCCATGCCGGGCGCGGTGACGGGGTGGTCGGTCGTGCCTCCGGAGAGGGCGCCCGTGTTGTCGGGGTAGGGGTCCGCCGAGCGGGAGCGGCCGGCCCAGGCCTCCAGGGTGAACAGGCCGGGGTAGCCCTGGCTGATGCTGGTGATCATGTGTGCGGCGCGGGGGCCGGGGGCCAGGCGGGGGCCGTAGGCGCGCTCGACGATGCCGGCGTCGAAGTCGGCGTAGCGCACGGGCAGGACGACGGCACGGATCTCGGCCGGGGTGCCGTCGGCGAGCGTGACGCGGCGTCCGTTGAGCTGGAGGGCCGCCGACCCGGAGGGGTTGGCCCGGCGCAGTTCGGCGTCCAGCCCGAAGGGGTCGAAGCCGCTGACGAAGATCCGGCGGACGCCGGGGGTGCCGCGGAAGGCGTTGGAGGTGAGCCCGCGGGAGGCGTCCTCGAAGCGGGAGCGCAGGGCCTGGCGGTCGACGGGGAAGGACGGCTGCCAGCGGTCGAGGTCGACGGTCATGGCGAGCCGGGCCCAGTACAGGGGGCGGTCGTCGCCGGTGGGGAGGTCACCGCCGGGCCGGCGTCCCTGGGCCCGGTTCACGGCGGCCTGCCACAGGGCCTCGCCCCAGCTGTCGAGGAGCCGGTCGGCGCCGGCGGGGTCGCGGACGGTGCACAGGGCCGCGGGGAAGCCCCGTACGAAGCCGTCGAGCGCGGCCCGCCGCGGGAGGGCGGCGGTGCGCGGGTCCCGGAGGCGGGCGCGCTCCGGGTCCGTGGCGGCGCCGGTGTCGGCCGCGGCGCGGCAGGCGGGGGCCTGGTCCGCGTGGGCGGTGGTGGGCGGGAGGAGGGCGGAGACGCCGATGAGGGCGGCGGCGAGGGCCGCACGACGTAAGAGCATCATGCAATGTGACATTACATAGAACATCAGTTCCTGTCAGTCGGCTTGCCCTCCTCCTCTTCCTCCCGCCGCCCGTCCCCCGCCCGCCCGTCCTGTTCCGTTCCCTCACGGGGCCGCCGGCCCCCGCACCCACCCGCCCGTCGGACGTACCCGCTGGTGGGGCCGTACCGGCGCGGGCAGGCGTACCACAGCGCCCCGAAATATGATGAGCGCGGGCCTCTCGCGCCGCGAAGGGCGAACGAGCGGGGACACATGGACGCAACGCGCAGTGCCCTTCGGAGCGGAGCGCGCGAAGGCCCGCCCGGGAGCGGTCCGTGACGCCCCGCCGCCCGTCCCGGCCGGGCAGCGCCGACCTGCTCACCATGCTCGGGGAGCTCACCGCCCGGGCCCGGGAGGGAGCCGAGTTCCAGCAGGCGCGGGTGGAACTGGCCGAGGCCCTCCAGCGGGAACTGCTGCCGGCCGGCCTGCCCGTGGTCCCCGGACTGCGCAGCGCCGCCCGCTACTCCCCCGCCCGCCGGGGGTTGGAGATCGGCGGCGACTGGTACGACGGCTTCCGGGTGCCGCCCCACACCGTGGCCTTCTCCATCGGCGACGTCCAGGGGCACGACGTGGCGGCGACCGCGTTCATGGGACAGGTCCGCGTCTGTCTGCGGGCGGTGGCCTCCGTGGTCGACGACCCGGGCGAGGTCCTCGGTCGGGCGAACGAGGTGCTCCTCGCGATGGACTGCGAGCTGTTCGCCACGTGCACCCTGCTCCACGTCGACCCGCGCACGGGAGAGCTGGTGAGCGCCCGGGCCGGTCACGTCCCCACCGTCTGGGCCACGGTCGACGGCCGGTACGGCATCGCCGAGGACACCGGCGGCCCGCCCCTCGGCACCCTGCCCGAGGCCTCGTACGCGGTGACGCGCCGCCGGCTGACCAGCGCCGGGTCGATCGTGCTGCTCACGGACGGGGTCGTCGAGGGCCCCTCCTTCCCCATCGACGTGGGCCTCGAACGGGTGTCGCGCATCGTCCGGGAGGCGGCGGGCGCCGATCCGGACGAGCTGGCCGCCGAGGTGATGAAGGTGGCCGATTCCACCGGGCACGCGGACGACGCCGCCGTCCTCGTCATCGGCCACGAGGCGATGGGGGCCTGAGGGAGCCCGGGTCGCCCCGCGCGTGTCACGTCCTCGCGGACGGCCGCCCTGTTGTCTGATGCTGTGGTGCGCACCCTGGAAGGGCGAGGCCCGTACCGGACCCTCTTGCGGATCCTGGTCGTCGCCGTCCTCTACTACGTCGGCGGGCGCCTCGGGCTGCTCCAGCAGGTGGTCCTCGACGGCGCGGTGGTCACCCCGCTGTGGCCGCCGACCGGGATCGCCCTCGTGTGCCTGCTGCGCTTCGGCGCCGGCATCTGGCCGGGGATCGCCCTGGGCACGTACCTGGCGATCGAGCGGATCAGCACCTTCCAGGCCGCCGACCTCGTCATCGTCGCGGGCAACGTGCTGGCGCCACTGTGCGCGTACGCCCTGCTGCGCCGGGTGGGGTTCCGCCCGGAGCTGGACCGGCTGCGCGACGGCCTGGCCCTGGTGTTCCTGGGCGGGCCGGCCCCGATGCTGATCAGCGCGACCACCGGGGGACTGACGCTGCTGCTCACCGGCAATCTGACGGGGGCGCGGTTCTGGCCCGCCTGGGGCGCCTGGTGGGCGGGCGACACGATGGGGGTGCTGCTCGTCGCCCCGCTGCTGCTGGCCCTGCGCCGGCCCCGGCTGCCGGTGGACCCGTACCGGGCGGCCGAGGCGGTGGCGCTGCTGGTCACGGCCGGCGCCGTGACGGTGGTGACCACGCACAGCTCCCTGTCGCTGCTGTTCCTCGTCTTCCCGCTGCTGATCTGGGCGGCGGTGCGCTTCCAGTCGGCCGGCAGCGCGCCGTGCGCGCTGCTGGTGTCCGTGCTCGCCATCTCGGCGGCGACGGACCGCGACGGCCCCTTCGCGCGGCACACCCTCTTCGAGGTGATGATCAACCTCCAGGCCCTCAACGGGGCGGCGGCGCTGACCGGGCTGCTGCTGTCCGCGATGGTCACGGAGCAGAACCACATCCGTCAGAGGATCGAGCAGGTCTGCGAGGACCTGGCCGAGGTGGTGGCCCGGCTCTCCCCCGACGGACGCGGGCGCTGACGGGCCGCGCCCCCTCGGCCGTGCCCGTCAGGGCAGGCGGCGTCCACGCGCCGCCTGCCACAGGCGGTACCACTCCTCGTGGGTGAGGTCCGGCTCGCGCAGGACCGCGTCGCGGCAGGCGCGGACGCGCGCGGGGTGGGAGGTGCCGATGACGGGAGCGATCCGGGCGGGGTGGCGCATGAGCCACCACAGCAGGACGGTCTCGGGGGTGGTGTCCTTGCGCCGCGCGAGCTCGACGAGCAGTGCGGCGGTGGCCTGTTCGGCGGGGGTCTCCTGGAGGCCGGTGTAGCGGCCCTTGGCGAGCGCGCCCCAGGCCTGGAGGCGGATGCCGTGGTCCACGCAGTGTTCGAGGGTCCCGAAGGGGAAACCGTTGGCCGCGCCGGACGGGGTGTTGAGCAGCACGCCCGCCTCGACCCAGTCGCGGCTGCGCAGGCTCATCTCCAGCTGGTTGGCCACCAGCGGCACGTCGAGGCGGGCCTGGAGGTGGGCGATCTGCGCGGCGCCCGCGTTGGAGACGCCGAAGTGCCGTACGAGGCCCTGGCGGTGCAGGGACATCAGCGCGGCGGCGACGGAATCGGGGTCGGCGAGGGGGTCGGGGCGGTGCAGGAGGAGCACGTCGATCACGTCGGTGCGCAGGCGCGTGAGGCTCTCCTCGACACGGCGGACGATGTGCTCGGGGCGCAGGTCGTACATCTGGGGGTGGTCGGGGCCGGCCAGTCGGATGCCGCACTTGGTCTGGAGGGTGATGCGCTCGCGCAGGCCGGGCGTACGGGCGAGCACCTCGCCGAAGACGGCCTCGGACTTGCCGTGCCGGTAGATGTCGGCGTGGTCGAAGGCCCCGATGCCGATGTCGAGGGCCGCGTGGACGGCCTGTTCGGCGGCGTCGATGTCGTGGGGGGCGTACGGTTCCGGGCCCCAGGTCCCGCCCAGGCCCATGCAGCCGTACAGCAGCCGGTCACCGCTGGTGTCGTCGGCCCGGCCGGCGTGCTCGCTCGTGTTCATGTCAGTCGCCACGGGCCCACCATAGAGGGGCGCGCCCCGGGCGCGCGGCCATCCTGATCGCGCCGGCGGATCACGCCGGCGGGCCGGGCCCGCGCGGTTGCGCCGGCGGCGGAACACCGACCGGACCGGGCCCGACGCTCCGTACAGTGCGATCCCATGACGACGACAACGACGATGCCGGCGACGACGACAACGGCGATGACGACGCGTACGGTCGAGTACCGGGCCGACGGTTTGACGATGATCGGACATCTCGCGCTCCCGGCCGGTGTCGACCGCCGGCCCGCGGTGCTGCTCGGACCGGAGGGGACGGGGCTCAGCGACGTCGAGCGCCACCGGGCCGACGCCCTCGCCGAACTGGGCTATGTGGCCCTGGCCTTCGACCTCCACGGCGGGGGGCGCTACCTGGCCGACCCCGAGGAGATGCTGGCCCGCTGCCTGCCGCTGCTCGCCGATCCCGACCGGATGCGGAACATCGGCCACGCGGCGCTCGACGTGTTGCGCGCCGAGCCGCGCACCGACCCCGACCGGATCGCCGCGATCGGCTACGGCACCGGGGGCGCCATCGGGCTGGAACTCGGTCGCGACGGCGTCGACCTGCGCGCGATCGGCACGCTCAACGCGGTGACCACGGGCCGACCGGGCGAGGCGGCGCGCATCGGCTGCCCGGTGTGGGCCGGGGTCGGGTCGCTGGACCCGATCATGACGCCCGCGCAGCGGGACGCGTTCACCGCCGAGATGGAGGCCGCCGGTGTCGACTGGCGCCTCACCGTCTACGGCGGCGCCCTGCACGCCTTCCACCACCCGCCGGTCGACCATCCCACGGTCCCCGGCGTCGGCCACCACCCGCGGCACGCGCGGCGCGCCTGGCTCGACGTCGTCGGCCTGCTCGCCGAATGCCTGCCCGTGACCGGTGAGCCGGGGGCATGACCCGGGGCGGCCCGCCGCGACCCGCTTGCTTCATAACTCCTTGACTCCTCAAGCTTCTGTCCCGATACTTGAGGGGTCAAGGAGGTTGCGATGAGTGACGCGCTGGACGTATCCCTGCGCTTGGTGAAGGCCCAGACCACCCTGGTCAGGCGGTTCGACTCCCGTTTGGGGTCCCTGTACGGGGTGAGCCTGGCGGATTTCATGACCCTGCTGCACCTGGGGCGCGCGGAAGGGGGCCGGATGCGACGGGTCGACCTCGCACAGGCCCTCGGCCTGACCGCCTCGGGCGTCACCCGGGGCCTGGGGCCGCTGGAACGGATCGGGCTGGTGGTACGGGAGGCGGACGCGCGTGACGCCCGCGTGGCGTACGCGGCACTGACGGACGTCGGGCGCGAGCGGCTGCGCGACTGCCTCAAGGCGGCCGACCAGGTCGCCGCCGAGGTCTTCGGCGCACCCGAGTGGACCGCCGAGGAGGTCGCGGCCCTGGGTGGGCTCCTCACCCGGCTCGGCGGCACGGGCCTGCCCGAGGACCACACCGCCGACGCCTGACGGGCGGACGGAAGCACGGTCGGGGTCCCCGGTGCGTCAACCCGGGGGCCCCGACCGGCGCGCGAAACGGCCGATCAGGGGTCGCTCGTCCGCCATTCGGGGGATGACGCCCCTTCCGTCCCGCGCCCCGTTCCTAGGATGTGGCAGCCGCCCGCCTTCCGGCCCGCGGCATCACACGCGCACGGACGGGGACTTGGATGATGAAGCGGTGGGGCGTACTGGTCGCGGCCGGGGTACTGGCGCTGGGGCCGGCGACCACGGGCGCCGCCCAGGCCGTGACGGGGCCCGCGTCCTGCCCGACGGCGGAGATCTTCGCCACCGACAACACCGCGATCATCACCGACCCCGAGGACCCCCGACTGGACCGGGACCTGCGGCACTTCGCACGGGAGGTGCGCGGGGTGATCCGCGCGCACGGCGCGCGGCCGGGCGCCTCGACCCTGCTGGACGGCGTGTTCTGGTCGGACGAGCTGCACCGGACGACCTACGAGCGCTCGCGCGAGTTCGACGTGGACCGGGTCGGCCGCGAAGGCCTGCACGACATCGCCGAGGTCGTGCGCAAGACGTACGACCAGGAGTCGGTACTGACCTTCCGGTGCCTGCCGCGCACGGCGCCCGACACCGACGCGGTCGAGATCCGGGCCGACGGGGTCAGCGCGACCCGACTGCACGAGGCGCTGGCCGCAGACCCCGAGGCCCGCGAACGCCTCGGCGGCGGCTCGGTGACCCTCGACGGCCGGCTCCTGCTCATCGCCCCCCTGTCCGACCTGCCGTTCGCCCGCGCCTTCACCACGAGGCTCGGAGTCGACTGGAACGAGGCCGAGATCCACTACGGCGACCAGGAGTTCGTGGCCCGCTGACGAGCCCGGACACGAGAACCGGAATACGAGAACCGGATACGAGAAGCCGCCCGCCGCCCTCAGGGCGGCGGGCGGCGTCCTCACGGGCGCGGGCGCTTGAAGTAGTGCCAGGGGAAGGAACCGGGCCCCACGCGCGTCCACCCCTCGGCGGTCAGCCGGCGGCGCTGCCCGACGAGTGCCCGCCGGTGTTCCCAGACCTGGTCGGAGGCCTCCACGACCAGGCGCAAGGGGCCGTAGTCGACCAGGTGCCAGCCGGTGCGCCCCGCCTCTTCGAGGGCGGCCATCTCGGTGAAGGCCGTCACCGGGGTGACGACCCGTCGCTCCGGACCGTCGGCCGGCTCCGCCGCGTCCGCGTCCCGCGGCTGCTTGACCGCGAACCGCTGCTGGGCGGCCTGCCGGCTCACCCCGAGGACCCCGCCGACCGCGTCCCAGCTGTGACCGGCCGCCCGCGCACCCTGGATGGCCTCGCGCAGCAGCCGGCTCGATTCCTCGGCTCCGACGCGGGCGGCGGCCACCAGCCGCAGGTAGCCCTCGGGGTCGTGCTCCAGCGAATCGGCGAGCCCCGCGGGAGATGCCAGGACGGCGCTCGCGATCGACTCGCGGATCCCGTCGGTCTCCTCGGGGCTCAGCAGCTCCCCGCCGGTCACCTGCCGCCGCCGGCGGCAGCGGAGGTGGACGCGGCGGAAGGGGAAGAGGGGGCGGCCGTGGGGCCCAGCGGTTCCAGCGCGTCGAGCAGCTCCTCGTCGCGTCGGGACTCCGCGCTCCGCGCGGCGTCCGCCCCCTCCTCGCCCGGGCGGCCGTCGGACCACTCGGCGCGCACGGAGGCCGTCAGGGCGCCCATGGCGGCGAAGAGGACGATGTCCGCGGCGACCAGGGCGGCGGTCACGCCCACCCCGAGGTCGTCCCCGAGCGTCAGGGCGACGCTGATGAGGCTGACGGCGATGGCCAGGAAGCCGAACACCAGCCTGATCGCCTTGGCGGAGGAGTCGGACTCGGACGCGGACTTCGAAGAGAGGTTCATGGCGTCAAGATTTCCTTGACATAATCTTCTTGTCAAGGGTTTCTTGACGCCGCTACCGGGAGCGGGCGGCGAGGGCCGCGTTCGCCTTCATCAGCGCCGGCACCACCAGGTACACCACGACCGGAATGGCTATCACCGTCAAAACCAGGGTCTGCACGGGCAGCGGAACGTCCCCCAGCAGCGGGCGCAGCAGGGCCAGGGCGATGGTGATCGTCGGATAGACGGCCAGCCAGGTGATCAGCGCGCGGCGGTGGATGGACGGCGCGGCGGGTGCGGGCACGGACACGGCAACTCCCTTGGGCGGGCGGCTGGATCCTGATTTCCAACCAACTGGTTGGAGTCTTGCACAGCGGGCAGCGCAAATCCAACCGATAGGTTGGGAATAACGTAGGATGGCCGCATGGCCTGGGACACCGCACGCACGAAACAACTCCTCCTCGACGCGGCCGTCGAGGAGTTCGCCGAATTCGGGCCGGAGGGTGCGCGCGTCGCCCGGGTGGCCACCCGGGCCGGCGTCAACAAGGAGCGGATCTACCAGTACTTCGGCAACAAGAAGAAGCTGTTCGCCTCGGTGCTGGAGAGCGAGATGGCCAAGCTCGCCGTCTCCGTGCCCCTCACCGCCGAGCAGGCCACCGACCTGGGCGAGTACGCGGGCCGGGCGTACGACTACCACGTGAGCCATCCGCACTTCCTGCGGCTGCTGGCGTGGGAGGGGTTGATGTGCCAGGACCGGGTCGTCGCCGAGTACGAGCGCACCGACCACTACGAGCAGAAGGTCGCCGCCATCTCCGAGGCACAGCGCGCGGGCGCCCTCACCTCGGAGGTGCCGGCCGCGCAGCTCATGCAGACGGTGATCGCGCTCACCAGCAGCTGGTTCACTCTGCCGCAGATCGCCCGCATGCTGGTGCCCGAGGGGCCCGAGGGCGCGGCGGACGTACGGCGCGAGGCCCTGGTGACGCTCGCCCGACGGCTCACCCGGGCCTGAGCCCGCCTCGGCGGCGGGGGGACCCGGGCCGGGGCGATCGCCCCGCGGGGGCGTCCGCCGTCGGTCAGAGGTCGATCCAGTAGCGCCTCTTGGTACCGATCAGCGTCTCCCGCACGTCCTCCAGGACACCCCCGTTGCGCTCGATGGTGCGCGCCGAGGCCTCGTTGTCGGGATCGCACGTGAGCAGGACCCGGTCCATGCCCAGCAGGCGCGCCTCGTACAGGGCCTCCCCCAGCGCCCGGGTGGCGACGCCGCGCCCGCGCGCCGAGGGGCGGACGCTGTAGCCGATGTGGCCGCCCGCGTCGAGGAGGAAGGCGTTCAGGTAGTGCCGCAGGTCGATGGCGCCCAGGTAGGTGTCCCCGTCGGCGATCCACCAGTACGTGGCGTGCACGCGCCCGTGCTCCACCGGCACGCCGCGGTCCCCGTACGCGCGCAGCCGCGCGACCCAGGCCGCGAAGCCCTCGGTGCTGCGCACGTCGTCGTCGAAGCCGACGCCCGACCCGTCCAGGTGCGCGTCGGCCCCCCACTCCTCACGGGCGGCGAGCCAGGAGGAGTGCAGTCGTGTCGTGGGGGCGATCAGCGCGGACATGCCGTGGACGGTAACAGTCGGATGATCGGACTCCGCAATCCGCGCGCCCGCGATCCGGGCCTCGGCGGCCTCGACGGTCTCCACGGCGGGGACGGCGTCGGGAACGGACTCAGGGGCGGGTCGCGGGGCCGGCCCACCGGGCGGGGGCGAATCCGTCGCCGGCGGCCCGGACCTCCAGCGCTCCGGCTCCGCCGAAGTGCGCGGGCAGGACGAGTTCCCCCTCGGCCGCCGCCCGGGTGAGGATCGCGCGGCGCGTGGCGACCGCCTGCCCGGGGTCCATGCAGAAGCAGCTGTTGTGGGTGGGATCGAGCACCTGGACCGGGCTGTGGAGGAGGTCTCCGACGAACACGGCCCGTTCGCCGCCGGAGTCGAGGCGCAGCACGCTCGAACCGGGCGTGTGTCCGGGGGCGGCCTCCAGGGTGAGGTGTTCGGCGATGCGGTGGCGGCCCTCCCACAGGTCCACCAGCCCCGCCCGGTGCAGGGGCGCGACGCTGTCCTCGTAGATCAGCCGGTCGTCGACGCGCACGCCCCCGCCGTAGTCGCCGCGGGGGCCGAAGTGGAGGTCGTCTGCGGCCGGGACCAGGTAGCGGGCACGGGGGAAGGTGGGGACCCACGCGCCGTCCCGGTCCATGGTGTTCCAGCCGACGTGGTCGGCGTGCAGGTGGGTGTTGACGACGACGTCCACGTCCCCCGGGCGGACGCCCGCCCGTGCCAGGGCGCCGAGGAAGTCGCTCTCCCGGTGGTGGAAGTGCGGCTCCCCGGGCCTTTCGCGGCCGGCGCCGACACCGGTGTCGATCAGGACGGTGAGCCCGGCGCCGCGCACCACCCAGCTCTGGAGGGCCATGACGGCCAGGTCGCCCTCGGGTTGCCAGTGGCGCGGGGCGAGCCAGTCCTCGTTGTCCCGCCACAGCCGCTCCGGGGAGTCGGGGACCAGGCCCCGGGCGGGCGCGAAGGGGCCCTGCCATTCGAGGACCCGGATGATCTCCACCTCGCCGAGGCGGAGGTTCCCGCCGCCTTCCCCGGCCTCCGCGGCCTCCGTGTCCTCCGTGGCCCGCGTGGCCCGCTTCGTCGTGCTGTCCGTGGCGCCGTCCGTCGCGCCGTGGTCCGTGTCCGTGTTCCGCGTCATGGCTCGACCCTAGGGAGGCAGGGATGAGCGTCTCAATGCGTCGGGCGATCTGCCGGATACGCGAAACGCTCACTTCCGACGCACACGCACCGGCTAGGGTCCGGGCATGGATGTGGTGAGCGACGCGATCGCGGCCGTACGGGTGGGGCGGCCCTCCTCGGACCGGGTCAGGGTGCACGGGCGCTGGTGCGCGCGCCTGGCCCCGTACGAGGGGGCGGGTTTCCACGTCGTCCTCGAAGGCGGCTGCCGGCTGTTCCCCGACGGCGGCCCTCCCCTCTCCCTGGGTCCGGGGGACGTGGTGCTGCTGCCGCACGGCACGGGGCACGTCATCTCCGACGCCGGCGCGGACCCGGTGGACCTCTCCCGCGCCGTGCCGTACGAGGAGTTCGCCGCCGGCCGCGAAGGGTCGGGGCCGATCGCGGCCGGGGACGGGTCGGCGGTGCTGGAGATGCTGTGCGGGAAGTACCGGCTCGACCGGAGCCGGGCGCACCCGCTGATGGCGGAGCTGCCGGAGGTCGTCCACCTGCCGAGCCGGGCGGGCTCCCACCCGGAACTGCGTTCGGCCGTCGAGCTGTTGGGGCGGGAGCAGGGCGGGCGGCGGCCCGGGTCCCCGGTGGCGGTCACCGCTCTGCTGGACCTCCTCCTCGTCTACATGCTCCGCGCCTGGTTGGCCGAGGGCACGGGCGGCGCCTGGCCGGCGGTCCTGGGCGACCCGGTGGCCGCCGCGGCGCTGCGGGCCCTGCACGCCGACCCGGCCGCGCCGTGGACCGCCGGGCGCCTCGCCTCGGAGGCGGGGGTCTCGCGGCCCACCCTGGCCCGGCGCTTCACCTCCCTGGTCGGGCGCCCGCCGATGGCGTACCTGACCTGGTGGCGGCTGACCCTGGCCGCCGCCGCGCTGCGGGACACCGACGATCCGTTGGCGACCGTCGCGCGGCACGTCGGCTACGGCAGCCCGTACGCGTTCTCGCACGCGTTCACCCGCGCGTTCGGGACGACCCCCGGCCGCTACCGGGCCGCCGGGGGTGGCCCGGTGACCGCTCCCCTCGCCGGGAGCGGCGTCGGGAGCGGCGTCGCCAAGGCCGGACCGGCGGCGGTCGGATCGTAGGACTTGGCGAGAATCCGACCATGGCCTTTACTGTCTGTTTGCCTCATGAAGACCCACCCCGCGCAGGAGCCCCTCATGCCTCAGCCCGCACGTCGTTCCCGTCGCCGGCCCGTACGCCTGGCCGCGCTGGCCGCCGCCTCGCTGGTGGCGGTGCCGGCCCTGGCGGCGTGCGGCGGTGACGCGAAGGGCAAGGCCGACGCGAAGCCCTCGGGCGGCTCCGCGAGTCCCTCCGCCTCCGCGCCGGTCGTCCTGCCCGCCGCGCTGACGGGGCAGAAGCCCCAGTGGGGCGCCTGCGCCGCGCCGTCCGCCGCGCAGGGGGGCGGGAAGGCGCCGGGGAAGGCCTGGGAGTGCGCCACCATGAAGGCGCCGCTGGACTACGCGAAGCCGGCCGGGGAGACCGTCGACGTCGCGCTGATCCGCAAGAAGGCCACCGACGCGAACAAGCGCGTGGGTTCGCTGGTCTACAACTTCGGCGGCCCCGGCGCCTCCGGGGTCCAGCGGCTCCCCCAGTTCGCGGACGAGTACAAGAAGCTGAACGGGGTCTACGACCTGGTGAGCTTCGACCCGCGCGGGGTCGGCGAAACCGCCCGGGTCACCTGCCTCGACGACAAGACGATGGACGAGGCCACCGGCAGCGAGAACCCGCTCGACGACGTCCGGAAGTTCACCGAGGCCTGCAAGCGCAATTCCGCCAAGGTGCTCCCGCACGTGGGCACGGCGGACACGGCCCGCGACATGGACCTCATGCGCCAGGTCCTGGGCGACCAGAAGCTGAACTACTTCGGCATCTCCTACGGCACCCAACTGGGCGGCGTCTACGCGCACCTGTTCCCGAAGAACGTCGGACGCACCGTGTTCGACGCGGTCGTGGACCCGACGGCCGACGACGTGCAGAGCGCCCTCGGCCAGACCAAGGGGTTCCAGCTGGCGCTGGAGCACGCCATGAAGTACTGCCGCGACAAGTACACGGCCAACTGCCCGACCGGGCCGAGCGACGCCGAGGGCACCAAGCGGATCACCGCCCTGCTGGAGAAGCTGAAGACGAAGCCCGCCCCCGCGGACGGCGGACGCAAGCTCACCTCCGACGCGGCGGTCGTCGGCATCATCGCGAGCCTGTACGACAAGGAGGCCTGGGAGTACCTCGTGCAGGGCCTGGGCGAGGTCGACAAGCTCGGCACCGGCACCATCCTGCTGTCCCTCGCGGACAGCTACAGCGGGCGCGGCGACGACGGCCGGTACGACAACTCGGGCGCCGCGCAGGCGGCGATCAGCTGCGTCGACACCAGCCGTCGCCACACGGTGGAGGAGATGAAGGCCCAGGAGCCGGCGTTCCGCGCCGCGTCCGCGGTCTTCGGTCCGGCCACGGTGGAGGGGCTGCTCGGCTGTACCGAGTGGCCGGTCCGCGGCACCACCGAGAAGCCGCAGGTCGCGGCGGCCGGGGCGGCTCCGATCGTGGTCATAGGCAACAGCGGCGACCCGGCCACCCCGGTCGAGGGCGCCAAGCGGATGGCGGACGCGCTCGGCCGGGGCGTCGGTGTGAACGTCACCGTCCAGGGCGAGGGCCACGGCACGTACGCGAAGAACGCGTGCGCGACCAAGGCGGTCGACTCGTTCCTGATCGACGGCGCCGTGCCGGCCGACGGCACGGTCTGCAAGTAAGTCCACCGGCGCCCCCCTCGTACGGATCTTCGTTCGGCCGAGGGGGTGGCGCCTCCTACACTGGTCCCGCCCGGCCGAAGGTGCCGGCCTTCAGGGGAGCGAAGTCCTAGTGAGCAGCAGCAGTACCAGCAGCAGCGACGCGCCGATCTACGCCCAGCTCATACGGGAGCGCGGTGACGTCCCGGGGCAGGTCCGGCGGGAAGCGGAAGACATTCTCCACGCGCTCGCGCAGGTGATGGCGGGTCGGGCGCCGTCCGGGCTGCCGAACTGGCGGTCCTCGTAAGGGCCGTCGGTCCGGTGGCCGCGGCCACCACACGAGACCCCTCGACTGTGGGGGTGGGCCACATCGGCAGCGCCGGTGGGCCTGTCTAACGTTCCCGGCATGACAAGCGGACTCACGGCTCCCGGGGCAACGGCTTCCGCCTCCGCGGGGGCCGATCTGACCGGGCGCGTGGCCCTGGTGACCGGTGGCGGCAGTGGCATCGGGCGGGCCTGCGCGGTGGCGTTGGCCGGTGCCGGGGCCCTCGTGCACGTCGTGGACGTGGACGCGCGGGCCGCCGCCGCGGTGGCGGAGCTGGTCGAGGGGCGGGCCCACGCCGTCGACCTGGCGGACGCGAAGGCCATCGGGACGCTCCCCACCGACGTGGACGTCCTCGTCAACAACGCCGGCCTCCAGCACGTCTCGGCCATCGAGGAGTTCCCGCCCGAGCGGTTCGAGCTCATGCAGCGCGTCATGGTCGGCGCCCCCTTCCTGCTGCTGCGCCGGATCCTGCCGCACATGTACGGGCGCGGCTGGGGCCGGGTCGTGAACATCTCCAGCGCGCACGGCCTGCGGGCCAGTGCCTTCAAGTCCGGCTACGTCACGGCCAAGCACGCGCTGGAGGGGCTGAGCAAGGTCACCGCCCTGGAGGGCGCGGAGCACGGGGTGACGAGCAACTGCGTGAACCCCGGCTACGTCCGCACCCCGTTGGTGGAGCGCCAGATCGAGGCGCAGGCCCTGGCCCACGGGATCCCGGCCGAGCGGGTCGTCTCCGAGGTGCTGCTGCGCGGCTCCGCGATCAAGCGGCTGATCGAGCCCGAGGAGGTCGCGGCGGTCGCCGTCTGGCTGTGCGGGCCGCACACGGGGTACGTGACCGGTTCCTCCCTCCCCATGGACGGCGGCTGGACGGCGGCGTGAGGCCGGTCCGCGGCGCGGCCGCGCGGCCGTCGGGGGCGGCGTACCCGGAACGTCCCGGGGTGACGTCTCCCGTGCGGGTGGGGCAGGTTGGGGGTGCGGGGTTCGCCGGCGGTCAGCACGCGGGGACGGCGGGACGGTCGTGGGCGCGGACCGCCGGCAGCCACGCGACGGACGCCGCCGACCCGCGCGGCAGGCGTACGCGCAGCCACTCGACGGACCGTCGGTCGGCCTCGTCGACGATGGGCATCCCCTCGGGCAGCCGGCACTCGGCGGTCAGGACGTCGCCGTGCCAGACCCGGTGCGCGACCACGTTGCCGGCGGTGTAGGGCCGGTGGGGGTCGACGGCCAGCCCGAGGCTGCACTGCGGGTCCCGGTCGGTACGGTCGCGGCAGCGCGGGTCGGCGTTGAACACCCTTACGCGCCGCTCCCCTTCGGGGCGGGCGGTGTCGTACGCCGCCCAGAGCGCGGCGCCCGTGGCGCAGGCGGCGAGGGCCGCGAGCGCGGCGCGCGGCAGCCGGCGGCGGCGCGGCACCCTCGGGGCGGGCGGCCGAGGGGTCGGGGCGGTCGCGGAGGTGTCGGCGGCCGCGGGGGTGTCGGCGGCCGCGGGGGTGTGGGCCGCGATGCGGGCGCGCAGGCTCTCGGCGGTGTGCGCGGCGCGGGCGGCGTGGGTGGGGGCGAGGCAGTCGGCCACCAGGTCGCGCCAGAAGGGCGGTACCGCGTGGTGGGTGCGCAGCGGGGCGCGGCCTTCGGCGTACTCCTGTACGGCGGCGGCGCGTGCGCCGGGCGTGGCGCCGGGGAAGGGCGAGGCACCGGCGGCGAAGGCCTCGTGGAGCATGACGCCCAGGGCCCAGATGTCGGCGCTCGGCCGGACCTGTACGCCGTGTTCGCCGAGCGGGGCCCTCCACCGCTCGGGCGGCAGGTAGTCGGGGGTGCCCATCGGGGGTGCGTGGCCGTGGGTCCCGCGGTCCCCGGTGAGTTCCGTGGCCAGGCCGAAGTCGGACAGCCTGACGGAGCCGTCGGCCATCAGCAGGACGTTGTCCGGTTTCAGGTCTCCGTGGACCCAGCCGCTGCGGTGCAGGTGGGCCAGGCCCTCGCAGACGTCGGTGAACAGTCGGACCGCGCGGGCCTCGGTGACGCCCGCTTCGAGCAGGGGGCGCAGCGTGCCCGCCGCCCGTTCCATGACCAGGACGAGGGCGCCGTCGAGGAGGGGGCGGTCGGGGGCGTCGAGGACGAGGGATTCCAGCAGGCGGATCAGGCGGGGGTGTCCGGCGCGGCGGCCGAGTTCCACCTCGCGGCGGGCGGTCTCGGCGACCGCGCGGGCCTGGCGCGGGGCGAGGCCCGCGGTCGGCAGGACCTTCAGGGCGACCTCCGCCGGGGCCTGCGCCGGGGCCCGCGCCGGAGTTCCGGCGGCCGGGCGGCCCGCGTAGACGGTGCCCCACCCGCCGGCCGCGATCGGTTCGGTGACCTCCCACGCGCCGATGCGGAAGCCGTGCGGCAGGGGCCGTGCCTGCACGGTGCCGGAGGTGTCCGGGGCGCCCGAGGTGTGCGCGGTCCCGGAGGTCTCCGAGGCGTCCGGGGCCCCGGGTGTGGGCGGGGTGCCCGGGGGGCCCGGTCCGTCCTGCGGTCCCGGCGTGCCCGTGCGGGCCGGCGCGCTCCCCCGGTCCACGGCTCAGCGCGCCGCGGCGCGCGGCGCCCCGCCCGCCTCGGCGCGGGACGGCAGCAGGGCGAGGTGTTCCTCGCGTACGAGGCCGAACCGCAGGGCCAGGCCGACGAGCGCCTCGCGCTTGCCGTTGCGGCGGGCCTCTCGGCGGGCTCCCGGGGCGGCCGGGGCACCGATGCGCATCTTCTCGTCGGCGAGGTAGTCGATCTGCGAGCTGACCGCGCGGGCCGTCAGCGCGGCGCAGCCCGGGTGGTTGCGCAGGCGGGCGACGATCTCGGGGGTGGTGGGCACGGCGAGCGGCGACTCGTCGCGCAGGCGCGGTTCGCACAGGGCGACGAGCACCAGGAAGTAGCGGGCCGTCTCGTCCAGGGAGTACGCCGTCACGGTGGTGCGGCCCCAGGGACCGGCGGCGCCCGCGCCGGAGCGGCCGCCCGCTTCGAGGTAGACGTGGTCGGGCGCGAACACCTGGAAGGAGACGGGTGCGGCGCCGCGGGTGGGCAGGACGACCCGGGAGAACTCGAAGGGGATGGGCGCCCCGGCCCGGCGGGGCGGCACGCGCAGGTACTCCCCGGCGCCCTCCGGGTTCTCCACCAGGTAGCTGTGGGTGTCGCTGTGGTTGCTGAGCTGCCAGTGGTCCTCGGTGACGCGGATCTCCCCCGCCAGCCGCGAGATGGCCGCGTCGTCGAGCCGCAGTTCGACGGGAACGGTCGCGGAGCCGCGTCCGAAGCGGGCCACCTGCCCGGGGCCGAGCCGCAGGGTGACGGCCCCGCCGGCCGGCGTGTCGCCCGGCTCGCCGCCGTGGGCACCGCTGCGCCCCGGCAGGTACACCACCACCCCGCTCATCGCCCCTCCTCGCCCCCGCGCGGCGCCGGCCGTGCGGCGGCGCCCCGTCCCTCGCGCACGCCGAACGTTACACAGCGCGGCGCGGGCGCCCGGCCCGGCTTTGGCCGAATCCCCGCCGGTCCGCCGGGTGCCCCGCGAGGGGCCGGGACGCCCGTGGCGCCTCAGATGGGGTCGACGTCGAGGAAGGCGGAGAGGTCCGGTTCCGGGGCCTCGCGGGTGGAGGCGCCGGTGCCCGGCAGGCCCTGTTCCGCCCAGATGACCTTGCCGTACGGGGTGTAGCGGGTGCCCCAGTGCTCGCTGAGCTGTGCCACGAGGAACAGGCCCCGGCCGCCCTCGTCCGTGGTGGCGGCGTAGCGAAGGTGCGGGGCGATGCTGCTGCCGTCCCAGACCTCGCAGGTCAGATGGTGGTCGTAGAGAAGTCTGACGCGTACCGGCGCGCTGCCGTGGCGCAGGGCGTTGGTGATGAGCTCGCTGAGGATCAGTTCGGTGGCGAAGCCGAGCTCGGACAGGCCCCAGGCGTCGAGCCGACGGGCGGCCGAGTTGCGGATGGCGGCGACGGCGTCCGGCTGGAAGGGGACCTCCCACTGGGCGACCCGGTCGGGGCCCAGGGTGCGGGTGCGGGCGATGAGCAGGGCGACGTCGTCGCCGGGCCGCTCGGGGAGGAGCTTTTCCAGGACGGCGGCGCAGCTCTCCTCGGGGTCGCGGCCGGGGTGGCTGAGGGCCACGCGGAGCATTTCGAGGCCCTCGCCGATGTCCCGCGCGCGTTCCTCGACCAGGCCGTCGGTGTACAGGACGAGCTGGCTGCCCTCGGCGAGGTAGATCTCGGCGGTCTCGAAGGGCATGCCGCCCAGGCCCAGCGGGGGGCCGGTCGGCAGTTCCACGATCTCGGTGGTGCCGTCGGGGGCCACCGTCAGGGGCGGGAGGTGCCCGGCACGGGCCATGGTGCAGTGCTGGGAGACCGGGTCGTAGACGGCGTAGAGGCAGGTGGCGCCGAGGACCCCGCTGCCGTCGGTGTCCTCGGCGTTGCCCTCGCGGTCGTGGTCGATGCGCTGGACGAGGGCGTCGAGGCGGGCCAGGATCTCGTCGGGCGGCAGGTCGAGCGAGGAGAAGTTGTGGACGGCGGTGCGCAGCCGGCCCATGGTGGCGGCGGCGTGCAGGCCGTGGCCGACGACGTCGCCGACGACGAGGGCCACGCGGCTGCCGGGCAGCGGGATCACGTCGAACCAGTCGCCGCCGACGCCGGACTGGGCGGGCAGGTAGAAATGGGCGACGTCGACGGCGCTCTGTTCGGGCAGGGCGCGCGGGAGCAGGCTGCGCTGGAGGGTCTCGGCGAGGGCGTGCTCGCGGGTGTAGCGGCGCGCGTTGTCCATGCTGACGGCGGCGCGGGCGACGAGTTCCTCGGCGAGGGAGAGGTCGTCCTCGTCGAAGGGCTCCGGCTTCTGCGAGCGCCAGAAGTTCACCACGCCGAGGACCACGCCGCGGGCCTTGAGGGGCGCCGCGATCAGCGAGTGGATGCCGTAGTCGACGATGGCCCGGGCGCGGGGCGGGTCCTGGGCGTGCCAGCCGGTGGCCACGGCGAGGTCGGGCACCAGTTCGGCCCGTCCGCCGGCGTAGCCGCGCGCCTGGGGGGTGGAGGGCAGGAAGTCGATGGTCCGGCCGCGCGGGTAGAGGGGGTGGTCGGGGCGGATGCCGCTGACGGCGGTGCGCCGCATGTCGGCGTCGGGCCCCGGCTCGTCGCCCTCCAGGACCCCCTCGGCCAGGTCGACCGTGACGTAGTCGGCGAAGCGGGGGACGGCGACCACGGCGAGTTCCTCGGCCGTGCGGACCACGTCGAGGGTGGTGCCGACGTCGCCACCGGCGTCGTAGAGCAGCTTGAGCCGGCGTCGGGCGGTCTCCGCCCGGCTGGTCAGGATCCGCATCTCGGTGGAGTCGCGGATGGTGACGGCGCAGCCCTCGGGCCGGCCGCGGGGGTGGGTGGGGCGCTGGTTGACGACGAGGAGCCGGTCGCCGGTCTCCAGTACCTCGTCGGTGGTCTCCCGACCGGACAGCAGCAGTTCCGCCATCCGCTGGTCGAGGCACGGGACGTCCCCGATGTGGCGTCCCTCGGCGTCCTCGGGGAGGCCGAGGAGGCGCTTGGCCTCGTCGTTGGCGAGGAGCAGCCGTCCGTCGCCGTCGGTGATGAGCACCCCTTCGCGGACGGCGTGGAGCACCGCGTCGTGGTGTTCGTACATGCGGGTCATCTCGGTGGTGCCGAGGCCGTGGGTCTGGCGCAGCAGGCGGCGACTGATCAGGGCCGTGCCGGCGGTGGCGAGGGCCAGGCCGATCGCGATGGCGAGGAGGATGACGGGCAGCTGGCGGTCGACGACTCCGCTCACGTTCTTGACGGTCAGGCCGGCCGACACCAGGCCCACGACCTTGCCGTCGGGGGCGGTGACGGGGACGACGGCCTGGATCTCCTTGCCCAGGGGGCCCTGGACGCTCTCGGTGTGGACCTGTCCGGCGAGGGAGGGTTCGATGGTGCCGACGAACCGTTTCCCGATGCGGTCGGGCTGCGGGTGGGTGTAGCGGATGCCGTTGGTGTCCATCACGACGATGAAGTCCACGCCCGCGTCCTTGCGCGTCGCCTCGGCGAGGGGCTGGAGGACGGCGGACGGGTCGGCGGTCTTCAGGGCCGGCTGGAGTCCCAGGGAGTGGGCGAAGGTCTGGGCGACCGACACCGAGCGGTTGCGCGCCTCGCGGTCGATGTCGTGCCGCGACTGCAACAGGAGGGCCAGCAGTGCGCCGGCGGCGAGCAACACCACGATCGCCACCTGGAGGACGAAGACCTGTCCGGCGACGCTCCTGGATCTGTTGCCTAGGGGTGACCGCACCGGCGTGCCCGGCACGGGTGGCGAGGAAGGGTCACGAACCAGTTGTAGCACTTCCGGGGGCCCACGGCCCCCGGCGGGCGCACCGCGCGTCGCGCCGGTGACCCGCCGTACGTGGCTAGGCCGTGCGCGGCGCGGCGGCGGTGACGAGGTCCGGGGCGCTGTCGGCCGGCGGCGTGGCCGTCGGGGTCCCGGCCGCCGGCGCCTGGGGCGCGGGCGGGGCGGGGGCCGTCGGGGAGGCGGCCGGCGGGGTGCAGGTGACCTCGTCGCGCGGGGTGTAGTGGGTGGTGGAGTCCTCGCGCTTGACCTCGCGGCCGCCCTGGACGAAGACGCGGCCCACGGTGACGTCGAAGCCTTCCAGCGGGGTCTGCGCCTCGCAGGTCGGGGCGGGGTCGGTGCGCCGGGCGGGCGGGGTGACGTGGGTGCGGGGGCCCTGGGTCGCGCGGATCTCGTCGTACTTCTTGGTGCCGAGGAGGGTGATGGTCAGCGAGGTGTCGGTGGAGGTGGCCTGGACGTAGATCGCGTGGCCGGAGTCGTTGATCCAGCGCAGGTCGAGGGTGCCCCAGGCGACGGTGGCCTCGCGGCCCTCGGGGTAGCGCTCGATGTAGAAGGAGTGGGCGCCGTGCTCGACGATCCCCAGGCCGGCGAAGAACGCGGCGTTGTACATGGTGGTGGCCACGGCGGAGACGCCGCCGCCGGGGGACTTCACGTACCGGCCGTCATTGATCATGATGCCGTCCACGAAGCCGTTCTCCGGGGTGCGCTCGCCGACGGTCCGGTTGAAGCTCCACTCCTCGCCGGGCTTGACCACGGAGCCGTTGATGAGCTCCACGGCCCGGCCGATGTTGGTGGTGCGGTACGGGGCGGCCGGGAACTCGACGGTGAAGGAGGAGACCTTCTCCTTGATCCCCAGGCGCTGGGCGTCGGCGGTGCCCAGATCGGGCCGGACCGTCTCGGTGGCCACCTCGGCGCTGCGGGCGGCCGTTCCCGTCCGGGTGAGCAGGGGCATCACCGCGCGGCCGAGGGCCTGCTCGGTGACGCGTACGCCGGGGCTGCTGTCCTCCTCGACGACGACCCGGCCGTCGGGGCCGACGCCGAGGTCGGCGTCGCGCGGGTCGCTCGCGGCCCGCGCGACGGGGCGGGCCACGGCGGGGTCGGCGAGCAGGCCCTTGGAGTCCAGGGCCGGTACGAGGCGTCCCCGGTCGTCGGTGTTCATCTTCAGATGGGTGCCCAGGACGGCGGCGCTGATGGGTATGCGGGTGCCGGCGACGCTGACCGTGACGGGTCCGGACATCGCGGGGCGCGCGAAGGCGCTCATGGCGCGGTCGGTCTCGGCGGCGCCGACGCGGGGCTCGGTGCGGTCGACGGGCAGGGCGAGGGGGCCGTCACCCGGGCGCAGGTAGCCCTCACGGAGGGTGTCGAGCGCGGGGTCCTTGAGGAGGGTGATGCCGGCCTGGGGGGTGACGGCCTTGGCCGCACCCTTCTCGAAGGTGACCGCGCCGTCGCGGGCGGTGCGCGCGGCGCCGTCGGCGAGGCGGTCGACGGCGGCCCGTGCGGTGCGCTCGTCCATCCGGACCACGGGTTCGACGTCGCGTTCGGCGGAGGTGAAGAGCCTGCCGATGACGGTGGTGGGCGCGTATCCGGTGCGCGCGGCACGGTCGACGGTGGCCCCGGTGTCGAGGGAGAGTCCGAGGCTCGCGGGGGCCGCCCGCTCGACGCGGTCGCCGATCTCCAGGGTCATCGGCGCCGTGGCGACCGGTCCGAGCTCGCGGTCCAGGGTCCGTCGGGCCTCCGCCCGGCTCATGCCGCCGATGTCGACGCCCTGGACCCGGGTGCCGGAGTCGACGTCACCGCCGGTGACGAGGCCGGTGACGTAGAGGCCGCCGAGGCCGAGTACGGCGGCGCCGCCCGCCACCGGGAGGGCGATGCGCCAGTTGACCGTCCGCTTGCCCGCGCGTGCCATGTCTCTCCTGTGACGCCGACCGGTGGACGGTGCGGCGCGGGCCGCGGTGGGCGGCCGTAGACGACGTTTCCAACCACCGATGATTTCGGAATTTCGTCCGATTTGGGGATGAATGTAAGGATTGCCACATCGATGCGTACGACGTACGCCACCCTGCGGCGGGGGGCGTACCGCCGATCCGCGGCGGGGCGTGGCGCAGACCCGCGGCGCGGTGCCCGGCGCGCGGCGCGCGCCCGCCTCGGGCCGGGGCGCGCACCCCGGCGGCATCCCGGGTCGTCCCGTTCTGGCTCCCGCCGGCGTGCCTCGTGCATCATTGAGCCGGCTGCTTCTTCACCTGCGACCGAAATCCATCTGCTTCAACACCCTTTCTGGCTGCGGAGGTTCGCGATGGCGGTACGGACGCGCGTCCACCTCGTGCTGGTGCACGGCCTGTTCTCGTCCGCGAAGGTGTGGAAGGCCTTCGAGTCGCTGATCGCCACCGACCCGGAACTGGCCGACTGGGTCAGCGTCCACCCCTTCGCCTACGACTCCCCGCTGGTGCGGCTGCGTCCGGACCGCCGGGTCGCCGAGACCGACGACATCGCCGACCAGCTCGGCACCTTCCTGGAGACCCGCCTCGCCGACGCCGAGCGGATCGTGCTGGTGACCCACAGCCAGGGCGGACTGATCGTGCAGCGCTTCCTGGCGCGCAAGCTGTGGAACGGCGAGGGCGCCGAACTCGCCCGGATCAAGCACTTCACCATGTTCGCCTGCCCCAACACCGGGTCCGGGTTCTTCCTCACCGTCCGCAAGGCCCTCGTCCTCTGGCGCAACCCCCAGGAACAGCAACTGCGTCCCTTCGACCGGTCCGTGACGGAGGCCCAGCGCACGGTGCTCAGCGCGGTGGTGCACGGCCGCGCCCACACCGACCAGGAGTGCCCCATCCCGGTCCGCGCCTACGGGGGCTCCGCCGACGACATCGTGCCGCCGGTCGTGGCCCGCGGCGTGTTCCCCAAGGGCGGCGTGGTCACCGCCGACCACTTCTCCATCGTGCAGCCCGAGGACCGGTCCGCCCCGTCCTACATGGCCGTGCGCGGCGCCCTGCTGGAGGTGGCCGAGGCGGCGGACACCCCGCCGGCGAAGGCCCCGCCCGCCGGGGACTCCCCCGCGACCCTGGTCCCGCTCGAACCCTCCGCCCTGCCCGCCCGCGGCGGCGCCGGGTCCGACGGCCGCCCCCTGCTGCCCCCGGCCGCCGCGGAGTCCGACCTGCCCTTCCCGGCCCCGCCCTACGCGCGCATGGAGGAGTTCAAGGGACAGGACCGGCAGGACCTCGTCGCCTCCCTGCTGTCCGGGCGGGCCGCCCCGGCGGGACAGCAGGTGCACGTCCTCGCCGGTCTGGGCGGCTCGGGCAAGAGCCGACTGGCCCTGGAGGTCGCCGACCGCGCCCAGCGCGCCGGGCACCGCGTCTGGTGGGTGTCGATGCCCGAACTGAGCCTGCGCATGCGGATGATGGCCCGCGACCTCGGCGCCCCCTCGATGGTGGTCGAACGGGCCTGGATGCTGGGCACCGCCATGGACCTGGTCTGGGAGCTGCTGAACGCCTGCCCCGACCCCTGGCTGCTGGTCTTCGACAACGCCGACGACCCCGCGCGCCTCGGCCCCCGCGACGGCCTGGTCGGCGACGGCACGGGCTGGCTGCGCCGGCCGCGGAACCCCGGCGGCACGGTCCTGGTCACCAGCCGGGTCCGCCGCCCGCAGGCCTGGGGCGACTGGTGCGGGGTCCACCAGGTGCTGCCCCTGCACGAGGACGACGGCGCCGCCATGCTGCTGGAACGCACCGGCGGCCTCGGCGGCACGAACGAGGAGGCGCGCAGGCTCTCCAGGGAGCTGGGCGGCCTGCCGCTCGCCCTGCGGCACGCCGCCGACGTGATCAAGGCGGTGAGCGAGAGCCAGATCTCCCTGGAGGGCGGCATCGCCATCCGGGACTTCGAGACCTTCCGCCGGACCGTCGCCGCCCGGGTCGACACCACCGTGGCCCCGGACACCGCCGACTCCGACGGCGGGGCGCAGCCGCCCGCCACGGGCGGCCAGAGCGGACCCGGCCTCAGCGAGCTGCTGGGGCGCGAGATCGTGGAACAGGTCTGCGGCATAGCCCTGGACCTGCTGAGCAAGCGCGACCTGACCCAGGCCGCACCCCTGCTGAAGGTCCTGGCCTGCCTGAGCATCGCCCCCATCCCCTACCGCCTGCTCCTCGGCGGCCCCGCCCTCTCGCGGTCCCCGCTGTTCCCCGGCACCACCCCCACCCGCACCGGCACGGCGCTCGCGGGCCTGGAGGAGTTCGGGCTGATCGACGCCTACGAGCGCGAGGGCTTCGCGGAACGCGACCTGGCCCACGTACTGACCCTGCACCCGGTGGTCCACGGCGTCCTGCGCGAGGACCGGCAGGTGCGCGAACGGCCGTCCGACTACTACGGGCTCGCCGTGCGGATGGTGCTGTCCACCGTCCACCTGCACAACCCCGACCACCCCGCCAACTGGCCGCTGTGGGCCGCCCTCGCCCCGCACGCCATGGAGGTCTCCCGGGCCTGCCTGCTCGGCGACCCGAGGCCGGCGGACCGCACCGTGCGCACCGAGGCCCTGGAACTGGCCCGGCTCACCGCCCGCTACCTGATCGCCACCGGCCTGCTCGGGCCCGCGTACGACCTCGTCGTGCCCCTCGTCCAGCGCTGCGCCTCCTTCGGCTTCGACGTCGACGACCGCGAGATCCTCGGCCTGCGCCACGAACAGGGCCGCGTCCACCTCGACCGGGAACAGCTGGCCCGCGCCGAGGAGGTGCTGGAACGGGTGGTGGCGGCCCGCACCGCCCTCTTCGGGGAGATCAACGCAGATACCCTCGCCAGCCGGCACAAGCTGGCCCGCGCCATCAACGAACAGGCAGGCCGGGAGGCCGAGGCGGAGGCGATGCTGCGCTCGATCGTCGAGGCCGAGAACAAGGTGCGCGGCCCCGAGCACTACGACACCCTCGTGGTGCGCCACACCCTGGCCCGCACGATGCTCGCGCTCGGCCGCCACGACGAGGCCATGGAGGAGGCCCGGCAGATCCTGGACATCAGCCGCGGCAACCACTGGCCGCCCTCCACGCCCGAGATCCTGCGGGTGCGCGAGACGCTCACGCACGCCCTGCTCCGCCAGAACCGGGCGCAGGAGGCGGAACGGGTCATCCGCGACGCCCTGCGGGACGCCTCCCAGCCCCCGGACTCCAACCTCGTGATGCGCTTCCGCTTCACCTTCGTGCTCGTGCTCCTCGGGATCCGGGGGCGTACGCCCGAAGCGGTGAACGAACTGCGGACGCTGGTCGGCGACCTCGACCGGGTCGTCGCCTCCGAACACCCGCTGTCGGTGCAGGCCAGGGCACTGCTGGCGAAGACGCTGCGCGAGATGCCCTGAAATCCACCGTGTTCGGCGACAGTTGGGCGGAACCGCGCCGGCCGTGGCGGACTTGCGCGTACCCTGACGGTGCATCACCCTGTGTGACGCGTCCCACACCGAACACGCGCGGAGGTCCGCCGATGTCTGCTGTCCCCACCGATACGAACGACGACCAGAACCTGCGATGGGGGGCTCCGGGCAGCGCGCTGGAGGAGGCGCAGGCGGAGGTCGGCAGACGCATCGCGATGGAGGCGCTGGAGGCCGGCCGGCAGGCGCTGGAACTGGACGCGAAGACGGCGTTCCGCGCCACCGGGGCGACGCCCGCCGCCTAGGGCCTGGCGCCGCCCGACGCACCACACCCACACCCACACCCACCCGCATCCACCGCACCTCCGGCGCCTCGCGCCCCACCGGTTCCGCGACGCCGCGCCGTCCGGTCCCGTACCTGCACCCATCGGTTCCGCTCCGTTCTGTTCCGTTCTGTTCCGTTCCGTTCTGTTCTCTGTTCTCGATGACCGGGGGGCGATCGCATGACGCCAGAGCAATCCGCACAGGGCGCTTTACCGGGCCCGCGGCACGACCCGTTCTTCCGCGCCGTGACCGCACCGGCCTTCACCCACGAGGTGCTCGCCGACCTCGCCGCCGGCCGGTGCGCGGCCGTACGGGTGCCCGACTTCCTCTCCCCCGAGCGGTGTCGCGAGGTGCTCGACGCCCTGCGGGGGCGGGAGTTCGACTCGTACGGGCAGGCCCGCGTCGATCCGCCGGTGATGCGGTTCGGGGTGGGCGTCAGCGACCACATGGCGGACGGCGGGGTGGCCGACAGCTACTGGAAGGCGCTCGAAGGGCACCACGAGGCCTGGCAGGGGCTCGGCCTGTCCTTCGACCCCTTCCGCTTCGCCCGCGAGGCACTCGCCGCCCACTGGCCCGCCGGGGCCGCGATCGGCCGCCGGGGCGGACGGGAACTGGGCGCCGGCGTGGCCCGCGAACCCAACCAGGGTTTCCAGGTCCACTTCGACGACGCGCTGCGCGAGTACCGGGGGGACCTGCTGGACATCCCCCTGGTCGGCCAGTTCGCCTTCAACCTGTACCTCAGCGTGCCCCCCGCGGGCGGGGAGACCGTCCTGTGGCGGCACCGCTGGCAGCCCGAGGACGAGGCGTACCGGCTGCCCGCCTCCTACGGGTACGACGAGGCGGTCGTCCGGGGCGCCGAGTCCTTCGAGCTGTCCCCGAGGGTGGGCGAGGCCCTGGTGATCGATCCGCGCTACTTCCACGCGGTCCGCCCCAGCCGCGGGGACCGCCGGATCGCACTGGGGTTCGCCGTGGGGCTCGGCACGTCCGGGCAGCTCCTCACCTGGGCCTGAACCGCGCCCCGGGCGGCCCGCAGCGGCGGGCTTCCGCCGTCGAAGGCGTCAACTGCCGTGTCTGGTGGGACTTTTGACGCCTCGACGGCGGAGCCGATAGGTTCGGCCGATGGACCTCTTGCGTTACGTGGCCTTCAGCACCGACCCGCTGGGCGGGAACCCGGCCGGGGTGGTGCTGGACGCCACCGGCCTCGACGAGGCGACGATGGCCGCCACCGCGGCCGAAGTCGGCTACTCGGAAACGGCCTTCGTCGTACCGCGCCGGGACGGCGCGCTCGACATCCGGTACTTCAGTCCCCAGACCGAGGTGCCCTTCTGCGGCCACGCCACCATCGCCACCGCCGTCGCCCACGCCCGGCGCCACGGCGTGGGCGAGCTGCTGTTGCACACCAAGGCCGGGCCGGTCCCCGTGACCACCTCGGCCGGCCCGGACGGAACGGTCGTCGCCACCCTGGTCAGCGTGGAGCCCCGTACGCGGGCCCTCTCCGACGAGGACCTGGCCGAACTCCTCGCCGCCCTGCGCTGGTCCCCCGCCGACCTCGATCCGGCCCTGCCGCCCCGGGTGGCCTACGCCGGTGCCTGGCATCCGGTGATCGCGGCGGCGAGCCGCGAGCGGCTCTCGGACCTCGACTACGACATGTCCGCCCTCGGGGACCTGATGGCACGGCGGGACTGGGCCACGGTCGCCCTGGTCCTGCGCGAGACGCCGACCGTCTTCCACGCCCGCAACCCCTTCCCGCCCGGCGGGGTGGTCGAGGACCCGGCCACCGGCGCCGCGGCCGCGGCGTTCGGCGGGTACCTGCGCGCGCTCGGGCTCGTCGAGACGCCCGCGGTGCTGCGGATCCACCAGGGCGTGGACATGGGCCGCCCCAGCCTGATCACGGTGGGCGTGCCCGCGGACCCGGCAGCCGGCATCGAGGTCACCGGCACGGCCGTCCCGATCGGCTAGGTGTGTCGTCCGGGCTGGTGGCGCCGCGGGGGGGCGCGTGGGGGCGGGCGGGCGGCGCGTCAGGGCGCGGCTTCGACGGTCGGCCGCAGCTCGGAGACCTGGACGACGATCTCGACCTCCACGGGCGCGTCGAGCGGCAGGATCCCGACGCCGACGGCGCTGCGCGCGTGCCGGCCCGCCTCCCCGAAGACGTCCACGAACAGCTCACTGGCCCCGTCGACCACGCCCGCCTGGCGGGTGAAGCCGGGCGCGGAGGAGACATAGCCGACCACCTTCACCACCCGCACCACCGACTCCAGCGGCGCCACCGAGTCCACCGCCGCGAGCGCCGCCAGGGCGCACTGCCGGCACAGCTCCTTGGCCCGCTCCGGATCCACCTCCGCGCCCACCCGGCCGGTGCGGGTCAACTCCCCGTCGGTCATCGGGATCTGGCCCGCCACGAAAACGAAGCCGCCGCTGCGCACGGCGGGAACGTAGGCCCCCTTCGGCGGACTCACCTCCGGCAGCCGCAGCCCGAGTTGGGCCAGCCGCCCGCGTACGTCAACGCCCATGGCACCCCCTGGTGACCTCGACATCCGGGCCATCGTCCCACCGGGCCGCGCCCCGTACGGCGATATCCGGCCTTACGGGGACGGACGGGGCGCGCTCGTGGTATTCGCCCCGGGCGTGACGCGTGGCGCCTCCGGCGTGCCCTGTGCGAGGCGTTCCAGGTCCAGGAGGAGCGAACGCAGCCAGGCGTCGGCCGCGTAGAAGCCGCCGGTGGCGTCCTCCGCACCGTCGTGGTGGGTCGCCTCCCAGGCCTCGACGCCGGCCAGGCGGAGGGCGGGCGGCGGGGCGCCGCCGAGGGGGTCGAGGGTCGCGGACTGCAACAGCATCCGCCCCGCCACGCGGTCCCCCAGCCGGGTCACGGCCACGGCCGCACGGGGGTCGGGGCCGCGCTTCGAGGTCACGGGCGGCGCGAGCGCGCGTTCCACGCCCCACAGGGTGTGGTGCCCGGTGAGCAGCACCGTCTGCCAGTCGCGCGCGGGCGACTCCTGCCCCGGGGGCTCGCTCTGGAGCTGGGCGAACGCCGACTCGGCCAGGACCAACCAGTGGTGCAGCGTCCCGTACCCCACCGGGCTCTCCCGCGCGGTCGTGCGGGCCGTGCCGGACGCGACGGCGGCGGTGGTGGCCACCACCGTCTCGGCGGCGGCGCGCAGCATCGCGGCGCACGAGCGCCGCACCTCGTCCTGGGCCCCGCGCGGCCAGGCCAGGAGTCCGAAGACGGCGCCGATCGCGCTGCCGATCAGCACGTCCAGCAGCCGGACCTCGGCCAGCCGCCAGGTGGCGGGGGCCAGCTGGGCGAAGACCAGGGCCACCACGATCGCGAACAGGGCCTGCGCCCAGCCGACGCCCTTGACCGGGCCCACGGTGAAGGTGAGGAGCAGCAGGGGGACCATGACGACCGCGTACACGGTGGTGTCCGTACCGACCAGGGCGAGGACCCCGGCGGTGATGAGGGCGCCGATCAGGGTCCCGGTGACGGCCTGGCGGACGGTGGTGCGGGTCGCGACCACGGTCGTGCGGGTCAGGGTCAGGGTCGCGAGCAGCGCCCAGAACCCGTGGGGCAGGGTGGCCATGCCGGCCACGGCCCGGGCGGCGGCCAGGGCGAGGCTGATGCGGACCGCGTTCTGGAAGAAGACGGAGCGGCTGCCCGCGTGCCCGATCAGCCGCCGCCACCACAGGCTCGGGGCCCGCTCGGAGGCGTACGAGAAGCGGTGGGGCGCCACCTCGGAGGCGGCGGCCCGGCCCCGTACGGCCAGCCGCGACGCGCTGGACAGGGCCAGCGCGGCGTCGGCCAGTTCGATCAGGGCCGCGCGGCGGCGCAGCGCCCGCGGGGGCACGTCGCGGGCGGTGGCGCAGGCCAGCAGGGCGCGCGTACGTGCCGTCGCGGCGTCGTCGGCGTCGGCTTCGGCCCTCGCCGCGTCCCGGGAGGGGTCGGCGCCGGCGCCGCGCAGCCGGGCGGCGGTGTCCGACGTCGAGCGGCCGACGGCGCGCAGGATGTCCAGGCCGTCGTCGGCGGGATCCTCGCCGGGTGGCAGGGCGGGCAGCCGCAGCAGCCGGTTGATCAGGGTGCGGGTGGCCAGGCCGGTGTGGGCGAGGGCCCGGGAGCGGACGCCGGGGCCCGCCGGTCGCTCCGCCTCCGGGACCCGCGAGGGCCGCAGCGTCTCGGCGGCGGCGCCCGCCGCGTCCCGGGTGGCCGGGGAGAGCCCGTACGGGGGCCTGCTCAGCTCGCGTGCGCAGCGTTCGGCGGTGAGGGCCGCGCGGGCGGCGAGTTCCCGGTAGGGGACGGTGGGCGGATCGGGCAGCAGCCAGGCCTCGGCGGCGATCAGCAGGACCAGCCCGACGGTCGCCCCGACGAGGCGTTCGCCCAGGGTGTCGGGGGCGTAGGGCGGGAACGACGGCAGGATGTACATCAGCTGGAGGCCGGGCGCGGCGCCCGCCGGCCGGGGCCCCCCGACGGCGACGAAGGCCAGCGCGAAGCCGATGACCAGCATCCCGAGCACCGCGCTCCAGGTGCGGACGGCGAGGAAGGTGCCCGCCGCGATGAGCAGCCAGACCGCCGGGATCAGGCGGACCAGGACCTCGGCGCGCTGTCGGCCGGTGCCCGGGATGCGCGAGAGGCCCGCGAGGGAGACGGCCGCGAACAGCGCGTAGGTGGCGGCGACGGTCTGCCCGAAGCCGTAGAGGAAGAGGTAGAAGCCGGCGCCGGCGGCCAGGGTGACGCGCAGCGAAGTCCGCGCCGCGTGCGCGTAGGCGGCCGGCAGGCGCGGTCGGCGCGGTGCGCCCTTCGCCTGGCCGGGGCGCCCCGGGCGGCCGACCGCCCGGCGGCCGGTACCGGTGGCAGCCATGACACCAGGATCCGGCACCGGCCCCGCACCGGCACCCCGTCGGCGCCGCGCGCGGCCCGGGGCCCCGTGCCCGGGGCCCGTGTGCGGTGCCCGCTCTAGACTCGCGGCATCGGCGCGGGGCGCGGGGTCCGCCGCACGGTCGGAGGAGGACGGATGGGGCGCGCGGATCTGGAACGTCGTGCGGCGGCACTGGCCGGGGCCGGGGGCCGGCGGATCCTCGGCATCGCCGGGGCGCCGGGCGCGGGGAAGTCCACGCTCGCCGGGCGGCTGGCCGCGGCCCTGGGTCCCCGGCGGGCGGTCGTGGTCCCGATGGACGGGTTCCACCTGGCCGGGCGGGAGCTGGCGCGGTTGGGCCGTGCGGAGCGCAAGGGGGCGCCGGACACCTTCGACGTGGCCGGGTACGTGGCGTTGCTGCGGCGGCTGCGGGCCGCGGAAGGCGGCGTGGTGTACGCCCCCGCCTTCGACCGGAAGCTGGAGGAGCCCGTCGCGGGCAGTGTGGCGGTGGACGCGGAGGTCCCGCTCGTGATCACGGAGGGGAACTACCTGCTGCACGGGGACGGCGGATGGCAGGAGGTCCGGCCCCTGCTCGACGAGGTGTGGTTCCTCGCCCCGGACGACGGGCTGCGCGTCGGGCGGCTCGTCGAGCGTCACGTCCGGTACGGCAAGGAGCCCGCGCACGCCGCCGCGTGGGTCGCCCGCTCCGACGAGGCGAACGCGGCCCTGATCGCCCCGGGTCGGGCCCGCGCCGACCTCGTCGTCGACCTCGCCGCCGACCGAGGGGGCCGTACCGCCTCGGACGGCACGGACGCGGGGCCGGTGGTATGACTGGGGCATGGCCCGTCCCGGCTCGCCCGAGGAACGGGCCCGGCGCGGCCGGGCCCGGCGCAAGCGGTTGCCCCGCTCGGGCCACGCGCTGACGCCGCCGCTGGAGGAGCGGCCCGACCCGGTGGCGGTGCTGGCCGCCCAGGCGGTGGACCGGCTGCCGGACCTGGTGCCGCTGCGTTACGCGCGGATGGCGGCGGGACCCTTCCCGTTCCTGCGGGGCGCGGCCGCGGTGATGGCGGCGGATCTGGGCGCGCTGCCGCACACGGGGTTGCGGGTGCAGCTGTGCGGGGACGCGCACCTGCTGAACTTCGGGTTGTTCGCCTCGCCGGAGCGGGCGCTGCTGTTCGACCTGAACGACTTCGACGAGACGCTGCCCGGGCCCTTCGAGTGGGACGTCAAGCGGCTGGCGGCGAGCGTGGCGGTGGCCGCGCGGGAGAACGGGCACGGGGACGGGGCCGCCCGGCGGTCGGCGGAGGTCGCGGCGGCGGCGTACCGGCGCACCATGCGGCGGCTGGCCGGGCTCGGTGAGCTGGCCGTCTGGTACGAGCGGGTGGACACGGCCGAGGTGTTGCCGCTGGTGCGGCGGCGCAATCGGGAGCGGGTCGCCGCGGAGCTGGCGAGGGCCCGCCGGCGCACCAGCCTCCAGGCCCTGCAGAAGCTGACGGAGGAGGTCGACGGGCGGCTGCGGATCCGCAGCGACCCGCCGCTGCTGGAGCCGGCGAAGAGCGTCGACGAGGAGACGGTGGAGCGGGTCTTCGCCGACTACCGCGCCTCGCTGCCGGAGGACCGGCGGTTGTTGCTCGACCGGTTCCGGCTGGAGGACACGGCGCGCAAGGTGGTGGGCGTCGGCAGTGTCGGCACCCGCTGCTTCGTGGTGCTGCTGACCGGCAAGGACGCCGGTGACCCGCTGTTCCTCCAGGTGAAGGAGGCCGGCGCGTCGGTGTTGGAGCCCTGGGCGGGTGCCTCCCGGCGCCGGCACGCCGGGCACCGGGTGGTCGCGGGGCAGCGGCTGCTCCAGGCGGCGAGCGACATCTTCCTCGGCTGGGCGACGGGCCCGCTGGGCCGGCACTTCTACTGGCGCCAGTTGCGCGACATGAAGGGTTCGGCGGAGGTGTCCGACATGGACCCGCTGATGCTGGAGGGGTACGCGCGGTTGTGCGGGCGGACCCTGGCGCGCGCCCACGCCCGCACGGGCGACCGGTTCGCGATCGCCGGCTACCTGGGGGCGGGTGACGGCTTCGACCGTGCGGTGGCGGCGTTCGCCCTCGACTACGCGGACCTGACGCTCGGCGACCACGCGGCGTTGACGGCGGCGCTGACCGACACCGACACCCCGACGGGCGCCGCCCACCCCTCCGCGGCCGACCCGCGGGACGTTCAGTGAAGCTGCGCCCGCCTGAAGGCCTCGAGGCCTGCCGTGTACCGCTCCTCGGGCCGTTCGTCGGGCACTCCGGCCGCGAGGACGTAGAGCGCCGTCTCGGTGATGCCGTCCACGCCGAGGGCCTCTTCGAGCTCGCCGTCGCGGAACGCGGCGGTCTGGAAGGGGCCGAGGCCGAGCGCGGTCGCGGTGAGGGCGAAGGTCTGGCCGAGGTGCCCGGCGTTCATGAGCATCACGCGGTAGGCGCGCGGGGCCCGGTACTTGCTGCTCATGCGGGAGACGACTGCGGTGACGAAGAACGTGACCGGGGCCTGCGCGACGGCCTCCTGGTCGAAGGACAGGTGCGCGGCCCGTTCGCGGGTGAAGCCCTCGTCCAGCAGCTCCAGGGAGTGTTCCAGGACGTTGTAGTGGTAGAGGCCGGGGGTGACGCCCTCGACGTCGAAGACGGCGGCGTAGGCCTCCAGTTCGTGGCGTGAGCCGCCCGCGGCGCTGGTGCGCTTCATGAGGGCGCCGAAGTCGTCGCCGTCGAGGAACTCGCTGGGGCCGAAGACCATGGCGAGCAGGCCCGCCAGGACCGGCAGGGGCAGGGGTTCGCGGCGGAAGCGGCGGTGGGTCCTGCGGCGGTAGAGGGTGCGCACGAAGTCGGCGTCCACGTCCAGGGGGGCCCGGGGAAGGAGGATCCGGTCGGCGTGCGGGAGGGTCTTGAAGAGCGGTGAGCGGGTTCCGGCGCGGAAGTCGGCGTTGACCTCCGGGGAATCGGTGTAGGCGGCGTCCTTGCTGGAGAAGTGCAGTGCGCTCGCCTCGGGGGACCAGCTCCGCCAGTGCTCGGCGAGGTGGGCGTCCCGCGCGGCCGCGTCCTCGTCGTCGGCGACCAGGAAGCCGAAGCCGTGGAGTTCGGCGACGGCGGCCCGGCAGGACTCCGGGTCGTGGTCGGGGAACGCCTTCGCCACTTCGTCGGCGGTCGTCGGGTCCGTGAACGCCGCGAGGATCTCGACCGCCATCGGGGCCAGCGAGACCTCCGTTCCGCTCAGGTGGTTCTGGATGACGAAGGCCCCGTCGCGCCAGTAGCAGACGAGGTTGTGCGCGCGCCGCAGCAGCATGGGTTCTCCCTGAGGACCAGGGGGGCCGGACGGGCCGGCCCCCCGGTCGGTCGTGTCGTCGGATCAGCGCTGGCGGTGGATCTGGAGGGTGCGGGTCTCGGTGGTCTTGGCGGCGAGGTCCATCTTCTTCATGGCGTTCTCCTTCGCATTCCGGTGGTTTCGGCTTTCGGATTTCGTTCGTTCCGTCCGCCGTTCATGTATCCACTGTGCGGCCGGGCGGGATCGGATCCAAGTCACGGGATTTCGGGACCGTTTCCGGTGCGAGCGGAGTTCAATCGACCTCGTAGAAGTCCCTGCCGTCGATGTAACGGACGCTTGCGAGGTCGCGCAGGACGGTTTCCGGCACGTCGTGGCTCAATTCGACGAGCATGGGATAGGTGAGGTCGTTGACGGTCGGTTCGATCGGTTCGCCGGGGGGGACGAATTCCCGCAGCCCCTGGAAACTCTCCAGTTTCTTCAGCTCGCCGATCCCCCGATAGGAGCGCAGGGTGCCGGTGACGGGCGAGATCATGGGGGCCCCGGCGAAGAACCGCCGGACGCGGTAGCGCTCGCGGTAGCGCGCGAGGAAGCGCTCGGGGTCCGTGTACGCGTCCACCGTCCAGGTCAGTTGGGACTCCCCGATGGCCCCGCCGGCGTAGTGCGAGAGGTTGCCGCCGCCCATGCGGGCGGCGACCTCGATGACGCACGGGCCCGTCGGGGTCACCCTGATCTGCACGTGGGAGGGGCCGTGGCGGATGTCCAGGGCGTCGAGCACGCGCGTGCAGTAGTCCACGATCCGGTCGGCCTCCTCGCCCTCGTGGGGCAGCAGGACCATGCCGTCGCAGAGGTCGAGGACGCCGTTGGCGCTGATGTGGGTGGACTTCCAGAGGTCGCACACGTGGTGCCGTCCGTCCCGGCTCACCAGGTTGACGGCGTACTCGGGGCCGGAGAGGTACTCCATGGCCAGGACCAGGTCGTTGGGTGCGGAGAAGACGTCGCGCGTGCCCACCAGGGACTCGTACGCGCGGACCGACTCCTCGGGGGTGTCGCAGTAGTGCACCCCGTCGCTGCCGGCGCTGCTCAGCGGTTTGACCACGACCCGCGCGCCCAGTTCCCGGTGCCAGCGTTCCAGGTCGGCCGCGTTCTCCACGAGCAGTTGGCGGGCGCCTCGCACGCCCGCGGCCTTGATCTTCTCGGCCATGGCGTACTTGTCGCGCCGCGCGGTGCTGCCCGCCGACCCGTTGGTCGGCAGTCCCATGCGTTCGCTGAGCAGGTCCGCGAAGGCGACCCCGTACTCGCTGTCGGGGATGACGGCGACCGGTCGGTAGTGGGCCAGGCGGGCCGTCGTGTCGTCGAGGTCGCCGTGGTGGACGACCTCGTCCGCGAAGTCGGTGAGGTCCACCGACCGGTAGAGCGCGGGGCGTTCGGGCGCGATCCGTACGTGGACGCTCTCGTACCCGGCCGCCCGGAACGCGGCGACGAGGCCGCCGGAGAGGTCGGCGGGGCTGGCTTCGACGAGTGCGACGTAGCCTTTCATCAGGGGGTTCCCTCACTGTTGGGTGCTCGCCGCCGGGGTGGTGCGCAGCCAGACGGCTCCGTGCGGCGCGAGCCGGCGGTCGGTCGGGGCGGGGTCGGTCGGGGCGGGGTCGTCGGTCGGGGCGGTGGAGGCCAGCAGGACCTCGTACGCCCGCGGCAGTTCCACCGGTTCGGCGGAGAAGTTCACGACGCACAGCACCTCGCCGCGACGGAAGGCCAGGACCCGCTCCCCGAGGGTGATCCACTCGAAGGCCTCGCCGCGCAGTCCGGGCAGCGCGGCGCGCAGGCGCAGGGCCCGCCGGTAGAGGTTGAGCATCGACGCCGGGTCGGCGCCCTGGGACTCCACCGTGTGCGGGGCCCAGGAGTCGGGTTGCGGCAGCCAGGTCCGCACGCCGGGCGGGGAGAACCCGTACGGGGGCGCCTGCCCGGACCACGGGAGGGGGACCCGGCAGCCGTCGCGGCCCGGGTTGCGTCCCTCGGATCGGAAGTACATGGGGTCGCGGCGGGCGGCGCGGGGGAGGTCCTCCACCTCCGGCAGGCCCAGTTCCTCGCCCTGGTAGACGTACACCGAGCCGGGCAGGGCGAGGGTGAGCAGGGCCGCGGCGCGGGCGCGCGGGGTGCCCAGGCGCGGATCGGTGGGGACGCCCTCGACCGAGGTCTCGAAGTCGAAGGTGGTGTCGGTCCGGCCGTAGCGGGTCACGGTGCGGGTCACGTCGTGGTTGCACAGCACCCAGCTCGCCGGGGCGCCGGCCCTGCGGCCCGCGGCCAGGGAGGAGTTGACGACCTCCTGCATCCGCTCGCGGTCCCATCCGGTGCGCAGGAAGGCGAAGTTGAAGGCACCGTGCAGTTCGTCGGGGCGCAGGTAGCGGGCGAACTCCTCCTCGTCGCGGCTCCAGATCTCGCCGATGAGGATCCGCCCGTCGGGGTACTCCCCCGCGATCCGGCGCCAGGTCCGGTACACGTCGTGGACCTCGGGGCGGTCCACGTACGGGTGCGGTCCGCCGGCGTCCCGGCACAGGTCGGGCAGGGCGGGGTCCTTGGCGAGCAGGTTCGCCGAGTCGACGCGGACGCCGGCGACGCCGCGGTCGAACCAGAACCGCAGGACGTCCTCGAACTCGGCGCGCACGGCGGGGTGTTCCCAGTTGAGGTCGGGCTGTTCGGGGCTGAACAGGTGCAGGTACCACTCCCCCGGCCGGCCGTCGGCGTCGACGGTCCGGGTCCAGGCGGGGCCGCCGAACTCCGAGCGCCAGTTGTTCGGGGGAAGTTCGCCGCGCTCGCCCCGGCCCGCGCGGAAGTGGAACAGGGCGCGGGCGGGGGCTCCCTCGGGGGCGGCGAGCGCGGCCCGGAAGAGGGCGTGCTCGTGCGAGACGTGGTTGGGGACGACGTCGACGATGACGCGGATGCCCCACACCCGTGCTTCGGCGACGAGCCGTTCCGCTTCGTGGAGCGTGCCGAAGACGGGGTCGACGGTGCGGTAGTCGGCGACGTCGTAGCCGCCGTCGGCCATCGGGGAGGCGTACCAGGGGGTGATCCACAGGGCGTCGACGCCGAGGTCCGCGAGGTGGGGCAGGCGGGCCCGGAGCCCGGCGATGTCGCCGATGCCGTCGCCGTTGCCGTCGGCGAAGCTGCGCGGGTAGACCTGGTAGACGACGGCGTTCCACCACCAGTCGCGCGGGGGCCCCGGGTCCGCGCGCGGGACCGTGTGTGCACGCATCGTCGGGGTTCCCCGCCTTCCGTCTTCCGGGCTGTGCCGTGGTGGTCCTACACGAGGTCCCGGACCACGCGCGCGGGGTTGCCCACCGCGACGACGTGGGGCGGGAGGTCCTTGGTGACGACGCTGCCCGCGCCGACGACGGTCTCGGCCCCGATGGTGACGCCGGGCAGGACGATCACCCCTCCGCCGAGCCAGGCACCGTCCTCGACGGTGATCGGCCGGGCGCTCTCCCACATGCCGCGCCGCAGGTCGGGGGCGTGCGGGTGGTTGGCGGTGTAGAGCTGGCAGCGCGGGCCCATGCGGACGTCGGCTCCGATGGTGATCGGGGCGCAGTCGAGCAGGACCGCGTCGAAGTTGATGCGGGACCGCTCGCCGATCTCGATGAAGAAGCCGAACTCGCACAGGAACCGGGGCATGACGCGCACGCCCGGGCGGACGTCGCCCAGCAGGGCGCGCAGGATGCGGTCCCGTTCGCCCTGGTCCCCCAGCGCGGTGGCGTTGAACCGGTCGAGCAGGTCCTCGCAGCGTTTGCGGTAGGGGCGCAGGGCGGGGTCGCTCGCCAGGTAGGGTTCCCCGCTCGCCATGCGGGCCCTGACCTCCTCGAACGCCGCCGGGTCGGCCGCCTCAGTCATGCGCGTGGCCCTTGACGCCGACGACCATCGACTCCGGCCCCGCGAGGTGCTCCACGCGGATGTCGGTGAATCCGGCCTCGCGCAGCCAGCCGGCGCAGTCGGCTCCGGTGTAGTCGAAGCCCTCGGGGACCTCCATGTGCATGATGAGGCTGAGGATCAGGCCGACGGCGTTGTCGCGGCGGGCGTCGTCGATCAGGGTCTCGTAGACGATCACGGCGCCGCCGGGGGGCAGCGCGTCGTGGGCCTTGCGCAGCAGGAGCCTCTTCTCGGGGAGGCCCCAGTTGTGCAGGACGTGGCCGAGGACGAGGACGTCGGCGCGGGGCAGGTCGTCCTCGAAGAAGTTGCCCTCCCGGAAGGTCTGGCGGTCGGTCAGTCCGTGGGCCTCGGTGTAGGCCCGGAAGCCGTCACGGGCCTGCGGCAGGTCGAACCCGGTCGCGGTGAGGTGCGGGTGGCGGAGCAGGACCCGGGTGGGCAGGGCGCCTTCCGCGGTGCCGATGTCGGCGAGCGAGCGGTACTCCCGCCAGGGGAAGGCCTCGGCGATGGCCTGCGCGGAGTCCAGGCTGAGGGCGGTCATGTCGCGCTGGAAGGCGCGCACGGCCGTCGCGTCGCGGTGGAGCGAGGCGTAGAAGTCGCGACCGGTGCGGGCGCCGCCGAGGGCGGTTCCGGTGCGCAGGACCGCGGTGAGGTCGTCGGCGGTGCCGGCGTTGCGGGCCATGACGCCCTCGCCGAGGTAGGCCTCTTCCCGGGCGGGGTCCAGGTACGCGGCGGCGGCGGGCGAGTTGGCGTAGCGGCCGTCCTCGCGCTCCAGGAGTCCGAGCGCCACGAGGGCGTCGAAGAAGTCCGGGGCGACCCTCGTGTGCACGCCGGTCGCCCCGGCCAGTGCGCCGGTGGCGAGGGGGCCGCCGCGCAGGGCGGGGAAGACGCCGAGTTCGAGGGCGCTCAGCATGGTCTTCGTCTTCCAGTGGGCCCATATGAGATCGAGGACCGGTTGGGCGGACGTCATGCCTGGTACCTCCATGATGCGGGGAATCGGTCGGGGGCCGGGACTCCGGCCCCCGACCGGTGTTTCCCGGTGGATCAGCGCTGGCGGTGGATCTGGAGGGTGCGGGTCTCGGTGGCCTTGGCGGCGAGGTCCATCTTCTTCATGGCGTTCTCCTTCTTCTCGGTTATCCCGATCGGCTCGGGAATCTCTGGTGGATCGAATATCGGGAACAACTCGATTTTCGATCGGACGCGGCTCGCGGATTCCTTTCGGTTCCGTTCGCCGTTTCCTGTTCATACTGTGCCGGTGTCCGACCAGGCGGCCAAGTCACGGGATTTCGGGACCGCCGTCGGGGCCGGAGCATTTCCCTGGGCGGCGCACATGGCGAGAAATGCGAGGTGCATGCGGGTGGTGGCGCCGGTCTTTCCCCGAATGCGCCGGAGGTAGGTGTCGACGGTGTGGACGCTCAGGCCCATGCGGCGGGCTATCTTGCAATAGGTGTGCCCTTCGGCGAGGTGGACGAGGACCTCCCGTTCGCGCCGTGACAGCGTGGAGAGGGATTCCTGAAGGTTGTCGATCATGACGTCGACTCACATCCTTTCGCGCAAGAATGCTCGTGGTCGGTGCTGGTCTGTACGGGACGGTGCCCGGCGGTCCGGGCGGTACCGGGCCGTGCCCGGCGGTCCGGGCGGTGTCAGGGTCGGGCGCGCACGGCCTTCCCGGCCGGCAGCGCGGCGAGGTCGACGGCCCGCAGGTCGGTCAGGACGTGGTCGGCGGCCGTGTGGTCCAGGGCCCGGGTCAGGGCGGTGGGTACGGCCACGACGGTCATGCCGGCGGCGCGGGCCGCCTGGATGCCGGTGAGGGAGTCCTCGACGGCGACGCAGCGTCGCGCCGGCGTGGCCAGGGACGCCGCCGCCGTCAGGTACGCCTCGGGAGCCGGTTTGCGGTGGACGACGTCGTCGCCGGTGACGACGGCGTCGAAGTGGTGCTCGATGTGGTGGTGGCGCAGCCAGCGGCGCACCCACTCCCCGGGGGAGGAGGAGGCGACCGCCAGACGCAGGCCGGCGGACCGGGACCGCTCCAGGGCCCCTCGCACCCCGGGCAGCAGGCGGACGTGCTCGGGGGTCATGAACTCCTCCCACCGGGACTCCAGTTCCCTCCTCAGCCGCGCGTCGTCGAGCGCCGCGCCGGCGCCCGCCCCGGGGCCGAGCCCCTCCCGCAGGAGGGCGAACAGCACGGGGTAGCCCTGCGGCCGGCCGCACACCTCGCGCGCCCACCGCTCCCGCGGCAGGGACAGCCCGTACCGCTCGAACAGGGCTGAGCAGGCGAGGAAGTCGGGGCGTACGGAGTCCACGAGCGTGCCGTCGAGGTCGAAGACGACGGCGTCGTGGTGGCGGGTCCTCTCGGGCACCGGGGTCGCCTGCCTTTCGGGGTACGGGTCACCGGCGGCGGAGCCGGACGGTGACGGGTCGGTGGTCGGAGGCGGGGAGCCGCCCGTCGCGGGGCTCGGGCCACGGGTCGGGAGAGGCGTAGGCGGCCAGCGAGGGCACCAGCGCGGGCGAGAGCAGGAGCAGGTCGATGCGGCGCGCGGCCTCGGTGGGCGGGATCGTCCCGTAGGTCGGCGACCGGTTCCCGAGGTGGGCGCCCGCGTCCACGAGGAGCGGGTCGCCGCGGTCGCCGAGGAGCCGGGTCAGGGGCGCCCGGTCGGAGCGGTCGGTGCCGTCCAGGAGGTGGTCGGCGCGACGGTGGCGGGGCACCCGGCGCCAGTCGGGCTCGGGGTCGCCGGGCGGGAGGCTGTTGGCGTCCAGGCCCACCACGAGCGGGGCCCGCGCCGGGTCGGCGTACCGGCGCAGGTGGTCCGACTCGACGCGCCGCCCGGTGGGGCTGAAGGGGTCGAGGTGGGCCACCAGGAACCGCAGTTCGGTGCTCCAGCCGGGCAGCCGCAGGGTGACCAGGCCGTGCCCGTGCCAGTGCGTCAGCGCGTGCGCGGGCCGTTCGTCGGACACCCGCTCGATGTCACCCTGCCAGAACACGGCCTGGTGGCAGCCGGTCTTCGCGAGGAACAGCTCTCCGTCCATCCCGAAGGCCGCCTTGGCGTCCTCGAACATCGCCCCCTCGTCGCGGTGCCAGCCCCAGCCCTCGGTGGTCAGCAGGACGCGGGGGCGCAGCGCGGTGACGAGGTCGACCTGGGCCCGCCAGCGTTCGTGCCGGCCGGCGAGGCGTTCGATGCCGGCCTCGTACAGGTTCCAGAACATCACCAGGTCGGTCCCGGCATCGCCGGGGGCCGCGGGGTCGGCGGGGGTCACGGGCCCGGCGGCGCTCACCGGCGGTCCGCCAGGGCGACGGGGGCCCAGCGCACGGAGGTGAAACCGGCCGCGCACCCCTCGGAGAAGGGCGCCTGCGCGAACAGGCCGACCCGGACCCGGGGACCGGCGTCGCCGACGAAGGTGCGGACGAACCGCCACGGCTCGTCGGGGTCCTCCCGGCAGAAGACGGCGTGCCGGGCGCCGTCGCGGGTCACGAGCAGCTCGGCGCGGGGACCGGCCAGGGCGGGGCCCGCGGCCTCGTCGGACAGGGGTCGGGAGACGACCGTGACCACCGCCCAGCCGCCCGCCCGGGTGCGCTCCACGCAGACCTTGAACCAGCCGTCGTCGCCGTGGACGACGATGCCGCCCGCGTCGCCGAAGGTCCCGCCCCGGACAGTGACGTCGGTCCACAGCATGTGGTCGCCGGTGAGCGTCCGGCCGAACAGGGGCACGCCGTCGGCCTCGTACCAGCCGGGCATGGCGAACAGGTCGGCGCCGCATTCCGCGCGGACCTCAAGGCCCGCGGCGTCGCGCAGGGCCGTGCCGCCGGGTCCGGTGAAGGACCAGCCCGGGTCGTCGAAGGGGAGGGCGTGCCCGGCCGGCACCGTGGACAGCGGGGCGGGGCGACCGGCACCCGCCTCGGCGGCGTCGTCGGCCTCGTCGAGGGGCGCGGCGTGGACGAAGTACGGTCCGGGGTCGCGGTGTTCCCGGGGCTCCCGGCGCTCGCCCGGTTCGCGGCGCTCGGGACGGTCGGGGACCTCCGGACGGTCGAGGTCGGTCACGGCGCCGACATCCCGCCGTCGACGCTGATGGCCTGGCCGGTGACGCGGGGCGCGGAGGCCAGGTAGAGGACGAGTCCCGCGATGTCCTCGGGGGTCTGGAACTCGCGCTGCGGGACCATCGCGCGCATCCGCTCCCAGCACTCCTCCTCCGTCTCGCCGGGCCGGACGAACTCCGAGAGGAGGTACTGCCACATGTTGGAGCGGACGATGCCGGGACAGACGGCGTTGACGCGGATGTTCTCCTTCGCGACCTCCTGGGCGAGGGCGGCGGTGAAGCCCACGACCCCGAACTTGGCCGCGCAGTAGTGCGCCACCTTCGCGAAGCCCGAACGGCCGGACACGGAGGAGAAGTTGACGATGGAGCCGCCGCCGGAGGCGCGCAGCAGCGGCAGCGCGGCGCGGGAGGAGAGGAACACCCCGTCGAGGTTGCCGGAGACCACGTGCCGGAACTCGGCGAGTTCCATGCTCTCCACGGGGCTGACGTGGGTCACGCCGAAGGCGTTGACAACGGTGTCGAGGCGGCCGGGGCCGTCCGCGATCCCCGCGTAGAGGCGGCGTACGGCCTCCTCGTCGGTGGCGTCGACCTCGGCGGCGGTCACGTCGAGGCCCTTGGCCGTGAGCCGGTCGGCCAGTTCGCGGGCCTCCGTGTATCCGGTGACGGCGGTGGAGCGGTAGTGGTTGAACGTGGACGGCAGCCGGTCGGTGTCGGCGGCGACCACGCGGGCGCCGCGCAGGGCGAACGCCTCGGCGACGGCGGCGCCGATGCCGCGTCCGCCGCCGATGACCAGCGCCACCCGTCCCGTCAGGCTCGTGTCGTCGAGCGTCGTCATGCGGTCTCTCCTGTCGGTGCGGCGCCCGTCGGGGCGGCTTCGAGGGTGTAGGCGAGCGGGGGCAGGACCAGGGCGTCCAGCAGGCGCGGGAAGGCCCGGTAGTCGGCGAGGTTGCGCTCGGGCGCGGCGACGATGCGGCGCAGCGCCGGATCGTCCGCTCCCGTACGGGCGGCCCGCGCGTCCAGCGCGGCCGTCAGGGCCTCGTCGCGGCGGGCGAAGAAGTCCCGGAACAGCCCGGTGGCCGCCGCCGCGTCGCCGGCGGGGCCGGTGCGGGCGGGTACGCGGACGGCCGCGGGCAGGGTGGTGTCGGCGCCTTCGGGGGGCGCGGGCGGGTGGCCTTCGAGGGCCCGCAGGAAGGCGTCGTCCGTGTAGGGCGTGACGGATCGCAGCGCGGCGGGTTCGAAGTCGCGGGCGAGGAGCCGCTCCAGGAGGAGGTCCTCGTCGATCCGGCCGAGCGGCCCGACGCGCCCCATGTCGAAGGTGGTGGCGGTGTCGAGGGCGGTGGGGAGCAGGTTGCGCGCGGGGAGCAGTTCGACGGCCGGGCCGATGTCGGCGGCCAGGACGGGGACCCCGTGGGTCAACGCCTCGACCACGACCCTCCCGAGGGTCTCGCGCGAGGCCGTGCTGGGGAACAGCAGGACGTCGACCGCCTCGAAGAACGCGGTGAGTTCCTCCTGGGCCAGGACGCCCTCCATCCGGACGGCCGTCTCGGGCACGCCCGCGGCGCGCAGGTCGGCGTGGACGCGGGCGCTCTCCCAGCGGGGGTCGTTGGGCTTGCCCGCGCACACCAGGGTCGCGGCGCCGCCGGTGTGCCGGTGGAGCCGGGCGAACACCGACAGGACCTGGTCGAAGTTCTTCGCCAGGGACAGCGCCCCCAGGTAGCCGACGCGCAGGGTCCGGCCGGGCGACGGTACGGGGCGCGCGGCGCGGCGCGGCAGCCGGTCCAGCATGGGGTAGGCCACGGCGGAGCCGGGGCCCGCTCCCCCGCCGGCGCCGCCGCCGGTCACGCGGTCGGTCACGCGGTCGGTGACGGAGTCGAAGTGGCGGGCGAACAGGTCGCGCGTGTAAGCGGTGGGGAAGAGGGCCAGGTCGCCGGAGCGGACCAGCGGCGCGCACAGCTCCTCCTGCGCCCAGTAGCCCGACCAGAGGGCGGTGTGCGCCTCGCGGACGATGCGGAAGTCGCCTCCGGTCACCTCCCGCCAGTGGTGGTAGAGGAAGGCGTACGGACCGCTGCCCGCGTACACCACGTCGTCCCCGCCGAGCCCGGCGACGCAGTCGGGTCCCGAGGTCAGGTCGTGGAGGACGACGGAGCCCCGCCGGGCCAGCAGCCGCGACATCTCGCGGTGCATGAGGACCGCGCCGTCCACGATGCCGTGCGTGTCGGGGGCCCGGTAGTCATGCGTATGCAGGCGCATGGCCGGTTCCCTTCCGCTGATCGGCCAACCGGGCGAGCCGCTCGCGCAGTTGTCCGGGCCCCATGCCGTGCAGCGGGAGCTGCCGGCGGTGGACGCGGGTGTCGATGTCCGCGCGCACCGCGTGGACCTCCAGGGGCAGCAGGTGGCGGGCGCGCAGGCGTTCGCCGAAGCCGCAGTCGGCCCCGTTGTACTCGACGCTCAGGACGTGCCGCGCCCGGCGCAGGACATCGATGTCAGCGGGGTCGAGTCGGGGGGTGAGCGAGGCGCAGTGCAGGTGGGGGACGCCGAGGTCGCGGTTGGCGGCGTCGACGAGCACGCTCGCGTAGCCGAAGGTGACCACGGCGACCTCGGGGTCGTCACCGGCGCCGGGCGGGGTGAGCCACGCGCCGGCGTCGATGTCGGCGGCGCAGTCCCGGGCGGGGGGCTCGAACGCGGCGTCGGTCATGCTGAGCACGTGGGTGGTCGCCGGGTCGGCGGCGAGCCGGTCGAGGCAGGCGTGGAACTCGGCCGCGGTGACGGGCTCGTACACGCGGGTGTTCAGCAACTGGCCCAGCAGGTTCGTGGCGTTGTGGGCGCCGCCCCACGCTCCCCAGCTGCGTCCGGCGAGGACGAGCAGGTTGCGGACGCTGGTGGTGGCCTCGGTGAGCATGCTCAGGGAGTCCATGTAGTACATGGCGTCGGTGGCGACGACCTTGGTGACCTCGTCGGGCAGGGACAGCGTCATGCCGACGGTCAGGGTCTCGGCGAGTCCGGTGTTGGTGTACGGGACGTGGCCGCGCAGCCCGAACCGGGCGGCCATGTCGGGGGTGAAGACGACGGGTTCCTCGCCGGTGCGCTCGCGGTGGTCGGCGAGGAGCCGTCCGGCGGTCGTGGCGAAGGAGACCGGGCCGGGGGTGGCGGGGGCGCGCCCCGCGTCCGCCGGCTTGAAGCTGTGGTCGCCCTTGCGGGTGCGGCAGACCAGGGCGGCCGGGCCGGGTCGGGACAGGAGGTCGCCGACGGCCTGCTCGACGGCGCCGTCGTCGAGGCCGTCGACCTCCGTGAGGGTGCCGAGGTAGGCGGCCAGGTAGCCGGTGTTGAGCGGCTTGGACAGCGGTTCGATGCCCTTGCCGTTGGCGTCGACGACCAGCAGCAGGTTGGCGAGGCCGGCGTCGTGGGCGAAGCGCAACGCCTCGAAGGCGGCGCCCTCGTGGAGTTCGCCGTCGCCGGCGAGGCAGACCACCTTGCGGTGCCCGTCGCCGCGTCGGGTCAGCTCCCAGGCGAGGCTGACGGCCTGGGCCACGCCGACGCCGAGGCTGTAGCGCATGGTGTTGCGAAAGCCCAGGTCGCGGTGGACGACGCCGGTCAGGCCGCCCTGGTGGAGGGTGGTGAGCGGGACGTACGGCAGGGACCCGCGTACGTAGTGTTCCGCGTAGAAGGCGGGCGCGATGTGGCCGCGCCCGACGACGAGTTCGGCCGGGGCGCGGCCGCCCTCGCCGCCGGCGTCGACACCGCCGCCCCCGCCGGGGCCGTCGACGAGGTCGTGGGCGAAGCAGGCGCGGACCAGGGGCAGCGAGGACAGGTTGCTCTGGAGGTTTCCGGAGCCCGCGATCTCGTGCATCCGCAGCAGGACTTCGGCGCTGTCGGCGTAGAGGCGTTCGGGGACGCGGGCCGCCGTCTCGCGCAGGCTCTCCAGGAGGGGGGCGCCGGCGCGGCCGTGGCGTTCCAGTTCGGCGAGCTCGCGCAGGACGACGTCGCGCTCCCGGGCGGTGAGGCGGGGTAACGCCTCGCGGGCGGGGGACGCGAAGCGTGCGTAGGGGGCGTCGGTCACCGGCCGGCCCCGCAGACCTCGTCGAGGGCCTCGCCCAGGATCCCCAGGATCTCGTCCACCTCCGCGGGGGTGGTGACGAAGGCCGGGGCGAGGACCACCCAGTCGTCCTGGCCCCGGATGATCAGCCCCCGGCGCAGGCAGGCGGAGGCCACCCGCTCGCCGAGGCGTTCCCCGTCCGCGACGAGTTTCAGGCCGTACAGCAGGCCGATGGACCGCAGGGTGCCGCGGCCCTCGACGAGCGCGCGCAGCCGGGGCTCGGTGTGGGCGGCGAGGGCGGCGATCCGGTCGAGGTAGCCGCCGTCGCGGAAGTGGGTGACGGCGGCCAGCCCCGCGGCGGCGGCCATCGGGTTGGCGGCGTAGGTGTGGGAGGGGGCGAAGGACACCGGGCCGCCCTTCTTCCCGAGCGTCTCGGCGATGTGACCGCCCATCAGTACGGCGGCCAGCGGGGCGAACCCGCCGGAGATGCCCTTGCCGACGCACAGGATGTCGGGGGTGACGCCGAAGGTCTGCGCGGCGAAGGGGCTGCCGGTGCGGCCGAAGCCGGTGACGATCTCGTCGAAGACCAGCAGGACGCCGTGGCGGTCGCAGACCTCGCGGATCCGGGCGAGGTAGTCGGCGGGGGCGATGGCCATGCCGCGCAGGTGGATGACGGGTTCCATGACGATCGCCGCCACCGAGTCGGGGCCCTCGGCCTCGATGGTCCGCTCGATCATGGCGGCGGCCAGTTCGCCGGAGCGCTCCGCCGGGACGTCCCAGAAGGCCTCCAGGCAGTCCGGCGGCCACACGTGGACGACGCCCGGCAGGCCCGGCCCGAAGCGGGTGACGTCGGGGCGCCCCGTCAGGGACAGGGAGCCGAAGGTGGCGCCGTGGTAGCCGTGGTAGTAGCTGAGGATCTTCACCTTGCCGGGGTTGCCGCGTTCCCGGTGGTGGAGGCGGGACAGGCGGATGGCCGCCTCCACGCTCTCGGAACCGCCGTTGACCAGCTTGGCGGTGGTGATGCCCGGGGGCGCGAGGTCGACCAGGGCGCGGGCGAGCTCCAGGGCCGGCCGGTTGGTGCCGTGCAGCGGCGGGTTGAAGGGCAGGGTGCGCAGCTGGTCGGCGACGGCGCTCACGATGGGCTCGCAGTCGTACCCGAAACAGGTGACGAAGACCCCGGACAGCGCGTCCAGGTAGCCGCGGCCGGTGGTGTCGGTGAGCCGGATGCCCTTGGCGGACTCGAAGAGCAGCGCCTCGGGCGAGTGCGGGACCTCGAACGCGAACGCCGAGAGGTCGGAGGGCCAGGAGGAGAGGGGTTCCGGTCGTACGGCTGTCATGTTCGACTCCTTGACGGACGGGTCCCGCGGGGAGGGCGCGGGAGACGAGGGACCGGTGGTGGAGGTGGTCGGTGGCGGCCGGTGGGGCCGCGGGCGGACGGGGGAGGTACGGAGGCGGTCCGCGCTCGGGCTCGGGGTTCGGGCTCGGGGTTCGCGCCCGGCTCTGCTCGACTCGCCTCGACCCGGGGAGGCTCAGTGCGGCGCCGGGTCGGTGAGCAGGGCGTGGACGGCGAGTCTGCGCGCCGGGGAGAGCAGCTCGAAGTAGGCGAGCCACTGGGGTTCGAGGACGTCCCGGTCGAGGATGTCCTTGGCGATGTCGACGATCACCGGCAGCGAGTGCGCGAGGAGCAGCGGCATGAGGAGCCGCTCGTCGCCGGGGCGCATCAGGCCGCGGCGGTACGCGGAGCGCAGGAGGCCGGCGAGGACCTCGCGGGCGGCGGCCGTGTCGGGGCCGCAGGCGAGGGCCACCGTGTCGGCGGTCCAGGCGAGGTCCAGGAGCGGATCGGCGACCTGGAGGTTGTCGAAGTCGAGCACGGCGCGGACGCGGGCCGGGCCGTCGTGGGTCGCCCCCGGGGTGCGCGCGGGTGTGAGCAGGAAGTGGTGGACGTGCAGGTCCCCGTGGACGACCCGGGGTCGGGTGGGCGCCTGCGGCGCCCCGGGTAACAGCGGCGCCGCGTCGCGCAGTTCGCGCAGCACCCGGGCGGCGGCGCGGTGCCAGGGGTCGTCGCCCGCGCCGCGTTCGGCCGCGGGCAGCAGACGCCCCAGGGCGTCCCGCAGGGCGGTGGGCCAGTGCTCCTCGTCGACGAGGAGCGGCAGGTGTACGTCGGCCAGCTCCGCGGCGACGTCCCGGGGCAGGGCGTCGAGCGCCTCGCGCAGGTCCAGCCCGGTGACGGCGATGGCCTCGGCCTGGGCCTGGGCGCGGCGGCCGCTCGCCCGACCGCCGCCCGCCCGACCGCCGGGAGCGTGGGGCAGCAGCTCGCACGGGACCCCGTCGTGGCGGACGACGGGGCGGCCGTCGGCGGCCCGTACGGCGGGCAGGACGGGCACGGCCAGGCGGGCGCAGTGGGCGAGGACGCGGTCCTTGAGGGCGTCGAAGCGGGCGGGGCGGACGGCTTCGGCGTGCAGCTGCACCTTGAGGACGTGGTCGCGTCCCGGAGCGGCGTCGGGGGCCGTGACCCGCCAGAGTCCCGCCGTGTGGGTGAGCGGGGCCGCGCCGTCGACGGTGAGCGGGCCGATCACGGCGTCGCCCCAGGCCCCGCCCCAGTGGACGGCGAGGACGTGGCGCACCCACTGTGCCGTTCCTGCCGGGGCCGCGTCGTTCATCGGCGGTGCCTTCTTCCTCAGACGTGCGGGTTGGTGCGCGAGGCCGGCCCGCCGGGGCGGAAGGGCTTCTCTCGGCACTGTTCCGCAGCGGGCTAAGGCACGGCTCACGTTTCCCTCGCGCCGTCCTGGTGTCCGCGGCCGGGCGGGGCGTCGATACTGGCCCGACGTCGACGCGAAGGAGCGCACCGTGAACGAGCACGAACAGCGCCTGGCCTCCCTCCTCAACGATCTGCCGGGGCGTCACGACGCCCTGTTCTGGCGCGCGTTCAAGGCAGGCGCCGGCATGGAGCACATACGCGAGAGGATGGCCCTGGCCGTCCGGTCCGCCGAGCGCGGCGACTTCCTTCCGCTCGCCGGACTCGTCCTGGAGACCTTCGACCACGAGGACCGGCCGCAGGGCCTCACGGGGGTGCTGTCGACACGGCTCGGGGGCGACGCGCGTGCCGCGTCCTGGATCGCCGACGTGGTCGCCGCGGCCCGGGGCGTGACGCGGGCCGACCGGCGAAATCCGCTCGAAGCGCTCGCCCGGAAGTGGTAGGGCCCCGGGGCCGGTCCCGGGGCGGGGACCGGGCCCGGCGGGGCGGGGCGGGGCGGGGGTTTCTACGGGCGGGTCGCGGTGATCACGTAGTAGTCGAGGAGCCCTTCCCGCCAGGCCCGCAGGAAGTTCCGCGGCCAGGTGCCCGGTTCCCACTGCTCCGACAGCCAGTGGTCCCAGCCGGGCCAGACCGAGGCGCCGATGGACTCGCAGCGGACGTCGGTCAGGCCCGACCGGTCGAAGGCGGCGGTCAGCTCGGTGGGCGGGCGGGCGATGTCCAGGCCCTTGGCGAAGGTGTCCAGCAACGTGGCCAGCCGGGGCGCGGCCCCGGGGTCCGGGGCGAAGAAGCTGGTCACGACGGCCCTGCCGCCGGGGCGCAGGACGCGGGCGGTCTGCGCGGCGAAGGCGGCGAGGTCGTCGAAGTGCTGGGCGGCCTCCACGCTGTACACGGCGTCGAACCCGCCGTCCTCGAACGGCATCCGCTCCGCCGCGCCGAGCACGAGCCGCAGCCGGTCCGGGTCGGCCGCGTCCGGATCCGCCGGGTCCCGGTCCTCGGCCCGGGCGCGGCGGGCGCGCTCCAGTTGGCTGGGGTGGATGTCCATGCCGGTGATCCGGGCCGGAGCGTACTCGCGCAGGGCGAGGGCGCAGCCGACGGCGAGACCGCAGCCGACCTCCAGCAGTTCGCCGCCCTCGACGACCGGGCCGGCCGCGTCGAGGACGTGTCGGTACAGGTCCTGCTGGCTGCGGACGCGGTCGGCGACCGTGACGGGCCCCTCCAGGTCCGTGGGCCGCCAGTAGCCGAAGTTGATGAAGCCTCCCGCGAAGACGGGGACCGCGCTGAGGTCGGCCGGCCCGTACGTCTCCCGGACCTCGGGCCGCATTCCGTCGGGCCGTTCGGCGTCCGTCATGTGTGCACCTCCGCGCCCAGTCTGGCCGGGGCCGGGGTTCCTGTCGACGGCGCCTCGCGCGGGGGCCCGAGGCGGTCGGGGCGGCGGGCCCGGGCGGTCGGGGCGGAGGCCCGGGCCGGCGGTCTTCGGGCCCGGTCGCCGGGTCAGGGGGTCGCGGCGGCGCCGGCGCAGGCCGGGTGGCCCCAGCTCTTCCCGTTGTTCGCGATCGACTCCCCGGCGGCGTAGGGCTGCCCGCACGCGCAGCGGCCCGGGTACTTCGCCTTGATGGTCCGCGCGGCGCCGCGGCCCGCCGCCGGGCCGGAGGCCGACTTCTTCTTCGTCGCGGCCGAGCCGGAGCGCGTGGCCGCGGTACGGGCCGGCGCGGAGCGGGCGGGCGCGGGCACCGGCGGGTCGGTGTCGCCCAGGGCCGTGCCGGCCGCCTGCTGGGAGACGGCGGCATCGCTCGCGGCCTGGTCGGCGATGGCGTTCAGGTGGTCGCCGTCCTCGCGGTGCGCGGGCACGTAGACGAAGGTCACGTCCCGCTCGGAGAGCAGCCGGTCGATCTCCTCGACAAGCTCCCGGTTGGCCACGGGCTTGCCGGCGGCCGTCTTGAAGCCGTTGCGCTTCCACGCCGGCAGCCACTGGGTGACGGCCTTCATCGCGTACTGCGAGTCCATCCGCACCTCCATGGCGGTGCCGACGGCCACCGCCTCCAACACCTTCTGGAGGGCGGTCAGTTCCCCGACGTTGTTGGTGGCCCGGCCCAAGGGACCGGCCTCCCAGCGTTCGGGGGTTCCGGCGGGGTCGGCGATGACCCAGGCCCAGGCGGCCGGGCCGGGATTGCCCTTGGCCGCTCCGTCACAGGCGGCGATGATGCGTTCAGACATCCCCCGATCATGCCCTACGCGGTGACCGGGTCCGCGCGGGCCGGTGGCGGGGGTCAGTGGCCCAGCGCCCGCTTGAGCTCGTCCTTGCGCATCGAGGAACGGCCGTGGACGCCGCGGCGCCTGGCCTCTTCGTACAGCTGGTCGTACGTGGGCCCCTGGGCCCCGGTGTGGGAGCGGAGCCCGCCGCGCCGGGCGGAGGAGATGTCGTCGAGGGAGGTCCGGCTCGCGGTCTTCGACTCGCCGGCACGGGCCCGTTCCTTGTTGACCGTCCGGGCGGCGATCTCCTTGGCCCGCTCGGGACTCTCGCCCCGCTCCTCGGCGCTCTCCTTGATGTGCTCGTACTGGCGTTCGCGCTTGGGGCTCGATCCGCGCGGCATGACGGCTCCCCGGGTCGGTACGGCCCGGCCGGACGGGGGCGCCGGGCGCCGCCGCCCTCCGGGATCACGGGGCGCCTACCCGCGGCCCGCCGGTGCATGCCCGGCCCGCCGCGGGGCCGCGTCCGGGCCGTGTTTGGGCGGGGCGGAAACGGACAGACGCGGGACGTGCCGCGGTGCCGAACATGGGCTGCACCCCAGCGCGCGCGCCTCCGCGGCACACCAGAGCACCCTCGACCGGTACGACAGGAGACGCCATGACCGGCCACGACGCCCGCCGCACCGACGAAGAGCCCGCGCGCCCGGCCGCGCCGCGGGACCCGGGCACGACCCCGGCCGGCGAACGGGCGGCGGAGGCGGCGGGGAGCGGGGAGAAGGACGGCGCCCGCCGTCCGACCCCCTCCGACCTCGCCCGGCTCACGGTCCGCAAGGCCCGCAGGACACTCGGCGTACCGGAGGTGTAGCGGGGAGGGCCGGGGGGTGGGGCCGTCCGGCGTACCCGGCCGTTCCAAACGCCCTCGCCCGCGTTTCCCCCCGAGTGGCCTACGTCCGTTGGCCCCTCCGGCCGATCTGCCCTCTCATGGACACGGGCCCTTCATTGCGTCCCCCACCGAGAAGGAGGGCATGCCCGTGTACACGATGTACGCCGAACCCGACGCGGATCCCGGCACGATCCTGTGGCACGTCCTCGCCAAGGATCCCGAAGGCACCACCCTGTGCGGCCGCCACGCCGCCCAGGCCGCCGCGGACACCGAGCGGGGCACCGAACGCTACTGCGCCCCCTGCATGGCGGCCTTCCGCGCGGCCGTCCGGTAGCGGGTGACGGGTCCGGGGCCGGCGGTCGGGCGACCGCCGGCCCCGGGCCGTTCGGCCTCCTCGGGCCGTTCGGCGTCGCGACCCGTGCGGCACCGCGACCCGCCAACGGTCGCGGCCCGTCAGCGGTCGCGGCCCGTCAGCGGTCGCGGCCCGTCAGCGGTCGCGGCCCGCCGTGCGCATCCGCCCGTAGGCGTAGACGCAGCCGGCGAGGGCCAGGTCGGACAGCAGCATGAAGCCGATCGCGTACGAGTCCTTCGCGCTGTAGATGGCGCCCATGACCAGCGGGGGGACGAAGCCGCCCAGGCCGCCGACGGCGCCGACGATCCCGGTCACGCTGCCCACCTGGGGTTGGGGGGTGACCTGCGAGACGAGGGCGAAGACGCTGCCGCTCGCGGTGCCGAGACCGGCCGCCATGCACAGCAGGGCGATGGTGCCGACCGGGTCCAGACCCGGGTCGAAGGCCTGGACGATCGCCATGAGCGCCACGAGCAGGAGTCCGCCCGCGGTGACGTAGGCGGGGTGGACCCGGTCCGACAGCCAGCCGCCGAACGGCCGGAAGACCACGGTGACCAGGGCGAACCCGGCCGCCTTGGTACCGGCGTCGGTCGGCGACAGTTCGTACCAGGTCTTCAGGTAGGTGGGCAGGTAGACGCCGAAGGCGACGATCCCGCCGAAGCCGATGCCGTAGAGGGCGGAGAGTTCCCAGGTGACGCGGAGCCGGCCGGCCTGGCGCAGTCGGGCGCCCAGTGACGCGGAGGGCACGGGGCGGTCGGGCCGGTCCTTGAGGAGGAAGGCCGCCAGGACGGCGTAGCCGGCCAGGCCGATGGCGACGACCACGAAGGGCAGGTTCTCGCCGTGCCGGGCGATCCTCGGGGTCAGGTACCCGGAGAGGGCCACGCCCCCCATGCCCATGCCGAACACCCCGAGCGCGAAGCCCCGTCGTGCGGGCGGGAACCAGGAGTTGACGAGCGGGACCCCGATGGCGAAGGTCGTGCCGCCCAGTCCCAGCAGGAAACCGACGACGAGCATGAGCCCGTAGCTGTCGCGGGCCGGGATCAGCAGCAGCACGGGGACGATCGTCAGCGCGGACACCAGCGGGAACATGAGCTTCGCGCCGTAGCGGTCCGTGAGCGCGCCCACGGGGATGCGCCCGAGGGATCCGACGAGGACGGGCACGGCGACGAGCAGGGACTGCTGGAAGGAGTCGAGGCCGAGGCGGTCCTTGTAGTCGCTCGCGAGGGGGGCGATCAGGTCCCACGCCCAGAAGGTGAGCGTGAAGCCGACCGTGGCCACGACGAGGTTGCGGTACGCCGCCGCCGGCACGGGTGGGCTCGTGGGCGGTGGCGCGGGCGTTGCGGCGGTCGTCTCGGAGTCCATGCCCTCAGTCAATGCAGGTCGCCGGCGGTGGGCACGGCGGGATGCTCCGTACGGGGCCGTACGGGACCGCCGGCCCGACCCGGCGTTCGAGGCTCCGCGCCGGAGCGCCGGACGCCCCCGGGGTCATCCGGTCTGGAGGGTCCTCAGCAGGTCGACGGCGGGCCCGTCCACCGCGCGGGCGGTGTTGGCGAGGGCGATGACGCCGACCCCCTTCTCCGGGTCGAAGCCGACGTAGGAGGAGAAGCCGCCGGTGCCCCCGTTGTGCCAGATCTGCAGGTGGGATCCCTGGCGGGGGTGGAGGCGGTGGGACATCCAGCCGAGGTGCACCCGGCCCATGGGGTTCCTGCGGTGCTCCACGGCCCGGCTCGCGCGGATCGCCTCGGCCAGTTCGGCGGGGCCGCCGTCCAACTGGGCCCGTACGAGGGCCACCAGGTCGGTGGCGGTCGAGTGCAGGCCGCCCGCTCCGGCCAGGTCGGCCAGGTTCCACGGCGGTACGGGGCGCCGGCGGCGGTCGTGGCCCCGGGCGGCGCGGGCCGCGCGGGCGGGGTCGAGGGTCACGAGGGTGTCGTCCATGCCCAGCGGGGCGCAGACGTCGCGGACGACGAGGCGCTCGTAGGGGGTGCCCGTGCGGTGGGCCAGGGCCAGGCCGAGGAGGCCGGCGCCGAGGTTCGAGTAGCGGAACCGCTTGCCCGGGGTGGCGCCGAGCCGGGTACGGGCGAGCCCGGAGAGCAGGACGTCGGCGGTGCAGTCGGCGTACGGGTCCGGCTTCGAGGGGTGCAGGAGCGCGGTCAGGAGCATGCCCTTGGGCAGGCGGGGCAGGCCGGAGGTGTGGGTGGCGAGGTGGCGCGGGGTGATGCGGACTCCGTCGCGTTCCGGGACGACCGCGCCCCCGGGCAGCAAGGCGGCGACCGGCTCGTCCGGGTCCACGGCTCCGGTGACGGTCAGGCGGGCCAGGGCGAGGGCGGTGATCACCTTGGTGACGGAACCCACCTCGAACAGGGTGTCGGGGCCGGGAGCGTCCCCGTCGGCGCCGCCCGCGCCGGTACGGCCCGCGCCCCTGATCTCCGCGCGGTCGCCCGCTACGGCGGCGACCACGACGCCGACGCGCCCCTCGGCCAGGCGGTCGGCGGTCTGCTGCACCAGGGTGCCCAGTTCTCGATCCATGGTCGACATCATCGGCGCAGCCGCCCGTGCGGCAGGTCAGCCCTCGTAATGATTTCCGGGCGGGCTCCGTGCGACCTGAGCAGGAGACGGCCCGGACGGCGCGGACCCCGCCCACCGGAAGACGGCCCGGTCAACCATTCGTCGTAGGACGAAGTATTGGGGCACCCTGGAGGGATGAATCACCTCCCCGCCGGGGACCCGGCCGCCTCCCCCGCCCCCGACTCCCCCGCCCCCGACTCCCCCGCCTCCGACGCGCCCGCGCCCGCCGCGCGCCTGGCGATGCTCGCCGGGGCGCTGGCCGACGAGACCCGGGCCGCCATCTGCATGGCCCTGCTCGAAGGGCGCGCCTGGACCGCCGGCGAGCTGGCCCGGATCACCGAGGTCGCGCCGTCCACGGTCAGCGGCCACCTGGTCCGTCTGATGGAGGCGGGCGTCTGCGTGACCGAGCGTCAGGGACGCCACCGCTACGTGCGGATCGCCGACGCCGCCACGGCCCGGCTGATCGACGAGCTGGCCTCGTACGCGATCCCCGACCGGGACGCGGCCCACGCGGAGCCGGTCGTCTCCGCGCCCGACCCGCTCGCGCGCGCCCGCACCTGCTACGACCACTTCGCGGGACGGTTGGGCATGGCGGTGACCGACGCGCTGGAGCGCGACGGCCTGCTGCGCACGGACGGGGCCTTCGAGCTCACCGAGGCCGGACGCCAGTGGTGCGCCCGGGCGGGCGTGGGGCTGACCCAGGCGGGGCGCAGGCCCCTGGCGAGCTCCTGCCTGGACTGGACCGAACGCCGCCGCCACCTGGGCGGACTGGCCGGGGCCCGGCTGTGCGCGCGGTCCCTGGAGGCGGACTGGGTGCGGCGTCCGCCGGGGGGCGGGCGCGGACTCCTGGTGACGGAGGCCGGCGAGCGGGCCTTCGCGGAGCTGCTGGGGATCACCCCGCGGGCGTGGAGCTGAGCGGGGCGCGCGGGGCGCGCCCGGGGAAGGCGAGAGGCGCCGATTATTTCGGTGGACGCCGAAATATGGCGGGGCTAGTCTGGACACCATGACACCCCGCCTCCGCCTGATCCCTCCCCATGTCGTGACCGTCGGCGCCGTCTCCTTCACCGTCCTCGCCTGGGCCTCCGCCTTCGTGTCGATCCGCAGCGCCGGCGCCGCGTACGCGCCCGGGGCACTCGCCCTCGGGCGGCTGCTGACCGCCTCGCTGGTGCTCGCCGTCCTGCTCCTGATCCGCCGCGAGGGCCTGCCGGCACGGGGCGCGTGGCGCGGGATCGTGGTGTCGGGCGTGGTCTGGTTCTTCGGCTACACGGTGATGCTGAACTGGGGCGAGCGCCTGGTGGACGCGGGCACCGCCTCGCTGCTCGTCAACACCGGCCCGATCCTGATGGCCCTGCTCGCGGCCCGGCTGCTCGGCGAGGGGCTGCCGCCGAGGCTGTTGGCGGGCATGGGCGTGTCCTTCGTGGGCGCGGTGGTCGTCGGCCTGTCGATGTCCTCCTCGTCCGGCGCCGAAGGGTCGACGTCGGTCCTCGGGGTCGTGCTCTGCCTGCTGGCGGCGGTGGCGTACGCGACCGGCGTGATCGCGCAGAAGCCCGCGCTGTCCTTCGGCACTCCGCTCCAGATCACCGCGTACAGCTGCCTCGTCGGCACCGTCGTCTGCCTGCCGTTCGCGGGGCAGTTGGTGGCGCAGGTGCCGCGCGCACCGCTGTCCGCGACCCTGAACATGGTCTACCTCGGGGTGGTCCCGACCGCCCTGGCCTTCACCACCTGGACCTACGCCCTGGCCCGCATGCCCGCCGGGAAGCTGGGCGCGACCACGTACGCCGTCCCGGCCATCGTGGTGTTGCTGAGCTGGGCGCTGCTGGGCGAGGTGCCGGCCTGGCTGACGCTGCTGGGCGGCGCCCTGTGCCTGGCCGGGGTTGCCGTCTCCCGCAGGCGGCCGGCTGCGGAGCCCGCCCCGACCGCGCCCGGAGCCTCCCCCGGCGCCGCGCCACCGGCCCCCGACCCGGCACCGGAGCGGCGCGCCGGGGCCTGACGGATCGCGCCGGGGCCGCGCCCCGGGCGCGACGGGACACCGCCCCCGCCGCGGCCCCGGGCGCCCGGGCCCGTGCGCCGCGCGGGCCCTCGACGCGCCCCTTCCACACGGCTTGGCGCACCTCCCGACCCAAGACCCGACCCGGAGCGCCTTGGGACTTCGGCCCCGCACACCCCAACCGGGCCACCCCCTGGTCGAGTTGGTCCAGACCATCTAGGGTGGGCGCGGCCACCCCCACTCCCCCCCGAGGTTCACGATGATCACTCGACGGTCCCTGCTGGCCCTGTCCGGGCTCGCCGGACTCGGCGCGGCCCCCCTGCTCCTGCCCGCCCCTCCCGCCCGGGCCGCGACCATCGGCACCCTCCTGCCGACCCCCACCGGACCCCTGCCGGTCGGCACGACCTCCCTGCACCTGGTCGACCGCGCCCGGCGCGACCCGCTGGCGCCCGACCGTCGCCCCCGCGAGCTCATGGTGCAGCTGTGGTACCCGGCGCGCCGCTCCGCGGGCCGCCCCCGGGCCGCCTACACCACGGACCGGGTCGCCGCCGCGCTCGAAGCGACCCTGCCGCTGACCCCGGGCACCCTGGCCTCCGTACGGCCGCACGCGCGGCTCGGCGCCCCCGCCGCGCCCGGTCCGCTGCCCCTGCTGCTGCTCGGCCACGGCCGTCAGGGCGGACGGTCGAACTGCACGGCCCTGGCCGAGGACCTGGCCTCCCACGGCTACCTGGTGGCCGGCCTCGACCACACCTACGACGCCCGCGTGGTGGAGTTCCCCGACGGCCGCGCCGTCCCCGGCGTCCTGCCCGACGAACCCGCCGACTGGGACGCCCAGGAACGGCTGGAGATCGGGGTGCGCGTCGGCGACCTGCGCTTCGTCGCGAGCGCCCTCACCGGACGACCCGGCGGGCGCCCGTCGCCCGCGCGCGGCCCGGCGCTGCCCGAGGCGGACCCGCGGCGCATCGGCGTCCTGGGGCACTCCATGGGCGGGGCCGCGGCGGCCGAGGCACTGCGCGTTGACCGCCGCTTCCGGGCCGGCCTCGGCCTGGACGGCGCCTTCTTCGGCTCCCCCGTCGCCGACGTGGGCCTGGACCGGCCCTACCTCCTGCTCACCGCGCCGGCCGACCACGACACCTGGCGGCGGTGGCGGGAGCACCCTCGGGGATGGGCGCGCCATCTGGGCCTCGCCGGCACCGGGCACCTGAGCTTCGTCGACCTCCCGCACTTCGCCGTCGCGGGCGGCCTGGACGGCGTCTGGCCGCCGGAACTGTACGCCGAGCTGCTGGGCGCGTCCGCGCCCGGCCGCACCTGCGAGGTGCTGCGGACGTACGCGCGGTCCTTCTTCGACCGCGCGCTGCGCGGCCTGCCGGCGCCCCTGCTCGACGCGCCCGACGCCCGCTACCCGGAGGTCTCCTTCCGCTGGGCGCACGACGGACCCGGACTCTGACGCCGCACCCGCGTCGCCCCGACGGGGGAGGACATCGGGCTGAGGTCATGGGGGTGTCACGGATCCGCCACAGGGCGGTCTCCCCGCGAACCGGACGGGGCGTCCGGTCGTGTCCGTCGGCGCGAGTGCCGGTGTGGAACCGGTCGTGGACCTCGGGAGCACCCATGCAGTACACAGCAGTCGGCCGGCGCGGCGCGGTGGTCGTGGCGACGGCCGCGGCGGTCGCCGCCCTGATGACGGGTTGTACGCCGACCGGGGAGGACGGCGCCACCGCCGGCCCGTCGGCGCCGGCGGGCACGGGGTCGGCCGCGCCGACGGCGTCGGCCCCGCCGACCGCCGGGGGTTCCGGCGGGGGCGGGCAGAAGCCGGGGCCGTCGGCTTCCGCCCCGGCTTCGGCGTCGGTCCCGGCCGGGGGCGGCGCCGGGGGCGCGAAGGCCTGCGCGAGCGGCGCGGTCAAGGTGTCGGAGGGCCGGCAGGCGGAGGTCCGGCCGCCCGGCACGGGCACGGGAGCGGCCGTCGTCTCGGTGACGAACACCTCCGCGCAGCCGTGCACGCTGAACGGCTTCCCCACCGTCGCCGGCGCGGGCAACGGTTCGCCGGACAAGAACCGTCCCCTCGCCGTCACCCGCGACGGCGCGGCGACGACGGTGACCCTGGCCCCGGGCGCCCGCGCCTGGACCAAGCTCACCTTCGTCAACGTGCAGGGCGAGGCGGACGGCTACTGCGTGTCCGGCGCCACCCCCTCCTCCTTCCCGACGCTGGTGCTGGGCCTGCCCGGCGGCGCGGGCGCGCACCAGATCGCGATGGACGACGGGGTCTTCGCCGAGTGCGACGACAAGGTGACCGTCACGGCGTTCTCCTCGACCCGACCCTCCTGATCCGACCCTCCTGATCCGGCGCCCCTGATCCGGCGCCCGCGCGGCGGTCAGCCGGTGAGGATCCAGCCGTGCCGGCCGCCGATGGTCTGCCCCTCGCAGTTCGTCGAGTTGGACTCGAAGAACTCCCGCTGCTTGCCGACCATGCAGCGCATCAGGGGTGCGGTGGCCACGCCGGAGGGCTCGCTCGGGTAGAACCAGCCGAGCCGCGAGACGTACGTCTGCCCCTCGCAGTTGACGTCGTACGAGAGGAAGTTGTCCTTGCGGACGACGCAGTGGTAGATCGGGATCGTGCCCTCGCGCGGGCTCGTGTAGAGCTGCCCGAGGCTGCCTTCGACGGTGTAGCCCGGGGGCACGTTCCAGACGGTGCTGATGTGCTCGCCGCTCGGGCCGATGAGGCGGTTGAGGCTGCGGGTCGGCGTGGTGACCGCCGGCTCTCCGCTACAGGTGGCCTTGATCATGGCCTGGTAGTGGTTGCCGGTCACGTGGACCAGGATCGGCCCCTCCGTCACCCGGCACTGGGAGCCGGAGAACCCGGCATCGGCGGCCTGTCGGTTGAGGTGGTCGTAGGCGGCCGCCTGCGCGATGTTCGGCGGGCCGCCGCCGATGCCCGTCAGGTAGAGCACCACGGGTCCGACGGCGGCCGCCGCCGGGGCGGCGGCCTCGGGCGCCGGGGCGGGGGCCGCGCCGGCCGGTGCGGCGGCGGTCACGGCGGCCGCGAACGCGGCGATGAGAGCGAGGAGGGTCGTACGCGTACGAGACGTGCGGCGCAAGGCTGAACTCCCGGTCGTCGGCCGCGAGGGCCGGTGGGCCCTCGCGGGGCGGATCGACTGTGCGTACCGCCCGATAGGCGGCATCACCGCCATTCCACCCTTGAGGCCCACCCCGGGACCAGACGGTCTTCGGCCGACCCCGAGGGGCGTCCACCGGCCGCCCGAATCGAACGAACTCCCGCCCCCGCCTTCTACGATCTCGACCATGACCACCCTGATCGTCTTCGACATCGACGGCACGCTGCTGCGCAGCGTCGCCGCCCACCAGGCCGCCTTCGTCGCGGCCCTGCACGACAGCGGGCTCACGGACTTCGACACGGCGTGGGCCGGCTACACGCACCACACCGACTCCTGGATCCACCGCGAGGTGTTCCGCAGACATTGGGGCAGACTGCCGGACGCCGCCGAGAGCCGGCGGTTCGCGGACCACCTCCACGCACGCTTCCTGGCCGCCACCCCGGCCGGGGGCATCGAGCCGATACCGGGCGCCACCGGCTTCCTGCGGGCCCTCGCCGCAGACGGCGACTACGCGACGGCCTTCGCCACCGGCGCCCTGCGCGAGGTCACCACCGCCAAGGTGGCGGCGCTGGGCGCCGTCGGCCCCGTCGTCACCGGCAGCGACCACACCTTCCGCGCGCACCTGGTGCGCGAGGCCGTCCGTCGGGCCTCGGACCGGGCCGGCGGCGCCTTCGACCGGGTGGTCTGCGTGGGTGACGGGCCGTGGGACGTACGGGCCGCCCTGGACACCGGCAGCGAGTTCATCGGCATCGGCACGGACACCGCGCCGTTCGGGGACTGGTTCCCGCGCAACCGCCTGTTCGCCTCCTTCGACGACGTCGACCCGGCCTCCGACTTCACCCTGACGCCGCCCCCGGGACGGACCGTCGCCGAACCCGACGCGGACAAGGCCTTCGCCGCCGGCCCGGCCGCCTGCCCCTGCTGGACCTGACCCGGCACCGGCCCTTCCGCGCCACACGGTCCGGTTCACCGGGAAGTTCCCGACCGACGCACTAAACTGACGGGCTGTTTGGTGCCGGATCGGAACAACCCGGGCAGACCCGGACTCCCCCGGCTCCCCGGTCTGGACCGGGACCGAGACGCGAGGGCCGATGGCAGCCACACCTGAGCACGGTGAACTGACTCTGCTCGACGACGGGGACCCGTGCGGGGAACAGGGCAAGTCCGCCCGCTTCACCGCCGGGCCCGCCGCGCCGACCCGCACCCTGATCGACGTCTTCGAGGCGACCGTACGGGCCCACCCCGACGAGCCCGCCCTGGACGACGGCACCGCCCTGCTGACCTACCGGGCCCTCGCCGCCGAGGTCGAACGCGGCCGGCGCGCCCTCGCCGCCGCCGGAGTGGGACTCGGCGACCGGGTCGGCGTACGGGTGCCGTCCGGGACCAACGGGCTGTACGTGGCCGTCCTCGCCGTGCTCGCCGCCGGCGCCGCCTACGTACCGGTGGACGCGGAGGATCCGGACGGGCGGGCCGATCTGGTGTTCGGCGAGGCCGGGGTGCGGGCGGTGGTGGGCCCCGGCGGTCGCGTGGAGCCCACCGGCCGCCCCGGCGCACCCGAACCCGTCCCCGTCTCCGCCGGCGAACCCGCCGCCGCTTCCGGACCCGCCGCGCGGCCCGGACCCGACCACGACGCGTGGATCATCTTCACGTCCGGCTCCACCGGCAGGCCCAAGGGCGTCGCCGTCAGCCATCGCGCAGCCGCCGCCTTCGTGGACGCCGAGGCGCGCCTGTTCCTGGCCGAGGACCCCGTCGGCCCCGGCGACCGGGTCATGGCCGGGCTGTCCGTGGCCTTCGACGCCTCCTGCGAGGAGATGTGGCTGGCCTGGCGGCACGGCGCCTGCCTGGTGCCCGTCCCCCGCTCCCGGGTGCGCGGCGGCGCGGACCTCGGCCCCTGGCTGGTGGAACAGGAGATCACCGTGATCTCCACCGTGCCGACGCTGGCCGCCCTGTGGGAGCCCGAGGCCCTGGACGAGGTACGGCTGCTGATCTTCGGCGGTGAAGCCTGCCCGCCCGAGCTGGCCCGCCGCCTGGTCACCGAGGGGCGCGAGGTCTGGAACACGTACGGCCCCACCGAGGCCACCGTCGTCGCCTGCGCCGCGCTCCTGACCGGCGAGGAACCCGTGCGCATCGGCCTCCCGCTGGCCGGCTGGGAGCTGGTGGTCGTCGACGAGTCCGAGGAACCGGTGCCGATGGGCGGCAGCGGCCGGCTCGTGATCGGCGGCGTCGGTCTGGCCCGCTACCTCGACCCTGACAAGGACGCCGAGAAGTACGCCCCGCTGCCCTCCCTCGGCTGGGAGCGCGCCTACCGCAGCGGCGACCTGGTCCGCGCCGACCCCGAGGGCCTGGTCTTCCTCGGCCGCGGCGACGAACAGATCAAGCTCGGCGGTCGTCGGATCGAGCTCGGGGAGGTGGACGCGGCGCTCCTGGCCCTGCCCGGTGTCACCGGCGCCGCGGCGGCCGTCCGCACGGCGCGCGGCGGCAACCAACTCCTCGTCGGCTACCTGGTCGTACGGGAGGACTGGGACCGCGGCGCGGCGCTCGAACGGCTGCGGGCGGAGCTGCCCGCGGCCCTCGTGCCGCTGCTCGCCCCGGTCGCCGACCTGCCGACCCGCACCTCCGGCAAGGTGGACCGGGACGCGTTGCCCTGGCCGCTGCCCGACCTGGAGTCCGCGCGGCCCGCGGAGCGCCTGTTCGGGACCGAGGCCTGGCTCGCCGAACAGTGGGGCGAGACCCTCGGCGTGAGCGTCACCGGCGCCGACGACGACTTCTTCGCGCTCGGCGGCAACAGCCTCGCCGCCGCGCAGCTCACCACCCGCCTGCGCACGCGCTACCCGGGGGTGGCCGTCGTCGACGTCTACCGCCGGCCCACCCTGCGCAAGCTGGCCCGACGGCTGGAGAAGTCCCTGCGCGACGACGGCGACACCCGTGAGGTCGTCCCCGTGCCGCCGCGCGCCCGTGTGGCGCAGTCGCTGTTGCTGCTCCCGCTGTTCACCCTGGTCGGCGCGCGCTGGACGGTGGCGCTGGTCGCGGCGGGCAACGTACTGCAGCGGTTCGGGCCCCATCCGTGGGCGCCGACCGCCTCGTGGTGGCTCGTCGCCGCCGCGGCCGTGCTCCTCTTCAGCCCGCCGGGGCGCCTCGCGATCGCGGCCGGCGGGGCGCGCCTGCTGCTGCGCGGGGTGACGGCCGGCAGCCACCCGCGCGGGGGGAGCGCGCACCTCAGGCTGTGGACCGCCGAACGCCTGGCCGAGTGCTCCGGCGCGACCTCGCTCACCGGCCCCTGGCTGGAGCGGTACGCGCGGGCGCTCGGCGCCAAGGTGGGCCGTGAGGTGGACCTGCACTCCCTCCCCCCGGTGACGGGGATGCTGACCCTGGGGCGCGGCTGCGCGGTGGAGTCCGAGGTGGACCTGCGCGGGCACTGGTTGGACGGGGACCGGTTGGAGATCGGCCCGGTCAGGGTCGGCGCGGGGGCCGTGGTCGGGACCCGCAGCATCCTCTTCCCCGGGGCGCGGGTGGGCAAGGGGGCCGAGGTCGCCCCCGGTTCCGCCGTGGTGGGGCAGGTGCCGACCGGACAGCGCTGGGGCGGCGCGCCCGCCGCGAAGATCGGCAGGCCGCGGCGCAACCGGCCCGCGGGGCGTCCGCCGCGCGGGGCCCTGTGGCGGGCCGCCTACGGGGCCACCGGCCTCGGCCTCACCGCGCTTCCCGCGCTCGCGGCGCTGCCGACGCTCCTCTTGGTCGGCCGGTTCGTGCCGGCCGGCGCCGGGCCGGCCGGGGCGCTGCGCGGGGCCCTGTCCGCCGTGGTGCCCGGGGCGCTCGTGTTCGGCTGCGCGTACGCGCTCGCGCTGCTGGTCTGCGTACGTCTGCTCAGTCTGGGCCTGCGGACGGGGATCCATCCGACGCACAGCCGGGTCGCCTGGCAGGCGTGGACGGTCATCCAGCTGATGGACCGGTCCCGGGAGACGCTGTTCCCGCTGTACGCGGGGCTGATCACCCCGGTGTGGCTGCGGCTGCTCGGGATGCGGATCGGGCGGGGCGCGGAGGTGTCCACCGTCCTCGCGCTGCCGAGCCTGACCACCGTGGGCGACGGGGCCTTCCTGGCCGACGACACCCTGACGGCCCCCTACGAGCTGGGCGGCGGTTGGATGCGGATCGGGCACTCCGAGATCGGGCGGCGGGCGTTCCTCGGGAACTCCGGCATGACGGCGCCGGGGCGCGCGGTGCCGGACGACGGGCTGGTGGGGGTGTTGTCGGCGACGCCGAAGAAGGCCAAGAAGGGCAGCTCGTACCTGGGGCTGCCGCCGGTCAGGCTGCCGCGTTCGGCGGGCGGCGGAGAGCGGAGCCGGACCTACGATCCGCCCGCGCGGCTGCTGTGGGCGCGGGGTCTGGTGGAGCTGTGCCGGCTGGTCCCGGTGTTCTGCTCGGCGGCCCTGGCCGTGTTGGCCGTGGCCGCGCTGTGCGCGTTGAGCGCGGCGGACGGCGTGGGCGTCGCGGGGGCCGCGCTGTCGTCCGGGGCGGTGCTGCTCGCCGCCGGTGTCCTCGCGTGCGCGGTCTCGGTGGTCGCGAAGTGGGTGCTGGTGGGTCGCCACCGGCCGGGGGAACATCCGCTGTGGAGCGCCTTCGTGTGGCGCAACGAGTTGGCCGACACCTTCGTGGAGGTGTTGGCGGTGCCGTGGCTGGCCGGATCGGCGCCCGCCACTCCCCTGCTGACGCTGTGGCTGCGCGGGCTGGGGGCCCGGATCGGGCGGGGCGTGTGGTGCGAGAGCCACTGGTTGCCCGAGACGGACCTGGTGGAGCTGGGCGACGGGGTGAGCGTGAACCGCGGCTGCGTGTTGCAGACACACCTCTTCCATGACCGGATCTTGAGGACGGATACTGTGGTCCTCCGTGAGGGCGCCACGCTGGGCCCGGGCGGAATCGTCCTGCCCGGGAGTACCGTCGGAGCCCACAGCACCCTGGGTCCCGCCTCCCTCGTGATGGCCGGGGAGTCCGTCCCCGCCGGCACCCGTTGGCTGGGCAACCCGATCAAGGCGTGGCGCACCTGACACGGCCCGAGCACAGCGCGGGGAGCGGAAGCGGCAATGAGCGGCCAGACGACAGCGGCATCCGACCCGTACTTCCCCGCGAACGGTGACGCCCGGTACCGCGTGCACCGCTACGAGATCTCCCTGGAGTACCGTCCCGGCCCCAACCGGCTGGCCGGGACGGCCCGCATCGGCGCCATCGCGGGGCGGGCCCCGCTCGCCGAGTTCCACCTGAACCTGGCCGAATTCAGACTGGGCCGGGTCCTGGTGAACGGCCGCGTCCCGCGCTTCACGCACCGGGGCGGGAAGCTCCGCATCCGGCCGGCGAAGCCGCTGCCCGCCCACGGCGCCTTCACGGTGGAGGTGCACTGGGCGGGCAATCCCCGACCGGTCCGCAGTCCCTGGGGCGGCATCGGCTGGGAGGAGCTGTCCGACGGGGCCCTGGTGGCCAGCCAGCCGGTCGGCGCCCCGTCCTGGTACCCGTGCAACGACCGGCCGGCCGACAAGGCCTCGTACCTGATCTCGGTCAACACGCCCTCCGCCTACACGGTCGTGTCGGGGGGCCGGCTCCTCACCCGCACGACCCGGGCCAGCACCACCACCTGGGTGTACGAGCAGCCGGCGCCCACCTCCAGCTACCTGGTCGGCCTCTCCGTCGGCGTGTACCAGACGGTGCTGCTGGGCGACCCGGGGCTCGACGGCGTCCCCCAGAGCGCCCACGTGCCGGCCCACCTGCTGGCCCGGTTCTCCCGGGACTTCGCCCGGCAGCCGGCGATGATGCGCCTGTTCGAGGAGCTGTTCGGCCCCTACCCCTTCGGGGAGTACGCGGTGGTGGTCACGGACGAGGAGCTGGACGTCCCGGTGGAGGCCCAGGGCCTGTCCACCTTCGGCACCAACCACGTGGACGGCGTACGCGGTTCGGAGCGCCTGATCGCGCACGAACTGGCGCACCAGTGGTTCGGCAACAGCGTGAGCATCGCCGACTGGCGGCACATCTGGCTCAACGAGGGGTTCGCGAAGTACGCCGAATGGCTCTGGTCGGAGCGCTCGGGCGGGCGGACCGCGCACGAGATGGCGCGGGGCGCGCACCGGTTGCTGACCGCGCTGCCGCAGGACCTCGTGCTCGCCGACCCCGGCCGCAAGCTGATGTTCGACGACCGGCTGTACCAGCGCGGGGGCCTGGCGGTGCACGCGGTGCGCTGCGCGCTGGGGGACGGGGCGTTCTTCCGCATGCTGCGCGAGTGGACCACCGTGCACCGGGGCGGGTCGGTGACCACCGCCGGGTTCGCCGGTCACGTGTCGCACTACGCGGACCGGCCGCTGGAGGGGATGCTGCGGGCCTGGCTGCACGAGCCGGCGCTGCCGCCGCTGCCCGCGCCCGGGTCCTGACGGGCCGGGGGTCGACCGTCCGGGGGGCCGACTGTCCGCCGGGGCCGACCGCCCGGGGAACCTCCCGCCCCGGGCCGCCGACGGCGCGTGTCCGTCGGCTCCGGGGCTTCTCAGGGGAGGGGTCAGACGATGCCCTCGGCGATCTCGGCCTGTTCCCGGGCGTTCCCGTACGCGGACGGGGTGCCGTAGGAGCGTCGGGCGACGTACCACCACACGCTGGCGAGGACGAGGACCACGGCCAGGGCGATCACGGCGTAGTTCATGGAGTCGACGGTGACCGGGGACTTCTGCGGCAGGCAGAACAGGACGGTGACGACGGCCACCCAGACGACGGCGGTCCAGCCGATGGGCTTGCTCCAGCGTCCGAGGTTCCACGGTCCGGGGGTGAAGCGGGAGCCGGCGCGCAGGCGCAGGTAGATCGGGATGGCGTAGGCGGGGGTGATCCCGATGACGTTGATGGCGGTCACGGCCCCGTAGGCGGTGGCGGACCAGAGCGACGGCAGGGCGAGGACGCCCGCGACGGCCACGGAGAGCCAGACGGCCGGGACCGGGGTCTGGGTGCGGCTGCTGACCTTGCGCCACACGGACGAGCCGGGCAGGGCGTTGTCACGGCTGAAGGCGAACACCATGCGGCTGGCGGCGGCCACCTCTGCGTTGCCGCAGAAGAGCTGGGCGACGATCACGACGAGGAGGAGGGCGCTGGCGCCGCCCGAGCCGAGGGCGTCGAGGAAGATCTGGGCGGGCGGTACGCCGGTGGCGCTGCCCTGGACGGCCGCGTAGTCCTGGATGGCGAAGGTGAGGCCGGCGAGGAGCGCGAAGCCGGCGACCCAGGAGACCCAGATGGCCCGGACGATGCCCTTGGCGGCGGTGACGGAGGCGTTGGAGGTCTCCTCCGAGAGGTGCGCGGAGGCGTCGTAGCCGGAGAAGGTGTACTGGGCGAGCAGCAGGCCGACCGCGGCCACGTAGAAGGGGTTGGCCCAGCCGGTGTCGTTGACGAACTCGGTGAAGACGAACGAGGCCGACTGGTGCCGGTCGGGGACGAAGGCCAGGGCGCCGACGATCAGGGCCACGCCGCCCAGGTGCCACCAGACGCTGATGGAGTTGAGCACGCTGACGAGGCGGACGCCGAAGAGGTTGAGCGCGGCGTGCAGCAGCAGGATGCACAGGAAGATCAGGAAGGTGGAGCCGGCGGTGGGCTCGAAGCCGAACCGGAGGTTCAGGAAGGCCCCGGTGAACAGGGCGGCGCCGTAGTCGATGCCGGCGATGGCGCCGAGCAGGCCGAGGAGGTTCAGCCAGCCGGTGTACCAGCCCCAGCGACGGCCGCCGAGCCGGTCGGCCATGTAGTAGAGGGCCCCGGAGGTGGGGTAGGCGCTGGTCACCTCGGCGAGGGCGAGGCCCACGCACAGGACGAAGAGGCCCACGCCGATCCAGCCCCACATCATCACGGCCGGGCCGCCGGTGCCCAGGCCGAACCCGTACAGGGTCATGCAGCCGGAGAGGACGGATATGACCGAGAAGCTGATGGCGAAGTTCCCGAACCCGTTCATGCGGCGGGCGAGGACGGGCTGGTAGCCGAGCTCTCTGAGCCGTTCCTCCTCGTCCTTGCGCGGTGGGCCGGTGCGATCGGGGCGAGCGGTGGGGGTGGTGCGGGACACGGGGGTACCTCCGGGGTTCGTGGGGCACGGGGGAACGCGCGGGGGCGCGCGGAACCGGGGGTGGAGCAAGGGGGGTGGAGCAAGGGGGTGTGGAGCGGGGGGGTGGTGGAGCGGGGTGAGCGGGGGTGGTGCCGCCGCAGGGGGTGCGGGGCGGGTCAGGTGCGGTCGGCCAGGCTGCGGGACCTGGAGCGGAGGAACACCTCCTCGGCCAGCGCCTGGTCGGCCGGGTCGCGGGTGCGGTAGGCCCACGGGAGGGTGGTCCAGTAGCGGCCCATCGCGTCGAAGACCCGGGCCGCCTCGTCGAACCGGTGGGCGCCCGCCAGGGCGTGCGCGAGGTGGTTGAGGTCGAGCGGGGAGGCGAGCCCGGGGTCGGCGTACCGGAACCAGGCGTCGAGGGCGTGGTTGGCGTCCCGTACGGCGTCTTCGGCGACCCAGTGCAGGTCGAGCGCGCGCTCCTGGCCGTTCTCGCGCCGGTAGCGCTCGACCCTGACGTAAAGCGGAAGGACGTGCACGGCTGAGCCGAGCGGAGCGGAACCGGTCGCCCAGTGCACGAAGTTGGTGGCACCGGAGAGCGGGCCGGGGTTGTCCGCGTACACGAACTGGAGCATCCGGTGGTAGGCCTCGCGGTTGTGCGGGTCCCGCTTGTCGGCCTGGGCGAGGATGCCCCAGGGGCCCGGGGGCAGCATGAGGCCGGGGGGCGCCTGACGGTGCTCGTCCATCTGCCGGTGCTCGTCGAGCAGGGCCAGGGCCAACAGGCACACCCAGGGCACGGGATCGGCCGGGCTGAGCTCCGCGGCGACCCGGCAGGCGTCCCAGGCCTCCTGCCACAGCTCGTGCGTACGGGCGTGGCGGGCGCGGTGGGCGCGGACGGCCCGTTCGACGGTGACGCGGGTGTGCATCACGGTCGCGGCGACGCTGCGCGGCTCCTCGGTCCGCCACGCGCGGACCACGTCGGATCCGGCGGCGACCGCGGCGAGGACCTGGGTGCGCTGGGTCCACAGGCCCCAGCCCTCGGTCCGCTCCAGGAGGTGCGCCATCGACAGCCAGCGGCCGGTGCGCACGTCCTGGACGGCGAGGCGCAGGTCGTTGTCGTGGCCGGCGGGGTGGTAGACGGGCCGGAATTCGCCGCCCGCCATCACCTCGTCCCGGTCGACGGGTGGCCGCTGCGGGCGGGTCGTGCGGTGGTCGTGGTCATCAGTCCTCGCGTCGCAGGAAGGTCGCGCCCGTTGATCGGCGATCACTATAGAGCGCGTCCGGACGTCCGCGTCCCGATTCCTGTTCGAACGCAAGTATCAAGCCAACGGGGTGATGTGATTCTGAGTCAGTTTGTTCCGCGAGCCGGGACGGATCTTGACGGGGGCGGTCCACTGGGGAAGTCTTCGATCGGCCATCGCCGAAGAACGATCGACTCCGGTCGATCGCGAACACGGTCATGACACGAGACAGCACGGCACGGCACCACGCCGCGCGGCACAGCACGGCACGGTGCCCCGCGGCGCGGGACGGCGCGGTAACACGCGTAACAGCAGGACGGAGTGGTGATGACGGGCCCGGTGCTCGCTGTCGACCAGGGCACCTCGGGAACCAAGGCCCTCGTCCTGTGCCCCGAACGCGGGGTGATCGGCTCCGCCTCCGCCCCCGTACGCCCCCGGTACCTGCCCGGCGGCCGGGTGGAGGTCGACCCCGCGGAACTGCTGCGCTCGGTCGTCGACGCCGGACGCGCCGCGCTGGCGTCGGCCGGTGAACCGGTCGTGGCGGTGGGCCTCGCCAACCAGGGCGAGACCGTGCTCGCCTGGGACCCGGCCGACGGGCAGCCGCTGACCGACGCGATCGTCTGGCAGGACCGCCGCGCCGAGCCCCTGTGCACCGAACTCGCCCCTCACGCGGAGTCGTTGCGCGCCTGGACGGGCCTGCCGTTGGACCCCTATTTCGCCGCGCCCAAGATGGCCTGGATACGCCGCAACCTGACCCGGGACGGCGTGGTCACGACCAGCGACGCGTGGCTCGTCCACCGGCTCACCGGCGCCTACGTCACCGACGCGGCCACCGCGGGACGCACCCAACTCCTCGACCTGGACACGGTCGACTGGTCGGGCGCGGCGCTCGACGTCTTCGACCTCGGCGGCGAGCGACTGCCGCGGATCGTCGACGCGGACGGCCCCGTCGGCACCACCACCGCCTTCGGGCCCCGGATCCCGCTGACCGGGCTCCTCGTCGACCAGCAGGCCGCGCTCCTCGCCCAGAACGTCACCGAGCCCGGCACCGCCAAGTGCACCTACGGGACGGGCGCGTTCCTGCTCGCCCAGAGCGGCCCGCGCCCCCGGCGCAGCGCCGCGGGGCTCGTGGGTTGCGTGGCCTGGCGGCTCGCCGGCCGGACCGACTACTGCCTGGACGGGCAGGTGTACACGGCCGCCTCCGCGGTGCGCTGGCTCACCGACCTCGGCGTGATCTCCGGCGCCGAGGACATCGACGCCGTCGGCGGGGGCGTCCCGGACGCGGGCGGGGTCACCTTCGTGCCCGCCCTCGCCGGGCTCGCGGCCCCCTGGTGGCGCGGCGACGCCCGGGGCTCCGTCACCGGCCTGGGCCTCGACACCACGGCCGGCCACCTGGTCCACGCCCTGTGCGACGGCATCGCCGCCCAGGTCGCGGAACTCGCGGACGCGGTCGCCGCCGATCTGGGCACCCCGCTCTCCGCCCTGCGGGTCGACGGCGGACTGACCCGCTCCGCGCTCCTCATGCAGACCCAGGCCGACCTGCTCGGCATCCCCGTCGAGGTGTCGGCGCTCCCGGACGCGACCGCGCTCGGCGTCGGCGCGGTGGCCCGGCTCGGACTCGACCCCTCGCTGACGGCGCCCGAGGCCCTGCCGCAGTGGAAGCCGTCGGCCGTCTACGAGCCGAGGATCGACGCGGGAGCGGCGGCGCAGCGCCGGGCCCGGTTCCGCACGGCGGTCTCGGCCCTGCTCGACGGCCCCGCGTGAGCGCCACCACCGGGGTCGACACCACCGGGGTCGTCACCACCGGAGGCGACGCCCTGCCGGGCGGCGCGTACGACGTGACGGTCGTCGGCGCCGGCGTGGTCGGGTCGGCCATCGCCCGCGAACTGGCCCGGCTGCCGCTGCGGATCGCCCTGCTCGACGCGCGCGACGACGTGGGCGACGGCACCTCCAAGGCCAACACCGCCATCCTCCACACCGGGTTCGACGCCGTACCCGGTTCCCTGGAGGCCAGGCTCGTCCGCGAGGGCCACGGGATGCTGAGCGCGTACGCCGCCGAGTGCGGCATCCCGGTGGAACCCCTCGGGGCGCTGCTCGTGGCCTGGGACGAGGAGCAGCGGGCCGCGCTGCCGCGCCTCGCGGACAAGGCGGTGAGCAACGGTCACCGCGGGACGCGGATCCTGTCGGCCGAGGAGACGCGGGCCCGCGAACCGGAACTCGGGCCCGGGGTGCTGGGGGCGCTCGACGTGCCGGGCGAGGCCGTCATCTGTCCCTGGACGACCACGCTCGCCTACGCGACGCAGGCGGTGCGAACAGGTGTCGACCTGCATCTCGACTGCCGTGTGGAGAAGGTGGACTTCGACGAGTTACACGTATTGCGCACCAGCCGGGGCACCCTGCGCACCCGGCACCTGGTCAACGCCGCCGGCCTGTACGCCGACGAGGTCGACCGGCTCCTCGGCCACACCGACTTCACCGTGACCCCCCGCCGGGGACAGCTGATCGTCTTCGACTCGCTCGCCCGCCCCCTGGTCCGCCGCATCCTGCTGCCGGTGCCCGGCGCGCTCGGCAAGGGGGTCCTGGTGACCCCCACGGTCCACGGGAAGGTGATGCTCGGTCCGACCGCCGAGGACCTGGACGACAAGACCGCCACCGGCTCGACCGCCGAGGGGATCGCGTCCCTGCGCGAGCGCGGCCGACGGATCCTGCCGGCGCTCCTGGAGGAGGAGGTCACCGCCGTGTACGCCGGTCTGCGGGCCGCCACAGAGCACGACGACTACGCGATCCGGGCCCACCCCGCGCAGCGGTACGTCACCGTCGGCGGGATCCGTTCCACGGGCCTGAGCGCCTCGATGGCCATCGCCGCCCACGTGGTGGAGCTCCTCGCCGACGGCGGCCTGCCGACGAGCGGGGCGCGGGACCTGGAGCCGGTGCGGATGCCGAACCTGGGCGAGGCCTTCCCCCGGCCCTACCGCGACGCCGCGCTGATCGCGGCGGATCCGGAGTACGGCCGGATCGTCTGCCACTGCGAGCGCGTGACCCGCGGGGAGGTGCGCGACGCCCTCGCGGGGACGGTCCCGCCCGGCTCCCCGGCCGGTCTGCGGCGGCGCACCCGGGCGGGGGCCGGGCGCTGCCAGGGCTTCCACTGCGGGGCGGCCGTCCGCGCGCTGTTCGAGGAGGGCCGCCGATGACCCGTAGGGACGTGTCCGTGGACGTGCTGGTGGTTGGCGCCGGGCCCGCCGGGCTGGCCGTGGCCGCCCGTCTCGCGCGGGCGGGCGCCGGACGGGTGGAGGTGCTCGAACGCGAGGAGGAGGCGGGCGGGGCGCCCCGCCACAGCCCGCACGGCGCCTTCGGCGGGCCCGCGTACCCGTGGTCGCCGTTCGCGGCCCCGCCGTTCCCGCGGCTGCGCGGACCGGAGTACGCGCGGCGGGCCGTCGAGACCGCGGTGGACGCCGGGGCCTCGGTCCGCACCGGCGTCGGCGCCACCGGCTGGGCCGGGCCGCTGTGCCTGGAGGCGACGGGCCCGGCGGGCCCCGAGCGGATCACGGCGCGGGCCGTGGTCCTCGCCACGGGTGCCCGGGAACGTCCGCGCGGCGCCCGGCTGGTGCCGGGGACCCGTCCGGCGGGGGTGCTGACCACCGGCGAACTCCAGCGGTCGGTGCACCGGTTCGGCCGGCCCGTGGGCCGGCGGGCCGTGGTGGTGGGCGCCGAGCCGGTGGCCCGCGAGGCGGTGCGCACCCTGCGCGGCTCGGGGACGGAGGTGGTCGCGATGGTCACCCGGCACCCGCGGGCCGGCGCCGCGGCGGGGGTGCCCCTGCTCACCTCGACGACGGTCGGCGAACTGTTCGGGCACGGCCGGCTGTCGGGGGTCGCCGTCCACCACGCGGACGGCCGCACGGGGGTGCTGGCCTGTGACACGGTGGTCTTCACCGGGGACTGGATCCCCGAACACGAACTGGCCCGGCGCGGCGGGGTCGCGATGGACCCCGGCACCCGGGGCCCCGCGGTGGACGCGTCCTTCCGTACCTCGACGCCGGGCGTCTTCGCCGTCGGCGACGCCCTGCACGGCATCGAACGGGCGGCGACCGCCGCCTTCGAGGGCGCCCGCGCCGCGGCGCCCGTACTGGCGCACCTCTCGGGTGCGCCCTGGCCCGAGCCGGGACCGCCGCTGATCGTGCGGGCCCCGTGGGCGTGGGTGGTGCCGAACCGGTTCACGGTCCCCGCCGGGCGGCCCCTGCTGCTGCGCTCCGGGGAGTCGTTGACCGCGCCCGTGGTGACGGCGGAACAGGACGGTCGGCCGTTGTGGCGGCGCCGGATCCCCGGCCGGGTGTCGCCGGCCCGCTCGCTGCGGCTGCCGCCCGGCTGGACGGGGCGCGTCGACCCCGGGGGCGGTCCGGTCGTCCTGGGCATCGGCTGACGGCCCGGAACCGGAGCCGGGAACCGAGCCCGGGAACCCAGCCCGGGAACCGAAGCCGGCATCCGCAGCCGGTCCGAGCCGGTCGAATCCGGGGCCGGCCCCTCCCGCCGCACGCATCGCGGCGGGAGGGGCCGATTTGTACCGATCAGGTGCGGTACGCGAAGTAACGCGCGTCCGGGTAGGACGCGATGATGCTCGCGAGCGACTTCCGGTACGTGTTGGTGGAGTGGTAGGTGAGGTACGGCATGCCCTTGGCGTTGCGGTACGTCACCATCATGGAGTGGTCCTTGGACCCGTCCTTGTTGAAGTCCACCTGGAGGATGTCACCGATGTCCATCTGGTAGACGTTCTCCAGGTTGGCGGCCCGCTGGTTCGACAGCGTGAACCAGGCCCACTCGTTGGCGCCGATCCAGGAGGTGCTCTGGCGGGTGCCGTCGTACCACCAGTTGCGGTAGTCCGAGGACGTACCGGGAACGGGCTTCCAACCGCCGGCCTTCAGCGCCTGGCTGATGAAGTTGGTGCAGTCGCCGCCGTTGCCGCTGAACTTGCGGTACGCCGGGTTGTAGTTGCTCCAGTACTTCTCGGCGTACTTCGCCATGGCGTTGTAGTCGTAGGCGCCGCCGGTCTTCGCCTTGGGCTTCGGCGCGGCCGGGTACTTGGTGGCCGCGGGCGTGCCGTCGGGGTACTGGTTGCCGTCGTCCTTGACGACGTTCACCTTGGCCGCGACGGGCTCGTTGACGGCGACGGGGCCGTTCTCCTGCGACTTGATGGAGGTGAGCTCCCAGCCGCCGCCCTTCTTGCCGGTGAGCGTCAGCTCGTAGCGGGTGCGGAAGTCGGTCGTCTCCGGCTCGTCCCCGGTCACCTTCTTGTAGGTGAGCTTGGTGTCCTCGGTGACCTGGACCGTCGCCTTGCCGCCGGTGACCGTGGCCTTGTCCACGGTCACCTTGGTGTCGGAGCCGGTGTAGGCCTCGCCGAGCTCCGCCAGCCGCGTCTTGCGCGACCGCAGGGCCGACAGCGCGCCGTCCTCGTCCTTCTTGAACTTCGCCGACATACGGGCCTTCGTGGCCGTCTGGGTCACGCCGCGGCGTCCCGGGCGGTCCTCGACGAGAGCCTCGGAGCGCTGCGAGAGCACGTCGTCGGCTATGCGGGCGAAGGCGTCGGTGGTGGCCTTGTCGGCCGCCTTGGGGCCGGAGCCGGCGTTCGCGGAGTAGGCGAGCAGGCTGCCGGTCGTCAAGGCCACGGTCAGGGCGCCGATGGCGGCGGGCCTGAACCTCTTTGGTATCACTGTGTTTCCCCTTGTCACCCGGTTCACACGAACCGGGGGACGGCATCTTCGCACAACCGGGCGACTCTTTCGCCGCGTTCCGCTTCGTCCACGTCCGTCGGACGGTGGTCGGTTCCCGGACAGGACGAATCAATTCCGCTTCATCACGGGGAGTGGCCGCGTCACCACGCGGCGGCATCCGACCACCACCCCGCAGACTTCACAGACATTGCATCTAGGGTGTGCGGGAAAGCACAGCAGAGGGGACATTCGGAGTGGGCGGGCAGGATACGTCGGGAAGAGGGCGCTCGCGGGGCAGGCGGGCGGCCCCCAAGGGCGCCGGCGCGCCCGCGTCGAGCCGCCGCAGGAAGGCCGGTTCGCGCCGCCGCTCCCGGGCCGCCTCCGGTCCCGGCGGCCTTCGGCTCGACCGCCTCGCCGCCCTGCTCGCGCCCGCGACCGCGGTGGCGCGCACCCGACTGCGACGCCTCAGGCCCGCCTACCCGCGGCCGGGCCGCACCGACTGGCGCCGCTGGATACCCTCCTGGCGCCAGTGGCTGGGCGCCTGTCTGTACCTGTTCACGGGGATGGCCTGCTTCACCGCCATCGCGTACGCGGTGACGGACATACCCGACGACCTCAACTCATTCGCCACACAACAGGACAACGTCTACTACTGGGCCGACGGATCCACGATGGCCCGCACCGGTTGGGTCAGCCGCCAGGAGATGCCCCTGGAGAAGGTGCCCGCCAAGGTCCAGGGAGCCGTCCTCGCGGCCGAGAACGCGAGTTTCTACTCGGACCCCGGAGTGTCCCCCTCCGGCGTCCTGCGGGCCGTACGCGCCGCCCTGACCGGCGGCGAGACCCAGGGTGGGTCCACCATCACGCAGCAGTACGTGAAGAACGCCTACCTGAGCCAGGACCGGACCCTGTCGCGGAAGTTCACCGAGCTCCTGCTCGCCGTGAAGATGGACAACCAGAAGGACAAGAAGCAGATCCTCCAGGACTACCTGAACACCAGCTGGTTCGGGCGCGGCACCTACGGCATCCAGCGCGCGTCGCAGGCGTACTACGGCAAGGACGTCTCCCAGCTGAACGCGAGCGAGGGCGCCTTCCTCGCGTCGCTGCTCAAGGGCGCGGGCCTCTACGACCCGGCCGTCGGCCCGAACAACCGCGAGCGGGCGGTCGAGCGGTGGAACTGGATCCTGGACCGCATGGTGGAGACGGGCCACCTCTCCGCCTCCGAGCGCGCCACGTACACGAAGTTCCCGGAGCCCTCGGCCACGAACCTCGCCGGCATCCCGGGCGCCCAGACCGGCTACCTGGTGGAGATGGCCAAGGCCTACGCGGTCAAGGCGGGGCACATCCAGGAGTCCGACTTCGACCTCGGCGGCTACCAGATCTACACCACCTTCGACAAGGCCCGCATGACCGCGCTGACCACCGCGGTCCAGGAGGCGCAGAAGGGCTTCGACGCGGAGAAGCGCCCCGATACGGACAAACACGTCAAGATCGGTGCGGCGAGCGTGGCCCCCGACGGTCGGCTGCTCGCCGTGTACGGCGGCCCCGACTACCTCAAGCAGGGCTTCAACGAGTCGAACGCGACGACGATCCCGGTCGGCACCGCGTTCACGCCGATCGTCTACGCCGCCGCCCTGGAGGAGGGCGTGGTCCGCACCCGCGGCAAGGCCCGTACGCCCGTGTCCCCCACCAGCGTCTACGACGGCAACGACCAGGTGACCGTGCAGACCCCCGAGGGACCGTACTGGGACCGCAGCGGCAAGGTGCTCAAGGGCCACAACGACAACGACCGCAACTGGGGGCAGGTGACCCTGCGCCAGGCCGTCGCGGACTCCGTGAACACGCCCATGCTGCAACTCGGCATGGACGTGGGCCTCGACCGCGTGGAGGCCTTCGCGGAGCGGACCGGTCTGCTGGCGTCCAGCCTCGGTCCGCGCATCCCCATGTTCGTGCTCGGGGAGAACTCGAAGCCGAGCGCGATCCGCATGGCCGGCGCCTACCAGACCTTCGCCGCCGGCGGCATGCACACCGACCCCTACTCGGTGCGCTCGGCCACCCGCGCCGGCGCCGCGGTGCCGCTCGACCCGCCGAAGCCGACGCGGGCCGTGTCGGCCTCCACCGCCCGGGCGGTGACGGACGCCCTGCGCCAGGGCGTCTCCGAGGGTTCGGCGAAGTCGGCGGCCAAGGTCCGTCCGGGCGCCGGCGGCAAGACCGGTACGACGGCGGCCAACACGGCGGGCTGGTTCGTGGCCAACACCGACCAGGAGTCCACGGCCGTGGTCGTCTACCGGATGGCGCTGACCGATCTCCAGGCGCTGCCGCTGACCGGACTGGGCGGCGACGCCCCGGGCACGCTCCCGAGCGAGCGCGCGGTGCGCCTGTGGTCCGACTACGCCAAGGCCGTGAAGTAGGCGTACGGGCCCGGCGCCCGCCGGCTGCGGCGGGCGCCGGGCCCGTACGCCCGCTCCCCTACTTGACCAGCGTCTTCCACTCCGGGGCCTGCGCCGGGTCCAGCAGGCGCAGGCGCGCCAGGACCTGCGGGTCCTGGACGTCGAGCCAGTCGGCCAGCTCGCGGAAGGACACGCACTTCACGTCCTGGCGGGGGCAGACCTCCCGCATCGTCTCCTCGACGGCCTTCATGTAGATGCCGCCGTTCCAGTCCTCGAAGTGGTTGCCGATGAACATCGGCGCGCGGCTGCCGTTGTAGACGCGGTTGAAGCCGTTCATGTACGAGCCGCGGACCTGGGCCTGCCACGCCGAGAACTTCGCCGGGTCGCCCTGGGTGCTTTCGCCGGACTGGTTGTAGAGGAAGTTGAAGTCCATGGAGAGGACCTGCACCTCCTTGCCCTGCAAAGGCACGAGTTGCAGGGGGAAGTTCCATATGTCGTTCTGCTTCGACGGCCAGAGCTGGAAGTCGCCCGAGGAGCTCGCGTCGTAGCGCCAGCCGTACGGCTTGATCGCGGTCAGCAGGTTCTTCTGGCCCTCCAGGCAGGGCGCGCGACCGCCGACCACCTCCCGGTCCGGGTCGAAGGGCAGCGGCGCGGTCTTGGTGAAGCCGGTGTTCGTCTTCCAGTTCTTGATGAACGAGTACGTCTGGTCGATCTCGCTCTTCCACTCCTCGGGGCTCCAGTCCCCGCCGCCCTTGGGGCCGCAGAAGTGCCCGTTGAAGTGGGACCCGATCTCGTTGCCGTCGGTCCAGGCGCCGCGCAGCTGTTCCAGCGTGGTCTTGATGTGCGGGACGGTCGGGTAGGAGATGGCGGCCGCGCCCTGGCCGTGCTGCGGCGGGTTGTAGAGCGACTTCTTGCTCTCGGGCAGCAGGTAGATGCCCGTGAGGAAGAAGGTCATGTGGGCCTTGCTCTCCCGGGCCACCTTGCGGAAGTGCGAGAAGAGGTGGTCGTCGCCCTCCAGCGCGCCGTCCCAGGAGAACACCACGAACTGCGGCGGCTTCTCGCCGGGCTTCAGCCGTTCCGGCTTGAGCCGGCCCGGCTGCGGCCCGGTGTAGGAGGTGGAGCCGTCGCCGAGCACCTTGACCTTGCCGTCCCAGGGCTCCTCGGCGCCCTTGGCCGCGGCGGCCCCGTCGGCCGTTCCGGACCCGAGCTTGGCGTCGCCGCGGGCGGAGTCCGAGGCGCCGCCCCACGCGACGGCGTACGCCCCGGCGGCGGCGCCGCCGAGGGCGAGCACCGCGATGCCGATGCCGAGGCGCCGCCGGTTGCGTGCCTTGCGGCGCACCTTGCGGTCGCTGCGGGATTCCGCCCGGCTGCCCGGAGCGGTGTCGGTATCGGCCATCTCCCTCGTACCCCCTGATCACCGCAGCCGGGCCGCGCGTGGATGGTTCGTACGAATATAGAACGTGTTGGCACCTCACCCGTACGCCGGACCCCTCCCGCACACCTGTTCACAGCCGGTTCACAGCACCGGCGCCGCCGCGCGGCCCGGCGGCGGGTCAGCGGTGCCTGAACTCCGCCGCCCGCTTGTCCACGAAGGCGCTCATGCCCTCCTTCTGGTCGGCGGTGGCGAAGACCGCGTGGAAGAGCCGGCGCTCGAAGCGGACCCCTTCCGCGAGGGTGGTCTCGAAGGCCCGGTTGACGGCCTCCTTGGCCATCATGGCGACCGGCGCCGACATGGCGGCCACCGTCTCGGCCACGGCGAGGGCCTCGGTGAGCAGCTCGTCGGCCGGGACGATCCGGGACACCAGGCCGGCCCGCTCGGCCTCCGCGGCGTCCATGGTGCGGCCGGTGAGACAGAGCTCCATCGCCTTGGCCTTGCCCACGGCGCGGGTCAGGCGCTGTGAGCCGCCGATGCCCGGGATCACCCCGAGCTTGATCTCGGGCTGGCCGAAGACGGCGGTGTCCGCGGCGAGGAGGATGTCGCAGAGCATGGCCAGTTCGCAGCCGCCGCCCAGCGCGTAGCCGGCCACGGCCGCGACGGTGGGGGTGCGCAGGTCGCCGAGGCGGTCCCAGGCGGTGAACCAGTCGCTGAGGTACATGTCCATGTACCCCTGGGGCTGCATCTCCTTGATGTCGGCCCCCGCGGCGAAGGCCCGGGGGGAGCCGGTGATGACGAGACAGCCGATGTCGGGGTCCCGGTCGAGGGCCTCCGCGGCGGCCACGACCTCGTTCATCACCCGGAGGTTCAGGGCGTTGAGGGCCTTCGGCCGGTCGAGGGTGAGCAGCGCGGTGCGGCCCTTGCGCTCGACGGTGATCGTCTCGTGCGGGGACTCGGTCACGGGGTGGTTCCGTTCTGGTCGGTCGCGTCGGGGCGGAGGGTGTGGACGATGCCGGAGAAGTCGAGGTCGGCTCCGGCGCCGGCGGCGAAGGCGGCGTACATCTCGGCGGCGCGCGGGCCGAGGCCCGTGTCGATGCCGGCCGCGCGCAGGGCGTTGGCGGCGAGGCCGAGGTCCTTGGCCATGAGGGGGGCGGCGAAACCGGGCCGGTAGTCGTGGTTGGCGGGGCTGGTGGGCACCGGGCCGGGGACGGGGCAGTTGGTGGTGAGCGCCCAGCACTGGCCGGAGGCGGTGGAGGCGACGTCGTAGAGGGCCTGTGGGGACAGGCCGAGGCTCTCGCCGAGCACGAAGGCCTCTCCGACTGCGATCATCGAGATGCCGAGGATCATGTTGTTGCAGATCTTCGCGGCCTGTCCGGCGCCGGGCCCGCCGCAGTGGACGCTCTTCCTGCCCATGGCGGCGAGGACCGGCTCGGCCCGCGCGTACTCCCGCTCTCCCCCGCCCGCCATGAAGGTGAGGGTGGCGGCCTCGGCGCCGACGACCCCGCCGGAGACGGGCGCGTCCAGCGCCCGGTGCCCGGCGCGGACGGCCGCCTCGTGGGCGGCGCGGGCGTCGGCCACGTCGATGGTGGAGCAGTCCACGAACAGGGTGTCGGGCTTCGCCGCGGCGAGCAGTCCGCCGTCCCCGTAGAGGGAGAGGACGTGTCGGCCGGCCGGCAGCATCGTGATCACCACGTCCGCCTCGGCGACGGCGGCGACGGCGGAGTCCGCCGGCTCCACCCCGGCGGCGACCGCCGTGCTCAGGGCGGCGGGCACGAGGTCGAAGCCGATCACGCGCCGGCCGGAGGCGGCGAGGTTGGCGGCCATCGGGCCGCCCATGTGGCCGAGGCCGATGAAGGCGATGACGGTGGTCACCAGGGCACCTCCTGGGGGGAGTCGGTGGTGGCGAGGCGCAGCTCGCGCTCCGCGTCGAGCGGGTCGAACCAGCGGGCGACGTCCTCGTCGCCGACCGAGGCGAGGTCGGCGGGCGACCAGCGGGGGGCGCGGTCCTTGTCGATGACCTGCGCGCGGATGCCCTCGACCAGGTCGGGCGAGCGCAGGGCCGCGAGGGAGACCCGGTACTCCTGTTCCAGGACCCGCTCCAGCGGGCCGAGCAGGCGGGCCCGGCGCAGGGCGGCGAGGGTGACCTTGAGCGCCGTCGGGGACTTGGCGGCGAGGGTCGAGGCCGCCTCCTCGGCCGCCGGCAGGCCGCTGTCGCGGAGCCGGTCCACGATCTCCTCGACCGTGTCGGCCGCGTAGCAGTGGTCGATCCACGCGCGCCGCTCGGCGAGTTCCCCGGGCGGGGGCTCCGCGACGTGCGGGGCGAGGGCCTCGCGCACCGAGGAGTGCGCGAGCGCCGCGGTCAGGGGGGCGAGCCGGTCGGACGGTACGAAGTGGTCGGCGAGGCCGCACAGCAGCGCGTCGGCGGCGCCGACGGGGGCGCCGGTCAGTGCCAGGTGGGTGCCGAGCTCGCCGGGCGCCAGTGCCAGGAGGTAGGTGCCGCCGACGTCGGGGACGAAACCGATGCCGGTCTCGGGCATGGCGACGCGGGAGCGTTCGGTGACGATCCGGACGCTGCCGTGGGCGGAGACGCCGACGCCGCCGCCCATCACGATGCCGTCCATGAGGGCGACGTAGGGCTTGGGGTAGCGGGCGATGAGGGCGTTGAGCCGGTACTCGTCGCGCCAGAAGTCGGCCGAGGCGGTGCCGCCCGTACGGGCGTCCTCGTGGATCGCGCGGATGTCGCCGCCCGCGCACAGGCCGCGCTCCCCCGCTCCGGAGACCACCACGGTCCGTACGGCGGGGTCGTGCTCCCACGCGTCGAGGGCCTCGGCGATGCGCAGCACCATGGTGTGGTCGAGGGCGTTGAGGGCCTTGGGGCGGTTGAGGACGACATGGGCCGCGTGGCCCTCGACGCGCAGCAGGACGCGCTCTTCCCCGGGCGGGGCGGAGGGGAGGGTCATCGCAGGCTCCCCGTGAGGCCGCGGGCGACGATCACGCGCATGATCTCGTTGGTTCCTTCCAGGATCCGGTGCACCCGCAGGTCGCGGACGATCTTCTCGATGCCGTACTCGCTGAGGTAGCCGTAGCCGCCGTGGAGCTGGAGGGCCTCGTCGGCCACGGTGAAGCCGGTGTCCGTGGCGAACCGCTTGGCCATGGCGCACAGCTGCGCGGCCTGCGGGTCGCCCCGGTCCAGGGCCTCGGCGGCGGTGCGGACCAGCGCGCGGGCGGCGGTCAGTTCGGTGGCCATGTCGGCCAGCCGGAACTGGAGGGCCTGCGCGTCGAGCAGGCGCGCCCCGAAGGCTTCGCGGTCGGCGAGGTGGGCGAGGCTGCGGTCGAGGGCGCTCTGGGCGCCGCCGAGCGAGCAGGCCGCGATGCCCAGCCGGCCGCCGTTGAGGGCGGTCATGGCCATGCGGAAGCCCTCGCCCTCGGCGCCGAGGCGCCGGTCGGAGGGGATCCGGACGCCGTCGAGGACCACCTGTCGGGTGGGCTGCGCGTTCCAGCCCATCTTCTGTTCGTTCGCCCCGAAGGACAGGCCCGCGTCGCCCCGTTCGACGACGAAGGCGGAGATGCCGCGCGGGCCCTCGCCGCCGGTGCGCGCCAGGACCACGTAGACGTCGGAGGAACCGGCGCCGGAGATGAACTGCTTGACGCCGGTCAGGACCCAGTGGTCGCCGTCGCGCTCGGCGCGGGTGCGCAGGGCGCTCGCGTCGGAGCCCGCGCCGGGCTCGGTCAGGCAGTAGCTGCCGAGGGTCCGCGCGGCGCAGAGGTCGGGCAGCCAGCGGGCGCGCTGCTCCGGGTCGCCGTAGTGGTCGATCATCCAGGCGACCATGTTGTGGATGGACAGGTAGCCGGCGATGGAGGGGCAGCCGGTGGCCAGCACTTCGAGGATGACGACGCCGTCGGCGCGCGAGAGTCCGGAGCCGCCGGACTCCTCGCCGACGTAGATCCCGGCGAGTCCGAGGTCGGCCGCCCGGCGCAGGACGTCGACGGGGAAGTGCTTGTCGCGGTCCCAGGCGAGGGCGTGCGGGGCGAGCTGTTCCTGGGCGAAGTCGAGGGTGACCTCGGCCAGGGCGAGCTGGTCCTTGCTGAGCAGGTTCGTGGACACGGCGTCAGCCCATCGTCGGGATGGTGAAGCTCGCGCCCTCCTTGACCCCGGAGGGCCAGCGCGAGGTGACGGTCTTGGTGCGGGTGTAGAAGCGGATCGAGTCCGGCCCGTGCTGGTTCAGGTCCCCGAATCCGGAGCGCTTCCAGCCGCCGAAGGTGTGGTAGGCGACGGGTACCGGGATGGGCACGTTGACGCCGACCATGCCGGTGTTGACGCGGCGGGTGAAGTCGCGGGCGGTGTCGCCGTCGCGGGTGAAGATGGCGACGCCGTTGCCGTACGGGTGCTCGCTGGGCAGGCGCAGCGCCTCCTCGTAGTCGGCGGCCCGTACGACGCACAGCACGGGGCCGAAGATCTCCTCGCGGTGGATCCGCATCCGCGGGGTGACCCGGTCGAAGAGGGTGGCGCCGGCGAAGAAGCCGTTCTCGTGACCCGGCAGGGTGAAGCCGCGTCCGTCCACGACGAGTTCGGCGCCCTCTGTGGCGCCGATGCCGACGTAGCGTTCGACGCGTTCGAGGGCCTCCCGGCTGACGAGGGGCCCGAAGTCCGCGTCCGGGTCGTCGGAGGTGCCGATGCGCAGGGCGGCGATGCGTTCCTTCAGCTTGGCGACCAGCGCGTCGGCGGTCTCCTCGCCGACGGGGACGGCGACGGAGATGGCCATGCAGCGTTCGCCGGCGGAGCCGTAGCCGGCGCCGATGAGGGCGTCGGCGGCCTGGTCGAGGTCGGCGTCCGGCATCACGATCATGTGGTTCTTGGCGCCGCCGAAGCACTGGGCGCGCTTGCCGTGGGCGGCGGCGGTGGCGTAGATGTGCGCGGCGATCGGGGTGGATCCGACGAAGCCGAGCGCCTGGACGCGGGGGTCCTCCAGGAGGGTGTCGACCGCCTCCTTGCCGCCGTTGACGACGTTGAGCACGCCGGGCGGCAGGCCGGCCTCCAGGAAGAGTTCGGCGAGGCGCAGCGGTACGGAGGGGTCGCGCTCGGAGGGCTTGAGGATGAAGGCGTTGCCGCAGGCCAGGGCGGGTGCGGCCTGCCACAGCGGGATCATCGCGGGGAAGTTGAAGGGGGTGATGCCCGCGACCACGCCGAGGGGGGCGCGCAGCGAGTGCACGTCGATGCCGCTGCCGGCGTTGTCGGTGAACTCGCCCTTGAGCAGGTGCGGGATGCCGGCGGCGAACTCGACCACCTCCAGGCCGCGTTGCAGGTCGCCGTGGGCGTCGGCGACGGTCTTGCCGTGCTCGGAGGACAGCAGTCGGGCCAGCGCGTCGCGTTCGGGCTCGACGAGCTGGAGGAAGCGCAGCATGACGCGGGCGCGCCGCTGCGGGTTCCACCGGGCCCATTCGGCCTGCGCCTCCTCGGCGTTGGCGATGGCCGCCTCGGTGTCGGCGCGTCCGGCCAGGGGGACCCTGGCCTGGACGGCCCCGGTGTTGGGGTCGTGGACGTCGGCGAAGAGCCCGGACGTGCCGGTGGTGTGCTTTCCGCCGATGAAGTGGGTGAGTTCACGGACCATCGAAGCCTGCTCTCGTCAGGTGAGGATCCGAGGAGGGCGCGGCGCGGGCGCGGCGGTGCACCGATCGGGGTGCGCGCCGCGGTTCCGACCGCGGGACAGGCGGGGGCGCACGGGCCCCCGTCGAGTCACGAACGCGGGGACAGGGCCTCGCCGTTCGGGTACTCCGCCGGATCGCCCGGGCCGTGGTCACGTACCGGTGCCATGCGTGTCTGCTCCATCCTCGTGGACAACACGGAACACCCCGCGGCCGGTATCCTGACTCCCGGATCGTCACGTGCTCTCCGGCCTTCCCGACGGATGGGTTCCGTCAGTGGCCTGAACCGCTGAAAAGCACGCTCCCCGGTCACAGTGGCGGGACCGCGCCGGATTCACACCGGCTTCCCTGCACCGCGGGCTTGTCAGGAACATATAGTTGGACGTCCTAGTAAGTCCACCCCCTCCCGCTCCGCACGAGCGCTCCTCCACCCGGACGGACCGTGTTCCGGCCTGCGGGCGGGGCTCAGCGCGGGCGGTCCGCCACCCGGTACGGGATGAAGGTGCTGGTGTTCTCGTCGACGGCCAGGGGGCGTCCGAGCGGGGGCACGGCGCGCTGGGGGCAGTCGAGGCGCTCGCAGAGCCGGCAGCCCATGCCGATCGGGGTGTCGGCGGAGGTGTTGTCCAGGTCGAGGCCGTCGGAGTAGACGAGCCGGGCGGCGTGGCGGATCTCGCAGCCGAGCCCGATGGCGAAGGTCTTGCCGGGTTCGCCCCAGCCGCCGCGGTGGCGGGTGACGGCGCGGGCGGTCCACAGGTGGCGCTGCCCGTCGGGCATGGCGGCGACCTGGACGTGGATGCGGCCCGGCGCGGCGAAGGCCTCGTAGACGTTCCAGAGCGGGCAGGTGCCTCCCGCGCGGGAGAAGTGGAATCCGGTCGCGGACTGCCGCTTGGACATGTTCCCGGCCCGGTCGACGCGGACGAAGGAGAAGGGGACCCCCCGCAACCCGGTGCGTTGCAGGGTGCTCAGGCGGTGACAGACGGTCTCGTATCCGATGCCGAAGTGGTCGGTGAGCCGCTCGATGTCGTAGCGGAACTCCTCGGCGGCGGTGTGGAAGGCGCGGTACGGGAGGATCAGCGCGGCCGCGAAGTAGTTGGCGATGCCGATCCGGGCCAGGCCGTGCGCGGTGGAGCCGGCCGGGAAGTCCTGCGAGGCGAGCCGGTCCAGTTCGTCCCCGTACTCCAGCAGGGCCAGCTGCGTGGCCATCCGGAAGGCCTGCTGTCCCGGCCGCAGGCGGGCGGAGAGGTGCAGCACGCGCGCGGACCGCGCGTAGTGGTGCAGCCGCCCGGCGTCGAAGCCGGAACCGGAACCGGAACCCGATCCGGAACCGGTGCGGGAGCCGGAACCCGGGCCCGAGCCCCCGCCCGAGCCCGAGTCCGGCGCCGGGTCGGCGCCGACGGTGACGCGTACGCCGTGCCGGTCCGCGAGTCGGGCGGTGAGGACCCGGACGACCTCGCCGGGGCGGATCCCGACGGCGCGGGCTAGCTCCTCGGCGGCCAGGTCGGTGTCGTGGAGGTAGTTCTGTCGCCGGTAGAAGAACTCGCGGATCTCCTCGTGCGGGGAGAGCGGCCCCCCGGCGTCCCCGTCGCGGCCGTCCGTGACGCCGGCGAGGCCCTCGGCCAGTCGTTGTCCGCGGCGGCCGAGGTCCAGCAGCACCTGGGCGACCGCGGGCATCCGGCCGGCGAGTTCGGCCAGGTCGGACGCGGAGACGCGGGCCGCGGCGACCTCCCCGGCGAGCGCCTCGCGCAGGTCGGCGACCAGCCGGCCGGTGTCGCGTTCGGAGAAGAAGCCGGGGTCGACGCCGAAGGCCTCGGTCAGCCGCAGCAGCACGGGCACGGTCAGGGGCCGGGAGTCGTGCTCCATCTGGTTCAGGTAGGAGGGCGAGATCGCGAGGACCCGGGCCAGATCGGCCTGGCTCATGCGCCGCTCCTCGCGCAGCCGCCTCAGCCGCGCACCCGCGTAGGTCTTCTTGTTCACCGTGCCCCCTGTCCGTCGGCGTCACCCTACGCCGCGATCCGCGCGGGTGGGCCTTGGCAGACTTGGCAAAACAGCCCGGGAAGATTCGCAGAACTTGGCAGACGTCCCTGCTTGATGGCACTCGGTGTCATTGGGAGAGTCGTCCTGCGGCCCGCCGGAACCGGCGGTCAGAACGGAAGCAACGGGCGCGATTCACGCCCTGATATCGACGATCCCGGCAGCTTCCGCCTGATGGTTCGGCACCATTGCTCAGCTCGTTCCTCGCGGGGACGGCGGGCCGCGATCCCAGTTCACGGCACAGAGTGCCAATGCTTCGCATCCTTGACGTGCGGGCGCGGCGCGATCGACTCATGGAGACGGTGACGGTCATGGCAGACACGAACACGACGGCGGCGGCCGAGGGGCTGCGGCGGCGGTGGGCCGACGACCCGCGATGGGCGGGCATCGAGCGGACGTACACCGCCGAGGACGTGGTCCGGCTCTCCGGCAGCGTCCGCGAGGAGCACACCCTGGCCCGGCGCGGCGCCGAACGCCTGTGGCGCCAACTCCACGAGTTGGACTACGTCCACGCCCTCGGCGCCCTCACCGGCGGCCAGGCCGTGCAGCAGGTCCGCGCGGGCCTCCAGGCGATCTACCTCTCCGGCTGGCAGGTGGCGGCCGACGCCAACCAGGCCGGGCACACCTACCCCGACCAGAGCCTCTACCCGGTCAACTCCGTTCCCCAGGTGGTCCGCCGGATCAACAACGCCCTGCTGCGCGCCGACCAGATCGCCACCGCCGAGGGCGGCAGCGACACCGTCGACTGGCTCGCGCCGATCGTCGCCGACGCCGAGGCCGGCTTCGGCGGCCCGCTCAACGCCTTCGAGCTGACCAAGGCCATGATCGCCGCGGGCGCCGCCGGCATCCACTACGAGGACCAGCTCGCCTCCGAGAAGAAGTGCGGCCACCTCGGCGGCAAGGTCCTGGTCCCGACCTCGCAGCACGTCCGCACCCTGAACGCGGCCCGCCTCGCCGCCGACATCGCCGACACCCCGACCCTGATCATCGCCCGTACGGACGCCCTCGCCGCGAACCTGCTGACCAGCGACGTCGACGAGCGCGACGCCCGGTTCACCACCGGCGAGCGCACGGCCGAGGGCTTCTACCGCGTGGAGAACGGCATGGCCCCCGTCATCGCCCGCGGCCTCGCCTACGCCCCGTACGCCGACCTCATCTGGGTGGAGACCGGCACCCCGGACCTCGCCCAGGCCCGCGAGTTCGCCGAGGCCCTCCACGCGGAGTTCCCCGGCAAGATGCTCGCCTACAACTGCTCGCCCTCCTTCAACTGGAAGGCCGCCCTGGACGACGACCAGATCGCCAAGTTCCAGCGCGAACTGGGCGCCATGGGCTACAGGTTCCAGTTCATCACCCTGGCCGGATTCCACTCCCTCAACCACGGCATGTTCGACCTGGCCCGCGGCTACGCCGAGCACGGCATGACCGCCTACGTCGACCTCCAGGAGCGCGAGTTCGCCGCGCAGGAACACGGGTTCACCGCCGTCCGCCACCAGCGCGAGGTCGGCACCGGCTACTTCGACCTCGTCTCCACGGCCGTGAACCCCGCCTCCTCCACCACCGCGCTCACCGGCTCCACCGAAGAGGAGCAGTTCCACTAGGCCGTCTCCGGCCCTGTCGACTCCTCCACGGCCCCTGCCTCACCCTCCGGCGTCGCACGGGGGTCGGGCGAACCTCTCCCCGCCCGCCCCCGTCCCCCGTCCCAGCCCAGGAGCACCCGATGACCACCAGCGCACCGGCCCATCCCCTCCCCCGCGTCCTCGCGGCCCCCGGAGACCGCCACGACGAGATCCTCACCCCCGCCGCCCTGGAGTTCCTCGGCCGGCTCGCCTCGGCCTTCGGCGACCGGCGCGCGGAACTCCTCAAGGAACGCCGCCGCCAGGCCATCCGCCTCGCCTCGGGCTCCCCGCTCGACTTCCCGCTGGTCACCTCGGCGGTACGGGACGACCCCTCGTGGCGGGTCGCCCCGCCGGCGCCCGGGCTGACCGACCGACGGGTGGAGATCACCGGCCCGCCGGAGCGGCGCATGGCCGTCAACGCCCTCAACTCCGGGGCGTGCGTGTGGATGGCCGACTTCGAGGACGCCACCGCCCCCACCTGGGACAACGTGATCGGCGGGCAACTGACCCTCCTCGACGCGATCGAGCGACGGATCGACTTCACCTCCGAGGACGGTCGGGAGTACCGCCTCGCCGACCCCGAACGGCTCGCCACCATCGTCGTCCGGCCGCGTGGCTGGCACCTGGACGAGGAACACCTGTCCTTCGACGGCCGCCCCGTGCCCGCCCCGCTCGTCGACTTCGGCCTCTACTTCTTCCACTGCGCGCGGCGCCAGATCGACGCCGGCCACGGCCCGTACTTCTACCTCCCCAAGCTGGAGAACCGCTACGAGGCCCGCCTGTGGAACGACGTGTTCCTCCTCGCGCAGGAGCTGCTGGGCATCCCCCGGGGCACGATCCGGGCCACCGTCCTCATCGAGACGATCACCGCCGCGTTCGAGATGGAGGAGATCCTCCACGAACTGCGCGAGCACTCCTCCGGCCTCAACGCGGGCCGCTGGGACTACCTGTTCAGCCTGATCAAGACCTTCGGCCACCGCACCGACTTCCTGCTGCCCGACCGGGCCCGGGTGACCATGACCGCCCCCTTCATGCGGGCGTACACCGAGCTGCTCGTGGCGACCTGCCACAAGCGGGGCGCGCACGCCATCGGCGGCATGGCCGCGCAGGTGCCGGCCAAGGACCCGGCGGCCCACGAGGCGGCGCTCGCCAAGGTCCGCCTGGACAAGGAGCGGGAGGCCGAGGACGGCTTCGACGGCTCGTGGGTGGCCCACCCCGCTCTGGTGCCCGTGTGCCGCGAGGTGTTCGACGGGGTGCTCGGCGACCGGCCGCACCAGCTCGACCGCACCCGTGAGGACGTACGGGTGACGGTCTCCGACCTGCTCTGCGTACGACGGATCGGCGGGCCGCCGACCGAGATCGGCGTACGCACCAACATCGCCGTCGCGCTGCGGTACTTCGACGCCTGGCTGCGCGGTCGGGGGGCCGTCGCCCTCGACGGGCTGATGGAGGACGCCGCCACCGCCGAGATCGCCCGCGTCCAGGTCTGGCAGTGGCTGCGCCACCGGGTCGTCGACCGCGAGACGGTGCTGCGCCTGCTGGAGGAGGAACTCACGGCGTTGGGCGCCCAGTACCCGTGGGCGGCGTTGGACGAGGTCCGGGAGCTGTTCGAGCGGACGGCGCTGGCCTGCGAACTGCCGCTGTTCTTCACGCCCGGGGCCTACAGCCGCCACCTCGTGCGGCTCGCGGAGCGTCGGGCGTGAGCGGGGACGTGCGGCGCGTGGGCGTCGTCGGCGGCGGACGGATGGGCGCGGGCATCGCCGAGGTCTGCGCGCGGGCCGGGCTCGACACCGTGCTGTGCGAGGTGGACGCGGTCGCGGCCCGCGCCGCCCGGGAGCGGATCGCCGTCTCCCTCGAACGGGCGGTGCAGCGGGGCGGGCTCGACCGGATCTCCGCCGAGTCGGCGCTCGAACGGGTCACGGCCGTCGCTGACCTCGGCGATCTCGCGGACCGGCAGTTGGTCGTCGAGGCCGTCCCCGAGGACGCCGGGGCGAAGGCGGGGGTGTTCGCCGCGCTCGACAAGGTCGTCGAGGATCCGCGGGCGGTCCTCGCCACGAACACCTCGTCGATCCCCGTGATGCGCCTCGGCATGGCCACCGCCGGTCGCGCCGACCGCGTCGTCGGCCTGCACTTCTTCAACCCCGTGCCGGTCCTGCCGCTCGTGGAGGTCGTGACGACCCTGCACACCGCGCCGGACACCGTCACGGCCGTGACGGACTTCGCGACGCGGACCCTGGGCAAGACGGTGATCCACTCCCGGGACCGTGCGGGCTTCGTCGTCAACGCCCTCTTGGTCCCCTACCTGTTGGCCGCGATCCGGATGACGGAGTCGGGCCACGCCAGTGCCTCGGACGTCGACCTCGGCATGGAGCTGGGCTGCGCCCATCCCATGGGTCCGCTGAAGCTCGCGGACCTGATCGGACTGGACACGGTCGCCGCCATCGCCGAGTCGCTCCACGCCGAGTTCAAGGAACCCCTGTACGCACCGCCGCCGCTGCTGTCGCGGATGGTGGAGGCGGGGCTGCTCGGTCGCAAGACCGGCCGCGGGTTCCACGTGTACGACCGGGTCGAGGAGCCCGGACGGCCGGGCTGAGGGGCCCGGCGCGGGGCCGCCGGCCGAGGGTCCGGCGCGCCGCGGTGCGGGGGCGGGCAGCGGGTGGTGCCGCTGCCCGCCCCGTCCGCGTGCCGCCCCGCCCGCACGGGCGGCGGGACGGCGGCCGCGGCACCGGGATGCCGGGGCCGTGTCTCATCTCACCGTCCGCATGGCGAGACGCGCGCCGCGTGCGCGCACGGCGGACCGTACTCTGACCGGGCAGCTGGTTCGCCCCGTCCGCCAGGCGGGATGCGTCGTAAGAGGGAACCCGGTGGGAATCCGGGACTGCCCCGCAGCGGTGAGCGGGAACGACCGCCGTCATACGCACTGGGACCGGACAACGGTCCTGGGAAGCGACGGCCAGTAGGTGCCCGCCGGGAGACCGGCAGGCGTGCCCGCGAGTCCGAAGACCTGCCCGTTGCCCGCACGCGGACGTATTCCGCGGGCGGACATCCCGGTGACCTCGTGGGCGGGTCGGCGTACACGACGAGCGGCACGTGCGGTGTGTTTCCCCGCGGCGTGGTCCGCGCGTCCTGTCGTCCCTTCGCGTCCGCGTCCCGTCGTCCGGGATGTTGTGGACACATCTCGCGAAGGAGAGTTCCGTGACAGACAGGCCCGCAGCCGAGGCGACACGCGCCACCGTGTACGGCTACCCCCGCCAGGGGCAGGACCGGGAACTGAAGAAGGCCGTCGAGGGCTACTGGAAGGGCCGCGTCACCGCCGAGGCCCTCGGGGAGACCGCCCGCGAACTGCGCCGCTCGAACTGGCGGCAGTTGGCCGAGGCCGGTGTCCACGAGGTGCCCTCCGGGGACTTCTCGTACTACGACCACGTCCTGGACACCAGCGTCATGGTCGGCGCCGTCCCCGCGCGGCACCGCGCGGCCGTCGAGGCCGACGCCCTCGACGGGTACTTCGCGATGGCCCGGGGCACGCAGGACGTCGCCCCGCTCGAAATGACCAAGTGGTTCGACTCGAACTACCACTACCTGGTGCCCGAGCTCGGCCCCGACACCGTCTTCACCGCCGACTCCGCCAAGCAGGTCGCCGAGCTGCGCGAGGCCCTCGCCCTCGGCCACACCGCCCGCCCGGTCCTCGTCGGCCCCGTCACCTACCTGCTGCTGGCCAAGCCCGCACCCGGCGTGGCCGACGACTTCCAGCCGATCACCCTCCTCGACCGGCTGCTGCCCGTCTACGCCGAGGTCCTGGCCGACCTGCGCGGCGCCGGCGCCGAATGGGTCCAGCTGGACGAGCCGGCGCTCGTCCAGGACCGCACCCCGGCCGAACTGAACGCCGCCGCCCGCGCCTACCGCGACCTCGGCGGCGCCGAAGAGCGCCCGAAGTTGCTGGTCGCCTCGTACTTCGGGCGGCTCGGCGACGCCCTGCCCGTCCTGGCCAAGGCGCCGATCGAGGGCCTGGCCCTGGACTTCACCGAGTCGGGCGCCGCCAACCTCGACGACCTCGCGGCGGCCGGCGGACTGCCGGGCAAGCGCCTGGTGGCCGGCGTCGTCAACGGCCGCAACATCTGGATCAACGACTACGAGAGGTCCCTGGCCACCCTCGGCACCCTGCTCGGGCTCGCCGGGCGGGTGGACGTCGCCGCGTCCTGCTCCCTCCTGCACGTCCCGCTGGACGCCGCCGCCGAACGCCAGATCGACCCGCAGATCGCCCGCTGGCTCGCCTTCGCCCGCCAGAAGACGCGGGAGATCACCGTCCTGGCACGCGGCCTCGACCGGGGCACGGACTCCATCGCCGCCGAACTCGCGGCCAACCGGGCCGACCTGGCCTCCCGGGCCGGCTCCGCCCTGACCCACGACCCCGCCGTGCGCGCCCGCACCGCGGCCGTCACCGACGCCGACGGCCGCCGCTCCCAGCCGTACGCGCTGCGGAGCGCGGCCCAGCGCGCCCACCTGGGCCTCCCGCTGCTGCCGACGACGACCATCGGATCCTTCCCGCAGACGAACGAGCTGCGCACCGCGCGCGCCGACCTGCGGGCGGGGCGGATCGACGCCGGCGCCTACGAGGAGCGGATCAAGGACGAGATCCGCGAGGTCCTCGCCTTCCAGGAGAAGGCCGGGATCGACGTCCTCGTCCACGGCGAGCCCGAGCGCAACGACATGGTCCAGTACTTCGCGGAGCAGCTCACCGGCTACCTCGCCACCCGGCACGGCTGGGTGCAGTCCTACGGCACCCGCTACGTCCGGCCGCCGGTGCTGGCCGGCGACATCTCGCGCCCCGAGCCGATGACGGTCCGCTGGACCTCGTACGCCCGGTCGCAGACGACCAAGCCGGTCAAGGGCATGCTGACCGGCCCGGTCACGATGCTCGCCTGGTCCTTCGTGCGCGACGACCAGCCCCTCGGCGACACCGCCCGCCAGGTGGCCCTCGCCCTGCGCGACGAGGTGAACGACCTGGAGGCGGCCGGCACCTCGGTCATCCAGGTCGACGAACCCGCCCTGCGCGAGACCCTGCCCCTGCGGGCCGCCGACCACGCCGACTACCTGGCCTGGGCGACCGAGGCCTTCCGGCTCACCACCGGCGGGGTGCGGCCGGACACCCAGATCCACACGCACATGTGCTACGCGGAGTTCGGCGACGTCGTCGGGGCCATCGACGCACTCGACGCCGACGTCATCAGCCTGGAGGCCGCCCGCTCCCACATGCAGGTGGCGCGCGAACTGGCCGCGCACGGCTACCCGCGTGAGGCCGGACCGGGCGTGTGGGACATCCACTCCCCTCGCGTGCCCGGCGTACCGGAGGCCGCGGCCCTGCTCCGGGCGGGCCTGGAGGCCATCCCCGCCGAGCGGCTGTGGGTCAATCCCGACTGCGGCCTGAAGACCCGCGGTTGGTCGGAGACGCGGGCTTCGCTGGAGAACCTGGTGGCGGCGGCCCGTGAGGTGCGCGCCGAGGTGGCCGCCGAGCGCTCCTGACGGCGCGACCCGCCGCGGGCCCGGTCACACCACCGGGCTCGCGGCGGAGCCGGGGGCGGATGCCGGGGCGGATTCCGGGGCGAACTCGGCCCGGAGCAGTTCGGTGAACGCCGCGATCGGGAAGTTCCAGTCCCCGTTGGCGTTGACCGACACCACGCGTGCTCCGTCCCGGGAGCCGAAGGTGTAGGTCCAGGAGCCGTTGATCGCGCCGCCCATCCCCCACACCGTCACCGCGCCCGGCAGGCTCACCGAGGCGACGCCGAGGCCGTAGGCGGTGTCGGGGATCCACTGCTCGGTGGTGACCGTGGTGAACATCTGCGCCTGCTGCGCGGGCGGCAGCAACCGGCCGGCGAGCAGCGCGGTGAAGAAGCGCAGGAGGTCGCCGGTGGTCGAGACGGCTCCGCCGGCGGCCCAGCCCCAGGACGGGTCGAGTTCCGTCACGTCGTGGACGGTGGCGTCGGGCTCGGGCAGCATCAGCTTCGAGTAGTGCCGTCCGTGGGGTCCCTCGATCACCGACTCGCCGGCGCGCGGCAGGTACGTCGCCGTCAGGCCGAGGGGGCGGGCGATCCGCTCCGCGAACGCGTCGGCGAGCGGAGCGCCCGTCACCCGCTCGATGATCATCCCGGCCAGGAAGTAGTTGGTGTTGGAGTACCCGAAGCGCTCGCCCGGGGCGAAGTGCGGCGGGTGGGCGAGGGCGAGACCGACGAGCTCCTCGGGCCGGTAGACGTCGAAGCGGTGCCGCAGGAACGGCTCGCCCGTGCTCCGCGCCACGATGACGGGGTCGTGGACGTAGTCGAACAACCCGCTGGTGTGGTTGAGCAGGTGCCGGACGGTGATCCCCCGGGCGTCTCGGGCGGCGCCGCGCACCAGGTCGGGCAGCAGGGTCTCCACCGGGTCGTCGAGGTCGATCCGGCCCTCGGCGACGAGTTGCAGCACCACGGTCGCCGTGAACGTCTTGGTGGTGCTCCCGATGCGGAAGCGGTCGTGCGGCAGGCGCTCGCGTCCGGTCGTCGTGTCGGCGACCCCGGCCGTGGCGACCCAGGTGCCGTCTTCGTCCGTGATCTCGGTGAGGATGCCCGGGACCCCGCCGTCGGCCACGGCCCGGTCCAGGACGAGCCGGGCGACGGCGCGGTCGGCGGCGGGGGCAGGGGCAGGGGCGGGGGCGGCGATGTCGTTCGTCGTCGTGTTCATGATTAGATCGTCGGACCCTGACGCAGGGTCAGGGTCAAGCGGCTGCTTCCGTCGATTTTCCGGGGGGAAAGGGATGTTGACGATCGGCCAGGTCGCGACCGCTCTCGGCGTCACCGTGCGGGCGATCCGCCACTACCACCAGAGGGGTCTGCTGCCCGAGCCCGAGCGCGACGCCTCGGGGTACCGGCGCTACGGGGCCGAGGCGGTCGTCGCCCTGGTGCGCATCCGGACCCTGTCGGAGGCCGGGGTCCCGCTGGCCCGCATCGAGGAGCTGATGGGCGCCTCCCCCGAGCGGTTCACGGAGGCGGTCGCGGACATCGACAAGGAGCTGCGGGACCGGATCAGGGAGCTGCGCCTGCGCCGGAGCCGGATCGCCGAGCTGTCCGCGGGCGACGCCCTGTTCCTGCCGGAGGAGGTCGTGCTCCTCCTGGAGCGGCTGCGCCGGATGGGACTCAGCCCGGAATCGGTGCGGACCGAACGCGACACGTGGATCCTGCTGGTGGCGAGGCACCCCGAGCAGGTGCCGGGGTGGGCGCTGCGCAAGCGGGCCCTCTTCGACGACCCCGGCTTCCGACGGCTCTACCTGACGGCCGACGCCGCCGCCGGCTGGGACCGCGACGACCCCCGCCTGGAGGCCCTCGCGGACGAGGTCAACGCCTTCGGCGGGCTGCGGACGCCCGACGCGGACGACGACGGGCCCGTCCTCCCGGCCGTCGACGCGCTGGTCACCGTCACGCTCATGGCGGCCCAGACCGGCAGACCGGTACCGGCCTGGGAACGCCTGGTGGAACTGTGCCGGCTGCGGGCCCGCCCCGACCGGCCCGCGGACGGGTAGCCCGGGGGTGGCGCGGGGGGCGTCCGGACGGGACGTGCCGCGCGACGGCACCGCGCGCGGGGGTATGGGACGGCCGATTCGGGGAACGTGCCTTCGTGTGAGGAGAGGACGGACCTCGTCCAGGAGAGGAGCCATGACTCCCACGCACCGGTCACAGCCCCGGCTGCACCTCGAACTGGACGCCGACTCCCGCGCCGCCACCCGTGCCCGCGAGGCCACGTCCCGGTTCCTGCACCGCGGGACCGGGCGCCCCCGCCCCCTGCCGGCCCCCGTCGAGGACGCGGCCCTGCTGATCGTCACCGAGCTCGTGACGAACGCCGTCCGGCACACGCACGGGCCCTGCACGCTGGACCTGGCGCTGCACGGGGAGGTGCTCGACATCGACGTCACCGACACCAGCCCCGCGCCGCCGGAACCACGGCCGCCGCACCTCGACGGCACCGGCGGATGGGGCTGGATCCTCGTCGGGCACCTCGCCCGCGAGGTCGACGTCCACCCCACGCGGGCGGGGGGCAAGACCGTCCACGCCGCGCTGACCGTGGTCTGAGCGTCATCGGTCCCCTCACGCGAGCGTCGCGCGGTCCCGTCGGGTGGGCGTCGATCCCGTCAGCCGATGCCGTTCGCGGAGAGGCGGTAGACGGCGAAGGCCCGGTCGATCACCGGCATCGCCACGTTGCGCACCCGCACGCCGCCCGCCGTCAGGCCGTGCTCCGTCCCCAGGTGGGCGTGCCCGTGGACGGCGAGGTCGGCGCCCTGCGCGTCCACCGCCTCCGCGAGCAGGTAGCTGCCGAGGAAGGGGTAGATCTCCGGGGGTTCCCCGGCGAGGGTGTCGGGCACCGGCGAGAAGTGCGTCAGGGCGATCAGCAGGTCGCTGCCCGCCTCCCGCAGCTCGCGCAACGACCGGGCGAGCCCGTCGGCGCAGCGTCGGGTGTAGCGGACGAAGTCCTTCATCTCGGGTTCGCCGAATTCACTGGCGCAGCGCCCCGCGAACCCGCCGCCGAAGCCCTTCGTGCCGGCGATCCCCACCGTGGTGCCGTCGACGTCGACGCGTACGCCGTCACCTTCCAGCACCGTCACGCCACCCTCGGTGAGCACCCGGGTGAGCTCCTCCTGCCGGTCGCTCTGGTAGTCGTGGTTGCCGAGCACCGCGATCACGGGAACGGGCAGGTCGGCCACCTCGCCGACCACCACCCGGCCCTCCTCGGGGGTGCCGTGCCGGGTCAGGTCACCCGCGAGGAGCAGCAGGTCCGCGTGGTCCACGAGGGTCTCGAACGCGGGCCTCAACAGGCCCTCGGCGCCCGGGGCGAGGTGGATGTCCCCGACGGCCGCCACGCGGATCACGACAGGTCCTCGGAGTGATCGGGGGGTGCGGAGCCGTTGACGGTGACGTCCTGGTGCCAGGGCACGCCGGTCAGCTCCTCCTCGGCGATGCGCAGCACGGCAGCCCGGCAGCCCGGGCTGTTGACGCGCCCCCAGACCAGGGCGCCGGCGCCGCGGGCCTCGACGCGGACGCCGAGTTCGGAGATCTCCTCCCGCGCCAGGCGCTCCCGTAGGTGCTGGAGCCGGTACTCGATGAGTTCGTTCGATGTCTTCGATGTCACGGTGTGTCCTCCCGGGACGCGGGGCCGACGACCTGGAGTCGTTCGAGGAGGTACAGGAAGGCGTCGGACAGCGGACTGTCGCGATGCCGTTCGTGCATGCGGCGCCAGTCGATCTGTTCCCGGAGCATGCGGGCCATCGGGAGCAGGTCCCCGAAGTCGCAGTAATGCTCGCAGAGCGCGGTGAGCCGGGCGTCCATCAGGTCGGTGGGCGCCAGTACGGGCATCCACACCGAGTCGACGGGGCGGGTCTCGGCCCGGGCGAGCAGCTCGGTGCTGACCGGACGCCGCGCGAGTTCGAAGATCAGGTCGATCTCCTCGCCACCGGACCGCCCCTTGACCAGCCAGTCCTCGGGGGCGCGACGCATCTCGATGCCCCCGTCCTCCAGTGCCTTGACCACCACGGCGGAGTCCTCGGGGCGGACGCAGAAGTCCGTGTCGTGCTGGAAGCGGGCCGGGAGGCCGTGGGCGAACGCGGCCACGCTGCCGGCGAGCGCGAAGGGCCTTCCGGAGGCCTTGAGGAGGGCGGCCACGTGCTTGGTGGTCTCCAGGATCGCCTGGGTGTGGTCGCGCGGCAGCGGACCGGCGCCGTCGGCGCCCGCGGGCCCCGAGGGCGCGATCCCGGCCGACGGCGGGGGAAGCCGCTCGTCCCTCACGGCATGCCCCACGGGGTTCGCGTCATGGGCTGCGCCTTGCCCGCCGGCGCCCGCCCAAACCCGCCGCGCGTCGCGAATTGTCCGATTCCGCCCTGGGATGATCGGTTCTGCTCGGGCGGAGCCGCCCTGCGTGTTCTCATCGCCGCGCGGTCCGCGGTGCGCGACCATACGGACGCCGATACCGGCACGAACCGGTGCCTCTCGCGGGGTTCACCCATCCCGCCGGCGCCGGTGACACCAGCACGGGAAACACCGAGACAGGAAGAAGGGCGGACGTGTCCGGCAGCGAAAGCGAGAACCCAGCGATCCCCTCCCCGACCCCCGCGCCGCCTCGGCCCAGGACGAACCAGGACTGGTGGCCGAACCAGCTGGACCTACAGGTCCTCCACCGGCATTCGCCCCTGTCCGATCCGCTGGGCGCGGAATTCAGCTACGCGGAGCACTTCGCGGACCTCGACGTCGAGGCGCTGAAGCGGGACGTCTTCGAGGTGATGACGAACTCCCAGGACTGGTGGCCCGCCGACTACGGCCACTACGGGCCGCTCTTCATCCGGATGAGCTGGCACTCCGCGGGGACGTACCGCATCGCCGACGGCCGCGGTGGCGGAGGCGCCGGCGCCCAGCGCTTCGCCCCCCTCAACAGCTGGCCGGACAACGCGAGCCTCGACAAGGCGCGGCGCCTGCTGTGGCCGGTCAAGCAGAAGTACGGGCAGAAGATCTCGTGGGCCGACCTGCTGGTCTTCGCCGGGAACTGCGCCATGGAGTCCATGGGGTTCAAGACGTTCGGCTTCGGCTTCGGCCGGGCGGACGTGTGGGAGCCGGACGAGGTCTTCTGGGGACCCGAGGACACCTGGCTCGGCGACGAGCGCTACAGCGGTGACCGGGAACTCACCGGTCCCTTCGGCGCGGTGCAGATGGGACTGATCTACGTCAATCCGGAAGGCCCGAACGGGAATCCGGACCCGATCGCCGCCGCCAAGGACATCCGCGAGACCTTCGCGCGCATGGCGATGGACGACGAGGAGACCGCCGCGCTCATCATCGGCGGACACACGTTCGGGAAGTGCCACGGGGCCGTCGCCTCCGACTACATCGGGCCGGAGCCCGAGGGGTGCCCCGTCGAGGCGCAGGGCCTGGGCTGGCACAACACGTACGGCAGCGGGGCGGGCGTCGACGCGCTCACCAGCGGTCTGGAGGGCGCGTGGACCTCCCAGCCGACGAAGTGGGACAACGGGTACCTCGACAACCTGTTCCGCTACGACTGGAAGCTGACGACGAGCCCCGCCGGGGCGCAGCAGTGGACCCCCACGGACCCGTCGGCCGAGGGCACCGTGCCCGACGCCCACGATCCGTCGAAGCGCCACGCGCCCATGATGCTGACCACGGACCTCTCGCTGAAGATGGACCCGGTGTACGGGCCCATCGCCAAGCGCTTCCACGAGAACCCCGACCAGCTCGCGACGGCCTTCGCGAAGGCCTGGTACAAGCTGCTGCACCGTGACATGGGTCCCCTCTCGCGCTACCTCGGCCCGTGGATCCCCGAACCGCAGCTGTGGCAGGACCCCGTCCCCGCCGTCGACCACCCGCTGGTCGGGGACGCGGAGATCGCGGACCTCAAGGCCCGGATCCTCGCCTCCGGGCTGACCGTCCCCCAGCTGGTGACGACCGCGTGGGCCTCGGCGGCCAGCTTCCGCGGCACCGACCGGCGCGGCGGGGCCAACGGGGCCCGGATCCGGCTCGCGCCGCAGAAGGACTGGGAGGTCAACGACCTGCCGGAGGTCGCCGAGACGGTGCGCGCCCTGGAGGGGATCCGGCGCGACTTCGACGGGGCCCGGGCCGGCGGGGCCGGCATCTCCCTCGCCGACCTGATCGTCCTGGGCGGGTGCGCGGCCGTCGAGCAGGCCGCGAAGAAGGCCGGGCACGAGGTCACGGTCCCGTTCGCGCCGGGGCGCACGGACGCCTCGCAGGAACAGACCGACGTGGAGTCGTTCTCCGTCCTGGAGCCCCGTGCGGACGCCTTCCGCAACTATCTCCGCGCGGACGAGAAGCTGTCTCCGGAGACGCTGCTGCTGGACCGCGCCAACCTGCTGACCCTCACCGCACCCGAGATGACGGTCCTGATCGGCGGCATGCGGGCCCTGAACACCGGCTTCGGCGGTTCCCGGCACGGGGTGCTCACCGACCGCCCGGAGGCCCTGACCACCGACTTCTTCGTCAACCTGCTCGACATGGGCACGGGGTGGAAGGCGTCGACGACGACCGCGAACGTCTTCGAGGGCACCGACCACGCCACGGGCGAGGTCAAGTGGACCGCGACGGCCGCCGACCTCGTCTTCGGGTCGCACTCCCAACTGCGGGCCATCTCGGAGGTCTACGCGTCCGCCGACGCGGGGGCGCGGTTCGTGCGCGACTTCGTCTCCGCGTGGGACAAGGTGATGAACCTGGACCGGTTCGACCTGCGCTGATCCCGGTGGCGGGGCCCGACGCCCCGGCCGGCCGCTCCCCGGCCGGCCGGGGCGTCGGCGCGGCGCGACGCGCCTCGGGCGGGCGCGTCGGGCCCGTCGTCATTCCCCCTACGCTTCGGACCCCTCGCCCGCCTCGGTCCCCTCGGTCTCCTCGGGCAGCTCGATGATGTGCATCGCGGCCTCCTCCGCCGAGGCCGCCCCGCCGTTCACACCCACGTCCTCCGCCACGACGGACACGTGGTACGGGGGGCCGGGCTCGTCCCGGGGCGCCAGCCTGCCGGCCCGTACGGAGCCGGCCTGGGAGGGTTCGCCGGTCTCGTCGGCGCCCTCCTCGTCGCTCTCGTCGTAGGCGTCGGGCTCGGGCAGCTCGCGGGCGAGGCGCTGGTCGAGGCTCTCCCCGGCGTGCCGCCCCGCCGCCGTGGTGGCGGGGTCGTTGACCGCCAGCGGGCGCTCGAACGGCGAGTACCCCGCGTCGAGCGTCTCGTCGAGCCCGGGCTCGTCCAGGGCGTTGTCCATGTCCGGGGCCGCCTCGGACGGCTCGTCGCCCTCGTGCGGTTGGTAGACGTCGTCGCCGTGCGACTCGGTGCTGCTCATGCTGTCTCCCTGTTCGAGGGTCACGTACTGCGGGTGGACTCGGGGAGACGCGTGGCCCGGGGACGGAAGCCTTCCGCGGTCGTCCCCGTCCGGGTCATCCCTACCCGAAGAGGGACGTTTCGCCGCCGAGACCCGCCGCTTCGCACACCTCGCGCGTGCGGACGGGTGACGGGCTCCGCGCACCGGCGCGGCGCGGCGCCGGGCCGTCCGGGGGCGCCAGTATGGACCCTTGGCCCACGCGCCCGAGGCGTGACCCGGAAAGGACCGCTCGTGCTGGATCGTCGACACCGCAAGGACGCCACCGACGTCATCTTCGTCCGACCGGACGGCGCCCCGCCCGGCGCCGTCGGCGTCGTGGGCACCTTCGGCGGCCGGCAGCCCGGCGAGGGGGTCCGGGCCGTGGTCGTCGCCCCGCCCGTCGAGGGGAGGCTTCCCGCCCGCCATCTCACCGCGGGGGACTACTGGTTCGACGACGAGGGCGCGGACGGCCGCGACGACCCCCGCGGCCTGCTGCGCGCCTGACGCGGTTCATCGCGCCCTGAGGGCCGTCCCGTCGCCCGTCCTGTCGGCCCCCTCGACGTGTGCTTCGTCGAGGGGGCCGACGGACGCTTCGTCGAGCGCTTCGTCGAGCGCCAGGGCGAAGGCCCGCGCCTGAGCCGAGGGGTTCAGGCGGGGCCGTACGAGGCCCAGTTCGGAGTCGGACAGGCCCTCGACCGGCACGAAGGCGAGGGACGCGCGCCCCGCGTGGTGGGCCGCCGTGGACCGGCACAGCAGCAGGGCGCCACGACCGGCCGCCGCCAGACCCAGCCCCTCCTGGAGCGTGTCGACGGCCGGCCCGGCCGGTACGGGGCGCCCGCCCGGCGTCACGGCCGGGGCCTGGGCCCGACGCCAGTAGGCGGGGGCGTCGCCGGCGACACCGATCAGCCGGCAGTCCGCCAACTCCTCGGCGGACAGCGACTCCCGGGCGGCGAAGGGGTGTCGCGCGGACACCGCGAGGGTCTGGGGCTGCCGGGAGAACACCGGCCCGAGCAGGAGGTCTTCCTCGGCCACCGGCAGCAGCACCACCGCGCAGTCCACCTCCCCGCGGCGGAGCGCCCCGAAGGGATCGCGGAGCGGGATCTCGACGACGTCGACGGCACAGTCCGGATACCGCCGCGCGAAACGTTCGACCGCCCGGCCGAGATGGTCGTCCACGGCACCCTGGAAGCCGATGCGCAGCTCTCCCCCGGTGCCGCGCGCGTCGGCCCGGGCGGCGGCGACGCCGGCGCGCAGGGCGGCGTACGCGGGGCGCAGGTCGGCCAGGAAGCGCTCCCCCAGCGGGGTCAGGCGCACCCGGCGGCTGGTGCGTTCGACGAGCGGGGCGCCGATGCGGTGCTCCAGGGAGCGCAGCATCTGACTCACCCGGCTCTGCGAGACGTACAGCCGCTCGCCGGTGCGTCCGAAGTGCAGCTCCCGGGAGAGCACGAGGAACACCTCCAGCTCGCGCAGCTCGATGCCGCCGACGTCCACGACGTCTGCGCCGCCCTCGGCCCGGCTCATGGTTCCCCTTCCGCACGGCCGCTCGGCGTGGTCGCCGATCGAGTGGTCCCGCTCATCGAAGCATGAGGAACCGGTCGTTGTTCCCGCAGGTCGGGGCCGGTTGGCTGGTGGCATGACGCAGAGGGACAGAACGACGACGCGAAACGGTACGACGACGGGCGCCCCGGAGGCGCACGAGGTGGAGGCGGGGCGGGGGGCGTCCCGGGGCCGACGGGGGGTGGCGGCGGTCGCGGGCGCGACGTTCACGGTGGTGACCTCCGAGATGCTGCCCGTGGGCCTGCTGACGCCCCTCGGGGAGGCGTTGGAGGTGACGGAGGGCACCGCCGGCCTGACCCTGACCATCACCGGCCTGGTCGGCGCGGTCTCGGCGCCGCTGTTGACCCCCCTGGCGGCCCGGTTCGACCGACGGACGGTGCTGTGCGCGCTGATGGCGGTCCTGGCGGTGGGCAACCTGCTCGCGGCGGGGGCCCCGGACTTCGCGGTGATGGTCGCCGCCCGGGTGCTGGTCGGCATCGGCATGGGGGGCGTCTGGACGATCGCGGCGGGGCTGGCGGTGCGTCTGGTTCCGGCGGAGTCGGTCGGCACCGCGACCGCGTCGATCTTCAGCGGGATCGCGGTGGCCTCGGTGCTCGGCGTCCCCGCCGGCACCTGGCTCGGTGGACTGCTGGGCTGGCGGGCGACGTTCGCGGCCATGGCCGCGCTGTCCCTGGTGGTCGTGGCCGCCTTGGCCCTGCTGCTGCCGGCGCTGCCGGCCGAACCGGGCGTGCGACCCGGCGGTGTGCCGCGGTTGCTCCGGCAGGCACGGGTGCGGGCCGGGCTGGCTGTGGTGGCCCTGCTGGTGACCGGTCACTTCGCCGCCTACACCTACGTACGACCCGCCCTGGAGGAGCTGTCGGGCGCGGACGCCGGCACGATCGGCACCCTGCTGGCCGTGTACGGAGTCGCCGGTGTGGTGGGCAACTTCGCGGCCGGCGCCGGGGTCGGCCGCTCGCCCCGCGCCACCCTGGTGGTGATCGGCGCGGTACTGGCGGGCTCGATCGCGCTCGTACCGCCGCTCGGCCGGACCGTACCGACCGCCGCCGTGCTCCTCGTCCTGTGGGGGCTGTCCTACGGAGGCGTGTCGGTCGCCGCGCAGAGCCGGCTGGCGGCTCCGGCTTCGGCTTCGGCTTCTGGTTCGGCTTCCGCTTCGACCTCGGCTCCGGGTGACCGCGAGGCTCTGTCCGCCCTGTTCGTCGGGGTCTTCAACGCGGCGATCGCCCTGGGTGCGCTGGTCGGCGGTCTGGCCTCCGACGGCGCCGGGGTCACCGCGGCCCTGTGGCTCGGCGGCGGCCTCGCGGCCGCGGCCCTGGCGGTGACGGCGCTCGGGCACGCGTAGTTGGGGTACGGGAAATCCCCGTGGGATCGATCCCGGTCGGCCGGCACACCGCCCCGCGGCCTCGCCGAGGTTCACGGAGAGATCGTCGAGCGGGTACCGCCGCCGGCCACGGCCGCCCCGTACCGGTGGAGTCTCCGACCGCTGCCGGCGGGTGGCCTCACCTGCGGCTTCGTGTGCCTGACAGGGTCAGTCAGGCATCGCTCGGCGGGTCGATGAGCGGCGAGCCCCCTCGGCTCAGCCGAGGGCTCGTGCCGGTCGTGGGTGCGAGGTGCCCGGATTATCGGCTGGTCGTGGTGCATGACATGGGCCAGACTCCGTGGCCATGGACGGCAAGATCGCTCAGCGGGTCGGCGAGCTCGATGCGGATTCGAGCGCAGTGGCACAAGACGCCCAGGGCGCGCTGATCGCCATGGGGCCAGGGGTGCTGGACGCGTTGATCGCGGCAGTGCCTCACCTGGGGGTGTTCGGGCAACTCTGCGCCATCGAAGTCTTCACGGCGCTGAAGGATCCGCGGCCCGGAGACGTGCTGATCGGCCTGCTGGACAGCGAGAACGCCACTGTTCGCCAATGGGCGGCCGACTCCTTGGCGGGCCTGGGGATCAGGCGTGCCGTGCCCGATCTTCAACGAGCCCATGAAGCCTTCCGGCAGCGAGGGGAGGCCCCCGATGACAGCGAAGGAGAGGCGCTTCGCCGGGCGCTGACGGATCTCGGCGCCCGCGCGCTCGTGATCCCGCCCCGTGCCGCCGAGCTGCGGGCCTCGCCGGGGAGCCTGGACCCGGCATGGCCGACGGCCCACCTTGCCGAGGTCATCGAGGATCTTGCCGCTCACGGTCAGGCGGTGCTCTACTTCCAGGTGTGGCGGATCAAGCCGAACCACGGAGCCTTCTGGCATCGGGGTCCGGGCATCGACTGGTACATCGACCGTCAGTCGCCCTGGGATCGGATCGTGGCCGAATGCCGGGACTGGGCACTTCTGGCAGCCGAGGCAACGGACAAGGCTCCCGATCTGGTGGCCACCGTTTCCTGGATCGACGCCTCGGATCTGTGAGGGCCCCCGACCTGATCGACGGATCACGTCAACTCGCCCATGTGTTGACCGCCCGGTGCCGTGCGAGGACCGCGTCGGCTACCCCGGTGCGGCCGGCTTGGGCGAGCATGTCCGACAAGTCCCAGGCCGCGTACCAGGTGTCACCCTCGGGGCGCGCCCGCGCCTGCTCGATCACCCCGCGCACCGCGCTGGGCCGCCGGCCCGCTGCCGACCGGCCGCCCCGGGAGGCCTCCGCATGCCGGGGCCGGGGGCGGGTAGCCGCACCTCGAAGGGTCCCGAGGCGGCGACCGGCACCAGGGGGTGCGGGGCCGCCGACGACACGGAAGGGGTGCGCATGTCGCACGTCGAGGAGTACGTCGAGGTCAACGTCCCGCTCCGCACGGCCTACAACCAGTGGACGCAGTTCGAGGACTTCCCCGCCTTCATGGAGGGCGTCGAACGTATCGACCAGCGCACGGACACCCTCACCCACTGGGTGACGAACGTGAACGGCGTCCGGCGCGAGTTCGACGCCCGGATCACCGAGCAGGTCCCGGACCGCCGCGTCGCGTGGATGACGGTGGACGGCGAGGCGCGACAGGCGGGGCTGGTCACCTTCCAGCCGATCGACGCGGGCACCACCAGGGTGGACCTGCACATGAACTGGGTGCCCGAGGGCATCGCCGAGGCGGCCGCCGACCGGCTCGGGTTCGTCAAGCGCCAGGTCGCGGGCGACCTGAAGAGGTTCAAGCTGTTCATCGAGTCACGCGGGGCCGAGACCGGCGCCTGGCGGGGCGAGGTCTGACCGCCGTGGGTGGCGCGACCGCGACCAGGGGCGTCCGCTCCGCGGCGCCCGGCGGCGGTGCCCGGGAGGCCGCCGCCCGCTGCGGACTGGTGGCGCGGGGGGTGCTGTACGTACTCATCGGGACGCTGGCCCTGCGCGTGGCCTTCGGTGACTCCGGGGCCGCGGAGGCCGACCGGCAGGGAGCGCTCCAGGAACTCTCGGGCACGCCCTTCGGCGGCGTCCTCATCTGGGCCGTCGCCATCGGACTCGTGTGCATGATGCTGTGGCGGCTGTCGGAGGCCGTGTTCGGCGCCGCCGGACAGGACGGCGGCCGCGCGACGAAGCGCCTGGCCTCGGCCGGCCGGACGGTCTTCTACGCCGCCGTCGCCTTCTCCGTCCTGGTGTTCGCGGCGGGCGGCGGCGGCCGTTCCGGGGACGAGCAGTCGCGCGACGTGACGGCCCGGGCCCTGGAGTTGCCCGCCGGACGGTGGCTGGTGGGCGCCGTCGGAGTGGGCATCGCCGTCGCCGGCGTGGTCATCGCGGTCCAGGCGGCCCGCCGGAGCTTCCGAAAGCACATGGCCATGGGAGGGGTCTCGCGGCCGTGGCGGCGGACCGTCGACGTCCTGGGGGTGGCCGGTGGCCTGGCCCGGGGCGCCGTCTTCGCGGCGGTCGGCGGCTTCCTCGTGCACGCGGCGGTGCGCTACGACCCGGCCCGGGCGAAGGGGGTGGACGACACCCTGCGGTCCTTCGCCGGCACCCCGGCGGGCCCGTGGCTGCTGGTCGCGGTCGCCGTCGGGCTGGTGCTGTTCGGGGCGTTCTCCTGGGCGATGGCCCGGTGGCGGGAGGTCTGACACCGGGGCGGTGCGCCGGAGGGTGGTCCGCCGGCGACCCGGCACGGCGACCCGGCACCGGGCGGGTAACCCGATTGCGGCGGGCCGGCCCGGTCGGATAGGAAGCTCGCATGCTCAAAGGTGGAAAGGTCGGGCTCAGGGCCCGGCACGAGGACGACATCCCGATCCTGCGGACGGAGCTCTACGACGACGTGGTCAACTCCTCGCGGGCCGAATCCGGTCCGTGGCGCCCGATCACGCCCGGATCGAAGGACCCGCGGCTGACCGTGGACGCGGAGAATCCGGCGCACGTCCCGTTCTCCGTGATCGACCTGGAACGCGGCACCCTCGTCGGCACCGCGGCGCTGTGGGGCATCGACAACCACAGCCGGGCCGCGCACATCGGCCTGGGGCTGCTGCCGTCCGCCCGGGGCCAGGGCTACGGCACCGACGTGGTCGCGGTGCTGTGCCACTACGGGTTCGTCGTGCGCGGCCTGCACCGGATCCAGATCGAGACCCTCGCGGACAACACCGCGATGCTCCGCTCCGCCGAGCGCAACGGCTTCGTCCGCGAGGGCGTGCTGCGCTCCTCGGCGTGGGTGCTGGGCGAGTTCGTGGACGAGGTGATCCTCGGGCTGCTCGCCCGGGACTGGAAGCAGGACCCGGCGAAGGCCTGAGACGGGGCCCTCGGGGGCGGGGGGGGGGGGCCCCCCGCGGGGGCGGGGCGGCGGGGGGGCCCCCCCCCGCCCCCCCCCCCCCCCCCCCCCCCCCCCCCCCCCCCCCCCCCCCCCGCGCCGTATGCGGGTAACGCGAGTAACCGCCCAGGGCTTCGCGGCGGGTAACGCGAGTAACCCCCCGTGGCCCCGCCGGGGCCACCGGCCCCCGACACCGACGCGCCCACCACCGGCTCGCGGCGGCGTCTTCGTACGCGGACCCGCCCCGCACGGCACCCCGCGACGTGGATCGGCGCGCACACGATCCGGTGCCGTCGACGGTCGCACGGGGAACGGTGCGCGCCCTGCCGCGCCGGGCCGTCGCGGACCGGGCAGGGCGCGGACCGGGCAGGGCGCGGACCGGGCAGGGCGCGGACTCCTCGGCGGTCGGAGTCGACCTGGACACCCTGGCGTTCGAGGCAGTGGGCGGCGCCCGGGTGCCCACCACCGGTAGCCGGCGGGCAGAAGCGGAAGGGCGCGTGGTCGCCCTGCGACCGCGCCGGGCGCGCGGGCACGACGAGCCGGCCGAGGCCGGAAGCTCCGGGAGCGTCGCTCTGACGGCACGGAGTATCGCGGATGCGTCACCGCCGACACAAGGGCAAGAACGACACGCGGCACGATCGCACCGGTCAGGGCTGCCGCTGATTGGTTACACGTGTTCTACGTGCGATTCCTTTCTCGGTCACGATGCACGAATGGGTGTGCGCGAACCCTGGCGGGGGCCGGGAATGGGTGCTACACAGTGACCTAGCGCCGCCGGTGACACGTGTAACAACACCCCGCCGGTACCCCTGCCCGCCCGCGGTCCCGGCCACCCCTGCCGTCCCCGCTCCCGCCCGCACGGCGCCTCCCACCCCTCCCCTCGTTCCGCCCCACCCTCGAAGCGGAACGAGTGCGCCGCCGCCCCGCGCCCCACCACCTCCCCGCTCCGTCCCCGAGGAGTCGTCCATGGCCACGCACGAGCTCACGGGTCCCCTCGACCCCGTCGATCCGATCAACCCGACCGACCCGCCCGCCTCGCCCGCCTCGCCCGCCTCGCCCGCCGTCGGCTGCGATTCCCCCACGGCGGACCCCAGGACCACCGCCGCCACCACCACGCAGCCGGGCGCACCCCGTCAACGCGGGCTCCTGCTCCTGCTGTTGCTCGCCAATTCCGCGATGATGGCCGTGTACATGGGAGTCGGCTCCGTCCTCCTGCCCACCCAGATCGCCGCGATCGCCCCCGACGACAAGGTCGCCGTCCTCGGCATCGTCGGCGGCGTCAGCGCCGTCTTCGCGACCGCCTTCAACCCGATCGCCGGCGCCCTCTCCGACCGCAGCGGCCGCCGCAACCCCTGGATCCTCGGCGGAGCCTTCGGCGCCCTCCTCGCGCTGGCCCTCCTCGGCAACGTCACCACCGCCCTGCTCGTCGGCATCGGCTGGTGCCTGGTCCAGGCGACGATGAACACCTTCCAGGCCGCCGTCACCGCGATCGTGCCCGACCGCGTCCCCGCAGCCCGTCGCGGCACGGCCTCCGCCCTGGTGGGGCTGGGCATGCCCATCGGCGGCACCGCCGGCGTCCTCATCGCCTCGCAGACCGCCGCGCACCCGCGTACCGGCCATCTGGTCCTCGGCGCGATCGTCGCCGCGTCCGCCCTCCTGCTGTCCCTCCTCTGCCGTGACACCGTCCGCGCCGAGCCCGCGCCGCGCACCTCACCGGCCGACCGACTCCGCTCCTTCCTCTCCTCGTTGGCGAACCACGACTTCCGCTGGGCCTTCATCGGCCGTGCCCTGATGGTGTTGGGCTACTTCTCCGTCGTCGGCTACCAGCTGTACATCCTGGGCGACCACATCACGCTGCCCGACGGGCTGACCCCGCCCGCCGCCCTCGCGATCCTGACACCGGTCTCGATGGTCGCCGTGGCGCTGTCCACCGTCATCGGCGGTCTGCTGTCCGACCGTTGGAACCGCCGCAAGGTGTTCGTCGGCGTATCGGCCGCCCTCGCGGGGCTGGTGATGGTGGTCCCCGTCGTCAGCCCGACCTGGACCGGCATGCTCGTCTTCAGCGCGTTGAACGGTCTCGCCTTCGGTTGCTTCATGGCCGTCGACACCGCGCTCGTCACCCTGGTCCTCCCCCGCGCCGAGGACGCGGCGCGGGACATGGGCGTCCTCAACATCGCGAACGCCGGACCCCAGATCGTCGCGCCGTTCGTCGCGTCCGCCGTGGTCACCGCGCTGGGCGGTTACACGCCCCTGTTCCTGGTCGGCGGCGCCCTGTCGCTGATCGGCGCGCTCGCCATCCTGCCGATCCGCGGCGTGCGTTGATCCCTTCCGACTCCGGCGGGTGCGTGCCGAGGGTCGCGCGCCCGCCGGGCCCGTAGCACCACGCGACCCTCACCCCTTCCCCCTCCGCTCCCCCTTTCCTACCTCCAAGGAGCCTTCCGTGAGACACCTCCGCGTACTGCCGCCCGCCGTGTTGCTCGTGTGCACCGCAGCCCTGGTGGGCACCGCCCCCGCGGTCGCCTCGCCCGGGACCGCCGCCGCCCCCGCCTCCACCCCCGCCGCGTCCGCGAGGTCCGCACGGCCGACGGCTCCGCTGCGGATCCTGCTCACCAACGACGACGGCTACGACGCTCCCGGCATCCGCAAGGCCTTCGAACGACTCACGGCCGCCGGGCACGACGTGACCATCGTCGCCCCGCTCACCAATCAGAGCGGTACGGGGACGAAGATCACGAGCGCCCCCACGGTCACGGTGAAGCACCCCGAGCCCAAGGTGTGGGCCGTCGACGGTACTCCCGGCGACTCGGTGTCCTTCGGCCTCGCCGAGGTGTTCGCGGGACGCGCCCCCGACCTGGTGGTGTCCGGCACCAACTTCGGCCCGAACGTGGCCGGTCTCGCCACCCACTCCGGCACCGTCGGCGGCGCCGTCACGGCGCTGGAGTCCGGGGTCCCCGCCATCGCGCTGAGCACGGGCGGCCTCTCGGTGCCCGACCCGGTCACCACCGTCAACGCCATGGGCCCGACGCTCGACTTCGCGGTCAGGCTCATCGACCGGCTGCGGACCCGGGCGCGCTCCGGCCCACTGCTGCCCGAGGGGGTGGGCCTGAACGTGAACCACCCCGTCGTCGGCGCCGACGGCAAGGGGACCGCGGCCGGGGTGTCCACCACCTTCCAGGACCCCCAGACCCTCCTCCGACCGGACTTCGCCGATTCCGGGGACGGCACCTGGAAGGTGGAGGTGAAGGTGGACCTGCGTCCGGCCGCGAAGGGCGGCGACGTGGAGGCGGTGGGCGCCGGCCGGATCGCCGTCAGCCCGATGAGCGCCGACTGGAACACGGGACCCGTCGACCACGTCACCACCGCGGCCCTCCTCGCCGGTCTGCGTCCGTGACCCGGGCGGCCCGAGCGCGCCGGGGCCGGCGCGCGGGGCCCGCCGCGTGACCGGAATCCCGACGGGGCGCGGGAGTTGCCCGGTGTGCCCTCCGCCGCGATCCCGCTCGGTCGGGCCCGCCCGGGGGCGCCGCGTGAGCCCGTAGGCCGGCGCGGACCGTCGCCGGTCGGGCCCGGGCACCGCTCACCGGGGGGTGGGTGGTGCCCGGCCTGGGGGGTCGGGCGGGCGTCGGCGTAGGCTTCGCCCAGGTACGGAGGCGAGGGGGCGGAACGCATGGCGGCCGATGCGGCACAGAGGTGGGACTCGACCCTCGATTCGGTCGTGGTGTACGCGCAGGGGGCGCTGTGTCGTCGCCTGGCCCGGGGCAGGGTGCCGGCGGACGGACGGGTGCGGGTGACGGGGCTGCCCCGTTCCCTGGACCCGGGTTCGCTGCGGGTCAACGTCCTGGGCAGCTCCGTAACACGTGTTACCGAAGCACGCGTCGAGGTGGAGGCCGAGCCGGCCGGCGCGGACGCCCCCGACGCGCTGCGGCGCGAGGTCGAGCGGCTGGACGAGGCGTACGCGGCGGCGCGGGCCCGTCGGGACCGGCAACTGGGCGTGATCGAGGAGGTCCAGGCCCTGCGCCCGGTGCCGCCTCCGCGCAAGCGCGAGGACGCGCGACACCGTCGCACCCCGGTCGACGCCTGGCTGGACCTCGCCGGGTTCGTCGACGAGCGGCTGGAGCGGCTACACGTGCGACTCGGCGAGCTGGAGGAGGCGCTGCGCGCCCTGGAGCACGAGCGCGCCGTCGCGAGCGACCGGCTCGCCCGCGCCTCCACCGACGCGCCCGCCCCGCACGTAGAGACCACCGTCTGCACGGTCGTGACCCTCGACGCCGTCACCGGAACCGACGCGCCCACCGGTACCGGTACCGACGGTGCCGGGCCGGAGCCGGAGCTCGAACTGGAGCTGGAGTACGGGGTGCCGGGCGCCGTCTGGGTGCCGACGTACCGCCTGGGCCACCGTCAGGGCGACGACACCGGACGGCTGGTGCTCCGCGCCTCGGTCGCGCAGCGCACCGGGGAGGACTGGAGCGGCGTGCGCGTCGCCCTGGCCACCGCCGACCTGCGGCGCCGCACCGACCTGCCGAGGCTCCGCTCGGTGCGCGTCGGACGCCGTCAGCCCGACCCCGCGCCGTCCGGCTGGCGCGAGCCCCCCGCCGGGCTCGCGGACCTGTTCGCGGGCTACGCGGCGGCCGGCCCCCGCCCGGGCCCGCTCCCCGGCGGCCCGCTCCCCGGCGGCGCGCCCGTCGCGGCCGGCCCCGTACCGCTCCCCGTGTCCGCTCCCGTGGCGCCGACGCCTCCGCCGGCCCCCCAGGCCTACGGGGCGCCGCCGCCCGCGCCCCGGGCGCCGGGCGCCGCACCCGGCGGGGCCGCGCACTTCGCGCAGCCGGTCCGGGCCCGTACGGGCGCACGGCCCGGCGGCGGCCCCTTCGCGGGCGGCTCCGCGGTGGCCCCGTCCGCACCGTCCGCCCCCTCGGGCCCCGCGCCGGCGGCGCCGCGCCCCGTGGCGCCGCCCATGGGTCCGCCGCGGCCCGGCGACGGCGAACTCGACTACGCCGCCCTCGTGTTGCGCGGCCCCGACGAGCAGGGTGGCCGCCGCGGCCGACTGTTCCCCGGGGCGCCGTTCGACCCGGTGGCCTCGGAGTTCCGTCGCCGCGCCGAGTCGGTGTCGGCGCTCGCGCTGCCCGGACACGCCGTGCGCCCCCGCGAGTCGGCGGGTTCCTTCGACCACCGCTTCGACGCCGCCGCCCGCGCCGACATCCCGTCGGACGGCACGTGGCACACCGTCACCGTCGGCGAGATCCCGGTCGGGCTGCGCACGGAGTACCTGTGCGTGCCGTCCGTGGAGCAGACCGTGTACGCGACGCTGGTCCTCTCCAACGCCACGGACCAGGCCCTCCTCGCGGGCCCCGTGGAGGTCTCGGTCGACGGCGGGTTCCTGTTGACGGCGGCGCTGCCCACGCTCGCGCCCGGCGGTGTCCGCCGGGTGGGGTTGGGTCCGGCCGAGGGCGTCCGGGTCGTCCGTCGTACGAACCTGTACGAGTCGACGTCGGGGCTGCGCAACAACACCACCGTGCTCGACCACCGCGTCCACGTGGAGCTGGCCAACCGGCTCGCGCGGCCGATCACGGTCGAGGTCCGCGAGCGGGTCCCCGTCACCTCCGAGCAGGACGTGCGGATCGAGGAGCGGGCCGACTGGAGGACCCCGGAGACCGCCGGGTCCGAGCACGGCGCGGCGGAGCACCACGCGCCGGGCACCCGCGTCTGGCGGGTGGACCTGCCCGCCGGCGCCACCACCGCCCTCGAAGGCGGCTACGAGATCCGCATCCCGACCGGCAAGGCCCTGGTCGACGGCAACCGCAGGAGCTGAAGAACGCCATGACCACGGCATCCGAACCGATCGCGCTGCCCGTCACCGCCGTCACCTGTCTGGAGGACCGCGCCCACGTCGAGCGTTCCACCGTGCTCGATCTGGAGGCCGGCGTGCAACGGCTGCGGCTGGGGCCGGTCAGCGCACTGGCCGTCGACCGGACCCTCCACGCCGAGTTGACGGCCGATCACCCGGCGAGCGTCCTCGACGTACGGATCGTCCGCGCCTGGACGCCGCGCGGTCCGCAGCCGTCGGCGGACGACTCCACCGTACGCCGTCGCGTGCGCGCCATCGAGGAGGAACGGCTCGCCCTGGACCGGCGGCGCGACCGGCTGCGCGCCCGCCTCGACGCGCTGGGCCGGCTCGCCGCCGATCTGCTGCGGGAGATCGGCGAGGGAGCCGGCCACGGGGAGAGCGAGGCCGAGCGCTGGGCCCGCGAGTTGGACCGGGTGGACGGGGAACGCGACGCGTACGGCGAGCGGCTGCGCGCGGTGGAGGCCGAGTCGGCCGCGCTGGGCGGCGAGCTCTCGGCGGCGCAGCGGGCCCTGGAGCTGGCCGAGGAGCGGCCCGCCGAGCTGGTGGGCCACATCGAGCTGACGGTGGAGTCGGCGGTCGCCGGCCCGGTCGGGCTGGTCGTGGGTCACCTCACGCCGTGTGCCCTGTGGCGGCCCGCCTACCGTGCGGTGCTCGACGGGGACGCGCTGACGCTGGAGACGGAGGCGGTGGTCTGGCAGCGTACGGGCGAGGACTGGTCGGACGTACGGCTGACGTTGTCGACGGCCCGGTCGGCGCTGGCCGGCGATCCGCCGCGGCTGGAGGAGGACCGGCTGACGCTCAAGGAGCGTACGGCCGCCGAACGGCGCACCGTGGACGTCGAGTTGCGCGAGGAGGAGATCGGGGACCTCGGCGCGGCACCGGTCGTGGGTCTGCCGGGCGTGGACGACGGCGGGGAGGCGCGGGTCCTGCACGCGCCCGCGCCGGTGTCGGTGCCGTCGGACGGGCGTGCCCACCGGGTGCCGCTCTCCGCCTTCACGACGGAGGCGGGCAGCGAGTACGCGTGCGCGCCCGAGCTGTCGCCGCTGGTCACGCAGGTGGTGCGGTTCGGCAACCGGTCCGGCCACGCGCTGTTGGCCGGTCCGGTGGACCTGGTGCGCGGCAGCGGGTTCGTAGGCCGCGGCACGCTGGACTTCACCGCTCCGGGCGCGACGGTCGAGTTGGCCTTCGGCAGCCGCGACGACCACCGGGTGGTGCGCTCCGCGGAGGAGACCCGGGAGTCCACGGGCCTCACCCAGCGGACCGTGGTCACGCGCACCGTCCGCTTGCACCTGTCGCGGTTCTCGGCGCCCGGGGAGCGGGACGAGCGGGTGGTCGTCGTGCGGGAGCGGATCCCGGTCTCGGAGGTCTCGGCGGTGGAGGTGCGCCTGCGCGGGGAGGCCTGTTCGCCGGCGCCCGGTGCCGTCGACGGCGAGGGCATCGTCCGCTGGGACGTGCCGCTGCCGCCCGGCGGGCGTCGCACGCTCACCCTGGTCTACGAACTGTCCGCGAGCGCGAAGGTCGTGGGGCTCTGACGCCGCCCCCGGCCCGGGGATCGGCCCGGGGATCGGGCCGGGGATCGGGCCGGGGATCGGGCCGGGGATCGGCCCGGGGATCGGCCCGGGGATCGGGCTTCACCCGTCGGTAGGCCCCTGTGGCCGTGCCAGGCAGGCGTCGACCAGGCGGCGCGCGTACGCGGCGTCCGGCGGGCCCGGCCGGAAGAGGATGCGGTACACGACCGGTGCGACGACGGTGTCGAGCACGGTCTCGACGTCGGGCGCCTCCTCGCCTCGACCGGCCGCCCGTGCCAGCACGACCTCGATCGCATCGGCGGCGTACTGCGAGCACCGGCCGGCGTTGGCGCCGGTCGCGTCGCCCACCAGCGCGTCCCTGAGGTAGGCGCGGCCGACCTCGGAGGCCATCTCCTCGACGAACTGCTCGCCCCAGGCGTGCAGGTCGGCCGCCAGGTCCCCGAGGTCGGCCGGTTCGGCGTCGGGCCGCAGGTGTTCGACGGCGACGTCCGAGAGGAGTTCCTGGAGGTCGCCCCAGCGGCGGTAGACGGTCGACGGGGTGACGCCGGCTCGGCCGGCGATGAGGGGGACCGTGAGCGCGCCGCGGCCCACCTCGGCCTCCAGTTCCCGCACGGCGGTGTGCACCGCCTGCTGGACACGGGCGCTGCGCCCGCCCGGGCGCACCATGGGTCTGGGCATGGGGGCACCTTAACGCAAAGCCGATGCGTCAGTGGGGTTCGGCCTGCCGGCCGGAGCGAGGGGGGCGGAGCGGCTCGGCGCGTTCGTACGCGTGCCCCGTGCGCAGGAGGACCGCCTCGCCGAGCGGCCGTGCCATGAGTTGCATGCCGATGGGCAGGCCCTGGGAATCGTGTCCGACGGGGACGGTCAGGGCGGGCGCGCCGGTGATGTTGGCGGGCGCCGAGAGGCGTACGTAGGCGTCGGAGACGGACTCGACGGTGCCGTCGGGCCAGGTGACGCTCTCCTGTCCGGTCCGTGCGGCGGTCATCGGGACGGTGGGGGCGGCGATCACGTCGACGGTGTCCCACAGGCGCTGCCACGCCTGCCGCATGAGGGTGCGTGCCCGCCGGGCCCGCAGGTGGTCGCCGGCGGGCAGGAGTTCGCCGGCTTCGAGGAGGATGCGGACGTCGGGCGCGTAGAGCTCGGGTACGGCCCGGAGGGTGCGCTCGTGGTAGGCGGTGGCCTCGGGGACCATCAGGCCCCACTGGGTCGCCCGGATGTAGCGGGCCATCGGGATCTCGACGCCGACGAGTTCGGCTCCCAGGTCGGCGAGGCGCGCGACGGCCCGTCGGACGGCGGATTCGACCTGCGGGTCGACGTGGTCGAAGTAGTGGTTGTCCGGTACGCCCACGCGCAGGCCGGTGAGGTCCTCGTCGTCGGGCGGCCGGTGGTCGGCGGCCGGCAGGGGCAGGGAGTCGGGGTCGCGGGGGTCGTGGCCGGCCAGGACCGTGAGGACGAGTGCGGCGTCCTCGACGGTGCGCGCGAGGGGGCCGACGTGGTCGAGCGACCAGGACAGGGGGGTGATCCCGTGGCGGGGGACGAGGCCGAAGGTGGGCTTGAGGCCGACGACTCCGTTGAGGGCGGCCGGTACGCGGATCGAGCCGCCGGTGTCGGTGCCCAGGGCGAAGGTCGCCTGCCCGGCGGCGACGGCGACGGCCGAGCCGCCGCTGGAGCCGCCCGCGACGCGGTGCGCGTGCCAGGCGTTGCGGGTCTGGGGCGTGGTCAGGCCGTAGGCGAACTCGTGGGTGTGGGTCTTCCCCACCAGCACCGCGCCGGCCGCGTCGAGGCGGGCGGCGACGGCGCTGTCGGAGTCGGCGCGGTGTCCGACCCGTACGCGCGAACTCGCGCTGGTCGCCACGCCCGCGGTGTCGATCAGGTCCTTGAGGCCCATGGGAATCCCCTGGAGGGGGCCGGTGTCGCGGCCGGTCGCGAGGTCGCGCTCGACCCGGCGGGCCGAGCGGCGGGCCCGCTCGGCGGTGACCGTCACGTACGCCCCGAGGTGCGCGTCCGTCGCGTCGATCCGGTCGAGTACGGATTCCACCAGTTCGGTGGGTGACAGGCGTCCGGCGCGGATCTCGCGCGCGCAGGCGGCCAGGGACAGTTCATGCGGTCGCATCGTGGTGCCCCTCCCGCGTGGGGTGGGCGGCGGTCGGGGGCGTGTCGCCGAAGTCGAGCTCGCGCAGGACGGAGACGACGGAGTGGATGTGGTCGGCGGTCGCGGCGACGGCCGCGTGGCGGTCGTCCGCCAGGGGGAGCCCGGCGCGGGCGGCCCAGCGGGCCGCCTCCAGGGGGGTGAGGTGGGCAGCGGACACGGTTGCTCGTTCCTGATCGGGGCGGCGTGGAGCGGCAGTTGGGAGCACCGCCACACCAAAGGCTAACTGTTTGCGTTAAAGCCCGCCAGAGATTACGTTGCCCAAACGCAAAGGAATCGCCTTACCGGTCGCCTTACCCGTCACGGAGGACACCCCACAATGAAGACGCCCCCGACCGACCCCGACGCCGCCGTCCCCCTCCCCCACTGGACGGTCGGCGCGATCGCCGTTCACCGGGTGGACGAGGTGCCGCTCCCGCCGGCGACCGGAGCCTGGCTGTTGCCCGCCGCGACCCCGGCCCTCGTCCGCGCACAGGACTGGCTCCGGCCCGACTTCGCCGACCCGGACGGCGTCCCGCTCCTGTCCAGCCACAGCTTCGCGTTCACGGTCGGCGGCCTGCGCGTCCTGGTCGACACGGGAATCGGCAACGGCAAGCGGCGCGCGAACCCGGCGTGGAACGACCTGCGCACCGACTACCCGGAGCGCCTCACCGCCGCGGGATACCCCCCGGAATCCGTCGACCTGGTGATCCTCACCCACCTCCACACCGACCACGTCGGCTGGAACACCCGCGAGGAGGACGGCGCGTGGGTCCCCACCTTCCCCCGCGCCCGCTACCTCGTCTCCCGCACGGAGCGGGAGTTCTGGGCCTCCCACCCGATGGACGCCGCGCGCCGGCAGATGTTCCGCGACTCCGTCCTGCCCGTGGAGGACGCGGGACTCCTCGACCTCGTCGACGTCCCCCCACAGGGCGCCGACATCGCCCCCGGCATCCGCCTGGTCCCCACCCCCGGGCACACGCCCGGCCACGTCGCGGTCCGGATCACCGACACCGACCGCGGCGCGACGGCCCTGATCACCGGGGACTGCGTCCACCATCCCGTGCAGCTGCCGTACCCGCGGATCGGCAGTTGCGTGGACATCGACCCGGCGCTGTCCGAGGCGACGCGACGGACCCTGCTCGCCTCGCTCGCCGGCGGTGACGTCCTGCTCCTGGGCTCCCACTTCCCGCCGCCGACCGCGGGTACCGTCGTCGCCGACGGGCCGGGCCACCGTCTGGTCCCCGTCCCGCCGCGCCCACTGACGGCCGGCCAGAGCTGACGGCCGGTCATGACAGCACGCTGTACGGCCCGTCGCCGGGTCGCACAGCGTGGCTCCTGGTTCGGTCAGCAGTCGTCGCCGTAGCCTCCGCCCCAGTCGTCATCGTCGTCGTACCAACCACCGTGGCCGCCGTGGCCGTGGTCGTCGTCCCAGCCGCCGCCGGTGACGTACGTGGGGGCGTGCGTCGGGGTCGCCGCAGAAGCGGTACCCGCGGCTCCGAGGGCTGCGCCACCGGCCATCAGGACACCGATGGCGGACACCGCGAACAGTCGCTTCACTCTCAGTGCTTGCATGGTGGAACCCTTCTCGCTCGTTGTCGTGCCACTCCGCTCGCGGCGCGAGATCGGTGGTGCCTCCTCACGCCCCTCGCAGAGGAGTGCGCACGGGTGGTGCGGACAGCCGCGTCGATGCGATCAGCGCGTACGCGACGTCAACGCGACCCCGTTGGGCCACGGACCTTTCGAATGGCGCACGCCGTATTTTCAAGCCTCGCGCTTCGGCGCATCACAGCGGGTCGAGGGTGTCACCCGCGGTTGCGGCTCTCAACCACCAATGCTAATCACACGTCGGCGAGCGGGCATCTCGGGCGGGCGATCCGTTCCCCGTCGCCCCCCGCCGACGGTCCGGCCGCCCGTCCCGATCACGGGCACCACCTGCGGTTTCCCGGGCCTCGCCGGAGAAGGGTCGGCGCCCGGTCCCGCGTCGAAACGCGCGCCGCGGCCCGGCGCGACGGGTCAGCGACCGCCCGTGCCACCCCCCTCCCGGCGGTTGCGGCGGCGCCGGCCGAGGGCTCCCGCCAAGCCGATCAGGCCGCCCGTGAGCGCGCCGGCCACCAGGATGCGCAGCAGGTCTTCCATGGAGTGCTCCCCACTCTGGGTCAGGTTCACCGTCGATCGGCCCTCCCCCGGCCCATCGGCCGTCCGGGCGCCTGATCAACTCCGAACGCGGACACTACCGACGTACGGGCGGCCTGGCTTGGACGAATCTGACCTCGGGCCGCACCACGTCACGGCGCACGCCTCACGCCTCACGCCTCACAGGGAGAGGGCCCCCTCCGTCACGCGGGCGGCGGCCATCCGCCCCGGGGTGGTCCCGGCCAGGGCGCGGAACTCGCGGTTCAGGTGCGCCTGGTCGTAGAACCCGCAGGCGGCCGTCGCTCCCGCCGGGTTCGTCCCGACGCGGGTGAGCAGCCCCACCGCCCGGTGGAACCTCAGCACCCGGGCGGAGGTCTTGGGCGTCAGGCCGATCTGTTCGGTGAACCGGCGCACCAGGTGGCCCTGGCTCCAGCCCACTTCGCTCGCGATCCGGGCGATCTGGATCGCCCCGCCCGTGTCGGACAGCAGTCGCCACGCGTGGCCCACCTCGGGAGCCGGCTGCGGGCCGCGCTCGATGCGGGCCGCGAGCACGAGGTCCAGCAGGTCGAAGCGGGTGGCCCAGTCGCCGGTGGCCGCCATGCGCTCGGCCAGCGCCGCCGCTTCGGGCCCGAGGACGTCGCCGAGCGCCACCACCCTGTTGGTCAGCTCCCTCATCGGCACGGCGAACAGCCGGTAGGCGCCCAGCGGTGTCAGTTCGAGCCGGATCGCCTCCTGCCCGCCGGGGTGGTCGCACAGCCGGGGCCCGTCCTCCAGGCCCACGACCAGCGAGCCCGTCACCGGACTGTGCGGGTCCCCGGGCCGGCGGACGTGGGAGAACGGCTCGCCCAGACTGATCACCACGACGGCGCGGCCCGTGGGGACCAGCCGGGCCCGGTAGGGCGTGGCCCCCGGCTCCTCCCAGTAGCCGGCGTAGCTGTGCAGGAACGGGCGGAACCGGGCGGGCCACGGCCGGGTCACCCGCCACCGACCGCCCACCCGGGTCATCTCGATCCCCCGCCCGGCCCCACCGGTACCTCCGGCACTTCCGGTACCTCCGGCCACTGCGTCCGTCCTTCCCCTCGACCCGGCGCCGCCGCCGGAAACCCGCGTGAGGTGGCGACCGCGGTCCCATTAAAGTCAACGCGCGTTCGACCGCGCCATGTCCGAGCACCGCTCACCCGCGAGCGGGCCGACGCGCGACCACGGAAGGCCGGTTCGTCAAGTGAGCACCCACGTCATCGTGTTGAACGGTGGTTCCAGTTCCGGCAAGTCCGGCATCGTCCGCTGTCTGAAGGCCGTCCTCCCCCGGCCGTGGATCAACATGGGCGTGGACGACCTGGTCGACCGGCTCCCGCCCTCCCTGCTCGGCTCGGGCTCGGGCATCTCGATCGGGCAGGGCGGAGAGGTCGTCCTCGGCGACGAGTGGCGCGCCTTGGAGACCGCCTGGACGAAGGGGGTCGCCGCCATGGCCCGGGCCGGCGCGCACGTCATCATCGACGACGTCTTCCTCGACGGCCGCGAAGGCCAGGAGCGGCTGCGCGGCCACCTGGAAGGCCTCGACGTCCTGTGGGTCGGGGTGCGCTGCGATCCCGAGGTCGCGGCGGGCCGGGAGATCGCCCGGGGCGACCGGGCGGCGGGCATGGCCGCGCTCCAGGCCGAGACGGTGCACGCGGGCGTGGTCTACGACGTGGAGGTGGACACCACCCACGCCGAGACGCTCGACTGCGCGCGGGCCATCGCCCGGCACGTGCGCTGACCCGGCTCCGTCGCGCCGAGCGGGACGGGCGCCCCGCCCGGCTCGCGCGCGCCGGCGAACCGCGGTTTCGTGGAGGGAGAGGCGAACGGGCCCGATGCGGCCGCGTCGACCACCGGACCGGGCCCTCGCCCTGACGGAGGGGAGCGGAACATGTCCGCGGCACGTCCCCCGGGCGGTCGACGCCGCCGCGCGGCGGCCCTCACCGCCGCGCTGGCCTGCTGCGTGCTGCTCACCGGGAACGGACCCGCCGGCGCGCCCGAGGCCCCCGCACCGTCCCCCTCACCGACGCCGACGCCCCCGGTGTCCGCGCCGCGCCTGGACTGGAGCCCGTGCAGGCCCGGCAGCCCCTGGGAGTGCGCCACCGCGAAGGTGCCGCTCGACCACGCCGCCCCCGCGGGCCGCACCGTCGACCTGGCCGTCGTCCGACGGCAGGCGGGCGACCCCGACCGTCGCGTCGGCACGCTGTTCGTCAATCCCGGCGGTCCCGGGGGCCCCGGCACCGTGCAGGTGCCGCAGAACTACGACGCCTTCCCCGAGGAGCTGCGGGAACGCTTCGACATCGTCAGCTGGGACCCGCGCGGGATCGGCAACAGCACGGCGGTGAACTGCTTCGACACCCCCGAGGAGGCCAAGGCCTGGGCGGCCCGCCCGCCCGCGGGCTTCCCCGTGGGCGCGCGGGAGCGCAAGGCCTGGACCGACGCCTACGCGGACCTCGGCCGGCGGTGCGAGCGGCGCGACCCGCAGTTGCTGCGTCACGTGTCGACCGCCGACACCGCCCGCGACCTCGACCTGCTCCGCCGCTCGCTCGGCGACCGTCCGCTGAACTACCTCGGCGTCTCCTACGGCACGATCCTCGGTGCCACCTACGCCAACCTCTTCCCCGGCAACGTGCGCGCCATGGTCCTCGACAGCAACATCGCCCCCGATGCCTGGACCGGGGGCGACACCCGGGAGGAGCCCCGCACCACGACCCTCCTGCGCCTGGGCTCCGATCGCACCGCGGCGGCCACCCTGGACCGGTTCCTCTCCCTCTGCGGATCGGCTCCCGCGGCCCGCTGCGCCTTCTCGGCGGGCAGCCCCGAGGCCACCCGCGCCAAGTTCGACCGGCTGATGGAAGGCCTCCGCGAGCACCCGGTGGGGCCGTGGACGTACGCCAGGACGGTCGCCGACACGGTGAACAGCCTCTACATCGTGGACCCCGGCTGGACGGCCCTCGCCGAGCGGCTCCAGGAGCTGTCGCGGGGCCGCGCCCCGAAGCCCCCCGTCCAGCCGCCGCCCCCGGTCGCCGAGCCGAACCCGTACCTCGGTGACGAGCAGGCGGCGGCCGTCTGGTGCGCCGACAGCCCCAACCCGCGCGACCCCGCCGCCTACCACGGCCTGGAGGAGGACAGCGCCCGACGGTACGGCGACCCGGGACGCTTCTGGACCTGGGCGGCGCAGCCCTGCGCCACCTGGCCCGCCCGGGCCGCCGCCGGCTACTCCGGCCCGTGGAACGCGCCCACCCCGCACCCCGTCCTGGTGATCGGCACCCGCTACGACCCCTCCACCCCGTACACGGGCGCTCAGGCCATGGCCCGCGAACTGGCCGACGCCCGCCTGCTGACGAACGACGGGTACGGGCACACCGCCCTGTTCAACAACGGCAGCGCCTGCGTCAACGCGTACGAGAGCCGCTACTTCGTCGACGGAACGCTCCCGCCCCCCGGCACGGTCTGCCGCGCCGACAGGACCCCCTTCTCCTGACGGCCCCGCCCCGCCCCCGCCTTCCACCGGCGCGCCACCGTCCAGGAACGGGTTCGCCGCCGAAGCGCCGCCCGACAGGGGGTCGGGCAGCGGCCCGCCCCGATCGGCGGCGTCACCGCTCCTGCGGCGGCTTGCCCTCCGCCGCCGACACCTCGACGAACTCGACCTGGCCCTTGCGGTCGAGGCGCAGGATCGGGACGGCCTTGTTGCGCGGATTGCCGTTGTTCTGGAAGGAGATGAAGCCGCCGGCCCCGGCCACCTGCTGGGTGCCGTCCATCTGGTGGAACATCCGGGCCACCGCGTCACCGGCGACCTGCCCTTGCCACCGGGCTGCCATCTGGATTCCGTGGGCCGCGGTGAGGACCGCGTCGTGGCCCATCAGCGCCCCGCCGTCCACACGGGGGTCGTGCGGGAACCACTGGTCCAGCAGCCCGCCCGGCTGGAAGTTCTTCGCGGACGGCGCGGACACCGCCTGCGGCGCGGAGCGGTACATGTCGGGGTGGGAAAGGCCCGTGTAGAGCACCTCGATACCTGTCTCGGCGGCGTGGGTGAGCTGCTCGGCGCTCAGGTTGGTCGTGTCGTCCCCGGCGAACACGGTGAACTGCTGGTCGGTGCAGCTGCGGTTGGCGAGCGCGTCGAGGAAGTGGGTGAGGTGCCTGCCGCGGCCCGCGAAGTAGACGAGCTGCGGGCGCTGCTGGCACAGCTGCCCCGGGATGTAGCGCAGTTCGTTCTGCCAGGCGCTGCTGACGGAGGAGTCGTAGGTCATCCGCTCGGAGACGAGCCTGTGCTTGTCGCCCTCCTGGAAGGCCTTGGTGAAGGCCGTGCCGAGGGTCGAGGCGTAGAGGTTTCCCTCCGCCACGTCCTGGAGGACGACGGCGGTGGCGACGCCGCGCCGTTTGAGGTAGCCGGCGGCCGCGTACGCCTCGTCCTCGTTGGTGGGGGCGATCCGCACGAAGCCCTTGATGTTCTGGATGTTCGTGGCGGTCATGGTGGCGCCGACCATGGCGATGCCGTTCTCGGAGAGGCGCTGGATGGCCGCGAGGTTCTCCTTGGTGCTGGGGCCCATGCCGGCCACGGCGACGAGCCGGTCGGGGCCGTCCTTGCGGGCGATCAGCTCGTCGACGGTGTGCTTCCACCGCGCGGACCTGCTGCCCGGGTTGGCGATCAGCAGGCGGATCTTGGGAGTGGCGGCGAGGTCGCCCCGGTTGTGTCGGTACTGGGCGAGGTAGGCGCCCTGGAGTTCGTGGCGGACGCCCTCGGCCGAGTTGCTGTCCTCGGCCGTGGTGGTGAAGGAGGTGAAGTAGGCGACGCTGACGTACGGTTCCTTGTCGGCGTTGGCGAGGACCCTGCCGTTCTCCTCCTCGATCCTCTTGCTGACGGCATCGAGGTGCGGGGCGAAGACGTAGGAGCCGTCGGTCACTCCGACACACTCGTCGTCCGGTCCCTGTTCGACGACTCCGTCCCCGCACCTCGCCTGGCGTTCCTGCAGCCGGCCGGCACCCAGCCAGAACGCGGCGACCAGTACCACGGCGGCCACGGTGGCAAGGGCGACACGGCGTACGACGTGCAGGGGCCATTCGAGTCTGGGCACGCGATCAACCCTCCCAGCCCGCGGTCTGGGGATCACGCCAGTGGCGGTACCGTTCCACTTCGTTGAACAGAGCCACGATGTCGTTCCTCCGAAGTTGGGACAGCTGGGTGTAGCCGTCGGCCATCAGGTCGCCCAGCCGCATGGCCGGGTCGGCGAGCGGATCGCTCCACACCCAGCGGGTGGTCACCAGGGTGTGGATCACGGACTCGGTGTCCACGACGCGCCCGGGGCTGCGTGGGACGAGCCCGGCGAGCAGTTCCAACGGACCGCTGCCGGCGGGTAGTCGGTTCGGCGCGGCGGTGATCGCGTCGAGCTCGGAGATCCACTGCGCGGCCGGTACCGCGATGAAGCGTCGCGCCAGGTGGGCGGTGACCTCCTCGGTCCGTCCGCGGGCGAGCTGGTGGTACATCTCCTGCACCGGTTTGCCCTCGCCGCGGTAGTACTCGGCGAGGAGTTCGTGCACGGCGTCCCACCGGTCCGGACGTGCCGCGAGCCGCCACAGCAGCAGGCGGCGCAGCCAGGGGTGGAGTACGGGAACGACTGCGACCGGCCCGTTCAGCAGCCAGCGGGAACGGACATCGCCGAACAGGGAATCGTCCGGACTGAGCAGCCGGGTGGCGACCGAGAAGTCACGGGCCGCCGCGCATTCGGCGAGCGTGGCGCGCTGGGTCCCGTCGAAGTCGCGCAAGAGGTGCCCGAGGGCGGTGTCGGCGAGGGAGGCGGAGTCCTCCCCGGCGCGCAGCGGCCGGTCCGGCAGTGTGCGCAGCCAGCGGTCCTGCTGGGGGCCCGAATCCCGAGGGGGCCCGGCCTGGCGGAGTACGTCGAGCACCTGGTGGACCGCACGCGGCAGTCCGCCGGTGAGGCGGTGCACGAAGGGGGTGAGCCGGGTCAGCGGGGCCAGGTCGCTGTTGCCGCCGAGCTGGAGTTCTATCCGGATCCGCACCTCGTCCAGGTTGAGGTCACGCAGGCGCAGCGGGTACCACCAGGAGTCCTCGCTGTCGCGAGTCGGCCGATGGGCGTTCCAGTCGGCCAGGGAGGCCCGGTCGGGGCCCCGCAGCTGCCACGGCCAGGACTCGCCGGTGGCCGGGCCCCAGCGGGGCAGCCAGCGGTTGGAACTGGCGACGACGGTCAGCGGGTCACTCGCGTGACCGGCGACGACCGTCTCGTCGTGCCGGGCACGCAGGAGCAGGTCGAGGAATCGGCGGCCGTACTCGGTGTGGGAGTTGTCGAGGAGCAGGAGGTAGGAGCGGGGCATGAAGTTGCGGGCGGTATTGCGTCTGAGGTCCTCCAGGAAGGCCGAGAAGAGGACGAGGTCGAGCCGCTCCTGCTCGTTCTCGTCGCCCTCGTGGCGCCAGAGGTTGAGCTCCACGAGCGCCTCCATGGGGTCCGCGCTGCGGGTCATGGGGTGGCGTCCGTACCAGGTGGCCCCGGCGGTGAGCCGGCTGCCCGGTCTGCCGCCGAACAGTCCGGGCAAGGTGCGGCGGCCACGCCGCAGGGCGTCCTGGAAGAGGGCGTGCGCGGCGGTGGAGGCGCCTTCGGGCATGCCGACCGCGCCCATGGCCACTTCGAAGAAGGCGGCCAGGTAGTCGCCGTGCCGGGCCTCGTTCTCCTCCTGGAACCGGTCGAGCTGCCGCCGCACCGCACGCCGGCCGTCGGGAAGACTGCGCATGCGCAGCTCTTGGTCGGAGGCGAGCAGGCCGAGGCTGAGCAGCGGGAAGTGGGAACGGCCGTAGCGGGGTAGTTTGCGTTCGAGCTGCCGTGCCAGGAGACCGAGGGCGTAACGCGGCAGCAGGGACTGGGCCCCGCCGAAGTTGACGAAGGCGAAGGGGTAGTCGGGCCCGAAGCGCTCCATGAGGGCGCTGTGCGCCTCGCTGGCTCCGCTGCCCGCGGGGCCGAGCAGTACGGTCAGGGGCCGCTCGGCCGCCGGGTCCTCCTTCAGGCACGCGTCGACCAGCGACAGAATGCCGCTGCGGCCTCGCAGGCCCATGCCCGTACCCGGCTCCATCACGCGTGATCCCCCCCGGGACGACGTTTCCGAGAAATAGAGACTGCCATCCCCGGCCACGGTCAGACAGGGGTTTCGGCCACTGGAATCGTTTCCGGCGTGGGTGACGAGCCGATCGGATGCGACGGCCGGTGCCATCGCGTCGTGTCCGCCCGTGGCGGATCTGCCGGGGCACCCGGGTGGAAACGGCCATCGGGGGTCGTGTGGTGGTGCGGCACACAGGACGGCGCCGGATTGTGATGGCCCGCCCCATAGGGCGCCGGCCCCGGGACTTCTACGTTGTGCCACACCCGACGTCCCCCCGGACCCCCTGGAAGTGGTGCACATGGTCTCCCACGGAGCGAGCAGAACCGGCCCGTCTGGCATACGGAAGATCGTCGCCGCCAGTCTCGTCGGGACCACCGTCGAGTGGTACGACTTCTTCCTCTACGGTTCCGCCGCCGCGCTCGTGTTCAACACGCTGTTCTTCCCGGGCAGCGATCCCCTGGTCGGAACCCTGTTGGCGTTCCTGACCTACGCGGTCGGCTTCGCCGCCCGGCCACTGGGCGGGATCGTGTTCGGGCACTACGGCGACCGGATCGGGCGCAAGCGGTTGCTGGTGCTCAGCCTGCTGATGATGGGCGGGGCCACCTTCGCCATCGGTCTGCTGCCCACGCACGCGAGCATCGGGGCCGCGGCGCCCGTCCTGTTGACGGTGTTGCGCCTCGTGCAGGGGTTCGCGCTGGGCGGTGAGTGGGGCGGCGCGGTGCTGCTCGTCGCGGAGCACGGCGACGACCGCAATCGCGGCTTCTGGGCCTCATGGCCGCAGGCCGGCGCCCCCGGCGGGAACCTGCTGGCGACCGGGGTGCTGGCGCTGCTGGCGGCCGTGCAGTCCGACGAGACCTTCCTCGCCTGGGGTTGGCGCGTGCCGTTCCTGCTGTCGGGCGTGCTGGTGGTCATCGGGTTGTGGATCCGCGTCTCGGTCTCCGAGTCCCCGGCGTTCCTGGAGGCGCGGGCGCGGGCCGAGGCCGAGGAGGCGGCCGGGGCGCGGCACAGTCCGCCGGTCGTGGAGGTGCTGCGTACCGGTTGGCGCGCGGTGCTCAGGGCCATCGGGGTCCGGCTGGGCGAGAACGTCTCGTACTACGTCCTGACCGCCTTCCTCCTGGTCTACGTCACCGTCCACCTCGGGCTGCCCAAGAGCGAGGCGCTGAACGCCGTACTGATCGGCTCGGCGGTGCACTTCGTGACGATCCCGCTGTGGGGAGCGCTGTCGGACCGGCTCGGCCGTCGCGCGGTGACCCTCATCGGGTCGGTGGGCATGGCGGGTTGGGCGTTCGTGTTCTTCGCGCTGCTCGACACCCGCTCCTTCCCCGTGATCGCGGTGGCGGTGACCGCGGGACTGCTCCTGCACGGGGCGATGTACGGGCCGCAGGCCGCCTTCATCTCGGAGATGTTCGACACGCGGGTGCGGTACTCGGGCGCGTCCATGGGCTCGCAGCTCGCGTCCATCGTGGGCGGCGCGCTCGCGCCGATCATCGCGGTGGAGTTGCTGAAGGAGTACGACTCCTCCGTGCCGGTGTCCCTGTACCTCTGCGCGACGGCGCTGATCACCACCGTGACCGTGGTGTTCGCCCGTGAGACGCGGGGCCGCAGTCTGTCCGATCCCGCCGATCCCACGGCCCCCGCGGCCCCCGCGGCGGCCCCCGTGTCGGGCTGAGCGGACCCGACCGTATGCTCACCCCCGTGACCGACCCCGGCGTCCTCCTTCACCTGCTCGCGCGCGGCGCGACGGCCGAGGAACTCACCCGGCCGTTGGCGGCGGCCCGCGCCGGCGGCGCGGGCCCCGACGAGGTGGGGGCGCTGGCCGAGGCCACGCGGGTGGCGTTGGAGGTCCACCGGACGCTGGAGCAACACCGCACCCGCGAGGTCGAGTTGACCGCGCTGTTCGACACGGCGGGTGACCTCGCGGCGCTGCGCGACCTGGATTCCGTGCTGCGGGCCATCACGCACCGCGCCAAGGCGTTGCTGCACACCGACGTCGCCTACCTGTCACTGAACGACGAGGCGGCGGGCGACACCTTCATGCGGGTCACCGACGGGTCGGTGTCCGCCGCCTTCCAGCAGCTGCGGCTCGGGATGGGCGAGGGGCTGGGCGGGCTCGTCGCCCAGACCGCCCGCCCCTACGCCACGGGCGACTACCAGGGCGATCCCCGCTTCCGGCACACCCGTACGATCGACGGCGCCGTGGCCGAGGAGGACCTGCACGCCATCCTGGGCGTTCCGTTGCGGTTGGGGTCGAAGGTGATCGGCGTGCTGTTCGCCGCCGATCGCGCCACGCGCGCGTTCACCCCGCGCGAGGTGGCCCTGCTGTCCTCGCTGGCCGACCACGCCGCCATCGCCATCGACGGGGCCCGGCTCCTGGAGGAGACCCGGCGGGCCCTGGCCGAACTGGGCGTGGCCTCGCGCGCGGTCCAGGAGAGCAGCGACGCGCTGCGGCGGGCGGAGGACGCTCACGACCGGCTCACCGCCATCGTGCTGCGCGGCGGGGACGTCGCCGAGGTGGCCGCCGCGATCGGCGCGCTGCTGGGCGGCGGCACGCTCGTCCACGACGCGGACGGTACGGAGCTGGCCCGCGCCGGCGCGCCCCCGCTGCCCCCGCCCGCCGAGGCCGTCGCGGCCTCCCGCTCGGGGGGTCGCGCGGTCCTGCGGGACGACGCGTGGGTGTGCGCGGTGCTCGCGGGGCCGGAGGTGCTGGGCAGCATCACGCTCACGGGCCGCCGGGGGCTCGACGACGCCGACCGGCGGCTGTTCGAGCGGGCCGCCATGGTGACGGCTTTGTTGCTGCTCCTGCGGCGTTCGGTGGCCGCGACCGAGGACCGGATCCGCGGGGAGCTGTTGGGCGATCTGCTGAGCCCGGCGGCCGATCCGGCCGGGTTGGCCGTACGGGCCCGGCGGCTGGGCGTCGACCTCGCCCGCCCGCACGCCCTGTTCGTGCTGCACAGCGACGCCGCGCCGCGCCCCCGCCTGCTCGCCGCGGCGGCGCACCACGCCCGCGAGCGGCGGGGTCTGGCGGGGATCCACCACGACCACGCGGTGCTGCTCACCCCGTCGGCGAGTCCGGGTGCGGACGCCCTGGCCCTGGCCGCGGCGCTGGGCAGGGCGGTGGGCGGGCCGGTGACGGTCGGGGCGGCGGGCGCGGGTCCGGGGCCGGCGGAGCTGCCCCGGGCGCACGCGGAGGCGCTGCGCTGTCTGTCGACGCTGCGGGCGCTGGGCCGTGCGGGCGACGGGAGCACCCTGGCGGACCTCGGCTTCCTCGGGGTGTTGTTGGGCGAGCGGCCGGATCTGGCCCGGTACGTGGAGACGACGCTCGGCCCGCTCCTGGAGTACGACGCGCGGCGCGGCAGCGAGCTGGTACACACGTTGCGGGTGTGGTTCGCGACGGGCATGAGCCAGTCGCGGGCCAAGGACGCGCTGCACGTCCACGTGAACACGGTGGTGCAGCGGCTGGAGCGGATCGGGCGGTTGCTGGGTCCCGACTGGCAGTCTCCGGACCGCGCCCTGGAGCTCCAACTCGCCCTGCGCGTGCACCGGGTGGCCGCGGTCGGCCCCGCGCCGACATTGACCGAATAGCGGCGCTGCGGGTCCGGTGGCGGCGGCTAGGATCACGGTATGGTCACAGCCCGCCGGCATGCCACGGCGCGAGTCCGCCCCGCGGCGGGTCTCCTGCGCGTGCTCGGGGCCGCCCTGATGCTGTGGTGCCTGCTCTGGGCGCACGGGACCGACGCGCACGGCGGCAGCGGCCGTTCGGGGTCGGACCACGGAGCGCCGCCCGCCGCCACCACGGCCGACGGTCCCGGAGCGTACGTCCCCGCCCCCACACCCCCCGCCACCCCCGCCGACGCCCGCACCATCGCCCTCCCCGACGCCCGCACCGCCGCCCCGGCGCCGCTCGACGGTCACGGCGCGGCCCATCCGGTCCACGGGTGCGAGCCGCTGACACCCCGACAGGCCTCACCGGCGGAGGCCGCCCCGTGCGGACCACCGCCCGCGACCCGGACACCGGGGCCCGGGGACCCGTACGCCCACCCGGGCGTCGAGGACGGCGGCCACCCCGCGCCACCACCGCGTTCGCACGCCCCCGTCATCCTGAGGGTGTAGAGCCGCCCCGCGGGCCGACACCGGCCCGCGCTCCATGCCGGCCCGCGCCGTCTCCGCATCAGCGCCACCCCTTCCCCGCACCCTTGTCGCGTTCCCGCGCCGGGCGACCCGCCGCGCCGCTCCCTTCTCTCCCCCGAAGCGGAGTTTTGGGCTGGTTCATCCCTATCCTGGCCTCCAGGTGCCGAACGACCGCGACCCCTTCCCCCACGGAGGAACCGTGTCCCGCCGCCCCCGCCCACGGCCGGTCCGCCGGCGCGTGCCACGGGCCGGCGCGCTGTTGGTCGTACTCCTGGGCACGCTGCTCCTGACCCTCGCGCACTGCCCTCCCCACCTGTTCGGCGACGGCCACCACGGCCACGACGCCACGCACGAGCGGCGGCTCGACCACGCCCGAGCGGCACTCCCCGCGGGGCTCGCGGCCCTCTCCCCCGACCCGCCGTCCGCCGCAGGCGCACCGCGCCCCGCTTCCCCCGAAGGGTCCGCCCCGGAGACGCCGGCGCCGCCCCACCAGGGACACGGCCCGGCCTGTTCCGCCCCCGCCCTGGGGGCGCAGGCCCAGGCGGAGGGCCCGTCCCCCAAGGGTTCGGCCGCGTACGTCCGTCACGACGCGAGCCGAGCGCCCCCCGCTCCCGCGGCGCCGCCCGGCGCCGACGGGCCCCTGATCGACCGCTCCGGCCGCACCACGCTCACCGGCGTGTGTCGGTGGCGCGTCTAGACCGCTCCCGTGGAGCCGTGCCCAACGGCCGACGTCCGAGCGATCCCCTGACGCACCATCAACCGAGAGCGGAAGCATGCACTCCTCGACCACCGACCTGACACCCCCCGCCCGCACCAACCTCTCCGGGCTGGTCGGCAACACCCCCCTGCTGCGCGTGTCCGAGCCCCTCGCCCCCGCCGGCCGCGGCTTCTGGGCCAAGCTCGAAGGCTTCAACCCCGGCGGCATCAAGGACCGGCCCGGCCTCCACATGGTGGAACGGGCACGGGCGCGCGGGGACCTGAAGCCCGGCGGCCGGATCATCGAATCGACCAGCGGCACCCTCGGCCTCGGCCTCGCCCTGGCCGGGATGGTCCACGGACACCCGGTCACGCTGGTCACCGACCCGGGCCTGGAGACCTCCATGACCCGCCTGTTGACCGCGTACGGGGCGCAGGTCAACGTCGTCTCCGAGCCCCATCCGACCGGCGGCTGGCAGCAGGCCCGCCGCGACCGCGTCGAGCGGCTGCTGGACCGGCACCCCGATTCCTGGTGCCCGGACCAGTACAACAACCCGGACAACACCACCGCCTACACCCCGCTCGCCCTCGAACTGGCCACCGAGTTGGGCCACGTCGACGTGCTGGTGTGCAGCGTGGGCACGGGTGGGCACTCGGCCGGCGTCTCCCGGGTGCTGCGCCGCCTCTACCCCGACCTGACGGTGGTGGGGGTGGACACGGTGGGGTCCACCATCTTCGGGCAGCCCGCCCGCACCCGCCTGATGCGCGGGCTGGGGTCGAGCATCTACCCGCGCAACGTCGCCTACGACCAGTTCTCCGAGGTGCACTGGGTGGCCCCGGCGGAGGCCGTCTGGGCCTGCCGGCGCCTCGCGGCCTCGCACTACGCCACCGGCGGCTGGAGCGTGGGCGCGGTCGCGCTGGTGGCGGGCTGGCTGGCGCGCACCCTGCCCGCGGACGCCCGTATCGCGGCGGTCTTCCCCGACGGCCCGCAGCGCTACCTGGGGACCGTCTACGACGACGACTACTGCGCCGCCCACGGCCTGCTGGACGCCCCGCCGGCGGCGGAGCCGGACACGATCGGCCGGCTGGACGAGAAGGAGGTCACCCGCTGGACCCGCTGCGCCCGCGTGGTCGATCCGCTGACGCTCGGCGAGGCGGCGACCGCGCGGCAGGAGCAGACCCGATGAAGGGCACGATCGCGCAGTTCCGTTCGTACGGGCGCGGCGCCCGGTTGTTGATGGTCAACCAGTTCACCATCAACCTGGGCTTCTACATGCTCATGCCCTACCTGGCCACGCACCTGGCCGGCCCGCTGGGGCTCGCCGGCTGGACGGTCGGCCTGATCCTCGGCGTGCGCAACTTCAGCCAGCAGGGCATGTTCCTGATCGGCGGGACGCTCGCCGACCGGCTGGGCTACAAGCCGATGATCATCGCCGGTCTGGTGCTGCGCGTCGCCGGCTTCGCGACGCTCGGCCTGGTCTCCTCCGTGCCGGCGCTCGTCGCCGCCTCCGCGGCGACGGGCCTGGCCGGGGCGCTGTTCAACCCGGCCACCCGGGCGTACCTGGCGGTGGACGCGGGAGAGCGGCGCGTGGAGGCGTTCGCCCTGTTCAACGTCTTCTACCAGGCGGGGATCCTGCTCGGACCGCTGGTGGGCATGGTGCTGACGGGAGTCGACTTCCGCGTCACGTGCCTGGTCGCGGCGGGGATCTTCGCGGTGCTGAGCCTCGTGCAGATCCGGGCCCTGCCCGCCCGTCGGGGGGACGGCGCGGGACCGCGCGGAGCGGGGCCGCGCGAGGAGGGGCCGCGCGAGGGCGTGCTCGCGCAGTGGCGGGGGATCCTGGCCAACCGGCCGTTCCTGCTGTTCTCCGTGGCCATGATCGGCTCGTACGTGATGACCTTCCAGGTGTACCTGGCGCTGCCCCTGGAGGTGCGCCGGCTGGGCGGCGAGGGGGCGTTCGGCACGGCGGCCGTGGCGGCCCTCTTCGCCGTCTCGGGGCTGAGCACCATCCTGTTCCAGACCCGGGTGACCGCCTGGTGCAAGGCCCGGCTGGAGCCCGGACAGGCCCTGTGCCGGGGGCTGCTCGCGATGGGGGTGGCGTTCGTACCGCCGCTGGCGGCGACGGCGGTGCCCGTACCGGACGCGGGGCCGGGGCGGTGGCTGCTCGCGGGCGGGCCGGCCGCGCTGTCGGCGCTGCTGCTCGCCGTGGGCACGATGATCGCGTACCCCTTCGAGATGGACACGATCGTCCGCCTCTGCGGGGACCGCCTCGTCGCGACCCACTACGGGCTCTACAACACCGTGTGCGGGGTGGGCATCGCCCTCGGCAACCTGCTCACGGGCGCGGCGCTGGACACGGCCCGCTCGGCGGGGATGTCCGCGCTCCCGTGGGCGGCGCTGTTCGCGCTGGGCCTCGGCTGCACCGCCGCCGTCCACCGCCTGGACCGTACGGGGCGCCTCGCGCCGCCCGCCCACCGGGCGCGGGCCCGGACGGTGACGGCCTGACCCCGCGGTCGCACTCCGGTTGAACCACCGACCCGAAGGGGCGGGCGACCCGGCCCGCCCCTTCGGCCTTCCCGCGCTCGGTTGACAGGGGCGCGACCCGATGACCATGATTCCACTAGTTATCTAATGGATTGATGGAGCAAGGGGGGAAATCGTGCCCGACATGACCACGTCCGGCCCGACCCGCGTCCGGTGGGCCGTCGAGGCGCGCGGCCTGGGCAAGAGGTACCGCCGCCGCCGGGGATGGGCCCTGCGCGACTGCTCCTTCCGGATCCCGGTCGGACGCGTCACCGCCCTGGTGGGCCCCAACGGGGCGGGCAAGAGCACCCTGCTGTCGCTCGTCACACGGCTCGCCGACCCCACGACCGGCGAGCTGCGCCTCTTCGACGCCCCGGTGGACGCCCCCGGCGTCATGGCCCGCTGGGCCTACCTCGGCCAGGACAAGCCGCTGTTCAAGCAGTTCACGGTGGCGCAGACGCTGCGCCTGGGCCAGGAGCTCAATCCGGGCTGGGACCGGGCGGCGGCCGAGCGGATCGTCCGGGCCGGCCGGATCCCCTTCGACGCCCGGATCAAGGAGCTGTCCGGCGGTCAGCACACGCGCGTGGCGCTGGCCCTCGCCTTCGGCAAACGGCCCGAGCTGTTGCTCCTGGACGAGCCGATGGCGGACCTCGACCCGGTGGCCCGCGACGAGATGGGGGCGCTGCTGCTGTCCGAGGCGGCCGAGCAGGGAACCACCGTCCTGATGTCCTCGCACGTGCTCAGCGAGGTCGAGGACATGTGCGACTACGTGCTCGTACTCAGCGAGGGCCGCGTGCGGATGGCGGGCGACACGGACGAGCTGGTGCCCATGCACTCGGTGGTCGCGGGTGTGACCGGGCCCGACGGGGCGCTGCCCGCCGGTCTCAACGCCCACACGGTGATCGAGAGCCGCGTCTCCGGGCGCCACTTCACCGCCCTCGTGCGGCGCGAGGGAGCGCTCGACCCCGCCTGGGAGCGGTCGGAGCCCGGACTGGAGGAGGTCCTGCTCGCCTACCTCCGTTCGCCCGGCGCCCCCGCCCTGCTGTCCCCCACCGCCGTCCCCGGCCACCGAGAGGAGTCCGCCGCGTGAACGCGACCACGACCACCGCCCCCGACAAGGGCCCCGTCGACCCCTCCGGGCGCGGGCTCTCCCGCGGCGCGGGCCTCCCGCGCGGCCTGGCCTGGCTGGTGCTGCGCCAGCACCGTACGGCGCTCCTCGCCTGCGCGGCGGCGGTCCTGCTGGGATCGGCCTGGATGGTCTACCAGCGCGGCGCGATGCTGGACTCCCTCCAGGCCGCGGGCTGGAACGGCACCGCCACCGAGCTGCGCGACGGCAACCTCGCCAACCGGATCCAGAACACGATCAACTCGTACGGATCCAGCCTGGATTCCCTGCCCCTGCTGCTCGGGGCGTTCCTCGGCGCCCCGCTGATCTCCTCCGACCAGGAGCGCGGAACCGTCCGGCTGGTCACGACGCAGTCCGTGTCCCGGGGGCGCTGGCTGTGCTGGAAGGTGGGCTTCGCGCTGACGCTGGCGGCCCTCACGGTGCTCCCGCTGGGCCTGGTCTACGGCTGGTTCTGGCGGTCGGCCGGACCGTTCGCCCCGCACGACTGGCTGAGCGGCGGGTTGTTCGCGGCCACGGGGCCGATGCCGGTGGCCCAGGCCCTGTTCCACACCGCGCTCGGCATCACGGTCGGCGCGCTGCTGCGCCGGACGGTCCCGGCGATGGCGCTCACCCTCTTCACCTCCTACGCGGTCTCCCTGGTCGCGGAGGTGTACCGGGATCGGGCGGGTACCCCGCGGCGGATCGGCTTCCCGCTGGAGGGCGCGCAGCCGGCCTTCCTGGAGCACGTGGTGCAGGTGGACCAGTGGATCGGCACCGCCTCGGGGAAGCTCTACGGCTGGGGCACGTGCGTGCACGAGCCCTCGCCGGAGGCCTGCCGGGCCTCGCTCGGCATCGTCAACTCGGTGTGGGACTACTACGAACGCGGCCAGATGGCGGGGCTCCAGTGGACCTGGGCCGCCCTGTACCTGACGGTGGCCGCCGCCCTGATCGCCGGGCTGCTGTGGCGGAGCCGTCGCGCACCGCTGTGAGGAGCGTCCGGTTCAACCCCTAGGCTGAAAGTCCACCCACGAAGGATCAAGGAGGCGGGCACCGTGGTCGTGTTTCGCATCGAACGCCGCAGCGGCCTGCCCGCCTACCTCCAGATCGTCAACCAGGTCGAACAGGCCCTGCGGATGGGGGCGTTGACGGAGGGCGACAAGCTGCCCACGGCGGCGCAGGTGGCCGCCACCACGAAGGTCAACCCGAACACGACGCTCAAGGCCTACCGCGAGTTGGAGCGGTCCGGGCTGGTGGAGGTGCGCCAGGGTTCCGGCACCTTCATCACCCGGTCGCTGGCGAGCCCGCGGACGGCTCCGGAGTCCCCGTTGCGGACGCGGCTGGGCGAGTGGATGCGCGAGGCCCGCGAGGAGGGCCTGTCCGCGCGCGAGGTCACCGTCCTGTTCGACACGGTCCTCGGCGAGAGCTACCCGGGCGCGCCGGCCGGTCCGGCGCACACGCCCACGGGCTGACCCGGGGTCCACACCCCCTCTCACCTTCGTTTCATTGCAGGATCGTGAATACGATCTTTCATACCAAGCCATCGCTGAATTTTCGACCTACGGTTCAGAGGTACCTCGCTTCACGCGTTCTTCTATCTCTGGATCCACGATGTCTCCTTCGCTTCCCGCGTCCCCGCGCCGCCGCACCGCGCTCGCCCTCACCACCACCGTCACCGCCCTCGCGCTCCTGGTCTCCGGCTGCGGGCTCGGCGACTCGGACGGCAAGCGGATCCGGGTGGGGGTCTCCGGGGACTCCCCCGAATGGGAGGTCCTCGCCAAGGAGGCCAAGAAGGAGGGGCTCACCGTCGAGACCGTCGTCTTCGACGACTACTCGCTCCCCAACAAGGCGCTCGCCGCCGGCGACATCGAACTCAACGCCTTCCAGCACCTGGTCTTCCTCGCCCAGTCCAACACCGAGAACAAGACCGACATCGCGCCCGTCTCCGCGACGACCGTCGTCCCCCTCGGCCTCTACTCCTCCCGGCACAAGCAGCTCGCCGACCTCCCCGACGGGGCCCGGGTCACCCTGCCCAACGACCCCGCCAACCAGGGCCGGGGCCTGCGCGTCCTGGAACAGGCGAAGGTGATCGAACTCAAGAAGGACGCCGGCCTGTTCGCCACCCCCGACGACATCACCGCCAACCCCAAGCACATCAAGCTCACCCCGGTCAACGCGCAGCAGACCCCCCGCACCCTGGGCGACGCCGACGCCGCGATCATCAACGACGGGGTGGCCGAGCTGGCCGGCATCGACGCCGGTACCGCCCTGTTCAAGGACGACCCCACCAGCCCGCAGTCCGTCCCGTACCTCAACGTCATCGCCGCCCGCGCCGCGCAGAAGGACGACCCGGACTACGCCAGGATCGTCAAGCTGTACGCCTCGAAGGCCGTGCAGGACGAGGTCCGCCGCACCAGCAACGGCACCGCCCACCACGTCGACCTGCCCGCCACCGAGCTGCGCGCCGAACTCGACCGGATCCGGAAGCAGCTGACCAAGTGAGCGCCGCCGTCGAGTTCCGCGACGTGACCAAGGAGTTCCCGGGCGGTGCCCGCGCCGTCGACGGGGTGAGCCTGTCGGTCGACGCGGGCGGCGTGTTCGGCGTCGTCGGACACAGCGGCGCCGGCAAGTCCACCCTGCTGCGCCTGGTCAACCGGCTGGAGGAGCCGACGTCGGGCAGCGTCCTGGTGGAGGGCCGCGACCTCGCCACCCTCGGCGAGCGCGAGCTGCGCCCCGTCCGCCGCGACATCGGCATGATCTTCCAGCAGTTCAACCTCTTCCGTTCGCGCACCGTCCTCGGCAACGTGCTCTACCCGCTGCGCCTGGCCGGCATGGACCGCGCCCGCGCCCGGGAACGCGCCGAGGAGACCCTCGAGTTCGTCGGTCTCGCCGGTCACGGAAAGCGCTACCCCGAGCAACTGTCCGGCGGCCAGCGCCAGCGCGTCGGCGTCGCCCGCGCCCTGGCCACCCGCCCGAAGGTGCTCCTGTGCGACGAGGCCACGTCCGCCCTGGACCCCCGGACCACGGGCGAGGTGCTCGCCCTGCTGCGCCGCGTCAACCGTGAACTGGGCGTCACCATCCTGCTGATCACCCACGAAATGGAGGTCGTCCGCACCCTCTGCGACCGCGTCGCCGTCATGGAGGACGGACGGGTGGTGGAGAGCGGCGAGGTCTACGAGGTGTTCGCGCGCCCGCGCCACCACACCACGGCCGCCTTCGCCCGCTCCGCGCTGCACAGCGCCCCCGACGAGCCCCTGTGGGAACGACTGCGCACCCGCCATGCCGGCCGGCTCGTCACGGTGCCGGTCGTCGACGGCGAACCGGCGATCGACGCCCTGTCGGGCCTGCTGCGCACGCACGGCGTGGACTTCACCTTCGTCCACGGCGGTGTCGGCGAGGTCCGGGGACGCCCCCTGGGCAACGTCACCCTCGAACTGCGCGGCGCCCCCGAGGCCGTGGAGGCCGTGGTCGCCGGGTTGGACGCGCCCGCGCGGCGGGAAGCGGGGGTCCGGTGAAGGCCGACTGGAGCACGTTCTGGCCCAAGGTGGTCGAGGCGACCGGCCAGACCGTCTACATGGTGCTGATCACGCTGGCGCTGTCCACCGTCGCCGGTCTCGCGGTCGGGCTCGCCCTGTACGCCACCCGCAAGGGCGGCGTCCTGCCCAACCGGTTCGTCCACGCGGTGCTGGGCACCTTCATCAACGTCATCCGCCCGGTGCCGTTCATCATCGCGATCGTGGCCCTCGCCCCCGTCACCCGGGCGGTGGTGGGCACCATGATCGGGACGAACGCCGCCATCTTCCCGATGACGATCGTGGCGACCTTCGGGATCGCCCGGATCGTCGAGTCCAACCTGCTGTCCGTCGAGCCCGGCGTCGTCGAGGCGGCCCGCTCCATGGGGGCCGGGCCGCTGCGGATCCTGCTCACGGTGCTGATCCCGGAGGCCCTCGGTCCGCTCGTGCTCGGACTGACCTTCATGCTGGTCGCGCTGATCGACTTCTCGGCGGTGGCCGGCACGGTCGGCGGGGGCGGCGTCGGGAACCTGGCCATGACGTACGGGTACCTGCGCTTCGACACCTCGGTGATGGTGGTGACGGTGCTCGTCCTGATCGTGCTCGTTCAGTCCGCGCAGTTCCTGGGCGACCGCGTCTCGCGCAGGATCCTGCGCCGCTGACGACGCCGACGGGAGCGGGTGGGGTCGGGGGCGTGCGCCCCCGACCCCACCGGTCGTGGCGCGTCGGGCGTGGACCGTCAGGGTCCGTCGGCGGCGAACGCCGTGGTGATCACGAGCGGCGGTCGTTCCCGTTCCGCCGTCCAGGGCCGTCCGCGCACGAGGTCGGGGTCCGCGACCGCCGCCGCCTGCGCCACGGTCGGCCGGTGCTGGACCACGTCCGAGAACCCGGCCCGCTCCAGCAGGGCCGGATGCACGCCCACCGGCCACGCGTGGTTGCGCACCTCCTGCCAGGACCCGTCCGTGCGCAGCAGCCGGACGGTCAGCGGATCGCCCGGCCCGTACGTCGCACCCGGCTCGCCGATCCGCACGGAGGCGTACGCGTGGCCCGCGCAGGCGGGATCGGTGACCAGCAGCACGAACGGGGCGCCGGGCCGCAACAGGCGGCGGACCTCCGTGAACACGGCCAGCAACGCCCCCTCGGTGGGCAGCGAGGCGACGACGTGGCTGCACATCGCCGCGTCCGCGCACCCGTCCGGCAGATCCGTGACCCGCCCGTCCTCGACCAGGTGGTACTCCGCCCGGATCCCCTCCTCCCGACCGGCGGTCCCGGCCAGGGCCAGCATCTGCGGGGAGGTGTCCGCGCCGAGCACCCGCACGCCCAGCGTGCGGGCGGCGTGCCGACCCACCTTGCCCGGGCCGCACCCGTAGTCCAGCAGGACCTGGTCCGCCCGGATCCGGCCGGCCAGGGCCCGCAGGACGAAGGGGTAGCCGAGCAGCCAGTCCGTGGCGCCCTCCACGGCGGCGAAGGCCCGCGCCCCTTCGATCCCGGACCAGGCGACCGCGTCCGGGGCGTCGGCCGGTCCGCGTCCTTCCGGCTCCCGCGCCACATCGTCCACAGCCCCACTATCGACCCGGCGGGCCGTCGGCGCCGCTCGGTGCGGGTCGCGGCGCGGGGCGCCGCCGGGGTCGGGTGCCGGAGTCGGGCGCCGGGGTCAGGCGCCGGCCGCGGCTTCGAGGAGCTCGGGGCCGTTGTTGCGCACGTTGTTGACGGCGGTCGTGACGGCGCGGACCTCCAGCCGGCCTCCGGCGGGGGTGGTGAGGAGGGCGCGCAGGTCGTGGGCGTCCGTCCCGGCGGGGTCGAGCCAGGCGTCGTAGTCGGCGGGGGCGAGGGCGAGGGGCATGCGGGGGTGGACGCGGCCGGCTTCGTCCCTGGCCTCGGTGGTGAGCACGGTGCAGGTGGCCCACCAGGCCGCCGGGTCCCGGTCGTCCTCGACCGCGGGGTCGCGCCAGAACTCGTAGAGGCCGGCCATCGCCATCACCGAGCCGTCCCGCGGGCGGATGAACCAGGGCCGCTTGTAGGCCTTCGCGGTGGCGGTGGCGGGGACGGCCTCCCATTCGTAGAAGCCGTCGGCGGGGAGCAGGCAGCGGCGCGCGGCGAAGGCGCGCCGGTAGGCGGGCTTCTCCGCGACGGTCTCGACCCGGGCGTTGATCATCTTGGCGCCGCCGGCGGCGGTCTTGGACCACGAGGGCACGAGCCCCCACCGCAGGGCCCGCAGGCGGCGTTCCAGGACCCCGGTCTCGCGGTCGGCCCGCTCCAGCACCGCCCACACCGGGTCCGTGGGCGCGACGTTCCAGCTGGGCGGCACCACCGGGTCCGCGCCGCGCGCCGTCACCCCGAACAGGTCGGTGAGGTCCTCGGGGCTGCGGGTGGAGACGTAGCGGCCGCACATGTCTCCAGCCTACGGGCGCGCGGCGCGGGAAGCCGGGAGCGGATCACGCGGGGCTCCCCGGTCGCGGGGCGGGACGTCGCGCGGGGCCGGGCGGTGGGACCTCGGTGGCGGCCGGGGCCTCCCGGACGCAGGGTGGAGGGATGGAGCACGCGCCGATCGTCGTCCACCGCATCTCGCCCTCCGGCGGCCGTCGGGTGACGCTGCGCGTCCAGAACCGCGAGAACGTCCTCGGCGTCGCGCACGCCGACGCCGACGTGATCGAGTTCCTGCGCCGGGCCGAGGTGCCGGACCCCGACGAGCTGGTCCTCGGCGAGCCCTCCCCGCTGGTCGAGTGGCAGGGCGACGCGCCGCACCTCTACGCGCCCGAGCCGACCGACACCGACGTCCCCTGACACCCGGCCGTTCGGCCACCCCGCCGCCCGGCCACCCGCCTGCCTTGCCCCGACCCCCGGCCCGCCCCTGCCGCCGCCCGGCACGCCCCCGCCGAGGGGCCGGGTTCCGGCCAATGCGTGATGTGGCCATGACATCTCAAGACCCCTGTGACACGCTCCGTGCGCACTCCGAACGGCCTCGCACCACACCCCCACAAGGACGTGTCAAGGAGACCGACATGAGGCACTTCGCGAAGCTCTGCACGGCGGCCGCCGCCGTCGCCGCCACCCTGACCGGCGCCACGACGGCCGTCGCGGCGGGCGGCACGGCCGATCAGCGCGTCGACGGCGTCATCGTCGTCGCGGGCAACACCTGCACCTGGACCAACGCCAGGACGAGCGCCGTCCCCCCTGCCGCGCTCACCGTCGACCGCACCACCGTCAACAAGCCCGGCGGAAACCTCGCCTGCGACGGCGGCATCAGCGCCTCCCTCAACAACAACCCGGCGTTCGCCTTCGACGACGGCGCCGCCACCGCCCGGACCGACCTCATCGACATCACCGGGCAGCAGAGCTTCGTCTCCTGCCGCTACAAGGCCACGAACCTGGTCTGGGACCGCGACGGGACCGGCCGCAAGTACGTGAACCGGGCCTTCACCGCCACCAAGACCTCCGGCAGCTTCCTGTGTCCCGGATCGGTGACCACCCCGGCCGGCGGCGCGTCCATGCTGTTCCACTGACCGCCCCCGCCGCCGCCCGTCCGCGCCACCGCCGCCCCGTCCCCCCCGGGCGGCGGTGGCGCGCCGCGTCGCGTCAGATCCGGCCGCCCGCCAGCAGCCGGGCCGTGATCCGGGCCAGGCGCGCGCCCTGGTAGCGGGCGGCTTCGAGGATGTTCTCGCCGGGCGCGCCCGCGAAGGAGGCGTGCGTGGTGCCGTACGGGTTGCCGTTCGCGGCGGAGACGGCCGGGTCGGTGAAACCGGGCGACACGATCAGTGAACCCCAGTGGTGCAGCGTGTTGTAGAGGGCGAGGAGGGTCGACTCGTTGCCCCCGTGCAGGTTGCCGGCGCTGCCGAAGGCGGTGGCCGGCTTGTCGGCGAGGACGCCCTCGGCCCACAGGCCGCCGGTGCCGTCGATGAACTGCTTGAGCTGGGCGGAGACGTTGCCGAAGCGGGTGGGGGTGCCCAGCGCGTAGGCGTCGGCCCACCGCAGGTCGTCGTGGCTCGCGACGGGGAGGTCACGGGTGGCCTCGACGTGCGCGCGCCACTCCGGCCGCGAGTCGATGGCCTCGTCGGGGGCCAGTTCGGCGACGCGCAGCAGGCGGACCTCCGCGCCCTCCTTCTCGGCACCCTCGGCGAGCGCCTCGGCGAGGCGGTGGACGGTGCCGGTCGACGAGTAGTGGACGACGGCGATCCTGGGATTGACGGTCATGACGGGTAACCCTCCCGAAGCGAATGGAAGCGGATGGCTATCCGTTTCCCTGCTCAGAGTGAACCGGATAGCCATCCGGTTCGCAAGCCCTTCCCGCCCCGAAAACGGATCTTGTTCCGGTACGCTCGTCCTCCACAGGGCCCGGGCAGGGCGGGAAGACCACAGGAGGCCGCCATGGCGGATCCGCGCGAGCCGGGCGAGCGACCGGGACACCACGATCGGCGGGAACGGCGGGGCGATCCGCTCCCGCCCCGGGAGCGCCCCCGCGTCGAACTGCCGATGGCCGGCGGACGCCCCGCGCCCGAACGCGCGGACGCCGCGCGCAACCGCCGCCGGATCCTGGACGCGGCCGCCGCGATCGTCGCCGGGCAGGGCCCGGAGGCCCTCACCATGAACGCCGTGGCGCACGCCTCGGGCATCGGCGTCGGCACCGTCTACCGCCGCTTCGGCGACGTCCAACAGCTCATCTACGCCCTCCTCGACGACCGCGAGCTGCGCTTCCAGGAGGCCTTCCTCGGCGGGCCGCCCCCACTGGGCCCCGACGCGCCGCCCGCCGAACGACTGCGGGCCTTCCTGCACGCCCTGACCGACCGCATCGTCGACCAGCGGCAGCTGCTGCTGGCCGGCGAGGTGGCCTCCCCGCTCACCCGGTACGCGAGCGGCCCCTACAGCGCCATGCACACCCACGTGACCACCCTGGTCGGCCGGATCCGCCCCGGAGCCGACGCCGGGCTGCTGGCCCACCTCCTGCTGGCCCCGCTCACCCCGAGCCTCATCTGCCACCTGACCGCGGACCGGGGCCGGACCCCCCGGGAGATCAAGGACGGGCTCGACGAGCTGCTCGCCGCGAGCGGTCTGCGACCGACCCCGGACGGCCCCTGAGGGGGACCGGGTCGCACGCCCGGGTCCGGGGCCTCAGCATGGAGAGAGGTCCGACCGGGTGAGGAGGCCGCCGATGGCCGATGAGCAGCCCGTTCCCCCGGCCGAGGGCCCCGGAACGCGGCCCCCGCCGACCGCCGCGACACCCCTGGCCCAGGCCCTCCCCGTGGGCATCCCGGCCGCCGGCGGGCTGCTGGACGTCCTCGGCGTGGCCGCCGTCGTCCTCGACGCCGAGGGCCGCATCCGGCTGTGGAGCCCGCAGGCCACCACCCTGTACGGCTACACGTCCGAGGAGGCCCTGGGCCGGCCCGCCGCCCGGCTGCTCGTCGCGGAGAGCCACCGGCAGGAGGTGCTCGACCTCTTCGCCCGGGTCATGACGGGCCAGGGCGCCTGGGCCGGCACCTTCCCGGTGCGCCACCGCGACGGACACACCGTCCTGGTGGAGTTCCGCAACATGCGCCTCCAGGCCGACAGCGGTCGCCTCTTCGCCCTCGGACTGGCCTCCGAGCAGGCCACCCTGCGCCGGGTCGAACGCGACCTCGCGCTGTCCCTGCGCCTGGTGGACCAGTCCCCCATCGGCCTCGCCGTCCTCGACACGGACCTGCGCTACGTCCTGGTCAACCCGGCGCTGGAACGCATCAACGGCGTGCCCGCCGCCCGCCACCTCGGGCGTCGGATCGGCGACGTCCTGCCGCTGCTCGACACGGAGGCCGTCGAGGAGCGCATGCGGCAGGTGATGGACACCGGCGTCCCCGTCCTCGACGAGTTCACCACCGGCCGCGTCAACGCGGGCGACGAGGAGGAACACGCCTGGCTGGTGTCGATCTACCGGCTCGACGACCAGGCGTCCCACGTCATCGGCGTCGCCGTCTCGGTGGTCGACGTCACCGAACAGCACCGGGCCGCCGTCTCCGCCGCCCACGCGCGGCGTCGCCTGTCCCTCATCGCGGACGCCTCGGTACGCATCGGGACCACCCTCGACCTGGACATCACCGCCCGCGAGCTGGCCGACGTCGTGGTGCCGGAGGTCGCCGACATCGCCACCGTCGACGTCCTGGACACCATCCTGACCGGCGCCCGGCCCGGCGAGGGGTCCGAGGGCGGAGCCGTGCGCTTCCGGGCCCTGGCCCTGAAGTCGGCGTACCACACGCAGGCCGAGGCGGCGGCCGACCCCGTCGGGGACGTCGCCCTCTACGGACCCGCCCGCCTGGTGGCCCACTGCGCCCGCACCGGGCGCCCGGTCCTCCTCCCGATCGTGCGTCCCGAGGACCTGCCGCGCATCGCCCGCGACCAGGACGCGGCGCGGCTGCTCGGGGAGGCCGGCCTGCACTCGTACCTGGCCGTCCCCCTGATCGCCCGGGGCCAGGTGCTCGGCGCCCTCGACCTCAAACGCGCCCGCAACCCCGTACCGTTCGGCCAGGACGACGTCCTGCTGGCCTCCGAACTCGCCGCGCACGCCGCCGTGTCCATCGACAACGCCCGCTGGTACCAACGCCAGCGGCACACCGCGCTCGCCCTCCAGCGTCACCTGCTGCCCCAGGACCCCCACCCGGCCCCGGGACTGGACATCGCCTACCGCTACCAGCCCGCCGGCGCCGCCGACGAGACCGGCGGCGACTGGTTCGACGTCATCCCCCTCACCGACGACCGCACCGCGCTGGTCGTCGGTGACGTCATGGGCAGCGGCATCAACGCCGCCGCCGCGATGGGACAGCTCCGGGCCACCGCCCGCGCGCTGGGCCGCCTCGGCCTGGAACCGGCGACGGTCCTCACCCACCTGGACGCGGCCACCGCAGACCTCGGGGAGGCGATGGCCACCTGCGTGTACGCCGTCTACGACCCCCGCACCCGCCTGTGCCACATCTCCACCGCCGGCCACCTGCCCCCCGTCCACCTGCGCAGCGGACGCCACCCCCGACTGCTGCGGCTGAAAACGGCCGTTCCGCTCGGCGTCGGCGGGATCCCCTTCGGCACCACCAGCGTCACCCTCGCCCCGGGCGACGAGCTGGTCATGTACACCGACGGGCTCGTCGAGACCCGCGACCAGGACATCGACACCCGGCTGCTGACCCTGACCGACCTCCTCGCCGGGCCCCACCGGCCCATCGAGGAGACCTGCGACCTGCTGCTCTCCGCCCTGCGCCGCCCCGACACCCACGACGACGTGGCCCTCCTCATCGCCCGCACCGACCCCTGAGCGCCTACGGACGCGGCCCCCGCGAGCGGATCCGGGCGGCGAGGACCGCGACGTCGTCCTCCGCGCGGCGCGCGTCGAGCCCCTCGACCACCGCGTCCGCCGCCGCGTCGACGCTCGCGCCCCGGGGCAACCGCAGGGCCGTCAGGCGGGCCAGCGAGGCGTCGATGTCCTCACCCCGGTGCTCGACGAGCCCGTCCGTGTACAGGAGCAGCGTCTCCTCGGCGGCCAGGGGGTGGGCCACCGCCTCGTAACCGCCCAGCCCCGTACCCAGGGGCGGGCCGACGGGCACGTCCAGCAGCCGCCCGGCGCCGTCCGCCGCGAAGACGGCCGGCGGCAGGTGGCCCGCGCTCGCGCAGAGGGCGACGCCGCGCGCCGGGTCGACCCGCACGAGCAGGCAGGTCGCCGGGCGTCGGGCCTCGTCCTCGGCGACCAGGGCGTCGAGCCGGCGCAGCACCCGGTGCGGGGCCAGTTCGGTGGAGGCCACCTCGCGCAGGGTGGAGCGGTAGGCGTTCATGTCCACGGCGGCTTCCAGGCCGTGGCCCATCACGTCGCCGACGACCAGCAGGGTCCGGCCGAAGTGGAGGCGTACGGTCTCGAACCAGTCGCCGCCCACCAGGGTGCTCGGCCCCACCGGCCGGTAGCGGCCCGCGATCAGGAGGTTGGGGTGGGGCCGGCCGGGGTCGGCGACGAGGGCGCGTTGGAGTTTCAGCGCGAGCTGCTCGCCGGCGGCCAGCCGGCGGGCGTGACGGACGTGGACGGCCGCCACCCGGGCCGCGAAGTGCACGGCGGCCGCCTCCCGGTCGTCGAACGCCCGGCCGGTCCGCGCGACGAGGAGGGTCCCGTACGAGGCCCCCTGCCGGGAGAGCGCGACGGACAGGCCGTGGACCGGCGCCCGGCCCGGCCGCAGCGTCCAACTGCGCAAGGGGTGCCCCTCGTCCACCGCCCGTACGGCCGGGCCGCCGCCCGCCGCCGGGGGCCGCAGCAGGGAGGCGGCGCCGGCGACGGCCACCCGCTCGACGCGGCCTGCGGCGGTCAGGTCGACGGCGACCGCGTCGCACAGCGTCCGGAAGAGGAAGGCGGCCAGCTCCCGGCAGGTGGTGCGCTCGTCGTCGGTGGTGCCGATCGCCTCCAGGACCTCGTCCGGAGCCGGTCCCCACGCCCGCCCCTCGCGGTCCGACACATCGCCTCCGCCGGGAGGGCGGCCCCCCGCGGGCCGCCGGTCGCTCCATTCCACCAGCCCCGGCGCGCGAGGCGCGGCAGCACGCCGCGCGCGGCCGGTCCGGATCGGACCCGGACCCCGACGGGGATCCGGATCCGGGCGGGGCCTCACCTCGCGGGGGTGAGGCGCTCCCACAGGAAGCCGTGCACCAGGGCCTCGTTGAAGGCGGTCTGCCGGTGGTCGGTGGCGCCGGCGTGACCGCCGCCCAGGTGCTCGTGGAAGAGGACCGGGTGGCCGTGTTCGCGCAGCCGGGCCGCCATCTTGCGGGCGTGGCCGGGGTGGACCCGGTCGTCGCGGGTCGAGGTGAGCAGCAGCAGAGGCGGGTACGGGTCCCCCTCGGCGCGGATCCGGTGGTAGGGGGAGATCCGCTCCAGGTGGGGCCGGTCGGCGGGGTCGTCGGGATCGCCGTACTCGGCGATCCAGCTGGCCCCGGCCAGCAGCCGGTGGAAGCGGAGCATGTCCAGCAGCGGCACGTGGGCGACGACCGCGCCGAACAGTTCGGGGTGGCGGGTGAGCATGGCGCCCATCAGCAGGCCGCCGTTGCTGCCGCCCTCGATGCCGAGTTGCGCGGGGGTGCTGACCCCGCGCTCGGTGAGGTCGCGGGCGACGGCGGCGAAGTCCTCGAAGGCGCGGACGCGGTGGGCCCCGAGGGCGGCCCGGTGCCAGGGCGGCCCGTACTCGTGGCCTCCCCGGATGCCGGCGACCACGTACGTTCCGCCGCGGGCGAGCCAGGCGCGGCCGGTGACGGCGCTGTACCGCGGGACCATGGAGATCTCGAAGCCGCCGTAGCCGTAGAGCAGGGTGGGGCCGGGGCCGGGCCGGTCCGGGGGGCCGACGACGAAGTACGGGACCCGGGTGCCGTCGGCGGAGGTCGCGAAGTGGCGGTCGACGGTCAGGCCGGCGGTGTCGAAGAGGGCGGGCGCCTGCTTGAGGGTCTCGCCGTCGCCGCGCGCGTCGCCCGCCGTGCCCCGGTGGAGGGTGGAGGGCTGGAGGTATCCGGTGACGTCGAGGAGGTACTCGTCGCTCTCGTCGGGGTCGGTGGCGACGACGGAGGCCGTGGACAGCGGCGGGACGCCGGCCAGGGGTTCGCGGGTCCAGCCGTCGGGTCCGGGCGTGAGGAGTTCCAGCCGGGAGGAGACGTCCGCGCGGGTGCGCAGGATGAGGTGGTTGCGGGTCCAGCTGTAGCCGGCGAGGGCGGTGTGCGGTTCGGGGGTGAAGAGGGCGTGCGGGTCGCGTCCACCCGCCTGGAAGGCGTCGAAGTCGAAGGCGAGGAGGCTGCCGGCGGGCTGCCCGAGCCAGGGCGAGCGGGGGCTGACGAGCAGCCAGCGGCGGTGCACCGAGGCGACCGCGTCGTCCGGCACGTCGATCTTGACGGGGGGTGCGGCGGGGTCCTCGGGGAGGAGGTGGAGCTCTTGGTTCCAGAAGTCGATCTGGCGGGAGACGAAGTCCCGTTCGAAGCCGCGCGTGTGGTCGCGCCAACCGGCGGCGGACAGGTCGGTGGGCCGGCCCTCGTAGACGAGTTCGGCCTGGTCGAGGGGGGTGCCGCGGCGCCAGCGGCGCACCTGGAGGGGGTAGCCGGAGGGGGACAGGGAGCCGGGGCCGAAGTCGGTGCCGATCCACAGGTGGTCGTGGTCGAGCCAGCCGGCGCGGGTCTTGGCCTCGGCGACGGTGAACCCGTCCTCGACGAACGTCAGCCGTTCGAGGTCGAACTCGCGGACCACGCAGGCGTCGGCCCCATCCCGGGAGAGCAGGACGAGGGCGTGGCGGTGGTCGGGGGCGAGGACGCTGCTGCCCGACCAGGCCCACGGCTCCCCCTCGGCCTCGGCCAGCGCGTCCAGGTCGAGGACGATCTCCCAGTCGGGCCGCTCCGTGCGGTACTCCTCCAGGGTGGTGCGCCGCCACAGGCCCCGCAGGTGGTCGCCGTCCTGCCAGAAGTTGTAGAGGTGACGGCCCCGGCGGACGACGTAGGGGATCCGCCCGTCGTCGTCGAGGACCTCGCGGACCTCCCGCTCCAGCGTCTTGAAGTCGGGGGTGCCGGTCAGCGCGGCCACGGTCTCGGCGTTGCGTTCCCGCACCCAGTCGAGGGCGGCCTCGCCGGACACCTCCTCCAACCACAGGTAGGGGTCGTGGTCGGGCGCCGGGACGGCGGCGGGCGTGGCCGAGAGGTCTTCGCTCATCCGCCGATTGTGCCGGACGGCGCCCGGGTGGCCGCCCCCGCCCCGCGGCGTCACGGGAGGGGCGACCGACCCGCGCGGGGTCAGGCGGCGGGCGGCGCCTGGTGCAGCCGCTCCAGGGTGGCGAGGTCTTCCTCGGTGAGGCACAGGGCGCCGGCGGCGACGTTCCCGGCGAGGTGCTCGGGGTCTCCGGTGCCGGGGATGGCGAGGACGTGCGGGCCCCGGCTCAGGGTCCAGGCCAGTCGGACCTGGGCCGGGCTCGCGCCGTGGGCCCGCGCCACCGCCGACAGTTCCGCGTGCTCGGCCGCTCCGGCGCCGGCCTCCCGCGCGGCGGCGGCGATGGAGAAGAAGGGGACGTAGGCGATGCCCTGTTCCCCGCAGGAGCGGACGAACGCGTCCTGGTCGGGCCGCATCCCGATGCCGTAGGGGTTCTGTACGCAGACGACGGGCGCGATGGTCCGCGCCTCGGCGAGCTGCTCGGGGGTGACGTTGGAGACGCCGAGGTGGCGCACGAGTCCGGCGTCGCGCAGTTCCGCCAGGGCGCCGAAGCGGTCGGCGAGGGACTCGGTGCCGAGGACGCGCAGGTTCACGAGGTCGAGGTGGTCGCGGCCCAGCTGGCGCAGGTTCTCCTCGACCTGTCCGCGCAGGGCGTCGGCGGACCGGGCGTGTTCGGCCCAGCGGCCCGAGGGGTCGCGGGTCGGACCGACCTTGGTGGCGATCACGAGGTCGTCGGGGTAGGGCCCGAGGGCGGTCCTGATCAGCTCGTTGGCGGAGCGCAGCGGGGAGAAGTAGTAGGAGGCGGTGTCGATGTGGTTGACGCCGAGCTCCACGGCGCGGCGCAGGACGGCGACGGCCTGGTCCCGGTCGCGGGGGACGGCGTCGTGGACGAGGGCCGGGCCGGTCTGGGGCAGGCGCATCGCGCCGAAGCCGATGCGGTTGACCTCCAGGTCGGCGAGCTTCCAGGTGCCCGACGCGGCGGCGGTGACTTCGGCGGTGATCTTGTCGGATTGCATGGGCGCATGATCGCCCGCGCGCCGGGTCCGTGCCAAAGGCATGGGTGTCGGTCCCGGACGCCCGGGCGCTGAGCGGGTGCCTCACATGTGGGGTCCGGTGTTGGGGTTCGTGTAGTAGTTCTCGATCGCGCTCACGTAGGTGGGCTCGTCCTCGTGCTGATCCTTGCCGAACTCGGGCGTGTCCTTGACGTGGTCGCGGCCGCACGACAGGTGCACCGTCTCGTTCTCGGTGTCCACGCGGGTGATCAGGCCCGCCGGGATCATCACGCGCCGGCCGAAGATCCAGGGGCCGGTGTCCACGACCACGTAGGAGCGGCTCACGTCGTCGGTGTGCTTGTCGATCTTCCCGATGGATCCGTCGACGGCCTCCACCTTGTATCCGACGAGGTCGGTGCCGCGGATGTAGCCGGTGCCCTCGGCGAGGATCCAGATCTCGGTCACCATGGCCGGGCTCCTTTCGTGCGGTTGCCCCCGTACGGCGCCTTACCCGCGAGCGGGATCCGAAACCCGGCGCCGGCCCGGGCCGGGCACCCGTGGGGGAGGTGTCCGGCCCGGCCCCGCCCGTTCCCGGTGGAGACGGGCGGGCGGGTGTCGCGGTGTCTCAGGGGGTGAAGGTCCAGCGCCGGTCCGGTGTGTCCGTGCAGGCGCCGAGGGTCAGACGGGTCCCGTCGACGGTGCCGGAACCGGCCGGAGCGAGGCACCGGCCGACGGTGCGCAGGCTGCCGTCCGGGCCGGGCGACCAGTTCTGCCCCGGGCTCCCGTCGCAGGGCCGGACGACGGCCTTCGCCGGGTCGGCGCCGTCGAGGCAGACGCCCGACAGCCCGGTCAGCCGGCCGTCGGGCCCGAGGGTCCAGCGCTGGTTGGGCCCGCCGTGGCAGGAGTAGAGGGTGGGTTCGGTGCCGGGGGCGGTGGCGCTGTGCGGGAGGTCCACGCAGCGGCCGGAGGCGGCCCCGACGAGGGTGGCGTCGGCCGGGAGGGGGCTCGGTCGGCCGGTGAGGGTGAGTTCGGCGACGCTGGTCCAGGGCCCGCGGCCGCCCGCTTCGGTCAGGGCCTTCAGGCGCACGTAGCGTCCGGCCTTGGGGGCGAGGGGGACGGTCTGGGCCGCGGCGGTGTCGGCGAGGGTGCCGGTGGCCACGGGTGGACCCCAGTCGGTGGTGGTGTCGGACACGGAGATCTCGTAGCGCCCCACGCGGCCGTTGACGCCGCCGTCCTGCCGGGGCAGGTGGCCGAGGCCGTCGACGGAGTGGCGGGCCCCGAGGTCGAGGACGATCTCGTGCGGGAGCGCGGCGGGGGCGCCGGTGGACCAGGCGGTGTGCCAGTGGGTGGCGGGGTCGCCGTCGAAGGCGCGCGCGGCGGAGCCGTTCTCGGCGGTGGTCTCCTGGCTGTCGGCGGAGACGAGGCTCCAGCCGGCGCGGTCGATGGGCGCGGAGCCCGTCGGGACGGGGGTGCCGGCCGGGACGGTGGTGTCGGTGGCGGTCACGGTGAAGGCGCCGGCCTTGGTGCCGGTCTTCACCCACAGGATCCCGGCCCGGTCGGCGGGGTCGTGGAACCAGCCGGTGCCGGCGGCGTCGAGGGCCGCCTTGGTGGCGTGCCGGGTCTGGGGGACGCCGTCGACGGCCAGGGCGGTGGGGGCGGTGGCGACGTGGAGGCTGAACTCGTAGCCCCGTGCGGCCGGTTGCCCGGCGTAGGTGCCGGTGGGGGCGCCGACCGAGACGGTGACGGTGCCCCGGCCGGCGGTGGGGGCGGTGACGTCGACGCGCTGGCGGGCGTAGGCGCCGGTCAGGTGCGCGCGGGTGCGGCCGTCGTCCTCGTAGAGGCTGAAGGTGGAGGTGCCGCGCGGGTGGATGTCGTACGTCAGGGTGGAGACGGGCTTCTCCCCCGTGTGGTTCATCTGCGGCCACATGGGGACGATCGCCCCGCCCTTGACGAACAGCGGCAGGGTGTCGAGGGGCGCCCGGTAACCGTTCAGCCACCCCGGGCCGGTGTACGTCCGACCGGTCCAGTAGTCCGTCCAGGTCCCGGCGGGCAGGTAGATGCCGTCGCGGACGGTGGTGTCGGAGACGACGGGGGCGACGAGGAAGGAGTCGCCGGCCATGAACTGGCCGCTGGTGAGGTTGCCCCGGGCCACCGGGTCGTCGGGGTGTTCGAGGACCATCGCGCGGGTGCTGGGGACGCCGCTCTCGTGGGCGGTGCGGCTCATCGTGTACAGGTACGGCATCAGCCGCATCTTCAGTTGGAGGTACTTGCGGTTGATCGACAGGTACGGTTCGGCGAACCGCCAGGGCTGCTTGTCCTGGTAGCCGGCCTGGGGGTTGGTGGCGCCCCAGCCGGACATGGTCATGAAGGCGGGGGTGAAGGCCTTCCACTGGAGGTCGCGGGCGTACGTCTTCGGGCTGCCGCCGAAGATTCCGTCGACGTCACCGGCGGCGTAGTTGAGGGCGGACAGGCCCGCGCCGGCGAGGGCGGGGACGTGCCAGCGCATGTCGTCCCAGGTGCCGTGGGTGTCGCCGGTCCAGACGACGGCGTTGCGCTGGGTGCCGGCCCAGCCGTCGACGGTCCACACGAAGCGGCGGGCGTCGGAGTTCTTCTCGATGCCGTCGACGGCCTGTCGGACCCCGTCGAAGGCGTACTTGTAGCCGGCTCCGATCCAGGCGACGTCGGTCTTGACCCCCCTGCTGCCGGCCGTGCCCACCTCGTCGGCGATCGAGCCGAGGCCGGTGGAGGTCCACAGGCCGGTCTGGAACCCCTTGGCCTTCAGCGCGTCGACGGTGGACTTCAGGGGCGCGGTGTATCCGCAGCCGTAGCCGTCGTTGGGCAGGAACCAGCCCGAGGGCATGTCGGCGGCCCGGGCGTCGGCGGCGTAGCCGACGACGTCGGGGGTGGTCTGGTGGCGGGCCCGTCCGTGATCGCCCTGGTAGTCGGGGTTGGAGGCGTTGAAGCAGTCGGCGTTGCCGAGTTCGAAGCCCCAGTGGGGGGCGAGGAAGGGCTTGCCGCTCACGTCGGTGTAGGCGTCGAGGACGGATTTGAGCGAGTCGCCGGTGAAGTACCAGGCGTCGAAGCGGTTCTCGTCGTGGGTGAGGGCGGTGGGGGCGCCGAAGGAGTACGAGCCGGGGGCCCAGGTGTTGCGCATGACGCCGTAGCGGTTGGTGGACATGTAGAAGGGCGCCGGGCTGGCGTTGTCGTTCTCGCGCCACCTGTTGTCGACGGCGACCGGCACGGTCTTGTCGCGCAGGGCCCATTCGCCGAGGCGCAGGCCGGTTCCGTAGAACTGCTCGTCGGCGCCGCGCGCGAGGTACTGGGTGGTCTTTCCGCCGCCCCAGGTGGTGGGCCGGGTCTCCCGCCAGACGGGCGTGGAGTCGTCGGCGCGGTAGACGGAGAAGGTGAGGGGCGATTTGTTCACCCGGATGGACAGGGCCCCGGTGGTGATCCGGTAGTACGCTCCCGCGTCCGTCCAGGAGGCCTCGACGGGGCCGAAGTCGGTGGTGGGGGCGAGGTCCTTGCGGGCCGGATCGTCGGTGAAGGAACCGTCGGGCGACAGCCAGAGCCGGAAGATGTCCGCGCGGGCGACGACCACGCGCGCCTTGGCCCCGCTGGTGGTGGCGATGGTGAAGGTGGCGCCCGAGCGGGTGAGGCCGGTCGCCGAGCCGGCCGTGGTCTCGGGCGCGGCGGAGGCCCGCGCCGTGGCGGGCCCGGCGGCGGCGAGGCCGGCGGCCGCGAGCGCGGCGGCGACCAGGGCCGCGAGGCGGGCCCTGCGGCGTAAGCGGGCGGGGCGCGGATGCGGGAGGAAGGGTGGGGGGTCGTGCCGCGTGGTCCATTTCATCGGGCAGCTCCTCGTGCCGGTCCGGATCGCGGGCACACCGCGGCGGCCACACCGCCGTTGGCATGCACCCGGCAAGATAGCGGACCGGCGTACCCGATTTGAAGGAACCTGCTCGAAGTCGTCCGGTACCAAGCAGTTTTGAGCACCCGGGCGAGGGCCTGCGGCCGGTACGGACACGGCCCGACGTGGCCGGTACGGACACGGCCCGGTCGGGGAGCCGCCGCGCGGGCTTCCCGACCGGGCCGTGCCGGCGTACGCGTCCGCCGGCCCCGATCAGCGGACGGTGACGCGGATCTTGGACTGGCCGTGCCCCAACCGCTCCCAGTCGTCCATGAACCGTGCGGTCAAACCGTGTTTGGCGGCCAGGGCGACGAGGGTCTCCGTCCGGTAGTAGAAGTCCTCGCGCAACACGTGGTGCTCTGTCCCCTCGGTGCGGTCGAAGGTGAAGTCGAACCAGCCGCCCGGGGTCAGGATGCGCTCCACGTGGGCCAGGCACTCGTCGATGATCCCGATCGGCGAGTGGGAGAACACGCTGTGCGCGTGGACCACGTCGAAGTGGCGGTCGGGCAGGAAGTCCAGGGTCAGGTCCTGGGTGATGGTCAGGTGCGGCAGCTTGTCCTGGAGACCGCGTCCGACGAGGGTCCGCTTCGCGTCGATGAGGATGTCGGGCGAGATGTCGATGCCGTAGTAGTGGCCCGTGTGGAGGTGCTCGATGAAGCGCCAGCCCGCACGCAGGTTGCCGCAGCCGATGTCGAGCATCCGGTGGGCGGGGGCCAGCCCGTGCTCCGCCAGGTAGTCGAACTGCATCTTGCCGAGCGCCAGCCAGCGGTCGTGGGTCTGACTGCCGACCGCCGCCTCCGGGTTGCGGGCGGTGTCGGACGCCATGACGGCCCGGTAGTAGGCCACGTGGTCGGGGTGCTTGAGGCGCAGCCAGCGGTCGCGGGCGGCCCGACGGACGTACGGGGCGATGCGGGTGGGATTGCCGATCGCGTAGCGGACCTTGTGGGCGACGCCGGTGCGGTCGGCGGTCAGGTTCTTCTTCGTGGCCATGAGGGATCTCCCCTGTGGAACGGGAACGGTGCGGTGGTGGTGGGGGTTGCGGTGCGGTGGCGGTTCGCGGTTGCGGTGGGGGGGCCGGTGCGGTGCGGTCGGTGTGCGGTCAGGCGGTGCGCCTGCGCAGGACGAGCAGGGTCAGGGTCACGAGGACGGCCCCGAGCCCGAGGTAGAGGGCCGTCTCGATCCACTGGAATGTCCAGAAATCGGCACTGGGATACACCTTGTGGTACCGGGCGACGAAATCGTGTTCCGCCATGCACTGCCGCAGCTCCTCGCCGGACGTCTGGCAGACGTTCCAGATGGAGTGCTCGCGCCCGTCGGGCGTCAGGTAGCCGAACTCGCCGGTCGACCAGGCGCTGCCCACCGGCCGTTTGGGCGTCATGCCGGGGGTGATCCGGGTCTCCGGGTCGATCCAGTCGCCGCGGAAGTAGCGGGCCAGGACCATCACCGAGGCGACGGCCGCGAGGGTCACGCCCATGGCGGGCAGCACCCGGCGCGTCGTCAGACCGGCGAGGGTGCCGGCGGCGAGGGCGAACAGGGCGCAGGCCACGGAGGCCGGGCCGGTGGCGTTGTAGATCGGCGCCTCGTGCCAGTAGGGACCGTCGAGGGTGTTGGAGATCGGCGCCCACCACCAGGCGACGAGGGCTCCGACGACGGTGGTGGCGAACACCGTGCACAGCGCCGCGAGGCCGAACCGCGCGGCGAACCAGCCGCGCGGGCCGATGCCCTGGGTCAGGGCCACCTTGAAGGTGCCGCTCTCCATCTCGCGCCCCAGGAGCGGGGCTCCCCAGAACACGCCGATGAAGGCCGGGAGGGCCAGACCGACGGTGCCGAGCAGCCGGATCCCGGTGCTGTTGCCGGTCATGATCTCGAAGGTGGCGGGGCTCTCGCAGCCGCCGTTCCACCCCTTGCAGGGCACCCATCCGTAGGCGTCGATCAGCGCCGTCATCTCGGAGCGGCGGTACGCCACCACCCCCGCGCAGACCAGCAGCAGGACCGCGCCGGTCAGGATCATCGCGCGCTGCTGGCGCCAGGCCAACCACAGGGCGCCCTTCACGCGGCGACCCCCTCGGACGCGGCGGGGTCGGGGACGCGCAGATGTGCCAGCAAGAGGGTTTCCAATGAGGGGGTTTCGGTGATCCAGCGGTCGTCGTCGTCCGTGGGCAGGGCGGCGCCGGGCGCCGCACGGCGTACGAGGGCCGTGACCTGACGGCCGCCGACGGCGGCGTGCACGAGGGTGCTCCGGTCGAAGTCGCGGGGCAGCCCGTCGCGCTCCATCGGATCGGCGCGGCCGGTGATCCGTACGTGCGCGTCGCACAGTTCCTGGACGTCGCCGCTCAGTCGCGGGACTCCGTCCCCCAGCAACAGCACGTGGTCGCAGACGTCCTCCAGCTCGGCCAGCACGTGCGAGGACATGACGATGGCGGTCCCCCGGTCGGCGGCCTCCGTCATCAGGTGGGCCATCACCTCGTGCCGGGCGAGCGGGTCGAGGTCGGCCAGGGGTTCGTCGAGGAGCAGCAGATCGGCCCGCTTGCCGAGGACGAGGGCCAGCGCGACCCGGGTCCGGCTGCCGCCCGAGAGGGAGCCGATCCGTGCGCCGGAGGGGATGTTCCCGGCGCGTACCAGCTTCTCCGCGACGCCCTGGTCCCAGCGGCCCGGGTTGAGCGCGCGCCCCATGCGCAGGGTGTCCGCGACGGTGAAGCGGGCGTGGAGCGGTTTCTCCTGCGCGAGGAAGGCGGTGCTCCGGCGGGCCCGCGCGGTGCCGGGGGCCTCGCCGAAGACCCGTATCTCTCCGCTGGTCGGCCGCATCAGGCCGGCGGCCAGCTGGAGCAGGGTGCTCTTGCCCGCCCCGTTGGGGCCGACGAGGGCGGTGACGCGCCCGGCGGGCAGTTCGAGGTCGCACCCGCGCAGGGCCGCCCGACCGCCGAACTCCCTTCCGAGCCGCGTCGCCCTCAGGGCCGGAGCGTGGGTCGGATCGCTCACGCCGTTTCCTCTCTGGACGGTCCGGGCCCTGGCCCGGAGGTCGTGCTGAAGCTTTCGTCCACGGCCGCCGCGATGAGCGCCGTGATGTCCTCTCGGCCGAGTCCCGCCTCGCGGGCCTGGCTCATCCAGGCGGCGAGGGCGAGGCGCAGCGGCGAATCCGCCGCCGCCTCGGGGCGGGAGAGCGAGCGTCGTACGAAGGTGCCCGAGCCGGGGCGCGGTTCGACGAGGCCCTCGCGCTCCAGCTCCCGGTACGCCTTGAGGACGGTGTTGGGGTTGATCGCGGTGGCCGCGACCACCTCGCGGGCCGTCGGCAGCCGGTCGCCCGGTTCGAGTACACCGAGCCGCAGGGCCTGTTTGACCTGCGTGACGAGCTGCAGATAGGTGGCGACGCCGCTGCGCCGGTCGACCCGGAACTCCATCATCTCCACCTCATTCCACTAACACGTTAGTGGAATAGTGCAGAGTCTCTGGCGACTCGTCAAACCGGGCGGAGTATGACCGAACCGTCACAGCCGTCGGCGAACGGAACGCGCGGGCCGGCGGGGGCATCTAGGTGATCGACGGCCGGTCGACGGCCGTCGACGTGGACGAAGAACCGGCCGGTCCGGGTGTGAAGAGCAAGGTGGGGCGCGGGATGAAGGCGGAGACGGTGACGGGGGCGGGCGTGTCGGGGCGGGAGCCTGAAGGGCCCTCCAGCGTGGAGGGGAAGCACGAGGATCGACGTCCCGACGCCGATCGACCGGACGCCGTCGCGGCGGGCGCGGGAGCGGAAGCGGAAGCGGAAGGGGCGGGGGCCGAGCGGGAGCCGACCCTGCCGACGGCAGCGGACACGGACGCCGCGTCACCCTCGGGCGAGAGCCCGGAGTCCCACGAGAACCCCACCTCCGACACGGAAGCGGAATCCGCCTCCGGGGCCGACCCCGGGGCCGACCCCGAGGCGGGGACCGACCCGGGCGGGCCCGCGCGAGAGCCCGCCCCCGAGGCGGACTCCGCGCCGGAGGAAGCCGCGGAGGCGGCACCCGGCGCGGCGGCTTCCGCCGCCGACGCGGAGCCGACGGCCACCGAGGGCCCTGACGGGGATGCAGAAACGGAATCCGATCCGGCTTCCACGCCGGAGGCGGGGGCGGAGCGCGCGTCGGCGTCCTCGCCGAAGCCGGAAGCGGACTCCGCGGCGATCTCGGCCACCGAGGCGGAGTCGGAAGCGGAGTCCGCGGCGACGGGGGCGGCCGATGCGGAGCCGAAGCCGAAGGCCGGACCGGAGGCGGCCCCGGACCCGGAGTCGGGCGCGGAGCACGACCCGGACGCGGGCGCGCGGTCGGGCGCGGAGCCGGACTCGGAAGCGGGCGCGAGGTCGGGCGCGGACTCGGAAGCGGGCGCGGGCGCGGACGCGGAGCCGGAGCCGGGCGCGGAAGCGGGCGCGAGCACTGCCCCGGGGTCCCGGCGGGACCCGGACGCGGAGCCGGACTCGCAGCCGGAGGCGGACGCGGAGCCGGACGTGGAGCCGGACGCGGAGGCCGCTTCCGCCCCGGCTCCGGCCCCGGCCCCGGCTCCGACTCCGGCACCGGAGCCGGAGGCGGAGGCGGAGGCGGCACGGGCCCCGAAGTGGGCGTCCGAGCCCGAGCCGAAGGGGGACGGGGGCGCGGACGGCGCCCCGGCGGCGGGCGCCGGCACGCGGGGGCGGACCGGTGACGCGGGGCGTGGCCCGGAGCGTGACGCCGAGCGCACGAGCGAGTTCCTCCCCCTGCGCGAACTCGGGCAGCGGCCCGTCCCGAAGCCGGCGCCCGTACGCCCGGCCACGCCCGTACCCGCACCGGCACCCGCACCGGCACCCGCGCCCGCCTTCCACCCGGAGACGACGCGCGAGGCCCCGCTGCCCCCGTTGGAGCTGCTCGCCGAGCTGACCAACACCGCTCCCCCGCCGGAGACCACGCGCCGCACCCTCACCCGCCGCGTGAAGGTGTGGACGCCCCTCGTGCTGCTGCTCGCCGCCGGCGTCGTCGGGGGTCAGATGCTGCGCCCGGTCCCCGAACCGCGCCTCGTCGTCGAGCAGGACGGCCGCACCGTCGACGGCACGACCCCGATACCGTGGCCCGCCAAGGGCCAGGCCGCCGTCCGCGTCCCCGGTTCCGGCGACATCGGCGTCTTCGGGGAGCAGAAGCCGGTGCCGACGGCCAGCGTGGCCAAGGTGATGACCGCGTACGTGGTCCTCAAGGGGCACCCGCTGCGCAAGAACGATCCCGGCCCGAGGATCGAGGTGGACGCCAAGGCCGTGGCGGACGGCACCTCCGAGCACGAGTCCCGCATCGAGGGCCTCACCGCGGGGGCGAAGTACAGCCAGCTGGACATGATCAAGATGTTGATGATCCCGTCGGGCAACAACGTCGCCCGCCTGCTGGCCCGTTGGGACACCGGAACCGACTCCGAGGCCGCGTTCGTCGCGAAGATGAACGCCGCCGCCAAGGAACTCGGGATGACGAACACCACGTACACGGACCCCAGCGGCCTGGACGCCGGCACCGTCAGCACCGCCGTCGACCAACTCAAGCTGGCGGAGGCGGTGATGAAGGAGGAGGCCTTCCGCGCGGTCGTGGCGATGCCGAACGCGACCATCGAGGGGCTGCCCAAGCCGATCAACAACAACAACGACAACCTGCTCCTCGCCCCCGGCCTGAGCATCAAGGGCATCAAGACCGGATCGAGCACCCCGGCCGGCGGCACCCTGATGTGGGCGGCGTACAAGACGGTCGGGGACGAGACCCCGCTGATCCTCGGCACGATGATGGACCAGCACGTCGACGGCCCCGACCCGGACGGCGCGAACAGCCTGACCCTGGTGAAGGAGAACAGCCGCAAGGTCATCGAGGCCGTACGGACGGCCCTCGCCTCGACTCCGGTGATCCGCAAGGGAGAGGTCGTGGGGCACGTCTCCGACGGGCTCGGCGGTACGACCGCGCTGGTCGCGACCAAGGACGTCGCCGCGATCGGGGTCCCGGGCCAGCGACTGCGGCTGACCCTCGGCACGGGCGCCGGCCCCGTGCCGCGCGAGGCCAAGGCGGGCACCGAGGTGGGCGTGTTGACCATCGGCGACGGGGCCGGGGCCAAGGCCGTGCCGGTCGCGGTGGCCTCGGACCTCGTCGGGCCCTCGTTCGGCGCGCGGGTCACGCGCCTGTCCTGACCCGCCCGGGACGCTCAGGCGTTCGCGATGACCAGGAGGGTACGGGCGGCCCGGTCCGGGGTGGGCAGGGTGCAGCGGTGGGGGAGGTCGCCGCGGTGGTGGGCGCTCTGGCCGGCGCGCAGCAGCAGTGGTTCCTCCCCCTCGACCTCCAGGAGGACCTCGCCCTCCAGCACGTAGAGGAAGTCCTCGCCGGGGTGGTGGAACCAGCCGCGCTCGCCCCGGCCCGGTTCGAAGTGGTGCTCGTAGGCCTCCATCAGGCCGCTGCGTCCGCCGGGGATGAGGACCTGGGCGACCTGGCCGCCGGTCTCCGTCACGCGGATCACCTGGGGGTCGCTCTCGTGGCTGACGACGCCGGGCCGGTCCGGCGGGCGCAGGAAGGTGCCGGGGGTGACGTCGAGTGCCTCGGCTATGCGGTAGATCGAACTGAGGCTGGGAGTGGCCAGCCCCCGTTCGAGTTGGCTGAGGAAGGGCTGCGAGAGGCCCGAGCGGTCGGCGAGCACGGCCATGGAGACGCGGCGCGCCGTGCGACAGGCGCGGATCGCCCGGCCTACCTCGATCGCCTCGGGGGTGGGTTCGGGTCGGGACACGCAGGTGAACGTACCTCATCGACCCTCGGGGCCCGGGTGGGCCCGAAACGTTTCGTACTGCTGAAACACCAGCTTCATAAGCGTCGTCAATTATTGACCCTGCTTATGTACGGCATCGCGCCAGTCGGCCGCGCCGTACGCGTACGAGACGAACGAGGAGCCTCGCGTGCACTCCACCCCCACCCCCACGGGCCGGGCCCCGGGTCGGCTCGGCCCCGCCGTCGGCGCGGCCGGCGCGGTGCTCGCGCTCTGGTCCCTGGTCGCCTGGTCCGGCGCGGTGGCCCCGGGGCTGCTGCCCACGCCCGCCGCCACGGCGGCGGCGCTGGTGGACGGCGCCCGCAGCGGGGTGTTGGCCTCGGACCTCGGTGCCAGCCTGGCCCGTGCCGGTCAGGGGTTCGCGATCGGCGCGGTGGCCGGCTCCGCCCTCGGCTTCGCCACCGGCTACCTGCCGAGGCTGTCGGCCGCCGTCACTCCGGTGGTGTCGTTCCTGCGGCCCATCCCCGCCATCGCGCTCGTGCCGCTGGCGACCGCCTGGTTCGGCATCGGCGAGAACGCCAAGCGGCTGCTGATCGCCTACGCCGTCCTCCTCGCGGTCTGGTTGTACGTGCACGACGGGGTCTCGCGCGTGCCGGTGTCGCACCTGCGGGCCGCCCGCTCGCTGGGGGCGCCGCTGCACCGGCGTTTCACCGAGGTCCTGCTGCCGGCGGCGGCGCCCGCGCTGCTGGCGGCCCTGCGCTACGGGGCGTCCGTGGCCCTGCTGGCCCTGGTCGCCGCCGAGTTGGGCGGGGCCGACAGCGGGTTGGCCTACCGGCTCCAGGTGGACGGGCAGTTCCTGCGCGTGGACCGGATGTTCGCGGGGCTGCTCGTCCTCGGGCTGCTGGGCGTGGCCGTGGACGCGCTGCTGGCCGGCATCGGCCGTCGCCTCACGCACTGGAGCGCGTCATGAGCCGCGAGGTACGTCTGGAGGGGCTGATTGTCGGCTACGGCTCGGCCCCGGTGCTGGAGCGCACCGACCTGGTCTTCCCCGCGGGCTCGTTCACGGCGCTGCTGGGTCCCAGCGGGTGCGGGAAGTCCACGGTGCTCAACACCGTGGCCGGGTTCGTACACCCGGCGGCCGGGCGGGTGAGCGCCGGCGGCGAGCCCGTGCGCGGGCCTGGTCCCGACCGGGGCGTGGTCTTCCAGCACTACGCGCTGTTCCCGTGGCGCACCGCGCGGGGCAACGTCGAGTTCGCCCTGAAGCGGCTCGGGCTGACGCGCGGCGAACGCCGCGAACGGGCCCTGGAGCTGCTCGCGGAGGTGGGCCTGGCGCAGGGCGCCGACAAGTACCCCGCGCAGTTGTCCGGTGGCATGCAGCAGCGCGTCGCCCTGGCGCGGGCGTTGGCCGCGCGGCCCGAAGTGCTTTTGATGGACGAGCCGTTCGGGGCGCTGGACGCCCTGACCCGGACCCGGATGCAGGACCTGTTGCGGGAGCTGTGGCGGCGCAGCGGCACCACGGTGCTGTTCGTCACGCACGACATCGACGAGGCGCTGGCCCTGGCCGAGCGGGTCGTGGTCCTCGGCGGCTCCCCCGGGCGGGTGCTGGCCGATCATCCGGTGCCCGCCGGGACGCCCGACCCCGTGCTGCGGGCGGAGATCGCCCGCCACCTCGGTTCCCCCTGACCCACGCCTCACCGCCCTGCCCCGCCCCTTCCCCACTTCCCCCCTTCCCCCTCCCTCACCTCACCCCGCTCTCCCGTCCCGCGAGGCCCTCGCGTCCCCGGAAGGACCCTTCCCATGTCCACAACCCGCTCCACGTCCAGACCCCGCGCGGTGGCAGCCGTGGCGTTGGCCGCCCTGTTCTCCCTGCTCGTCGGCGCCTGCGGCGACGGTTCCGCCGGCGGCTCCGGATCCCCCTCGGGCGCGGGCCGCGCCGCCGTGACCCTGGCCGGCAGCGACCACCTCGGCGGCGCTCCGGTCCACCTGGCACAGGAGCGCGGGCTGTGGTCGGCGGAAGGCCTCGACGCCACCGTGACCACCCTGCCCACCGGCAGGGACGCCCTCAACGCCGTGCTCGGCGGTCAGGCGCGCTTCGGGGTCGTCGGCGACCTGCCGGCCGTCACGGCCGCGCTGACCGGGCGCGACGTACGGATCGTCGCGGACCTGTCGCGCTTCTCTGACTGGCGCCTGCTGACCCGGACCGACCGGGGCATCGGCGGCTTCGACGCGCTGAAGGGCCGCCGGATCGGCGTCCCGCAGGGCACGAACGTCGAGTACGCGCTCTCGCGGATGCTGGCCGCGGGCCGGCTGACGGCGGCGGACGTGACCCTCGTGAACCTGTCCCCGAACCAGGTCCCCGCCGCCCTCGCCCGCGGGGACGTCGACGCCGGCGTCACCTTCCCCAGCTTCTACGAGGCCGCCCGTACCGCCCTCGCCGACCGCTACGCCGAGCTGCCCTTCTCCGGCTACACCGCCCGCACCCTGCTCATCGCCGGGCCCTCGGCGGACGACGCGACGACCACCGCGGTGCTGCGCGCCGTGCTGCGGGCCCAGCAGGCCGCCGCGGCCGACCCGGCCGCCGCCCGCGCGGCCGTCGTCGCCCAGTCGAAGGGCGCCCTCCAGGCCCCGTACGTCGAGGCCTTCCAGCCCCGCTACACCTACGGCGCGAGCCTGTCGCCGGAGCTGGTGACCCAGTTGGCGGACGAGGCCGCCTGGGCCAAGGCCGCGCAGTCCCTGCCCGGTTCCGCCGACGCCTCGGCCCTGCGGGAACGGCTGCGGCCCGGCCCGCTCAAGGCCGCCGACCCCGCCGCCGTCACCGTGTCCTGACCTCCGCCCCGTCCCCGCACCCCATCCCCCTCCCCCCGCCCGCCGATTCGAGGAGTTCCCCATGACCGTCGACCAGAACACCCTGCGCCGCCGGGGCACCGGCCTGCGCGCGCACGATCCCGCCCGGAGCTTCGGCGGGTACACCCTCTACACGCCGATCACCAGTGAGGGCGTGATCCACCTCGTGGACATCGAGGGCCGCTCCGCGCACACCTGGACCTCGCCGCACCCGCCGGGCCGGCAGGCGCAGCTCCTGCCGGACGGCACGCTCTTCTACGCCGCCAAGGACACCTCGGGACCGAGCCTCTTCCCCATCTGGGACGTCTACCACGGCGGCATCCTGCAACTCCTCGCACCCGACTCGACGGTGCTGCGCGAGGTCCGCCACCCGTTCCACCACCACGACGCGACGATCCTGCGCAACGGGAACCTGCTGATCGGCGCGGTGGAGCCGCTGGCACCCGCCGACGCCGCCCGCATCCGCGGCGGCATCCCCGGCTCCGAGGCCCCGGGCGGGGTGATCTACGGGGACGTGGTGTACGAGCTGACCTGGGACGGCGAGATCGTGTGGCGCTGGGCGGCGATCGAGCACCTGGATCCCGAGGAGGTGCCGCTGAACCCGCACTTCGCGCGGGAGCACTGGCCGATGGCGAACACGGTGAACGAACTCGCCGACGGGGGCGTGATCGTGGGCTTCCGCAGCGCGTCCACGACGGTGGCCGTCGACCGGGCCGACGGCGGCGTGCGCTGGCGGATCGGGCCCGACGTGCTGGCGCAGCAGCACCATCCGCACGAACTGCCGGGCGGCACGATCCTGGTGTTCGACAACGGCACCTACCGGGACACGACCTCGGTGCCGTACTCGCGGGTGCTGGAGCTCGACCCGAAGACGGGCGAGGAGGTCTGGTCGTACGAGGACAACCCGCCGCAGAACTTCTTCAGCCCGTACATGTCGAGCGCGCAGCGGCTGCCGAACGGCAACACGTTCATCGCGGAGGGTTCCTTCGGGCGGCTCTTCGAGGTGACGCCCGAGGGGGACGTGGTCTGGGAGTTCGTCGTGCCGGAGTTCGGTTCGTTCGACCGGGGTACGGGGTTGGAGTCCTCGCGCGGCGCCCAGAACTCCGTCTTCCGCGCCCACCGGTACGCGGCCGACCTGATCCCGTGGATCTGATCGGCCGCGGGCGGCGTCAGTTGTTCGAGCCGACCGTGTTGTCGTGGCCCGCGTTGAACACGTCGTCGGCGGCGAACTGGAGCCAGTCGCCGAAGACGATCGTGTAGGAGGGCTGCGGCCGGAAGTCCACGTTCACGTCGGCGCTCGCGGCGCCGGCGCCGCCGAGGACGATGGCGCCGGCGGCCAGAGCGGTGAGGACGGAGCGTACGGAGCGCATGGCTGCACCTTTCACAGGGGGAAGGGAACAGTCCCCGAAGGTAGGGCGGGGTGGGCTCCGTGTCCCCGGCGGCGTTCCGCGCCGCGCCGAGACGCATCCGATCGGACGCATCCGGCCGGCCCCGGGCGGCGGGGCCGGCCGGGGGCCGTCCGCGGCGTGGCCGGAACCGCTCGCTCCAGGTGAACGCCGGTCTACGTACTGGTAACTTGCGCGAGTTGATCAAGGTCGGGCCCCGCTCTCCGGGGTCTTCGACCCGAGCCACCCCCATGCAAGGAACCACATTGGCACGCACCGTGCGCTCGGCGGCCCTCGCCTTCGCGCTCTCCCTCGCCGCACTGCCCACCACCCCGGCCTTCGCCGCCGACGGCTCCCCCACCCCGCACCTCGACGCCATCGAGCGGACCCTGCGTCAGGTCTCTCCCGGCCTGGAGGGTTCGGTCTGGGAGCGCACGTCGGGCAACCGGCTCGGCGCCTCCACCCCGGGCGGCTCGGACTGGCTGCTCCAGACCCCGGGCTGCTGGGGGGACCCGACCTGCGCCGACCGATCCGGTGCGCGCCGGCTCCTCGACAAGACCCGTGAGGACATCGCCCGGGCCCGGCAGAGCGTGGACATATCCACGCTGGCACCGTTCCCCAACGGTGGATTCCAGGACGCGATCGTGGCCGGCCTGAAGGAGTCCGTCCAGCGGGGCAACCGGCTCCAGGTGCGCGTCATGGTCGGCGCCGCGCCGATCTACCACGCCAACGTGGTCCCGTCCTCCTACCGCGACGAGCTGGTCGCCAAGCTGGGCCCGGCCGCCGCGAACATCACCCTCAACGTGGCGTCGATGACGACCTCGAAGACGAGCTTCTCCTGGAACCACTCCAAGCTGGTGGTCGTGGACGGCGCCTCGGTCATCACCGGCGGCATCAACAGCTGGAAGGACGACTACCTCGACACCGCGCACCCGGTGAACGACGTCGACCTCGCGCTGTCGGGTCCGGCGGCCGGTTCGGCCGGCCGCTACCTCGACACCCTCTGGGACTGGACCTGCCGCAACAAGAGCAGCTGGTCGAGCGTCTGGTTCGCCTCCACGAACGGCGCCGGCTGCCTGCCGACCCTGCCCCGCGACCCGGCCCCCGCGGGCGGCGGGAACGTCCCGGCCCTCGCGGTCGGCGGCCTCGGCGTCGGCATCCGCCAGAACGACCCGACCTCGACGTTCCGTCCCACCCTGCCGACGGCGCCCGACACCAAGTGCGGGATCGTCGGCGTGCGCGACCTCACCAACACCGACCGGGACTACGACACCGTCAACCCGGAGGAGAGCGCCCTGCGCGCCCTGGTCTCCGGCGCCACCTCGCACATCGAGATCTCCCAGCAGGACGTGAACGCGACCTGCCCGCCGCTGCCCCGCTACGACGTGCGGCTCTACGACGCGCTCGCCGCGAAGCTCGTGGCCGGTGTGAAGGTCCGCATCGTCGTCAGCGACCCGGCCAACCGCGGCGCGATCGGCAGTGACGGCTACTCCCAGATCAAGTCGCTGTCCGAGGTGAGCGACGCGCTGCGCGGCCGGCTCACGGCGCTGACCGGCGACGAGGGCCGCTCGAAGGCCGCGATGTGCCAGAACCTCCAGCTGGCCACCTTCCGCGCGTCCGAGAAGGCGACGTGGGCCGACGGCAAGCCCTACGCCCAGCACCACAAGCTGGTCTCGGTGGACGGCTCGGCCTTCTACATCGGTTCGAAGAACCTCTACCCGTCCTGGCTCCAGGACTTCGGCTACGTGGTCGAGAGCCCCGAGGCCGCCGGTCAGTTGGCGAACGACCTGCTGGCCCCGCAGTGGAAGTACTCCCAGGCCACCGCGACGTACGACTGGACGCGCGGCCTGTGCCAGGCCTGACGCGAAGGGGCCGTCGGCCCTGACCGACGCCCGGCCCCGGCCTCCGGGCCCGACGTCCGGGCCCGACGGACCCCGTCGGGTCAGCGCCTGCGCTGACCCGGCGGGGTCGCCGACGTCAGGAGGGCCTCGGAGACCAGGCGGACGCCCCGGGACAGCCGGCCGAGCTGGTCGAGTTCGATGGCGTACATCCGGATCGCGTTCTCGATGACGGACTCGGCCACGCCCATGGTCGGCAGGTCGGCGCGGCTGGTGTGCAGGGCCACGCGCACGGCGCGCATCTCGTGCTGGAGTTGCAGCTGCACGTGCCGGGCGAGGAGTGCCGGGTGACGGGTGAGCGTCAGGTAGCCGCCGTAGCGGGCCGGGAGCAGGTCCCGCAGCCAACGGGTCGCCGTGCGTTCCCAGTCGTGCGTGCCGGGGGCCTTGACCTGGAGGGGCCAGTCCGGGCTGCGCGTGAGGGTGGCCGTCTGGGGCATTCTCGTCACTTCCGAGGGGTGTCGAACTCTGATCGAGACACTGCGTGAGGGGGGCGGCCTCGGCCCAGGGGTTGACCGAGGCCGCCAGGGGCGCCGCTACGGGGACCCGAAAGCCTTGACCTGGCACCCCGGTCTCGCCGTGAGGAGGAGCGGCGTACCGGTGTGTCTGTTCGAGGAGGACGTGGGGAGCGCCCTCCTTGGCATCCGTCGGATCCGAGCGCCGCCGTCAGTAAACATATATACCGTCGAGTACGCAAGCGTATGAAAAATTTCATACTCGACGAGGCTGTGAATATCCCTGCCCCGCTTCCGGCGGAGGGCATGCGTCAGAGAAAGAATCCGTGCTGGTCAGCGGCCTGCTCGTACTGTTCGAGCCGGGCCTGCGTCCGTTCCGGATCGGCGTCGGCCATGGCCTGGAGCAGGGCGGCGGAGAGCATTCCGGGGGCAGCGTAGGAGTCGAAGACCAGACGCGAACCGGTACCGGCGGTGAAGGACACGTCGGCCTCGTCCACCAGGGGACCCACCGTCGGGTCGCTGATCAGCACGACGCGCATGCCCGTGCTGCGGGCCGCCCGCAGCGCGGCCAGGGTCTCGTTGGCGTGCCGGGGCATGGCGAAGGCCAGCACCCAGGTCCCGCCGGCCGCCCTGGACTGCAACAGGGCGTCGTAGGCCACGCTGCCGCCCCGCGTCACCAGGCGGACGTCGGGGTGGATGCGCCGGGCCGCGTACGCGAAGTACTCGGCGAGGGAGACCGAGATCCGCAGGCCCAGCACGGTCAAGGGCACCGAGCGGGCGAGGTTGCGGCCGATCTCCAGCACCTGGTTGGTGTCGGCGAGCAGCCGGCGGACGTTCTCCAGGTTCTCGATCTCGGCGTCGACGGCCGCCTGGAGCTCGTTGTGACGGATCTGCTCCCTGCTGTCGGGGGTGCCGGCGACGGCGCTCAGCGCGATGGGCTGGAGGACGTCGCGCAACGCCGGGTAGCCGCTGAACCCCAGGGAGGCCGCGAACCGGGTCACGGAGGGCTGGCTCACCCCCGCCCGCTCGGCGAGCTCGGTGATCGACAGGAAGGCGGCCTCGGTGAGGTGGTCGATCAGGTACTGGGCGATGCGCCGCTGGCCCGGCGAGAGCCGACGGCCGTCGAACAGCGCGAGGAGCCGTTCGGCGGGCGCCCTGACCTGCTCCGGCGCCGCGCCGCTCGGCGTGATCGCGGCCGCCTGCGCGCGTGCCTGCTGCCCCGATGACACCGGAGGGCCTCCTTCTCATGTCACTCGTACTCCAACATAGCCCACGCTCCGTGGTCGGTGATCATTTGTCTCACCGGAGCCGCCGGGGGCCGCCGCGCCCCGACGGACGCGGCGGCCCCGAGGGCTCAGGACCTCGGCGCGGAGCCCGCCGGAAGGCCCCGACCCCGGGTCAGGGAGTACCCCCAGATGCCCGCGAGGGCCGCGAGGACACCGCCGGCCGCCGTCCAGATCCAGCGGTCCGACCACCAGCCGCCGGACCAGCCGTTCTCGGGCGCGCGGGCCTCCCGCTGCGCCTCGGAGGCGGTCGCGATGCCGGGTACCAGCGGCTCGGCCAGGGCGGCGTCCACCGCGCCGGCCCCGCCCGTCTCCTTCACCTCGGCCTCGACGCGCGCGCGGACCGGCAGGCCGAGGTCCTCCTCGTGCGCCCCGGAGACCGTCACGCGCACGTAGTAGCTCCCGGGCAGCGGGTCCGCGGCCCAGGGCTCGGCACCGGAGCGGACCGTGCGCAGCACGCAGGCCAACTCCGCCTCCCGCGCCTCCTTGGGGACCGTCACGCTCTGGTTCCCGTAGGTGCAGGCCTGCCGGCGGCGCAGGCCGTCGTACACGTCCACCCGCCAGGTCTGCGCGCCGTGCCGGACGGCCGACTCGGGCAGGGTCACCGTCGCCCGTACGGTGACGCGGTCGCCGGCGTCGGCCGGCAGCACCCAGTACAGGTAGTCACCGGTGGAGGCGGAGGCGGTGGCCTTCTGGCCCGGCCGGAAGGGGGTCGCGGTGCGGAAGCCGGTGCCGGCCTCCGTCGGGCCGGAGCCGTCCCGGCCGTCGCTCGGCTTCGGGCTCGGCGCCGCGGGGGCGGCGGGGGCCGCCGACGCGACGGCCGCGGGGCCGAGCAGGGCGCCCGCCGCGAGGAGCACGGCGGTCAAGGTGCGTACGCTACGCATCAGTTGGTCCTCCAGACGGAGACGCGCCAGCGCGAGATCCAGCCCCAGACGAGGCCCGCGAGCAGGCCCGCGAGGGTGAGGGCGGCCAGGAGCCACCAGCCGCGGCCGAGTCCGAACGAGGCCACGTCCGAGCCGGAGTCGGGACCGTCGACCAGGTCCACGGTCAGCTCGACGGGCATGCCGGGCGCGGTCTTGACGGCCGGACCGGCCGAGAAGGAGTTGCTGACCTGGAGGCAGACCGTCTCGGGCGCCTCGGCCGCGTCCCCGTCGACTCCGTCGAGCGGGGCCTTCGGGTAACGCAGGCCGGTGGACAGGACGTCGGTCCGGCCGTCGCCCGCCTCGGAGCCGCGGACGATCTCCCGGCCGCGGTCGGTGGTGGCGCGCAGCATGACGCCGTAGTCGTTGTTGACGGCCCGGTCGGCGCCGACGCTGACCGAGGCGCGCAGTTCCTGGCCGGGGCGGACGTCGACCCGGTACCAGCGGTGCTCGCCGAAGGTCTCGCGGTCGCTGTAGAGGCCGGCGCCCAGCTTCGGGGCGTTCTCGCAGCTCTTGGCGCCCTCGGTGGCGACGGGGGTGACGACGGGGTCGGCCGCGCGGTCGACGAGTTGTCTGACCCTGCCGGAGAGTTCGGCGGTGTGCTGCACGGAGGTGTAGGTGCCGCCCGTGGCCTCCGCGATGCAGTTCAACTGGGCGCGGGTCTTGGCGTCGGGGACCAGGCCGAGGGTGTCGACGACGAGGTGGGTGCCCTTGGCCGCGATCTCGCGGGCGATCTCGCACGGGTCCAGCGGGGCGCAGGTGTCCTCGCCGTCCGTGATGAGGACGATCCGGCGGGTGGCGTTGCCGCCCTCCAGGTCCTGGGCCGCGCCGAGCAGCGCGGGACCGATCGGGGTCCAGCCGGTGGGGGCGAGGGTGGCGACGGCCGTCTTGGCCTCGGTGCGGTTGACGGCGCCCACCGGGTACAGCTGCTGGGTGTCCTTGCAGCCGAGGTTGCGGTCGTCACCGGGGTAGGTGGCGCCCAGCGTCCTTATGCCGAGGCGGACTTCGTCGGGCACCGCGTCGAGCACCTCGTTGAAGGCCTGTTTCGCGGCGGCCATCCGGGACTGGCCGTCGATGTCGTTCGCCCGCATCGAGCCGCTGACGTCGAGGACGAGCTCGACCTTCGGCGGCTCCTTCGCCGGTCCGTCGGCAGCTGCGGCGCCCGTCGGGAGGAGCCCTGCGGTCAAGGCGACGAACAGCCCGCAGGCCCCGGCCGCCAGCCGTTTTCTTGTGATCATCGCTGGATCGTATGGAGGTTCGTCCGACAATCCAAAACGGCTCGTGAGGGCTCTCGTTCGCCCTTCGGGACGGCTGGGACGGGTGCGGCGCGCGCCCCTCGCGCGCCGCCCCGCCCGCCGGATCGCGCCCCGTCCCGCCCGTGGTTACCAGCGCACCGGGAGCCGGCTCACGCCGCGCATCAGACTGCCCGGGAGCCAGTCGAGGGGACCGCCGGCCGGGTCCGCCGCGAGGTCCGGGAAGCGTTCCAGCAGGGTCCGGATCGCGATCCGGCCCTCCATGCGGGCCAGGGGGGCGCCGATGCAGAAGTGCAGGCCGTGCCCGAAGGCCAGGTGGCCCTGCGGGGCGCGCCGGATGTCGAACACGTCGGCCTCGGCGAAGCGGGCGGAGTCCCGGTCGGCGCCCGCCAGCGAGACGAGGACGACGGCTCCGGCCGGGATGACGACGCCGCCGATCTCCGCGTCCTCGGCGGCGTAGCGGTAGGTGGCGTTCTGCACGGGCCCGTCGTAGCGGAGCATCTCCTCCACCGCGCCGCCGATGAGCCCGTCGTAGTCGGCGCGCAGCGCGGCGAGTTGCTCGGGGTGTTCGAGCAGGGCGCGCACGCCGTTGCCGATGAGGTTGACGGTGGTCTCGTGGCCGGCGATCAGCAGCAGGAAGGCCATGCCGATCAGTTCGTCGGCGGAGAGCGAGTCGCCGTCCTCGTCGCGGGTGCGGATCAGTGCGCTGAGGAGGTCCTCGCCGGGGGTGTGGGCCTTGGCCTCGACGAGGTCGGCCAGGTAGGCGCTCAGTTGGACGTGCGCCTCGCCGTTGGCGTCCACGGAGCGCGGCGCCACGACCTCGTTGGACCACTGGCGGAAGCGTTCGCGGTCCAGGTCGGGCACGCCGAGCAGCTCGCAGATCACCGTCATCGGCAGCGGGAAGGCGAGGGCTTCGATCAGGTCGGCGGAGCGGCCCGGGCGGGCGGCCATCGCGTCGACGAGTTCCTCGGTGACCTGCCGCACGCGCGGGCGCAGGGCCTCCACCCGGCGTGCGGTGAACTCGCGGGCCACCAGGCGGCGCAGACGGGTGTGGTGGGGCGGGTCGGATTCGAGCATGTTGGAGTTGGCGGCGGTCGGCTCGATGTCCGGGTACAGCCCGGAGGTGCGCCAGTCCTTCAGGATCGCGGGGTGCGTGAGGGCCTGGCGGGCCTCCTCGTGGCCGACGACGAGCCAGTAGGGGCCGCCGTCGGGGGTGACGGAGGTGTCGGGGCCGACCCGGTGGACCGGGCCGGCCGCGCGCAGCGCCGCGTAGAAGGGGTACGGGTCCGCGTTGAATTCCTCGGCGTGGGAACTGATGTCGACTACAGGCATTCGGTCACAGTACGACCGTGAACGCGCGCGGCGGCCGCTCGAACCGGCCACATGACCCACCCGTGGCCGGAGTTCGCCCGTGCGTCAGCCGGTCAGCCCCTCGGGCAGGGGCTCCGCGTGCAGCACCACCAGGTGTTGGGTGGCGCGGGTGAGGGCCACGTAGAGGTCGCTCGGCCGAAGGTGGGCGGGCTCGACCACGACGACCGTGTCGAACTCCAGGCCCTTGGCCCGGCTCGGGTCCAGCAGGACGACCGGCCGGGTGAGGTCGGGGTCGTCTCCCGCCCGGACGCCGGGCAGTTCGGCGGCGATCGCGGGGTGCAGGGGGCGCGGGGCGATGACCGCGAGCCTGCCCCGCTCCGGGGCGACCTCGCGGACGGCCCCGGCGACGGCCGCGGGAAGGTCGTCGGCGGCCCTGACGACGGGGGCGGTACCGGTGGAGCGGACCGAGCGCGGGGGTTCGAAGTCGGGGTGGTGGGCCCGGAGCACGCCGGCGGCGAGCTCCATGATCTCTGCGGGCGTTCGGTAGTTGACCTCGAGCCGGACCCGGTCCCAGCGGTCGGCGGCGTGGGGCTCCAGGATCCGTTCCCAGGAGCCGCAGCCCGCCTCGTCACCGGTCTGGGCGGGGTCGCCGACCAGGGTCATGGAGCGGGTGGGGCAGCGGCGCATGAGCAGCCGCCAGGCCATCTCGGAGAGTTCCTGCGCCTCGTCGACGATGACGTGCCCGAAGGCCCAGGTGCGGTCGGCGGCCGCGCGTTCGGCCGTCGTGCGGTGGTCGGCCTCCTCGTGCCGCTCCGCCATGCGTTCGGCGTCGATGATGTCGTGGGCGGCCAGGTACTCGTTCTCCTGGTCCTCGAACTCGTAGGAGTCGGAACCCCGGCCCAGGTCGAGGACTCCCTGCGCGTACGCGACGCGCTCCAGCCGGGCGCGTTCGGCGGCGGCCCGCTGCGCGCTGTCGTCCACGCCGAGCAGTTCGGCGGCCTCGTCGAGGAGGGGGACGTCGGCGGGGGTCCACTGCCCCGAGGTGCGCCGGATCAGCGCGGCGTCCTCCTCGCCGAGGTGGGTGGGGTCGGCCAGGAAGTCGGCGACGAGCCGCTGGGGGGTGAGGTGGGGCCACAGGACGTCGATGGCGGCGTGCACCTCGCGGCTGGTGGCGATCTCCTTGCCGAGCTGCGCGACGTCGTCCGGGCCGAGCAGGTTGGGCCCTCCGTAGGGGTCGGCGCCGAGCCGGTCGGCGAGCTGCGCGGTCAGCGCGTCGATGACCGAGAACGCGAAGTAGGGGCGGGCGGGGTTGTGCGGCAGGCCGGTGGCGCGGGCCCGGTCGCGGGCCTCGTGGGCGATGGCGCGGTCCAGCAGGAGGGTGCCGTAGCCGTCGTGCTCGATCTCCAGGGCCGGTTCGGGGACGACGGCGCTGTCCTCGCCGCTGCCGGCGGGCACCTCCTCGGGGAGGGTCTGCCGGTCGGCGACGACCCTGGCCAGGACCTCGGCCATGGAGGCGCGTCCCTTGACGGCCGCGGCTCCCGGGCGGTCGGCGCCGGTGGCGCGGACGCCGGGGAAGAGGTCTCCGGGGGCGGCGAGCAGGACGCCGGTCTCGCCGAGGGCGGGCAGCACCTCGCCGATGTAGTCGAGGAAGGAGGGGTTGGGTCCGACGATCAGCACGCCGCGTTTGGCGAGGAGCTCGCGGTGGGCGTAGAGCAGGTAGGCGGCGCGGTGCAGGGCGACGGCGGTCTTGCCGGTGCCCGGGCCGCCCTCCACGACCAGGACTCCCTGATGGGGCGAGCGGATGACGCGGTCCTGTTCGGCCTGGATGGTCCGCACGATGTCGTGCATGCGTCCGGTCCGGGCGGCGTCGAGGGCGGCGAGCAGGACCGCGTCCGCGTCGGCGCCCTCGTACCCGGTGCGCTCGGTGTCGGTGAGGTCGAGGATCTCGTCGTGCAGGGCGGTGACGCGGCGGCCCTGGAGGGTGATGTGGCGGCGACGGCGCAGGCCCATCGGGACGTGGCCCGTCGCGAGGTAGAAGGGGCGGGCGCGCTCGGCACGCCAGTCGAGAACGAGGGGGGTGCGCTCGGCGTCGTCCTGACGGATTCCGATGCGGCCGATGTGGTGGTGGCGGTCGTCGGAGAAATCGAGGCGGCCGAAACAGAGACCGTGTTCGGCCGCGTTCAGGACGGAAAGGAGACCGGACTGTTCCGCGACGAGGACGTCCCTTTCCAGACGCGCCTGGAATCCGCCCGCGCCCTGACGCAGAGCGCTCTGAACAGCGTGTTCGGCATCATCGCGCAGATTTTCGAGACGCTCGTACAGCTCCGTGACGAATTGTTGCTCGTCCTGGAATTCGATGTTTGACAAAGCCGCTCCCTGCGCGATACGATGCACCCGTAAGACTGCCCCACGCCTTCTTCGAAATGAAGTCGTGAACCATCAAATATACGCGCATGCGAGCCCTGGACGTCAATTCGTCCGGGGCTTTTCTCGTGGTAGGGGCGGTCGCCCGGCCGCCTGCGATCCGGTGAAGCCGTCGCGCCGTATCGGGCGATATGTGACGGATCTTCTAGCATGACCTCCCTCCGGTCCGCGCCGCCGCACACCGAGGAGTCGCATGTCCCGAGCACGCCGGACCGCCGCACGCTCCGCCGCGGTCCTCCTCTGCGCCCTGGCCCTCTCCACGACGGCGGCCCTCCCCGCCTCCTGCGACCCGGCCGACGCGGGTCCCGCCCACGCCGACGGCACCCACACCCACGCCGACGCGGCGACGGCCGGCGAGCGCGCGACGCTGGGCGAGGAGCACGCCCGCGCCCACGCCGAACGGCGCCGCGCCGCGCGGGGCACGGGCGGCTACCCGCAGTCCACCCGCACCGCGAGCCTCGCCGCGCTGACCCGCTCCCAGGCACTGGCCAACGAGGCCCACCCTCCCGCGCTGTCGGGCCGGTTCGCGCAGTTCTTCCCCTCCCCCGACTTCGGCGTCCACCTCGCCCAGCTCCCCACCGGCAAGGTGCTCCTCTTCTCCTTCGAACGGGTGGAGGTCGATCCCACCAAGGAGACCGGCCCCACCGACCGGATCGGGCCCACCAACGCGGGCCGCGCCTTCCTGTGGGACCCCGCCCGGGGTACCGGCGCCTCCGCCTTCAAGGAGGTCAGGCCGCCGACCGTGCTGATGCCCGACGGTACGCACGCCCCGCGCCCCGCACCCTTCTTCTGCGCCGGCCACGCCTTCCTGCCCAACGGGATGCTCGCGGTGTTCGGCGGGAACACCGGCGGCAAGGGCGGCAGCGGGGCGCGGCTCTCCTTCGTGTTCGACCCGTGGACCGAGCTCTGGTACCGCAACCGGGACATGGCCGTCGGTCGCTGGTACCCCTCGGCCGTCACCGGCGCCGACGGCCGCCAGATCATCGTGTCGGGCCAGTCCGAGCGCGGCACGGGCACGCCCACCCCCGTGGTGGAGCGCTTTCCCGCGAAGCGACTGCCCGTGCCGTGGCGCCCGTACGACATCCCGCTGGACGTCGCCCCGGAGCGGTTCGGGGCCGACGCGCCGTTCCGCAACGACTACCCGCACCTGTTCTCGCTGCGCGACGGCATGATCTACGGACTGGGCCGGGACGCCGACCAGCAGTGGCTGTTCGACCCCGTCCGCGAGACCCGCCGGGACCTGCCCCGACGCCCCGCCGACTTCCGCGGCTACGGTTCGGCCGTGCCGCTGCCGGCCGGGCTGCGCGGACCGGACTCCGTCCTGGTCCTCGGCGGCGATCCGCTCGACCCGAACACCTACCGGCTTTCCCCCACGGGCTGGACCACCGAGGAACCCCGCGCCTTCGGCCGCACCCAGGACGACACGCTGATCCTGCCGGACGCGACGCTGCTCACCGTCAACGGAGCGCTGAGCACCCGCGACTACGGGCACGGGCCGTTCAACCCGAAGGCCGACCTGAAGTACCGCCACACCGAGCTGCGCGACGCGAACGGGCACTGGAGGCTCGGCCCCGCCCAACGCCTGCCGCGCGGCTACCACTCGAACGCGCTCGTGCTGCCCGACGGCCGGGTGATGGTGACCGGCGACGAACTCCAGCAGATCGCCAACGACCCCGACATCACGGACCCGATGGACGGCAGCATCGAGCTGTACGAGCCCGCGTACCTGCACCGGGGCGGCTCCCGCCCGGCGCTGGACGCGGCGCCCCGGGGCGAACTCGCCCACGACAGCGCCTTCGAGGTCCGCAGCACGACCGCCGCCGCCGTCCGTCGGGCCGTGCTGCTCGCGCCGACGACGGTCACGCACGCCGTGAACACGAGCCAGCGCCACCTGGAGCTGCCCGTGACGGACGTGCGCGGCGACCGGATCGCGCTGCGCACCCCGCCGTCGCCGGCCGACGCGCCGCCCGGCTACTACATGCTGTTCCTGCTGGACGGGCGCGGCGTGCCCAGTACGGCCGCGTGGGTGAAGCTGGGCGTGCGCTGAGGGAGCGCGGCCCCGCCGGGACCGGGCCGCGTCATCGTTTCGGCGGTTCGATCCGGGTCAGCCAGGTGGTGAGCAGCGCCTCCAGGGCGGCGGCCTCGTCCGGCGTCAGGTCGTCGAGGAGCGCCCGCTCGTTGCGCATGTGCTCGGTGAAGGCCCGGTCGATCACCTCGCGGCCCGCCGGGGTGAGGGCGACGACCCGGCCGCGGCCGTCGTCGGCGGCGCGGCGGCGGGCGACGAGTCCGGCCCGCTCCAGCCGGTCGATCCGCTTGGTCATCGCGCCGGTGGTGACCATGGTGTGGGCGGCCAGTTCACCCGGGGCCCGCTCGTAGGGTTCGCCCGCGCGGCGCAGGGCGGCGAGGACGTCGAACTCCCCCTCGCCCAGCCCGTGGCGGCGGTAGACGGGGGTGAGGCGGTCGGTGAGGAGCAGGCCGAGGCGGTGCAGGCGGCCGATCACCGCCTGCGGGCCGACGTCGAGGTCCGGGCGTTCACGGGCCCATTCGGCCTGGATGCGGGCCACGTGGTCCAGCGGGGGACTCGGCTCCCCCGGGGCGGATCCGGCGGGCGTCGGGTGGCTGTTTCGGTTCACCCCTCCAGCATAGCTTCCACGGAAGCTATTATGTCTTCCATGGAAGCCAATATGCGGTGGTCGCTGGTGACCGCGATCGCCCCCGTCGCCTGGGGCGCCAACTACTACGTGACCCGGGCCTTCCTTCCGGAGGGGCACCCGCTCTACGGGGCGGCGATCCGGGCGCTGCCCGCCGGGCTGCTGCTGCTCGCCGTGTGCCGCAGGCTGCCGACCGGGTCCTGGTGGTGGAAGTCGCTGCTGCTGGGGGTGCTCAACATGGGCGGCTTCTTCGCCCTGGTGTACGTGGCCGCGCAGCGGCTGCCGACGAGCGTGGCCGCCACCGTGATGGCGACGGCCCCGCTGGTCCTGATGCTGCTGGCCTGGCCCCTGGTGGGGGAACGGCCGCGGGCACGGCACCTGGCGGGCGCGGGGCTGGGGGTGGGCGGGGTGGCGCTGCTGTTCACCGGCGGCGCCCCGGCCGATCCCCTGGGGGTGGCCGCCTCCGTCGCCGCCATGGCCATCTCCTGCCTGGGGCTGGTCCTCGCCAAGCGGTGGAGCGCCGGCGCCGGGGTCCTCGCCTCGGCCGCCTGGCAACTGCTCGGCGGCGCCCTGGTGCTGTTGCCGCTCGCGGCCCTGGTGGAGGGCGCGCCGCCGGCCCTCGACGGCCGGGCCCTGCTCGGCTTCGCCTACGTCGTCCTGGTGGCGACCGCCCTTGCCTTCAGCGCCTGGTTCGCCGGATTGCGCCGGTTGCCGGCGGCCGCCGTCGGGCTGCTGGGGCTGCTCAACCCGGTGACGGGGGTGCTGCTGGGCACGGTGGTCGCCGGCGAGACCCTGACGGCGCGGCAGCTGTGCGGCCTGCTGCTGACCGTGGGCGGGATCCTGCTGGGGAGCGTCCTCGCGCCCGCTCCGGCCGCCGCGCCGGCCGCGGGCGCCGCCCCGGTGCCGGCGCCCGCGCGACCCGGGCGTGTCGCACGGATGGGTGTGGACGAAGCCCCCCGGCACGACAGGCCCCGGTCCGGCTCGTAGCGTCGTCAGCACGCGGACCCGACGGTCCGAAGGGGCCCGGCGAGCCGTCGTCGACCTGGTGCCGCCGCGGCGGCACTTCGACGAGGACCCGGCAGGGCCAGGGGGGTCGCCCGACGAGAGGCCGAGCCGATGCGCATAGCCGACCCGATGTCCGCCCCCACGTCCGCCTCCCTCGGCACCCGCATATCCGTCGGCGCCACCACCACCCTCGGCCCCGACGGCGCCGTCGCCGCCCCCGTGACCGAGCCGGCGCACCGACCGGCCGCGCGACCGCCGGTCCCACCCACCACCGAGCCCGCCGCCGAACCGGCCGCCGAGCCCCCGGTCGAGGCCCTGACCCGAGCCCCCGTCGAGGCCCCGGTCGACGCGGGCGCCGCCGCGCGGGGCGAACCCGCCCCCGCGACCGGACTGTTCCGGGTCCACCGGGGACACCCCGGCCCCGAGGAGCTGGCCGCCGTCGCGGTCGTGGTCGCCTGCCTCCTCGCCCGGACCACCGGCGCGGGCTCCCGGAGCACCGGTGTCGCGCCGCACCGCCCCCGTCCGCGCTCCCGCGCCGGCGCCCACGGCTGTTGGGCGGGGTGCTGGGCCTGCCGCTGAGGCACCCCGTGAACACCCCTGCCGGCCGGTGCGGATCCCGGCCGGCAGGGGCTTTCCTCAGGACTTGTGCAGCAGCTGCGCCATCGCCTCGCGCAGCGCCCGGTACGGGTCGGCGGCGGCGCCCTCCGCACGCCACGCCACGAATCCGTCCGGCCGGACCAGGACGGCGCCGTCGGCGGGCAACTCGTGGGCCCGCGCCCAGTCGACGTCGTCCACCGGCTTCAGGTCGGCGTCCGCCCCGCTGCCCAGCGTCCAGGTGTCCAGGTGCGCGCCCAGGTCCCGCGCCACCCGCGCCGCCGCCTCCGACCAGGGCGTGCCCGCGCCGCTGAGCAGCGTGAACGAGCGCTCGTAGAGGTCGAGCGTGGAGATCCGCTCCCCCGCCCGGAGCACCCACAGGTGCGGGGCGCGGGTGCCGACGTCGCCCGTGAGCCGCAGCTCCTCGGGGATGATGGGCCGGTCGGGGTCGCCGCCCACGACGGCGCCCTGCGGGTAGCAGTAGCCCATGGCCGTGGTGAGGACCCCGCTGCCGGGGCCACCGCCCATGGTGGGCGGAGGGACGTAGCCGGGGTGGCTGTGTTCGGCGGAACGGGCCGATGCGCGCTCGCTGGTGGCGCGGGCCACGGGGAGCCGCTCGGTCTCGTAGGTGGCCAGGAGCTCCTGACCGGCGGAGCCGTTCAGCACCGCGGCGACCTTCCAGGCCAGGTTGTGCGCGTCCTGGATGCCGGTGTTGGAGCCGAACGCCCCGGTGGGCGACATCTCGTGGGCCGCGTCGCCCACCAGGAAGACCCGGCCGACCCGGTACTGTTCGGCCACCCGTTCGGCCGCGTGCCAGGGAGCCTTCCCGCCCACCTCGACGTCGAGGTCCGGCACGCCGATGGCGTTGCGGATCTGCGCCACGCAGCGTTCCTCGGTGAAGTCCTCCAGGGTCTCGCCCGTCTCCGGGTGCCAGGGGGCGTGGAAGACCCACTGGGTCTCGTTGTCCACCGGCAGCAGCGCCCCGTCGGCGCCGGGCTTCATCAGGTAGCAGACGATGAACCGCAGGTCGCCCAGTTCCTCGGCGAGCCGCTCCGAGCGGAAGACGATGCTGACGTTGTGGAAGAGCTCGCCGCTGCCCGTCTGGCGGACGCCCAGGCCTTCCCGTACGGGGCTGCGCGGACCGTCGGCGGCGATCAGGAAGTCCGCTCGGACGCTGATGTGCTCACCGGTCTCCCGGTTCTTCACCAGCGCGCTCACTCCGTCGGCGTCCTGGTCGAAGCTCATCAGTTCGGTGGAGAAGCGCACGTCGGCGCCCTGCGCGCGGCTCTGCGAGGCCAGCAGCGGCTCGATGTTGTTCTGGCTGCACAGGCACCAGCCGGTCGGGCTGAAGCGGCGCAGGGCGTTGCCCGGGTCGACGGCCTTGATGAGCCACTTGTGTTCGCCGCCGATCAGGGACTGGGTCTGGAGGATGCCCTGATTGGCCTCCAGGGCGGAGGCCTCCTTGCGGATGGCGGGTTCGGCTCCCGCCGTGCGGAACAGTTCCATCGTCCGGGCGTTGATGCCGCGGCCGCGGGGGTGGACGGAGGTACCGGAGTGCTTCTCGACCAGCATGTGTCTGATGCCGTGACGGCTCAGGAACAGCGAGGTGGACAGGCCCACGAGGGAGCCGCCCACGACGAGGACCGGTACGCGAACATCGGCATGCTCTTCCATCAGCTGCGGGCTCCTGTTTCGTGTGGGGGGCAGTGGACGCCTTATGCCCACGATCGGGGTTCAAGCCCTGGCGAGTCGCCTCTTGTCACCCGCTTGATCCGGAGATGTAGCGAGACGTACCCGGGCGGATGACGATGAGCGACAGCGGCGGCCCCTTCGGCCCTGCCGCCCGTGGTTCCCGACCGCGCGGGCCCCGAGGGCCCCGCGCACCCGGGGAGTCGCCGCCGATCGGCGCACGTGAGCGCGTACGCGCCGGCCTTCTTGCCCTCACGAAGGAGTGAGCAGATGACAACCACCCTGTCCGAACGGGTGTCGCAGTCCGCTTTCGACGGCTCCATGCTCCGGGTCGTCCTGCTGATGGACCTGCACGAGGGGGCCCAGCAGCGGTTCTTCGAGGCGTACGAGCAGCTCCGGCACGACATCGCCTCGGTCCCCGGCCACCTCGGCGACCAGCTGTGCCAGTCCTTCGAGAACCCCTCGCAGTGGCTGATCACCAGCGAGTGGGCGAGCGCCCCGCAGTACCTCGCCTGGGTCAACAGCGAGGAGCACGCGGAGCAGGTCCGCCCGCTCGGCGCCTGCGCGCGCTCCATGCGCCCGCTGAAGTTCACCGTCCTGCGCGAGACCGGCAAGCGCTACGAGGCCCCCGCGGCGGCCGTCGGGATCCGGCTCCAGGACTCCCCGCGGCTGGGCGCCGGCGTCGTGCGCCACGCGCTGACCTTCACCGTCAAGCCGGGCAGCGAGGGGAAGGTGGCGCAGATCCTGTCGTCCTACGCCTCCCCCGAGGCCCGGGTCGACGACCACACGCGGCTGTGCCGGACCTCCCTGTTCATGCACGGCAACCGGGTGGTGCGGGCGGTGGAGGTGCAGGGCGACCTGATGGCGGCGCTGCGCCACGTGTCGGAGCAGCCGGAGGTGCGGGCCGTCGAGCACGCCATCAACCCGTACCTGGAGCAGGACCGGGACCTGGCGGACCCGGAGTCCGCCCGGATGTTCTTCATGCGGGCCGCCCTGCCGGCCGTCCACCACCTGGCGGAGCAGGGCAGGCCGCCGCAGGAGGTGCGCCGGCACGCCTTCTTCTACCCGGCGAAGCCCGGCTGCGGCTCGCTGCTCGCCCGCTTCCTGGCCCGCCAGGACGAGGCGGCGGCGAAGCTGCCGACGAGCCCGGTGCTGAGCAGCACCGTCTTCCAGCGGGACGACGTCGTGGTCCGTCTCCTGGACGTGTTCGGGCCGGCCGACGAGCGCTTCGCCGCCGGCTTCGGCATCGAGGGTCCCCGTCAGGCGGCGGTCCTGGACCGTCTGCTGGCCGGGGCGCCCGGCGCGGCCCGGCCGGGCCCGCACCTCATGGACCCGATCACCGACCGCCGGGCTCCGGCGGAGGTCTGATCCGCTTGGTCCGGGACCGCCGAGGCCCCGGACCGGAAGGGCCCCGAACCGGTCGGACCGCACCGGAAGGGCCTGAACCCGAAGGGGGCGGACACCCCGCTCCGTCCCCCTCACCCACCACCGGCAGCCCACGGCCGGGCTCCGCGTACGCCAGGAGGAAGTCAGCGATGACCAAACATCACCCGCGGATCGTCGATCTCGGCGAGACCCAGCCCAACCGCAGGCGCGGAGGTGACCTGCGCGCCGTGCTCACCCCGACCTCGGTGGGTTCGACGAGCGGGTTCATGGGCCTGGCCGTGATGGCCCCCGGCGAGTCGATCGCCGAGCACTACCATCCCTACTCCGAGGAGTTCGTGTACGTGGTCAGCGGCACGCTGGAGGTGGACCTCGACGGCGACGCGCACCCGCTGCGCGCCGACCAGGGTCTGCTCGTCCCGCTCAACGTGCGCCACCGCTTCCGCAACGTCGGCGACACCGAGGCCCGGATGGTCTTCCACCTCGGTCCGCTCGCCCCGCGTCCCGAACTCGGGCACGTCGACACCGAGGAGGCGCCGCACCCTGAGGCCACGGCCTGGGCGGAGCGGCCTCCGGAGCGCTCGGGAGCGGTCTCGTGACCCGCCGGCGAGTGGCCGTCACGGGGGTGGGCGTCGTCGCCCCCGGTGGCATAGGCACCACCGCCTTCTGGGACCTGCTGTCGAACGGCCGTACGGCGACGAGGGGCATCACCCTCTTCGACCCGGCCGGGTTCCGCTCCCGGATAGCCGCCGAGGTGGACTTCGATCCCGCCTCGCACGGTCTGGGGGCCGACGACACGGCCCGGGCGGACCGGTACATCCAGTTCGCGCTGGTCGCCGCCCGCGAGGCGGTGGCCGACGCCGGGCTGGAACTCGACGACGAGGACGCCTGGCGCACGGGGGTCTCCCTCGGCACGGCCGTCGGCGGCACCACGCGGCTGGAGCACGACTACGTGGCCGTGAGCCAGAAGGGCGACTGGTGGGACGTGGACCACCGGCTGTCCTCCCCCTTCCTGCACCGGGCGTTCACGCCCGCGACCCTCGCCTCGGCGGTGGCGGAGCAGACGGGGGCCCGCGGGCCGGTGCAGACCGTCTCGACGGGCTGCACGTCGGGCCTCGACGCCGTCGGGTACGCGGTGCACGCGATCCAGGAGGGTCGGATGGACGTCTGCATAGCCGGCGCCTCGGACTCGCCCGTCTCCCCCATCACGGTGGCCTGCTTCGACGCGATCAAGGCGACCTCGGCGAACAACGACGACCCGGCGCACGCGTCGCGGCCGTTCGACGCCGACCGGGACGGTTTCGTCCTGGGCGAGGGCGGCGCCGTCCTCGTACTGGAGGAGTGGGAGCGTGCCCGGGCCCGCGGGGCGACCATCTACTGCGAGATGGGCGGGTACGCCACCTTCGGCAACGCCCACCACATGACGGGGCTGACGGCCGAGGGCCTGGAGATGGCCCGTGCCATCGAGACGGCCCTGGCGCAGGCCCGGATCGGCGCCGAGGACGTCGACTACGTCAACGCGCACGGTTCCGGCACGAAGCAGAACGACCGCCACGAGACGGCGGCCGTCAAGCGGGTGCTGAAGGACCACGCGTACCGGACGCCGATGACCTCCATCAAGTCGATGGTCGGGCACTCGCTCGGGGCGATCGGCGCGATCGAACTCGCGGCCTGCGTGCTGGCGATGACCCACCAGGTGGTGCCGCCGACCGCGAACTACGAGACCCCCGACCCGGAATGCGACCTCGACTACGTGCCGCGCACGGCCCGCAGCCACACCCTGCGCAGCGTGTTGTCCGTCGGCAGCGGCTTCGGCGGATTCCAGTCCGCCGTGGTCATGACCCAGCCCAAGGAGGTGCGCGCGTGAGCAGCCGCAGAGCCGACACGTCGCCGGCCGTCACGGGCATCGGGGTCGTCGCGCCCAACGGGATCGGCGCCGATGCCTTCTGGAAGGCCACCCAGGCGGGTGACAGCGTCCTGGACCGGGTGACCCGGCAGGGGTGCGAGCACCTTCCGGTGCGGGTGGCGGGCGAGGTACGGGGATTTGAACCCAACTCGCTGGTCGAGGACCGGTTCCTGGTGCAGACGGACCGCTTCAGCCACTACGCGCTGGCCGCGGCCGATCTCGCGCTGGAGCACGCCCGGCTCGGTCGGGCGGACTACGAGGACGACCCGTACGCGGTGGGCGTGGTGACGGCCGCGGGTTCGGGCGGTGGCGAGTTCGGGCAGCGCGAGCTCCAGCGGCTGTGGGGGCAGGGCCCCCGCTTCGTCGGCCCGTACCAGTCCATCGCCTGGTTCTACGCGGCCAGCACCGGCCAGGTGTCCATCCGGCGCGGGTTCAAGGGCCCGTGCGGGGTGGTGGCGAGCGACGAGGCGGGCGGGCTGGACGCCTTCGCCCACGCCGGCCGGGCGATCCGGCAGGGCAGCCGGGCCATGCTGGTCGGTGCGACGGAGGCCCCGCTCGCGCCGTACTCGGTGGTCTGCCAGCTGGGTTACGAGGGGCTGAGCACCTGGGACGACCCGGAGCGGGCCTACCGGCCCTTCACCTCGAAGGCCTGCGGGTTCGTCCCCGCGGAGGGCGGGGCGATGTTCACCGTCGAGGACGCGACCGCCGCCCGGCGGCGCGGAGCGACGGTGCGCGCCCTGGTGGCCGGGCACGCGGCGACGTTCACCGGAACCGGGCTCCGGGAGGAGTCCGGGGAGGGGCTGGCGCACGCGATCCGCGGGGCGTTGCGGGAGGCGGGATGCGCTCCCGAGGAGGTCGACGTGGTGTTCGCGGACGCCCTGGGCACGCCCGAGGCGGACGCGGCCGAGGTGCGGGCCATCCACTCCGCCCTCGGCGGGCACGCGGCCGAGGTGGCCGTGACGGCGCCCAAGACCGGTTTCGGTCGGGCGTACTGCGCGGCCGGCACCCTCGACGTCGCCACGGCCGTGCTGGCCCTGGAGCACGGCGTCGTGCCGCCCACGCCGAACGTCTTCGACGTCTGCCACGACCTGGATCTGGTCACGGGCAGCGCGCGCGTGGCCCCGCTGCGGACCGCGCTCGTCCTGAGCCGGGGCCGGATGGGGTCGAACGCGGCACTCGTCCTGCGCAAGGGGCCCGAACACCCGGCCTAGGGATCGGACCCGGTTGGTCAGGGCCGCGCGCGGGTTCGGCGCGGCCCTCGGGAAGCACGAGAGAGAGAAGGCACCATGTCCGACCGACTGACCATGGAAGAGCTGGCGACCCTCATGAAGACCGCCGGCATCACCGTCGACCCCGGCGAGATGGCGAGCCGGCCCGACTCGCAGTTCGACGAGTACGGCCTCGACTCGCTCGGTCTGCTCGGCATCGTCGGCGAGCTGGAGAACCGGCGGGGCCGTGCGCTGCCCACCGACGCGGACCGCTGCAAGAGCCCGCGCGAGTTCCTCGACCTCGTCAACAACAGCCTCATGACCGGAGCCTGAGATGCCTGGACACACCGACAACGAGATCACCGTCAACGCGCCCGTCGAGCTGGTGTGGGACGTGACGAACGACCTGCCGAACTGGCCGGAGCTGTTCAGCGAGTACGCGTCGATCGAGATCCTGGAGAAGGCCGGGAACACGACGCGCTTCCGCCTCGCCATGCACCCCGACGAGAACGGGGTGGTGTGGAGCTGGGTCTCGGAGCGGACGGTCGACCGCGCGGGCCTCACGGTCAGGGCCCGCCGGGTGGAGACCGGCCCGTTCGCGCACATGGACATCCACTGGGAGTACGGGGAGGCCCCCGGCGGCGGTACCCGGATGCGCTGGGTCCAGGACTTCGCGATGAAGCCGGACGCGCCCATCGACGACGCGGGGATGACCGACCGCATCAACCACAACTCGCGGATCCAGATGGAACTGATCCGGGACAAGATCGAGAAGCTGGAGCGGGACAAGCGCAAGACCGTGACCGGTCGACGCTGAGCCCCCCACGAGACGAAAGGCACGAACTCCGATGCACCAAGCCCTCATCGTGGCGCGCATGGCGCCCGGTTCGGCCCACGACATCGCCGGCCTGTTCGCCGAATCGGACGCGGGTGAACTGCCGCGCCTGGTCGGGGTCAACCGCCGGAGCCTGTTCCAGTTCGGCGACGTGTACATGCATCTGATCGAGTCCGACACCGACCCCGGCCCGGCCATCGCCCGGGTCGCGGGGCACCCGGAGTTCCAGGGGCTGAGCGACCGCCTCGCGGCCTTCGTCAGCCCGCACGACCCCGAGACCTGGCGCAGCCCCAAGGACGCCATGGCCCACCGCTTCTACCGCTGGGAGCGCGAAGTGGGCCGCTAGGTCGTCTCTTTCGGATCTTGCCGATCAAGCCCGCGTCGTTCGGTGCCGTGCATCGCAAGGCAGAGAGGCTCCCGACTACTGGACGTACTCGGGTGCCTCGACAACGCGGCGAGGCGCGGTGCCGAACGACGCGGGTCAGGCAAGATCCGGAAGAGACGGCCTAGCCGGGGTCGTCGGGTGGTCGTGGGCCCGTCGGGGTGCCCTTGCCGTGACCGGAGCGCCGGTCCGCCTGGGCACCCGCGGTCGTGTGCCTCACCGCTCGTGACGGGGGATATTCGGCAGGTAGTTTTTGCGTGAATACCTGACTGAATTCCCGTCAACAAGGTTCCGCCTACTATCTCGATTTGATAACGAGATGGCCGTAAAGGCCTGGACCTTTCCGGTGCGACGCGCGTAACTCCCTTTGTTTGCAACCAAATTGACAGATCATCAAATTCGACCGCCAGGTAACGGATAGATATCCCGAGCCTGGCTCCCGTTTGTCCGAATTCTCCGCGGCTCCCTTCTGGCAAGCTTCCGCGCACCCACTCTCCTGACCAGGACTTGAGGTGCGCATGACACCCCGTTCCACCGCACGACGCTCCGGCGGCCGCAGACGCCGCGAACACCGGCGCAAACCCCGCAGGCTGCTGCTCGTCGCCGCGGCGATGGCCACGGCCGGCCTCATAGCCGGCGGCATCGCCTGGTCCGACCTCGGCGACGACGCCGGGGCGACCACGGCCGTCGCGGCCGGCGCGCCCGACTCCCCCGCCCCCGAACCGGCCGCCGCGCCGGCCCGGGACGAGGAGCCCGCCCCCGTCACGGCCACCCCCGCGAACGAGGGCGCGCGCGGCCTGGTCTACGACGGACTCCAGGCGGCGCCCAAGGGCGACCGTTGCGCCGGCGTCTACCGCACCGGCGCCGGCCACTGCACCCACGGCCCCGACGCCCCGCCCGGGGGCGTGGACATCAAGAAGGACGTCGAGCCCGTCGTCCGGGTCAAGGCCCCGGCCGTCGACCCGGCCGCGGCCGGCGGCGACGGCCCCGCCGCGGAAGGCGCCGGGCGTCCTCAGGACGCGCCCGCCGCCGACGCGCAGAGCGCCAAGTCCGCCGCCGCCCCCGCCCCGCCGACCACCGGTGAGCGCACCCCGGCCGCCGGCCCCGCCGGCCAGACCGTCCAGTGCGACGGCGACGGCACCACCGGCAACCGCGTCCAGGTGGTCTACGTCCACCCGCCCGGCGGCGACCGCTTCGCCGAGTACCAGGCCTCGTTCCGCAAGTGGGCCGCCGACGCCGACGTCATCTACGCGGCCAGCGCCAAGGAGACGGGCGGTGTCCGTCACATCCGCTACGTGACGGCCGCCGACTGCACCCCGGTGGTGCTCAACATCGAGCTCCCGGCCTCCGCGCTCGCCGAGTTCAGCGCCACCAACAGCGCGCTCGCCGCCAAGGGGCTCGACCGCCGCGACCGCAAGTACATGATCTTCGCGGACTCCAAGGTGTACTGCGGCATCGGCACCTTCAACGGCGACGAGCGCCCCGGCCAGAACAACCTGAGCAACTTCGGCCCCTCCTACGGGCGTACCGACTCGGGCTGCTGGGGCGGCCACACCGCCGCGCACGAACTCGGCCACAACCTGGGCGCGGTCAACAACAGCGCGCCCAACACCAGCCGCGGCGCCCACTGCACGGACGAGTGGGACGTGATGTGCTACTCGGACACCCCGTACTACCCGAAGATGCGCAACGTCTGCACCAACCAGGCCGCCGAGAACATCCTGGACTGCAACCACGACGACTACTTCCACACCAGTCCGAAACCGGGCAGCTACCTCGCCACCCACTGGAACATCGCCGACAACCAGTTCCTGATGCGCTCCGCCGGAGGCGGCGGCACCGACCCGGGGCCCGACCCCCGGCCCAGCCCGAAGCCGACGCCCAGCCCCACCAAGTCGCCCACCGGCGGCCCGAAGGTGACGGCCGGCCAGGTCCAGGCCGACTCCGCCGTGCTGAGCTGGCCCAAGGTCGAGGGCGCCGCCTGGTACCAGGTGATGCTGAACGGCAAGCACCTGACGTGGGTCCAGTCCACCAGCCTGCGCGTCTACAACCTGCGTCCCGGCACCGCCTACACGGCCGCCGTCTCGGTCCGTGACGGCTCCGGACGCGACAGCGGCCCCGGAACGGCCGCCTCGTTCCGCACGACCGACGCCGGCGGTGGCGGCACCACCCCGGGGACCCGCTACGTCCTCGGCAACGGCAGCAGCGGCATGGCCGCCGAGATCTGGGGCGGGCGCACCGCCGACGGCACCGTGCTGGTCACCGGCCGGACCAACGGCTACGCGCAGCAACAGTGGTTCTTCGACGACGCCGGCAACGGGCTGGTGCGGATCCGCTCCGCCGTCTCCGGCAAGTGCCTCCAGCCCGGCGGCGCCCCGGCGGCGGGCATGTGGGTCGCCCAGCAGCCCTGCGGCAACGGCGCCGCGCAGACGTGGCGGATGACCTCCCGCGACGGCGGGGTGAACATCACCGACCCGAGCGGCGGCTTCGCCCTGACCGTCGGCAACCGCCCGTACTACGGGAACTGGCTGCTGGAGTTCCAGCGCGCGGACGGTCGTCCGGCGCAGGTCTGGACGGCCCGCAAGGCCGCCTGACCCACCCCGGCGGGCGGTCGCGCCGCGCGGCCGCCCGCCGTACCCCTCCCTCCCACACGCCTGGAGCACCATGACGACACGTCCGCGACTCACCCTTCCCCCGCCCCTGGCCCTCCTCGGCTTCCTGCTGGTGCTGACCGTGCAGGCGTTGGCCCTGGCCCTGGCCGCGGCGGGTCCGGCGCGCGCGCACGGCGACACCCTGAAGGTGGTCATCACCGGCCAGCGCGAGGGCCGCGTCACCGCCGACATCACCTGGGAGAACGACGGGGACCCCGTCGAGGAGGCCGTGGCCGCCACCGTCAACGCGGTCAGCGCCGACAAGAGCCGTACGGTCGGCCCCGGTCGGCTGGTCCGCGACGGCGACCGGCCCGGCGGCTGGACCGCCGCGGAGCCGCTGCCGCCCGGCGCCTGGACGGTGACGGTGGACGTGGGCTTCCCCGCGCTGGGGCACGCGGCCGGCGAGGTGTCCGTCCCGGTGGTCGACCCGGCGCCGACCGCCACCCCGACTCCGACTCCGACTCCGACGGCGACCCCGCCCGCGAGCGGCACTCCGGACGCCTCCCCCGCGCCCGCGTCCCCCGCCGCGACCGCCACCCCGCCCGCCCCCTCCGACACGGCCCCCTCCACGCGGCCGGCCGGCGGCTCCGGGGACGACACCGGATGGTGGACCACCGCCGGGGTGGCCGCGATAGCCCTGGCGGGTGCGGCGGCCGGCGTGTTCCTGCGCCGAAAGCGCCGCTGACGGAGTGTCGGCCCGCGCCCGGGGGCGCGGGCCGCGCAGGCTGGTACCCGTGCCCGACGGGCGGGCGGGAACGGGTCCGGTGACGCGCGTGAAGGCCACGGAAGTGATCGCGGACGGGTTCGGACGCGTCCGGGAGGTCGTCCACGAGGTACTGGACGGGATCGGCGCCGAGGCCCTGAACGCCCGCCCCGACCCGGCCGCCAACTCGATCGCCTGGCTGGTGTGGCACCTGGCCCGGGTCCAGGACGACCACGTCGCCGACGCCGCCGCCCTCCGCCAGGTGTGGCGCGAGGGCGGCTGGGCCGACCGCCTCGGCCTGTCGCTGCCCGTCGCGGCCACCGGCTACGGGCAGAGCGCGCGGCAGGCCGCGGCCGTCCGCGTCGACTCCCCGGAGCCCCTGCTGGGCTACTTCGACGCGGTCCACGAACAGAGCCTGCGCTTCGTGCGCTCCCTGTCCGCCGCCGACCTCGGCCGGGTCGTCGACGCGCGCTGGGACCCGCCCGTCACCCTCGGCGTACGCCTCGTCAGCGTCCTCGCCGACGACCTCCAGCACGCCGGGCAGGCGGCCTACGTCCGCGGCCTCTTCGAGCGCGGCGCCGCGCACGGCTCCTGAGCCCCCGGGACCCCCGGGTGCCTCACCACACGGACAGCAGGCCCGGGGCCGCCGTGTCCACCTCCTCCACGATCCGCCCGACCACCTCGGCGGCCCGCCCGCTCCAGTAGAAGTGGCCCCCGGGGAACCAGTGAGCCCCCACCGTCGTGTCGACGCCGGCGGTCCAGGCGGTCAGCTGCTCCCGGGTGACGACGTGGTCCTCCTCGCCGCCGAACAGTGACACCGGGACCGTCAGTCGGGCGGTGGCGGGCGGACGCGGGGTCCAGGTCTCCACGGCCCGGAAGTCGGCCCGCAGCCGCGGCTCGTAGAGCCGCCACAGGTCGTCGTCCTCCAGGATCGCCGGGGGCAGCCCGCCCATCGCGGCCAGCTCCCGGCGCAGCCGCGCCGCCTCCATCAGGTGCAGCGGCTCCCCCGGCACCGGCTGCTCCCCCTCGAACGGCGACTCGCAGGCGGAGACGCCCAGCCAGACGGGGGCGGGCAGGCCCCGTTCGGCGAGCTGCCGGGACAGTTCGTAGCCGACGAGGGCGCCCATGCTGTGCCCGAAGAGGGCGAAGGGGGCGTCCCGGATCCAGGGGCCCACGTCCTCGCGCAGCCGGGCCGCGAGCCCCTCCACCGTCGTGTGCGGCGCGAGACCGCTGAGCGGGCCGCGGCCGGGGGCCTCCAACAGGACCACGTCCCACTCCTCGGGGAAGCGCTCGACCCAGTCGACGTAGGCCAGGTGCGAGCCGCCCGCGTGGTGCAGGACGAACAGGCGCAGCTCCGGATCGTCCACCGGGCGCGGCCTGATGACGGCGGTGCCGGTCTGCCGGTGCGTCGGGCTCACGCTTCCGCTCCTTCCGCGCGCAGCGCGCGCAGCATCCGGGTCAGCACCTGGCTGTCCCCGATCTCCTTGAACTCGGTGTCGGGATCGGCCTCCAGCAGGCCTTCGACGGTCTCGCGCCAGCGGACGGGGTGGTCGATCTGGCGGGTCAGCACGGCGGCCGGCGGCTCGGTGTCCCCGTAGGGGCGGGCCGTGTGGTTCGCCACGACGGGGAAACGGGGCGCCTCCAGGGCGGCGGCCTCCAGCAGCGGGGCGAAGGCCTCGGCCGCCGGGGTCATGTGCCGGGTGTGGAAGGGGCCGCTGACCTTGAGCCGGCGCACGGTGCGGGCGCCGGCCTCCCGCAGGAGGGCGGCGGCCTCCTCCAGGGCGGCGAGGGGGCCCGCGACGATGGTCTGGTCGGCGGTGTTCCAGTTGGCGACCTCCACGTCGACCAGGCCCGCCCGGCGCAGGAGCAGCCGGATCACCGCCTCGTCGAGGCCGATGACCGCGGCCATGCCGCCGCCGGTGACGCCCGCCATGGCCCGGGCCCGGCCCAGGACCAGGCGCAGGCCGTCGGCGAAGCCGAAGACCCCGGCCGCGTGGAGGGCGTTGTACTCGCCGAGGCTGTGGCCGATGGCCACGTCCGGTGCGGGGGCGTCCTCGCGCGCGGCCTCGTAGGCCAGCGCGTTGACGACGTAGACGGCGGGTTGGGTGAACTCGGTGCGCTCCAGTCGGGCCGGGTCCTCGCACAGGGCGCGGACGGGATGGCCGAGCACCTCGTCGGCCTCGGCGACCCGCTCGGGGAACCGGTCGAACAACGCGGCGCCCATGCCGGGGCGTTGGGAGCCCTGGCCGGGGAACATGAAGACGCGGGTCATGAGAGGGCTCCCGACGGGGTGAAGCGGCTGTCGGCGAAGGTGAGGGCGGGGCGGTCGGAGAGCACCCCGAAGGAGTGGACGCGGCCGAGGAGGAGGGTGTGGTCGCCCGCCGGGTGGGCTTCGGCGACGGCGCAGTCGAACCAGGCGACGCCGCCGAGGAGCAGGGGCGCGCCGGAGTGCGGGGCGGGGCGGTGCGCCCGGCCGGTGAAGGCGGCGTCCCCGGTGGGGCGGGAGCGGTCGGCGAACCACAGGGCGTCCGCCTGCTGTTCCTCGGCCAGGACGGTGACGGCGAAGCTCCAGGCGTCGAGGGCCTGGTCGTGCAGCCGGGAGCCGCGGGCGAGGGAGACCAGGACCATGAAGGGGTCCATGGAGACGGTGGTGAAGGAGTTGACGGTGGTGCCGTGCGGCCGGCCGTCGGCGCCGACGGTGGTGACGACGGTGACCCCGGTGGGGAAGCGGCCGGCGGTGCGGCGGAAGTCCCGGCCGTCGGCGGGAGCGGGGCCGGCGGCCGTGACCGCGTGCGTGGTGGTGGTGTCGGTGGTGGTCATGCGCTGTTCCTCCGCAGTTCGTCGAGGAGCGGCAGGGCGTCGAGGACGGTCTTGGCGGGAGCGCCGAAGTCGATGAGGCAGGCCACCTCGTCGACCCCGGCGCCGGCGAGGCTCCCGACGAGGCGGGCGGCCTTGGGGAGCGTGCCGAGGAGGCCACCGTCCTCGTAGAGCCGGTCGAAGGCGCGGGCGGCGAGGAAGTCGAGGTCCTTGTCGCGCAGCTTCGCGGGGTCGAGGCGGCGGGCGCCGCCGTGGGCCTGGGAGGCGAGCAGCAGGTTGACGGAGGTGCGCAGGTAGCGGGTGAGGGGTTCGCGCACCAGCTCGCGGGTGGCGTCCTCGTCCTCCCCCAGCAGGGTGTGGACCATGCACACGACGTGCCCCCGGTCGCCGGGGACCGCGTCGGGGCGCGCGACGTAGGCCTCGCGGTAGGCGGCGGTCTTCTCGGCGAGGTCGGCCGGATCCTGGCCCAGGAGGTGGGTCAGGACCCCGGCGCCAAGCGCGCCCGCGGCGCGGAACGTCTCGACGCCGCCGGCGCTGGTGATCCACACGGGCAGTTCGGCCTGGACGGGGCGCGGGTAGGAGCGCACGCGGCGCGCGGCGCCGGTCCCGTCGAGGACCTCGGCCTCCTCGCCGCGCCACAGCCCGCGGACCTGCCGGACGGTGTCGACGAGGACCTCGCGTCGGTTCTCGTACGCCTCGGGGCGCAGGGCGAAGTCCGTGGCGTGCCAGCCGGAGGCGAAGGCGAGGCCGACGCGGCCGGCGGAGAGGTGGTCGACGACCGCCCATTCCTCGGCGATCCGCAGCGGGTGGTGCAGGGGCGCGACGACGCTCCCCGCCCGGATGGCGACGCGGCTGGTGGCGGCGGCCAGGGCGGCGCCCGTCACGGCGGGGTTGGGGTAGAGGCCGCCGAAGGGGTGGAAGTGGCGTTCGGGGGTCCACACGGCGGCGAAGTCGTGGGTGTCGGCGAAGCGGGCGCCGTCGAGGACGAGGTCGTAGCGGCCGGCGCCGTCGGGGGCCGGGTCGTCGTTGCCGAAGTAGAACAGGCTGAAGTCCACGGAAGGGTCTCCGAGTTCGTGAGGGTGGCGGAAGGGGCCGGGCACGCGGGCGCTCCGGGGCGCGGTGGCGCCGGCCGCGGCCTCGGCCGGTCAGGCCGTGACGGTGTCCGGCCGCTGCCCGGCCGCCGCGGTGGCCCCGCCGGGGGCGGATGACACCGCCGGGACGGGGACGGGGGCGGGGGCCGGGGGCGCGATCGCGGTCGCGGGCTCGGGCGTGGCCGGGGCGGGTGTGGCTCGGGCGGTCTCGGGCTGTGAGAGGTCGCGGGTGCGGGCCGCCCAGCGGGCCGTGGCCGGGGTCGCCAGGCCCCCCGCGAGCAGCAGCGCGCCGAACAGCAGCCAGCCGGGCGCGCCCCAGCCGATGATCACGGCGGTGGTGAGGATCGGGGTCACCGCGCCGCCGACGCGCTGGGCCAGGTTGAACATGCCCTGGTACTGGCCGTGCGCGTCCTGCGGGGCCAGTTCGTAGGACAGCGCCCAGGAACCCGCCGAGTGCAGCATCTCCCCGCACACGTGCACCACCGCGCCGACCACCAGGCAGACGGCGGCGACCCAGGCGGGCTGCCCGGCGGAGAGGGCGAAGACGGCGCAGCACACCGCGAGCAGGATCCCGGAGCGGCGCATCGCCCGGGCGCCTCCCGTGACGTCCTCCGCCCCCCTGCTCATCCGCACCTGGAACAGGACGCACAGGGCGGTGTTGACGAAGACGAGTGCGGCGAAGATCGAGACGGGCGCGTCCGTGCGCTCGGTGATCCAGATGGGCAGGGCCACGGTCAGCAGCGCGTCGGTGCCGAGGACGAGGACCGCGTTGAGGACGGACACCACCAGGAACGGGCCGTCGCGCAGGACGTTGCGCCGCGGACCGTCGGCGGCCCCCGCCGCGGGGGCCTTCGTACGGGGCAGCCGCAGGCACAGGAGGGCGGCGGCGGTGAACAGGAGGCCCGCGCCGGCCAGCAGCCACCGGTAGAGGGCGCCGGAGTCCCCGGCCAGCGCCAGCCCGCCCAGCAGGGTGCCGACCGCGAGGCCGACGTTGATGACGGACTGGAGGTAGGCGCGGGCGCGGACCCGCTCGGCGGCCGGCACAGCCTCCGCGATGAGGGCGCCGCGCGCGGCGGCGCCGCCCGCGTCGGCCATGGCGGAGAGCGCGACGACGACGAGGAAACCGGTGAAGCCGCCGGTCAGGGCGTAGCAGCAGACGGCCGCGCCCTGGGCCGCTCCGAACAGGACGGAGGTGTTGCGCGAGCCGAGCCGGTCGGAGAGCCGGCCCGCCGGGATGCTGACGAGCATCGCCAGGACGGCGGCGACGGTGAGGCCGAGGCCCACCCGCTCGGAGTCGATGCCGACGGCCCGGATGAAGAAGAGCACGCTCACGGAGAGCAGGAAGCCGTTGGCGACGGTGCGGGCGAGGTTGCTGACGGCCAGGACGCGCACGACGCCCGGCGGCGGTCGCAGGTCGTGCAGGAGCCGGATCATCGGGCCGCTCCCGCCGGCTCGGGGGTGAAGCGGGCCGTCAGGGCGGGCCGGTCGATCTTCCCGTTGGCGTTGAGCGGCAGGGCGTCGAGGTGCTCGTAGCGGCGGGGCACCATGTGGACGGGGATCCGCTTGCGCAGCCACAGCATGACGTCCGTGGCCTTCGCGGGCGTCCCGGTGTGGACGCCGACGAGTTCGGTCTCGTCCGGGCCGGGTACGGCGAGGACGACGGCGTCGGCGACGTGGGGGTGGTCGCGCAGCGCCGCCTCGATCTCGCCGAGTTCGATGCGGTAGCCGCGGACCTTGACCTGGGTGTCGAGGCGGCCGAGGTGGACGAGGGTGCCGTGCTCGTACCGGACGCGGTCGCCGGTGCGGTACCAGTGCCCGGCGGTGAGCGGGCCCTCGCCGCGGTGCTCGACGGCGGGGCGGCCGGTGCCCGGGTCCCAGGACACGAAGCGTCCCGCGTTGTCGGCGGGGTCGAGGTAGCCGTCGAAGCGCTGGGAGCCGCGTACGACCAGTTCCCCCTCCTCGGCGGGCAGCCCGTCCGGGCCGAGGACGGCGTGCTCCAGGAAGGGGTACACGGGGCCGATGGGGATGGTGCCGTTGGAAGTCGAGGTCCAGTCCTCCGGGTTCTCGGGGAGGCGGAACTCGGTGCAGGCGACGGTGAGTTCGGTGGGGCCGTATACGTTGTCGATCCGCGCCTTCGGGGCCGCCTCGTGCCACAGGCGGGCCTGGCGGGTGGTGAGCTGCTCGCCGATGAAGACGGCGTGGCGCAGGTCGGGGGCGAGTCCGGCGGGCAGTTTGCCGAGGCGGGCGGAGACCGAGACCGCGGACGGCACCGAGAACCAGTGGGTGATGCGGCGTTCGACGACGTAGCGCACCGGTTCCAGGAGTTCGGCGCGCTGGGGGACGACGAGGGTGGCGCCGCCGCCCCAGGTGACGAACAGGTCGAAGACGGAGGGGTCGAAGGTGAGGTCGAAGGTGTGCGAGACGCGGGCGCCGGGGCCGACCTCGAAGCGGTCGATGTTGTGCTCGATGTACGGGGCGAGGTTGCGGTGGCGGACCGGGACCCCCTTGGGGCGGCCGGTGGAGCCCGAGGTGAACAGGACGTAGGCGACGTCGTCCGGACCGGTGGTGCGCGGCGGGAGGGCGCGCGGGTCGGTCGCGGGCAGGGCGGCGGTCTCCTCGTCGGTGAGGGTCAGGACGGCGATCAGCTGCTCGGGGGCGGTGAGTTGCGGGGCGCCCGCGCTGTCGGCGAGCAGCACCTCGGCGCCGGCCAGTTCCCACACGGCGCGGTTGCGGGCCACGGGGTAGCCGGGGTTGAGGGGGGTCACGGTGGCGCCCAGGCGCAGGGCGGCGAGGTAGCCGGCGAAGGCGGTCAGGGTGCGGGAGGCGAGCAGGGCGACGCGGGCGGGGGCGGCGCCGCCGTTGGCGCGGAGCACGGCGGCGGCCACGGCGGTGGCGCGTTCGTCGAGCCTGCGGTAGGTCCACGTGTCGCCGTGCACCTCCAGGGCGGGCTCGTCGGGGTAGTCGGCGAGGGAGCGGGCGAACCAGCCGTACAGGGTGGTGTCGGTGAAGGTCATCTCAGCGATCCGTTCCGGTCGACGCGGTGCGGGCGGGGGCGTGCGGGGCGAGGAGTTCGGCGTAGGTCGCGCGGCGGGCGGCGGCGTGGCCGAGGCCGGCGAGGAGGGCCGGGCCGGTGGGGGCCGGGTCGTGGCCGCCGCGCCGCAGCCAGGGGCGCCAGGCCTGGGCCTCGACGGCGCCGCCGGGCGACGCGTGGCGTTCCAGGGCGCGGGTGGCCAGCGGGTCGAGGGCGGTGTTCTCCCGGGCGAGGGCGCGCAGGGCGACCTCACGTTGCCAGCGCCGCCGGGAGACGGGTTCGGTGGTCAGGCCGGCGGCGTCGAGGAGCTCGAACAGGCGCCTTCGGGTGACGGGTTCCGCGTCCACGAGGTGGTAGGCGCGGCCTTCGGAGGCCGGTTGCGGGGCCAGCTCGACGACGGCGCGGGCGGCCAGGTCCACGGGGGCGACCGGCAGGGGCCGGTCGTCCGCCCCTTCGGGCCGCAGGCCGGTGGCGAGGGAGCCGGCGAGCAGCCGCCACAGGGGTTGGTCGGGGTCGCAGGCGCCCGTTCCGTCGGCGCCGAGCAGCAGGCCCGTACGGAAGACCCGTACCCGCAGGCCGTCCCGCTCGGCGCGTTCCGCCAGGCGTTCGGCGACCCAGGCCGCGACGGCCGCGCCCGGTGCCCCGGGGGTGAGCGGTTGTGCGCGGGTCTCCTCGATCGGGGCGTCCGCGCCGAGGCCGGAGCCGCAGGCGTCGAGCGTGGAGAGCAGGACGAGGTCCTCGACCCCGTGACCGCGCATCCAGGCGAGGAGGGCGGCGAACGGGGGAACGGCCCGCTCGCGCAGGGCCGCGTAGGCGCCGCCGGCGTCCGGCACGGCGTTGTGCACGACGCGGGTGACGCGTGCGGCGAGGGCGGCGTCGTAGGGGTACGGGCCGCCGGCGGGGTGGGGCAGGGGGCGCAGCCGCGCCGGGTCGGGTTCGGGCAGGGCGCAGGCGGCGGCGCGTTCGCGCAGCAGGGCGCGGGCCGCGGCCTCGTCGGCGGCCGGGACCACACAGTGGACGAGTCCCTCGCCGGCGCGCAGCAGTTCGTGCAGGACGAAGGTGTCGAGCAGGGTTCCCGTGCCGGTGACGAGGGTGTCGCCGACGCGGGGGCGGGGGGTGGCGGTGCGGGCCGCCGCCGGCGCGGGCGCGCCGAGGTCCAGGCCGAGGTCGGCGTCGACGAGGGCGGCCTCGGTGGGCGCGGGCGCCCCGGCGTCGACACCGGCCGGGCCGGAGGCGGCCGGGCCCGTGGTGGCCGTGCGGACGAGGGCGGCCATCCGGCGGACGGTGGCCTGGGCCCCGCCCGCCCGGTAGACGTCCACGCCGACGCCGAAGGCCCGCTGGACGGCGGCCTCGATGCGCAGGGCGGCGAGGGAGTCCCCGTCGTACAGGCCGAAGGCGCCGTCGGGGCCGAGCCCGGGGTGACCGAGCACCCCGCGCCAGATGCCGAGGAGTTCGCCCTCGACGCCGTCCGCGCCGCCGTCCGCGCCGGCGCCCCCGCCCACCGGTGTCGGGGCCGGCGGAGCCGCCGGTGGGGCCGCGAGGGGCGGCAGGGTGTCGAGGGCCCAGTGGGTGTCCCGGCGGAAGGGGTGGGTGGGCAGGCGGACGCGCCGGCCGGTGTCCCCGGCGAGGGCCTCCCAGTCCACGTCGACCCCGTGGGCCCAGGCGGCGGCGAGGGCCTCCTCGACGGCCTCGTCCCCCGCGTCGCCGGCGGCGTCCAGGGCCAGCGCGTGGTGGCCCGGGCCGCTTTCGCCGTGTCCGAGGAGGAGCGTGAAGCGGTCCGCGCGCCGGGGCCGGCCCGGCCCGGGGTCGACCTCCACCTTCCCCTTCAGGGCTCCGGTCAGCCGCGCCACGAGCCCCGCCGCCCCGCCCGGCGCGGGCGGTACGAGGACCACCTTGCGCAGGGGCCTGGCACCCGGGGCCGGGGCCTCGGCGGGAGCGCGCAGGGCGCGGGCGGCGGCCCGCGGGTCGGCGCCCGGGACGGTGACGACCCTGCGGTGGGGCAGCGCGGTCCGCCCGACGCGCAGGGTGTGCGCGGCGTCGCCGAGGGCGGGGGCGTCCGGTGCGGTGAGGGCGTCGGCGAGCCGGTCCGCCGCCTCGGCGAGCGCGGCGGGGTCGTGGGCGGACAGGACCAGGCGTACGGTCTCCCGCTCCGGGGCGGGGGCGCGCGACGGCGCGGGCGGCGGGCCGAGGACGGCGGTGGCGTTGGTGCCGCCCAGGCCCATGGAGTTGACCAGGACGTAGGGCGCGTCGGCGGTGCGCGTGGGGGCGGCCGAGATCGTGAAGGGGCTCTCGGCGAGGACGCCCGGGTCGCGGGGCCGCTCGAACATCGGGTGCGGCGGCAGTTCTCCGGTCCGGGCCACGGCCACGGCGGCCAGCAGTCCGGCGATGCCGGCGGCCGGTCCGGCGTGCCCGATGTTGGCCTTGACCGAGCCGAGTCCGCAGTAGCCCGTCGGGGGCTCGGCGGTGTCCGGCGCGTCGGTGTCGGACGCGGCGCGGGCCCGCAGGCCGGCGGTCAGCCCGCGCAGTTCGATCCGGTCGCCGAGCGGGGTGCCGGAGCCGTGCGCCTCGACGTAGCGCAGTCGGTCGCCGCGTACGCCCGCCACCTCCAGGGCCCGGGCCACCACGTCCGCGAGCCCGGCGGGGCTGGGCGCGGTGAAGCCCGAGCGGGCGGAACCGTCGTTGCCGACGGCGGTGCCGTGCAGGACGGCGAGGACGGGGTCCCCGTCGCGCTGGGCGTCGGCGAGCCGGCGCAGGGCGACGACGCCGACGCCGGAGCTGAAGGAGGTGCCGGTGGAACGGGCGTCGAAGGGACGGCAGTAGCCGTCGTGGGACTGGAGTCCGCCGGGGCGGTGGCGGTAGCCGAGCAGGGGCTCGTTGACGGAGGCCCCGCCGGCGAGGGCCAGGTCGCATTCGCCGGCCAGCAGGGACAGCGCCGCGTAGTGGACGGCCGTCAGCGAGGAGGAGCAGGCGGTCTGGACGCCGATCGAGGGGCCGCGCAGGCCGAGTTTGTAGGCCACGCGGGACGGCAGGAAGTCGCCGAGCCCGCCCAGGTGGAGGGCCACGTCGTCGACGGCGCCCATGACCCCGTCGGTGAGCGCCCGGGAGGCCTGGAGGGCGGCCATGTAGGTGCTGGGGCTGCCCCCGGCGAAGACCCCGGTGACGAGGCGTCCGCCGCGCGGGGCGTGCCCGGCGGACTCCAGGGCCTGCCAGCAGGCCTCCAGGAAGATCCGCTGCTGCGGGTCGGTGGCGGCGGCCTCGGCCGGCGAGTAGCCGAAGAAGGAGGCCGCGAAGTCCCCGGCCGCCGGGATGCCGGCCGCCCGTGCGACGTAGTCCGGGGCGTCGAGGACCTCCGGGGTCAGTCCGGCGGCGAGCAACCGCTCCCGATCGAGGTCGCGGACGCTGACGTGGCCCTCGGCGAGCCGGCGCCAGAACTCCTCGGGGCTCCAGGCGTCGGGGAGGCGGCAGCCCGCCCCGACGACGGCGATCCTGCGGTCTTCGGGGCCGCTCATGCCGTGTGCTCCCCGGAGCCGGTACGGCTGCCGCCGGTGGGGGCGAGGCCTTCGAGGAAGGCGGCCTGGGCCTCGACGGTGCTGTGCTCGAAGAGGTCGGCGGCGTCCGGTTCGCGGCCCGTCAGCTCGCCGATCCGCTCCAGCAGCACCATGAGGAGCATGGAGTCGCCGCCGGCCTCGAAGAAGTTCACGTCGTGTTCGACGTCGGGGGTGTCGAGCACCTCGGCCCACAGGGCGGCCACGGTGTCGGTCAGGTCGCGCGGACCGTCCGCGGCGGCCGGGGCCGGGTCGGTGGTGGTGGTCTCGGTGAGGGGGGTCTCGGTGAACACGGTTGCCTCCGGGTCGGTGAGCAGCTCTTCGGCGGCGCGGGCCAGGTCCGCGAGGAGGCCCTCGGCGGTGGCCGCGTCGAAGAGCGCGGTGAGGTGGGTGAGCGAGAAGCCGAGCGGGGTGCCCGGGGAGCCGCCGGTGACGGTGAGCTCCAGTTCGTACTTGGCCTTCAGGCGCGGCGGTACGCGGTACCGGGCGCGGGTGGCGGCGGTGGGTGCCGGTGGGGTCGGGGCGGTGTCCGCCGCGCCGAGGTAGACGGGGGTGACGGCGGGCCTGCCGAGGTCGCGGTCGGGGTGCAGGGCGGCGGCGAGGGAGTCGAAGGGGGTGTCGGCGTACCGGTAGGCGGTGAGGGCGGATTCCCGCACCCGCTCCAGGAGCCGGCGTCGGCCGGGGTCGTCGCGGAGGTCGGCGCGGACGAGCAGCGTGTTGACGAACATGCCGACGGTCTCGGCGTGGGCGGCGCCGTCGCGGCCGGCCCACGGGAAGGCGAAGAGGAAGTCGCGGCCGCCGCCCCGGCGGGCGAGGACGGTCGCCAGCAGCGCGCCGGCCAGCATGAACGGGGTGACGCCGAGCGGTGCGGTCAGCTCGGTGAGCCGGCGTGACAGGTCGGCGGGCAGGGTCAGTTCGCACCGGTCGGCTTCGATGGTCTGGGCGGTGCCCCGGGGACGGTCGTACGGGAGGGCGATGTCGGTCGGGGCGCCGCGCAGGGTGTCGAGGTACGCGGCGGGGGCACCGTCCGGGGTCCGCGGTTCGGGCGTCGCGGCGGCCGGGTGGCCGGGGGTGGGAAGGGCGAGCGGCGCCCCGTCGGCGAGGTGGCGGGTCAGGGCGGCGACGTCGCGCAGCAGCAGATCCAGGGACCAGCCGTCCGAGACGATGTGGTGTACGCCGATCACCAGGAGGGTCCGCTCGTCGCCGAGGGCGATCACGGCTCCTCGGGCGGGTGCCTGGCGGGCGAGGTCGAAGGGGGTCCAGCACAGGGCGGCGACCTCCTCCTCGATCCGGGCGGGCGGCCAGTCGGAGCCGTCGAGGAGGACGGCCTCGGGCGCTTCGCCGTCCGTGCGGTAGAAGACCTTGCGGGCCTTGGGGTCGAGGGTGAAGCGGGAGCGCAGGCCGGGGTGGCGGGCCAGGGCCCGGGCGAGGGCCTCGCGGAGCACCTCGCGGTCGAGGGGTCCGTCGATCTCGACCACGCCGGGGGCGAGGTAGGCGGTGCGCAGGTGCGTGATCCGGTCCATCACCCACAGCCGCTGCTGTACGGGGCTGCCCGGGTGCGTGGCGGCGGGGTCGATCGGCCGGACGGCGGTGGCGGACCCGCCGGCCCGGGAGGCGGCGGCGTGCTCCAGGGCCTCGGTGAAGCCCGCGACGGTGGGTGCGGCGAGGAAGGCCCGCAGCGGTACCGCGCTCCCCCAGCGGCGCTCCGCCTCGGCGAGCATGCGGACGGCGAGCAGGGAGTGACCGCCGAGGGTGAAGAAGTCGGCCCCGGGGGCGAGCCGTTCGGGGTCGACGCCCCGCAGGTGGGCGGCCATGAGCGCGGCCACCGGTCGTTGGGCGGGGGTGAGCGCGGTGTCGGGGGCGCTCTCGTGGGGCAGGGGGCGTCCCCGTACGCCGGCGAGGGCCGCGCGGTCCACCTTGTCGTTGGCGGTGCGGGGCAGCGCGTCCACCACGTACACCTTGGCGGGCAGGACCGCGGCGGGCAGCCAGCGCAGCAGCGGGCGCAGCAGTTCCTCGCGGGTGGGGGGCCGACCGCCCAGTTCGACGTGGGCGACGAGGGCGGGCGGGTTCCCGGCGGTGGTGACGGCGGCGGCGGTGACGGCGGGGTGTTCCTCGATCAGGCGGGTGACCTCGCCCGGTTCGATGCGGATGCCGAGGACCTTCAGCTGGTCGTCGGCCCGGCCGAGGTGGACGAGGCGGCCGTCCTCGCGGAGCAGGACCCGGTCGCCGGTGCGGTACATGAGGGAGCCCGGTGTCCCGTACGGGTCGGGCAGGAAGGCGCTCGCGGTCTGTTCGGGCCGGTCGAGGTAGCCGAGGGCGACGCCGGCGCCCGCCACGTACAGCTCGCCGGGGACGCCGGGCGGCAGTTCCTCGCGGCGGGGGCCGAGGACGTACGCGCGGGTGCCGGGCAGGGGGACGCCGATGGCGGGCGGGCGGACGTCGTCGGGGTCGACGGACGCGTGGGTGCTGTTGCAGGAGGCCTCGGTGGGGCCGTAGACGTTGACGATCCGGGTGCCCCAGCGGGCGGCGCAGTCCGCGGCGAGGCGTCGCGGGAGGGCTTCGCCGCCGGAGTAGACGGCGCGCAGGCTGCTCGCGGCGTCGGGATCGCGGTCGTGGTCGGCGCCGGGGTGTTCCCGGTCGGCCTCCAGCATGGCGTGCAGCAGGCTCGGGGTGATCGAGCCGGCGACGGTGGCGCCCCGGGGGCCGCGGATCAGAGCGAGCAGGGCGCGGGCGTCGCGGCGTTCGAGGTCGTCGGCGACGAGGAGTTCGGCGCCGGCGAGGAGGGCCTCCAGGACGTTGTACGGGGCCGGGTCGAAGGCGGTGCCGGCGGTGAGCAGGAGCCGGTCCTCGGGGCCGAGCGCGCAGTCGCGGGCCCACCACAGGGCGGTGTTGAGCAGCCCGCGCTGGGGAATCCGCACGCCCTTGGGGCGGCCGGTGGTGCCGGAGGTGTAGAGGAGCGCGGCGACGTCCTCGGGGCCGACGGCGGCGGGGGTGAAGGGGGCGGAGGCGAAGGGGGCGGAGGTGCCGCCGTCCGACGCGGGCCGGGCGCGGAGTCCGTCGAGGGACAGGGGCTCGACGGCGGTGTCGAGGCCGGCGAGCAGGGCGGCGCCCTCCGCGCAGACCAGGGCCGTGTCGGCGCCGGTCTCGGCGAGGACGAACTCGACGCGGGCGGCGGGGGTGTCCAGGGCGAGGGGCACGAGGGCGGCGCCGGCGCGCAGCACGCCGAGCCAGCCCGCGACGAGCGCGGGGCCGCGCGCGGCGAGGACGGGGACGTGGCGGCCCGGTCCGACGCCGGCCGCGCGCAGCCGCTCGGCGATGGCGCGGGTCCAGGTGTCGAGTTCGCCCAGGGTGAGGGTGCCGTGCGAGCTCCGGACGGCCGTGCGGTCGGCGTCGGCGGTCGTCCCGATCGCGGCGAGGCGTTCCTCCAGGGCCTGGGTGGCCGTGGCGGGTCCGGGGTGTGGGGCGTCGCCGGTGAGGATCCCGTACGGGTGGGCGTGGGCGGGGCGTTCGGTGACGGGCAGCTCCCGCAGGGGGGTGGCGGGGGCGGCCACGGCGGCCGCCAGCAGGGCCCGGTATCCCGTCGTGAAGTGGCGGGCGGTGCTCTCGGTGTAGCGGCCGGTGTCGTAGGTGACGGTGGCGAGGAGGCCGCCGTCGGGGGTGTGCTCCAGGACCAGGGAGAGGTCCTGTTTGGCGGTTCCGGTGGGCAGCAGGGTGGGCGGCTCCCAGGGGTGGCGGCCCTCGGGGTCGGGGGCCGGGGAGTTCTGCAGGACGAAGCCCAGTTCGGCCAGGGCGGCCGGACGGGCGGTCGCGGAGGCGGCCTCGGTGCCGCCGGTCGCGGTGCCGCCGGTCGCGGCGTGCCGGGCCTCCGCCACGGCCGCCGTCAGCCGGTCGAAGGGCAGTTCCTGGTGGGCCAGGACCCGGAAGGCCTCGGCCCGCGAGCGCGCGCACAGCTCCTCGAAGGTGCCGTCGGGGTCGGGGGCGCAGCGCAGCGGCACGGTGTTGACGAAGAAGCCGACGAGGTCGGCGACGGCGGGGTGCGGACGGTTGGCGGCGACGGTGCCGAGCAGGAACTCCGACTGTCCGCTCCAGCGTTGGACGAGGGCCTGGAAGGCGGCGAACAGCACGACGAACGGGGTGACCCGGAGCTCGCGGGCCAGGGTTTCGGCTCCCGTGACCAGCGGGGCGGGCAGGGTGAGGCGGACCTCCTCGCCGCGCCGGTCCCCGTCGGGGACGCGGGCGCGCGGGGGCGCGACGCCGAGCGCGGGGTCGGCGGCGGCCGCGTCGAGCAGGGCGGCGGCGCGTTCCTCGATCCTGCGCGCCGGCTCCGGATCCCGGTCCCCGGCCCGGTCCCAGACGGCGAAGTCGGCGTACTGGACGGTGGGCTCGGGCAGCGTGGGCGACAGTCCGGAGCGGGCCTGGTCGTAGGCCGCGGCGAGGGCTCCGTAGAGGACGGGCAGGGACCAGCCGTCCACGGCGATGTGGTGGACGGTGATCAGGAGGGTTCCGGGGCCCGCCGCCGGGTCGGGATCCTGCCACAGGGTGGCGCGCAGGGGCGCGTCGACGGTGAGGTCGAAGGGGGCGCGGGCGCGTTCGGCGAGTTCGTCGTCCTCGGGCGCGGGGCGGTCGATCACCTCCAGTGCGACGGGCCGGCCGGGGGCGGCGACGAACTGGACGGGCCGGCCGTCGACGGTGCCGTAGGTGGTGCGCAGGACCTCGTGGGCGGTGACGAGGGCGGTCAGCGCGGCGCGCAGGGCGGTCGGGTCGACGCGCTCGCGCCAACGGGTGAGCAGGGGCACGTTGTAGACGGCGGAGGCGGGTGCGCTCCGGTGGATGTACCAGAGGCGTTCCTGCGCGAGGGAGAGCGGGGCGGTGGCGGCCCCCCTGCGTTCGGGGGCGGCGGGGCGTGAGGGTGCCATGGGGGTGGCCTTTCGAGGGCTGCCGGGGTCCGGTGCGCGCGGCGGCGGGCACGTCGGGCGTGCGTCGGCGCGGAGGGGGCCTGGGGGTGCGGGGCCCGAGGAGGACCGGGGTGTCGGTCCCGTGCCCCGGGCGGGGCGGATCACCGTTCGCGCAGGCGCCCGGCGAGGTCGGCGAGGTCCGTGGCGAGCAGCACGTCGGTGGGGGTGAGGGGGACGCCGAGGCGTTCGGAGAGCCGGAAGGCGGTCTGGGTGGCGAGGATGGAGTTGCCGCCGAGGCCGATGAAGTCGTCGTCGGGGGCGATGTCGCGCACGCCGAGGAGGTCGGCCCAGACCTCCGCGATCCGTGCCTCCAGCGGGTCGGCGGGGCGCGCGCCGGTTTCCGGGGCGGGGGCGGCCTCCTGCGCGGGCGTGGCCTCCTGCGCGGGGTCCGCCGACGGCGCGGGGTCCGCCGACGGTGCGGGGGCGGCCTCCTGCGCGGGGGCGGCCGACCGGGCGCCGGCCCCGTCCGGGGTCGCCGGCCGCTCCAGCAGGCGCCGGATGTGGGCGCGGTCGGCCTTGCCGGTGGTGCCGTAGGGCAGTTCGCGCAGGGGCAGCCAGCGGGCGGGGAGCATGTACGAGGGGAGGGTGCGGGCGAGGGCCTCGGCCAGCTCCCGCCCCTGGGCCTCGGCGCCCCCGGGGTGGTCGGGGTCGGCGAGGAAGGCCCCGAGGAGGAGGGCGGTGTGCCCTTCGCCGCTCTTCTCGACGAACGCGGCGCCGGTGCGGCCGGTGGCCGCGGCCGCGCGTTCGACCTCCTCCAACTCGATCCTGAAGCCGCGCAGTTTCACCTGCCGGTCGACGCGGCCGAGGATGTCGTACGTCCCGTCGGGCAGCAGGCGTACGAGGTCGCCGGTGCGGTAGCGGGGGCCGTCGGGGTGCGGGAGGAAGGCGGCGGCGGTGCGTTCGGGGCGGCCCAGGTAGCCGGAGGTCACCGAGGCCCCGGCGACGAGGAGTTCACCGGGCTCGCCGGGAGCCACGGGGTTCAGGTCGGCGTCGACGACGTGCAGTTCGGCCCCGCGCACGGGGTGTCCGATGGGGACGCGGGTGCGGCCGCGCAGGGATTCCTCGGTGCAGTCGAACCAGGTGACCAGCACGGTGGTCTCGGTGGGGCCGTAGATGTTGGTCAGTCGGCCCGGTCCGCCGGCGGCGAGGACGGCGCGGGTCGCGGCGAGGTCCAGGGCCTCGCCGCCGACGAGCAGGCCGCGCAGCGGGGCGAGGGCTCCGGGCGCCTCGCGGGCCACCATGTGGAAGAGCGAGGTGGTGAGCAGGGCGGTGGTGACGCCCTCCTCGGCGAGGAGCGCGGTCCAGCGTTCGAGGTCGAGTTCGACCACGGAGGGCAGGACGACGAGGGTGGCGCCCGCCGTCCACGCTCCCCACACCTCCCAGGTGAAGGCGTCGAAGGCCGGGTTGGCGAGCTGGCCGACCCGGTCGGAGGCCGTGATGTCGCCGTGCACGGGCGCGGTGACGAGGTCCAGGACGGCGCGGTGCGGGACGACCACGCCCTTGGGGGTTCCGGTGGAGCCGGAGGTGTAGCCGACGTGGCAGGGGCCCTCGTCGTCGACGTCCGGGTCGGCGTAGTGGTCCGTCTCGGCGTCGGCGCCGGTGGGGAGCGTCAGGAGCAGGGCGGACTCGGGTGCGCGCAGGGGTCGTTCGCGCCGACTCGGGCCGGTGCCGGTGATGACGGCGCGGACGGCGGCGTCGTCGAGGACGAGTGCGACGCGGTCGGCGGGGGCGTGGCTGTCGAGCGGGAGGTAGGCGGCTCCGGAGCGCGTGACGCCGAGGAGCGCCACGAGGAGGTCGTTGCCCCGGTTCAGTTCGAGGGCGACGAGGTCTCCGGGGCCGATGCCGAGGGCGGTGAGCCGGGCGGCGAGGGCTCCGGAGCGCCGCCAGAGCTGCCGGTAGGTCAGTTCCGTTCCGCCGACGGCCTCCCGCGTCGCCACCGCGTCGGGCGTGAGGCGTACGCGGGCGGCGACGAGGCGGTGGACGCCGCCCTTCGGGCCGTCCGCGCCGGCGGTATGGATCTCGTCCGATCCCATGGCTCCCCCTTTATTCCGGAATTCCGCATAGTGGAAATCTGCTTCCGTCATGCGATACGTTAGGATCCGGACGCCCAATTCGTCAACGGGCGTCCTTCGGAATTCGCCGGATTATCAGCAGGAGGAAAGATGAGCGAGACTCGAGTCGCCCTGATCACCGGTTCTTCTTCGGGAATCGGCGCTTCGATCGCCCGGCGACTGGCCGCCGAGGGAATGCGCGTGGTCGTGAATTCGACCCACAGCGTGAAGGCGGGGGAGGAATTGGCCGCCGCGCTCCCGGAGGCCGTCTACGTCCGGGGCGACGTCTCCGGGGCCGCCGACGCGCGGCGGATCGTGGAGACGGCCGTCGAGACCTACGGCCGGCTGGACGTCCTCGTCAACAACGCGGGCGTCACGCGCTTCGTGCCGCTCGACGACCTGGACGCGATCGACGCCGGCGCCTGGCGGGAGATCCTCGACGTGAACCTGGTCGGGGCCTGGCAGATGATCACCGCAGCAGTTCCCCACCTGCGGGAATCCGGATCCGGCTCCATCGTCAACATCTCGTCGGTCTCCGCGACCCGGGCCCTGGGCAGCTCGATCCCCTACGCCGTCAGCAAGGCCGCGGTCAACCACATGACCCGGCTGCTGGCCTCCCAGCTCGGCCCCTCGATCCGCGTCAACGCCGTCGCGCCGGGCCTGATCGACACCCCCTGGTACGAGGACGCGGAGGAGGTCTGGGAAAGCTCCCGCGACTGGATCACCCAGAACACCCCGCTGCGCCGGGTGGGTACGCCCGAGGACGTCGCGGAGGCGACGCTGTATCTCGTCAACGCGGCCTATACGACCGGGGACGTCCTCACCGTGGACGGCGGTCGCCACATCGTCTGACCGAATGCGGCGGGAATTTCCGCAGCATTCTCCTTTGTATTTCCATTCCCGGGCGGGCCGTAATCCGGCGCACTTTCGACGCCATTACGGTCCGCCCGGACACCAGGAGTCCTCCAGTGCTCCGGAGCGCGGCTGGAGTACCGCTCGACGGCCCCTCGCGCACCGCCCGACCGGGCGGGCGTCGGCCCGGCGGCCGCAGGGCCCGCCCCGCCGTCCGGCCGGACCCCACGGGTCAGGAGGGGGCGCCCCGGGGGGCGACGGTGGCGTGGCCGGCGTCGGCGGCGACGTCCAGGACCCGCGCCGAGGCGGGGTCGCGCAGGGAGTCCGCCACCTCGCAGCGGCCGGCGCCCACCCGCTCCCGGACCCGGTAGCGCGCCTCCCCGGGCAGGTTGAGCACCAATCGGCCCTCCCCCACACGGGCCGTCACCCGCTCGGGCGCGACCTCGAACGTGGCGTCCGCCCGACCGGAGTCGGCACGGATCTCGGCCTGCGGGGAGGCCAACCCGGTGGCCACGAGCCGGCCGGTGCCGACGTAGGCCCGCACGGGGCCCCGCAGCGCGCTCAGCGTCAGCGTGCCGGAGTCCACGTCGGCGTCGAGCGGACCCTCCAGGCCCGTGACGGACACCCGGCCCGAACCCCCCGACACCTTCACCGGGATCCCCGGGGGCACGGTCACCGTCAGCCGGATCGAACAGCCGAGGTCGGCCGAGGCCCCGGCGGGGCCCGCGCAGCGCGGGGTCAGGCGCAGGGTGTCGCCCAGCCGGCTCCGCTCCACCGCGGGCTCCCCGAGCGACCACGCGAAGTCGGCCCGGTAGCCGACCGGGCCGTCGCCGCGCGGGGTCAGGCTCACGTCCGCCGAGCCGGCGACGACCTCCAGGGCCGTGACGGCCCGCCCGCCGCCGTCCCCGTACGCCTCCCCGTACAGGGTCGTCTCGCGTACGGCGCCCGGCGGCCACAGCCACCAGGTCGCGGCGCCGATCACGAGCGCGGCGCCCAGCCACGCGGCGCAGTGCCAGGCGAACCGGCCGGCGGCGCCGCTCGCGGTCACGGTGTGCCGTCCAGGAATCGGAGCACCGCGAGGACGCGACGGTGGGCCTCGGCGGCCGGCGGCAGGTCCAGCTTGGCGAAGATGTTGTTGATGTGCTTGGCCACGGCGCTCTCGCTCACCACGAGTCCGGCGGCGACGGCCGCGTTGGAGCGGCCCTCCGCCATCAGGGCCAGGACCTCGCGCTCGCGCGGCGTGAGCCGCTCCAACGGGTCGGGGCCGCCGCCCCGGCGCAGCAGCAACTGGGCGACGACCTGGGGGTCGAGGGCCGTACCGCCGCCGGCGACGCGCCGCAGGGCGTCGATGAACTCCTCCACGTCGGCCACGCGTTGTTTCAGCAGGTAGCCGATGCCGGCGCCGGAACGCGTCGACAGCAGGTCTGCGGCGTAACGTTCCTCCACGTACTGGGAGAGCAACAGGACCGCCGTGTCGGGGTACTGGCCGCGGATCACGAGCGCGGCGCGCACGCCCTCGTCGGTGAAGCCGGGCGGCATGCGGACGTCCACCAGCGCGAGGTCGGGCCGGTGTTCCTCGACGGCGGCGAGCAGCCCCTCGGCGTCCGCGGTCTCGGCGGCCACCTCGAAGCCGGCCATTTCGAGGACCTTGACCAGACCTATGCGCAGCAGGACGGAGTCCTCGGCGATCACAGCCCGCACGGCAACTCCACGGTGACGAGGGTGGGTCCCCCGAGGGGGCTGTCGATCATTATCGTTCCGTCGACGGACCCCACGCGCTTGCGCAGGCCCACCAGCCCGGTGCCGCCGGCTGGATCCGCGCCGCCGACCCCGTCGTCGGTGACCTCGACGCGCAACACGTCCCCCCGGGCGGCGGCGACGCGGGTGACGCGCACCGAACACCGGCGGGCCCGGGCGTGCTTGGCGACGTTGGCCAGGGCCTCGGAGACCACGAAGTAGGCGACGGCCTCCACGGTGGCCCCCGGCCGCGCGGGCAGGTCGACGACCAACTCGACCGGCAGCGGGGCGCGGGCCGCGATGCCGGAGAGCGCGGCGTCGAGCCCGCGGTCCTCCAGGACGGCCGGGTGCAGCCCGCGCACCAGGTCGTTCAGTTCCTCGATGGCCTCCTTCGCCTCGCGGTGGGCCTCGTCGATGACGGCCCTGGCCTCGGGCGGCAGCCCGGTCAGCGTGGCGCGCGCGATGCCGAGGTTCATCGCGAGGGAGACCAGGCGTTGTTGCGCCCCGTCGTGCAGGTCCCGTTCGATGCGGCGCCGTTCGAGGTCGGCCGCGTCCAGTACGCCGGCCCGGCTCTCGGCCAGGTCCTCGACGCGCCGCAGCAGTTCACGCGACCGGTTGGGGCCCAGGAGGGCGCCCGCCGCGCCCGCGTCGAGCCGGGCCGCGGCCGCCGCCGTCCAGGGGGCGAGGAGCAGGGCCGACACTCCGATCAGCGTCAGCAGGTCGGCACGCGCCGCCCAGGCCTCGGGGTCCCCGGCGCTCCCGTCCTGGGGCAGCGCCCAGGACCAGGCGTACACGCCGGCGCAGACGGTTCCCCCGGCCCACAGGAGGACGAGGACGGCGCCGGCGAGCGCGGCGAGGGGGCTGACCGCCAGGTGGTAGCCGTACTGGCGCCACGTCGCGTCGGAACGCAGCCGTTCCGCGAGTCCGGCGACGGTGTGCCAGGGGTGGGCGCGCGCGACGGGCGGCACGTCGAGGTCGAGCAGCGACCGCAGGCGACTGCGCTGGAGGTCCGTCAGCAGGGGGCGGAGCGCGAGGACGAGCAGCAGCGGGACGACGCCGGGGCCGGGCGCGACCGTCGCCAGGAGGAGGCCAGCCACGAGCGGGAGGGCGGGCGGGATCGCGGCGACCGCGAACGCGGTGTTGCGCCTCGCCCAACGGGACCAGGGGGTGTGCGCCACGATCCAGGTCAAGGTACGTGTCGGCGCGCCGGGTTGTGCCATGCGTCCACGGTATGCGCCCTGGTCAGGGTCATGCCATCACACGGGGACCCGGTCGGGGGTGTACCTGGCACCACCCCGGGTTCGGGCCGCCGGACCACTGATCTTCGCCCGCTCGGCGGGGAGGGTTGGGGGGTGCCCGGGGGACGGACCGTCGGGCCGGAAGGAGTCCCGTCGTGAGCCTCACCACCACCCCGTGCCCGCCGGTTCGCCGCGTCCGCGCCCCGCGCCCGCCGCGCTTCGCCGCGGTGCTGACCGGGGCGGGGGTGGCCCTGCTGCCGTGGATGTGCGTACTGGCGGTGACGATGCCGCAGACGGCTCGGGTGTCCCACTGGGCCACCGCGTGGATCGGTCTGGACGCGATGCTCGCCGTCGGGCTGACGGCCACCGGGTTGCTGCTGCGCGGCCGGGATCCCCGTGCGGCGCCGGCCGCGGCGGCGACGGCCGCGCTGTTGGTGGTGGACGCCTGGTTCGACGTCACGACCTCGATGGGTACGGACGGCCGGGGCGCGGCGCTGGCCATGGCCCTCGCGGCGGAACTGCCCCTGGCCGCCGCGTGCGCCGCGGTGGCCGCGCGACGCACGGCGTGAGGGGGTCAGGGCGGACCCGTCGGGCCGTGCGTCGCGCGTGCTCGGGGCGTCCGGACCACTCGACGACGGTCCGGACTACTCGACGACGAGCTCGACGCGGATGTTGCCGCGGGTGGCCTTGGAGTAGGGGCAGACCTCGTGGGCCTGCTTGACGAGCAGGGCTCCGGTCTCGCCCTCCAGGGACTCGGGGAGCTCGACGCGCAGGGTGACGGCCAGGCCGAAGCCGCCGCCGTCCTGGCCGATGGAGACCTCGGCGGTGACGGAGACCTCGCTGGTGTCGACCTTCGCCTGGCGGCCGACGAGACCCAGGGCGCTGGAGAAGCACGCGGCGTATCCGGCGGCGAAGAGCTGCTCGGGGTTGGTGCCCTGGCCGTTGCCGCCGAGCGCCGGGGGCATGGCGAGCGCGAGGTCGATCTGGCCGTCGGTGCTGACGGCGCGGCCCTCGCGGCCGTTGGCGGTGGCTACGGCGGTGTACAGCGCGTCCATGGGAGGTCCTTCCGGAGGGAGGGGGATGGCGGGAGGGCCGCCGGCCGGTGCGGCCGGACCCTCGACCACAACTAGAGCACACAATTCAATTGTGCACAACTAAATCGCTCACAAGGAGGCTCCGGTACACTGGACGACATGACCGAGCAGCCCGCCGAAACCCTCCGCGACCAGGACTTCCTCCGCCTCGACGGGCAGATCTGCTTCGCGCTCAACGCGGCGAGCCGCGCCTTCGGGGGGCTCTACCGGGTGGTCCTGAAGGATCTGGGACTGACCTACCCCCAGTACCTGGTGATGCTGGTGCTCTGGGAGCACGGCACGCTGCCGGTCAAGCGGCTCGGGGAGCACCTGCGCCTGGACTCGGGCACGCTCTCGCCGCTGCTGAAGCGACTGGAGGCGGCGGGGCTGGTCCGTCGCGAGCGCAGCACCGAGGACGAGCGGTCCGTCCACGCCGTACTGACGGACGAGGGCGCCGCACTGCGGGACCGCGCGGTGGAGGTTCCCCGTCGCATCGCGGCGGCGACGGGCTTCGAGCTGGGCGAGATCCGCGAGCTCCAGGAACGCCTCGGCCGCCTCACGGCCGCCCTCGACGCCGCCGCGCCGCAGGACTGACAGACCCCCGACGTCGCACGCCGGCGCACGGCACCGGCGGGCCTCGCGCGGGAATCAGGCGCCTCGGGAATCGGATGCCGCACATCGGGCGCCGTGGAGATCGGACACCGCGGGAATCAGGCGTCGGAGTCGCGCTCCATGGTGGGGCGCAGCCGCTCCAGCAGGGCGTAGAGGGTGGCGCTCTCCGTCGCGTCCAGGGTGTCGAGCGCGCCGTGCGTGGCCTGCATCTCCTCGCGCACCCGGCGGATGACGTCACGACCGGCGTCGGTCGCCACGACGTTCTTGACCCGGCGGTCCACCGCCGAGGGCTCGCGGCGCACCAGTTCGCGCGCCTCCAGCCGGTCCACGATGCCGGTGACGTTCGAGGCGTCGCAGACGAGCAGGGTCGCGAGGCCGCGCATCGGGACGGGCCCCTCCAGCTGGGCCAGGACCCTGGCCTGCGTCGAGGTCAGTCCGTACCGGGCGGCGGCGGCCGCGAAGTCCCGCCACTGGGCGGTGCCGATCGCGGCGAGGAGCTCCAGCAGCTGGAGCTTCGTGGGGGCCTGCGACGTCCGCGGTGAGGTGGTGCTCATGAGCCCCGAGCCTACTCCGGGTGCTTGACATTATCAATTGTTTACTTGACCACCTTAACTATTGATGTCTACCTTCGAAGAACTTGATGACATCAACCATCTGCGTCCTGAAGCACCCGGGACCCAGTACCCCTTCCCTCCCCCAGCACCCATCGAAGGTCCGGTCAGCCCATGAGTTCCCCCGCATCCGCCCCCTCCGACGCGAGGAGCAGGAACGAGACGGTCATCGTCTTCGCCCTGAGCCTCGCCGCCATGGTCGTGTCGATGATGCAGACCCTTCCCGTACCGATCCTGGGCCTGATCCGCACCGACCTCGGCACCTCGACCGCCAACGTCAGCTGGGTGACCACCGCCACCCTGCTGTCCGCCGCCGTCTTCACCCCGCTCCTCGGCCGCTTCGGCGACCAGCACGGCAAGAAGCCCACCCTGGTCGCCGTCCTCGGCGTGATGGTCGCGGGCTCCGTCGTCGCCGCGCTCGCGACCTCCCTGCCGCTGCTGATCCTGGGCCGCGTGCTCCAGGGCGCCGCGACCGCGATCTTCCCGCTGGCCCTTTCCGTCCTGCGCGAGGAGGTCCGCCCGCAGAAGCTCCCGGGCGCGATGGCGCTGGTCAGCGGCACGCTGGCCTTCGGCAGCGGCCTGGCCCTGGTCGCCACGGGCCTGCTGACGTCCGGCTCGGACGCCGACTACCGCAACGCCTTCTGGATGGCGACCGGCTTCGCGACCCTGGCGCTCCTCGCCGTCGTGTTCCTGGTCCCGGCCACCCGCCACAAGACCGGCGGACGCACCGACTTCCTGGGCGCGCTGACCCTCGGCATCGTCCTGCTGCTGCTCCTGCTGCCCATCTCGCAGGGACACGAGTGGGGCTGGGCCTCGGCCCGTACGCTCGGCGGCTTCGCCGGCGCCGCCGTCATGACCGCGCTGTGGGTGCTGGTCGAGCGCAAGGTGCGCGAGCCCCTCGTCGACATGCGGATGTTCGTCCACCGCCCGGTCCTCATGGCCAACCTGGCCGGCGTCCTCGTCGGCTTCGGGATGTTCGCGAACTTCCTGGGCGTCTCCTACCTCGTCCAGATGCCGCACGCGCTGACCGGCTACGGCTTCGACGCCTCGATCCTGCGCGCCTCCGTGCAGTTCCTGCTGCCCGGCGCCATCGTCTCGCTCCTCGCCTCCCCCGTCGGCGGGCAGTTGGTGCGCCACCGCGGGCCGCGCGTCGCGCTCGGTCTCGCCGCCGCGCTGGGCGCCGTCGGTTTCGCCTGGCTGGCCCTGGACCACTCCCACACCGCGTCGGTGATCGGCGCCGGGATCGTCGTCGGCGCGGCCGTCAGCTTCGGCTACGCGGCCATGCCCGCCGTGATCATGTCCAGCGTCCCGCACCACCAGAGCGGCATCGCCAACGGCATCAACTCGATCTCCCGCTCCACCGGCAGCGCGATCGGCAGCGCGGTCGTCACCACCATCCTGGCGTCGAAGACCATCGAGCACCTCCCCGCCGGCGTGCCGCCGCTGCCCGCCGAGTCCGGCTTCACCCTCACCTTCTGGATCGGGGCCGCGGCCTTCGCCCTGGTCGCCCTGATCGCCCGGTTCGGGCTGCGCGGCCGTCAGGGCCCGCGCGTGGTCGAGCAGTCCGCCCCCGCACCGGCCGCCGAGCCCGTCGCCGAGCCGGCGAAGGTCGGCTGACCCCGCTCCCGCCCGCACGGGCGTACGCCGCCGCCCCCGGACTTCCCGGCCGGGGGCGGCGGCGTACGCGCGAAGGCCTCAGAGGTCCTTGAACTCCACCGGACCGCGGTCCATCGTCACGACCCCGTCGGCATAGAGCATCGGGCGGCTCTCCGAGTCCCGCCGACCCGTACGCCGTCCTGTTGCGGATGGTTGAAGAACACCGGGTCCGCGTCGTCGCGGACCCGGCCGGTCGCCGCCGGCAGCAGGGCCGAGACGTCCACCGCCGCCGACGTTTCCACGGTCACGACGAGCGGTCCGCCGGGCAGCGGATGGTTGCCGCCCTTGCCGAGTTCCACCGATGTCCGTGTCACGGTCCCGCCCCACTTCGCACTCCGAGCTCCCACGACGGGAATCCTCCCCCGAGGATCTGACCGGGGGCTATGCGGAGCCCAGCCGTCCGCGTTGTCGGTGGGGGTCGCTAGTCTCCCGATTACCGCAGCCCGGCAGCGTCGACGCGTTGCTTCGGGCTGCCCACGAACGGTGACGGACAGGGTCGAAGGGGCACGGCTGATGACTTGGCTGGCGTTGGAAGAGGGGTACGAGGTCTCCCTCGTCGAAGGGCGGGTCACCGCCCGGCGGCCCGCGGGGCGGCAGTTGAAGACGTTGCCCAAGGCGTTGCGCGACCACCCCGAGGTGGACCGGCTGCGCCGGCTCTCCGAGTGGCTGGAGCGCCACGAGGCGGCGTGCCTGGCCCAGGTGGACGCCTGGATGGTGTCCTCCCTGCCGGTGCCGACGGAACTCCTGGCCCGGGTCTGGCCCGACGCGGCCTGGCAGGAGGCGCTGCGCGACCTGGCGATCGTCGGCGAGGACCCGGACGAGGTGGGGTTCCTGCGCGACGTGACCGACTCCGGTGAGCTGAAGGTCCTCGACCTGGACGGGGAGACCGTACGTCTCTCCCCGCGCACGGTGACCCTGCCGCACCCGGTGCTGCTGCCGGACCTGGACGACGTACGGGAGTTCGCGGCGGAGCTGGGCCTCACCCAGCGCGTCGAGCAGATCCACCGCGCGACCTGGGTGAAGCCCGACGACGTACGCGCCGGCGCCACCGAGGTGTCGGACTACGCCGGCGGGGAGTACCCCAACCGGCAGGGCCTCGCCGCCCGGGCGACCGGCCTGGGCTACCGGGTCTCCGGCGGCTACGCCTGCCTGCGGATCCGCGACACCGGCCGCGCCGTCGAGGCGGCCGTGTGGATCGGCGAGCCCTACTGGGACGACGAGACCACCACCGGCGCACTGAACTGGAACGACGCGGACGGGCGGGCGGTACGACTCGGCGAGGTCGGACCGGTGGCCTGGTCCGAGGGCATGCGGATGGCCGCGGCACTGTACGCCGGGCGCAAGATCGAGGAGGGCGGGGACGCGTGAGCACCGACAACACGACCGACGGCATCGGGAACACCACCGGCGAGGCGCTGCTGGCGGCGGGCGCGGTCCTGCCCGTCGACGCCGCGGACGGGGGCCCGTCCGCCGTGCCGCTGACCGCGCGGGCCTACCGTCACCCGGCACTCGGCGACGAGCGGGTGGTGGTGCGCCTGGCGGCGGCCGAACTGGGCGCCGCCGAGGACCTCGCGGCCGGGTTCCTGGGCCTCGTACCGCACGGCGAGCCGGCCGTGGTGGGCCTCGGGCGGCGTTCGGCGCTCGGGTTCCCGGAGTGGGTGCTCGTGCACCACCCCGAGGACGGCCACCAGGCCCTCGCGCTCGTCCCCGAGCTCGACCGCCTCTCCCGCCAGGTGAAGACCAAGCCCAAGGCCGCCCTGGACGCCTGCAACGAACTGGCCGAGCGGCTCGCGGCCTCCGTCCCGCACTTCCTGCCCGTCTTCCACGAGCAGGCCGCCCGCGTCTTCCTCGGCGTCGAGAACACCACCTACGCCGCCCAGCTGTTCGGCAAGGCCCGCGCGAGCGAGACCCGGTTCGGCCTCGACATCGACGAGGACCGGCTCGACGCGGTCTTCCTGGAGTTCGCCCTGGCCGGGGCGCTGCCCGTGAAGGTCCTCACCGGGTACGGCAAGGAGCTGTCCCGCCGCGTCACCCCCGCCGAGGCCCTGGATCGCTTCCGGCGGCTGTGCGTGCGCCGCACCGCGGGCGGTCTGGCGCCGTCCGCTCAGGCCACGGTCGAGCTGCGCCGGCTGGCGCGGGCGGCCAAGGTCGACGCCGCGCGGGCCGAACAGGACTACCTCGCGGAGCTGCTGCCGCTGCCCGCCACCCCGAGGGCCGCCACCGGCTGGTGGACCGCGCACCGCGCGTCCCTCGTGGCGCTGGCCCGGCGCGAGCCGTCCGTACGCGGCACCCTGCTGGGGATGATCCCGCAGGGTTCCGGCGGGGCGGGCGAACTGGCGCCGTTCTGGCTGGAGTTGCTGGAGGAGTCCGGCGCGGTCGCGGGCCTCGTCGACGTGGACGCGCCCGAGGGCGAGGCCTCCCCCGACGGCACCTCCGGCTGGCTGGAGCGCTTCCACGCCTCCCGCTTCTCCGGCTGGCGCCGCGCCGGACACGCCCTGGCCGGCCTGCGCCCCCTCGTCGTCCGCTGCGCGCAGCGGCTGCGCGCCGAACTGGCCCTGCCGGGCCGGGAGGAAGGGCTGAAGCTCAACCTCCAGGACGTCAGCCTCGTCGACCTGCTGCTCTCCCTCGACGTGCCCGTGGCCGTCACGGACGCCATGGCCAACGGCACGATGGAGCTGGAGCGGTGGCGCGCCGACCCCGAGCGCCGCGACCTGGCCGCGCTGTGCGCCGACGAGCGGCTGCGGCCCACCTTCTTCCGCACCCTGCGCGGCGGCGACCGCAGCGCGCAGAACGTCGGCCGTGAGACGTTCCGGCTCCTGGCCGGCTCCCCGGGCAGCGCCGACCTGCTCGCCGAGTGGGTGCGCCTCGTCGCCGGCGAGACGCTCGACGCCGGTCTGCCCGAGCTGCCCGCCGCGATCAACCGACTGTCCTGGCTGCCCGACGAGGCCCTGGCCCTGGCTCCGAAGGAGGTCTCCCTCGCGGCCGGCCTCGACCTCGGCTCCGTCCTCGCCCACACCCTGCGCGGCGGCATGTTCGAGGAGTTGGTCTGGCCCGCCTGGGAGGAGGCCGTCTCCGGGATGTCCCCGCGGCGCGGCGACCACCGGTTGACGGTGATGGACGCCTGGCCGCACGTGATCGTGGCCAACTCCTCCCAGGTCCGGGTCATCGGGCCGGACTCCACCGTGCTGACGCACGACCTGCGGGTCCCCTCGGGCGGCCACCGGCAGGTCGGCTTCCACCACACCGACGACGACCTGCTCGTCTTCTGGGCCACCTACGAGGGCGAGGTGCGCGGCTACTGGCTCAGCGCCCCCGACGAGGTCCTGACCCTGGAGTCCTCCGCCACCTACTGGTCGGTGCGCACCGGACACGTCACCCTGCCGCTGCCCGGCGGCGGACGCACCACCGGCCACGGCGTGCTGCACCGCGGCGACAGCCGCGTCCCGGCGGAACGGCCGGTCCTCTCCGACGGCGTCACCCACTGGGTCTGGGAGCGGGGAGCGGAGGGCGAGGAGCCCGGCTGGTACGAGTACGAGCCCGCGGGCGGCGCCCTCGGGCGGCGTTCGCTGCCCGGCTTCCTCGCCGACGCCCTGCGCGACCACCCCGCGGGCAGCACCCTGGCCGACGGCGTCGCCCAGAGCTGGCTGCGCCCGGCGCCGACCGTCGAGGGCTCGGTGCTCGGCGCCCCCGTCGACGGGCTCCTCGGCTGGCGCACGGTGCGCCTGCCGGACGGGCGTTGGCACGGCCGCGACCAGTCCGGGCGGTCCGTGACCACGGCCGAGGGCGCCGCCGCGCCCCGGCACGCCGTGGCGCTGCCCGGCGACGACCGGCTGCGGGCGGTGTCCACGGACGGGCGCTCGCTGGTCATGACCGACCCCGAGGGCGTCGTGAGCGCGCAGCTCGGGCTGAGCCAACGGTCCACCGCGGCGGGCTACTCCGCCGAGGGGGCCGAGCTGCCCCCGCTCGCCTACTGGTACTGCCTGCGGGCGCGGGACCCGCGGGGGTCCGCGGTGCTGCGCGCCATGGACTCCGTACGGGCCGGCGCGCTGCTGAAGGCCGCCGCGGCGCAGGAGAAGGCGGAGCGGGTCCCCGAGGCCGTCGCCGAGGCGCTGCCCGAGATCGGCGAGGGTGCCCTGCTGCGCGGTGTGGTCGACCGGGTGCGCACCGCCCTGCGCCAGCGCAAGGAGCTGGCCCGGGTGGCGGCCGCCCTCGAACCGCGTCCGGTGGTGGCCCCGCAGCCCCGACCGGAGCGCGGGCCGACGGACAGGGACATCGACGCGGGCCTGAGCGGCCTGTTCACCTCGCGCCGGCACGGCTACAGCGCCGAGTCCGACGCCACCTTCCGGTACCTGCGCCTGCTCGCGACGGCCGTCGCGGACACCGCCGCCGAGGCCGTTCCCGGACGGCTGCACGTCGACGTCCCGCACGCCACGTTCAGCGCGTTCCCGTGGACGGAGGTGTTCCTGGAGCGGCCGGCCGCCGTGGCCTACCGCGCCGTCGTCACCGGGGTGACGGACGAACAGCGGGCCGCCCTGTGCCGCACGCTCGCGGAGGTCGACGCCCTCGGCCTCGCCTCCGGCGAGACCGCCTCGGGGCGCTGGCGCCGGATGCGGCTGCGCGTGGAGGGTGAGCTCCTGCGGGGCGTCGACGGGCGCGAACGCGGCCACGGCAGCCGGCACCGTACCGCGCTGCCGCTCGGCGAGGGCGCCGTGCTCGGGGTGACCGACTTCTTCGAGGGGCCCGCCGGGGGGCGGGACTTCAACGCGCTGCTGCACGACCCGAGCGGCCGCTTCGCGGTGCCCGCGCCCTACACCGGCCGCGTCCTGCCCGGGCCGACGGCGGTGCCGGGCGATCCGGAGCGCGGCGCGAACTGGCTGGGCGCGTTCCTCAAGGAGGCGGCCGAGCGGGGTCCGGCGCCGTGGTTCCCGGAGGCCGCCGCCGAGTTCACCCGACTGACCGGGGTGAACGCCACCCTGGCACGGGTGGTCGTGGCGGGTCTGCCGCAGCTGGACACCTACGACCGCGGCTTCCTGACCGCCGAACTGCGGGCGACGCTCGGCATCAAGGCCACGCCCGCCGGGCACGCCCGCGAGGAGCTGAACTCCCTGTCCGCGGACGTGCGCCGGGAGCTGGTGGCGGCGCTGCTGCCGGCCGATCCGGCCCTGCTGTGGACGCGGGGCCCGGACGTGGCCGCGGCCGCGCTGGTGTGGAACGAGCGCGTGGGACGGCGCACGCCGGTGCCCGAGGAGCTGCTCGCCGACGCCGCGAAGGAGGTCCGCGTACCGTGGCCGCCGCACCGGGCGCTGCCCGATCTGCTCGGCCCCGACCTGTCCCCCGTGCTGTCCCGGGACGTCGACCACCCGCTCGCCCGGAACGGGGCGGGTGACGAACCGACCGGTCCGCGCTTCGGCACGCAGACGCTGACCAGCGCCGTGGCCCTCACGGCCTGGCTCGCGCACCGCCTGCCGGCCGGGGACCCCCTGCGGGCCTGCCTGCCGCCGGCCCTCACGGCGGTACGGCGGCGGCTGGCCCACCCGGGGCTGATGCTCGGCGTCGGGCACTGGGTACACGCGGAGAAGTTCCGCGAGGCGGCCGGAACCCCGACGGAGACCGGGGAGGGCTACGAACGCTACGGCGCGGTCGTGCTGCACCCCCGGGGCGGGTACGCCGACACCTCGGTGCTGCCGGCGCGGCTCGACTCGACGGGTTCCGACCCGTACCTGCCGCTGCTGCGCGGGACGGACCAGACGCCGTCCGGGCCGGAGACGGCGCTGCGGCTCGCGCACGATCCGGCGTTCGCGGCGCTGCTCGCCGACCCGGGCGTGCCCGCGGCCGGCGAGGCCGGCGCGGACGGCACCTGGTGGCCGCAGGACCCGGGCCGTTCGGTGCCGGAACTGGTGGCCGAAGCCTCGTCCGCGTACGGGCTGGGCGCGGACGCCGCCTGCCTGTACCTGGCGCTGCTGGCCATGCCCGACCCCACGGACCGCAACACGGCGCGCTGGACCGGTTGGAAGCCGGCGCGACTGAAGGCGGCCCGCGCCGAACTGGCCGCGACCGAGCTGGTGGTGGAGGCCGCGCGGCCCCGGGCCGGACGCTCCTTGTTCCTGCCCGGGGCCTGGGCCGAGCCGCAGGCGCCGGCGCTGCCCGTGGAGACGTGGAAGCTGCCGATGTACGCGATGGCGCCGGGCGGGGCCGCGGTGTTGGGCGCCCTGGTGCCCACGCTGCCCGCCGCGGACCTGTACCGCCGGGCCTGGGCGCGGGTCGTCGAGGGCGACGTGCCGCGCTTCGAGGCGCTCGACGTGAAGCGCGCGCCGGCCCGCCGGCGCCGCTGACCGGAGCGGCCCGGGCGCGGCGGGGGACGGCGGGGACGGCCGGGGCGGTGGGTGTACCCACCGTCCCGCCTCCCGCCGCGCCCCGCCTCACCCGCCTCCCCGCGGCTCCGCTCCTCGCACCGGACCGCACCCCGCGGTGCGCACCCGCACCGCTCCCGACCGACCGCCACCCGACCGACCGCCACCGATCGACCCAGAGGACCCGATGACCGTCACCGAACAGTCCGCCCCCGCACGGCAGGTCATGCCCGCCGAGGAGCGGTACGCCTCCGAGCTCGCCTTCCTCGCCGCCCAGGACACCGGCCCCCGACCGCCCGGCTGGGCGCTCACGCCGCGCGCCGTCGTCACCTTCGTGTGCGGCAGCGGGGGCGAGGAGCTGGCCCTGCCCAAGCGGCGGGCGGGCCTGCCGACGAAGCTGGTGATCGCCCCGAAGTTCGTCGGGGAACGCGCCCTGGTGGAGCGGTGCGTGGTCACCCTCGCCGGCGAGCGCGGCCTGCTGCTGACCGGCGAGCCCGGCACCGCCAAGTCGATGCTGTCCGAGCTGCTCTCCGCCGCCGTGTGCGGGACCAGCGCGCTGACCGTGCAGGGCACGGCCGGCACCACCGAGGACGCCTTCCGGTACGGGTGGAACTACGCGCTGCTCCTCGCGCAGGGCCCCACCTCCCAGGCCCTTGTCGACTCCCCCGTGCTCGCGGCGATGCGGACGGGCCGGGTGGTGCGCGTGGAGGAGATCACCCGCTGCCTGCCCGAGGTGCAGGACGCGCTGGTCTCGATCCTGTCCGACCGCCGGGTCAGCGTTCCGGAACTGACCGCGACCGAGGACTCGACGGTCTCCGCGGCCCCGGGGTTCACGGTCATCGCCACCGCCAACCTGCGCGACCGGGGCGTGTCGGAGATGTCCGCCGCCCTCAAGCGGCGCTTCAACTTCGAGACCGTCGCGCCGATCGCCGACGCCGACGCCGAGGCCACGCTGATCCGGCGGCAGGCCGTGGCGGCGGTGGAGCGGGCCGGCGCGGCCTTCGGGGTGGACGACGCGGTGCTGGACGCGCTCGTCACCGTCTTCCGGGACCTGCGCTCGGGGCGCAGCGCGGAGGGCTGGGACGTGGAGCGGCCCGGTACGGTCATGTCCACCGCCGAGGCCGTGCAGGTGGCCGCCTCGCTCGGGGTGGCGGCGGCGTACCTGCCGGGCGGGGACGTGCTGGACCTGTTGCCGGGGCACCTGCTGGGCGTCGTGCGCAAGGACGACCCGGCCGACCACGGGCGGCTGCTCGGGTACTGGGACGGTCCGGTGCGCCGGCGCGCCGAGGACGGCTCGGCGATGTGGCGCCGGCTGTGGGACCTGCGCGGGAGCCTGCGTTGACGGACACCTCCGGCACCGATCCGCGGGAGGCGGTGGACGCGCTCGCCGCGTCGCGCGCGCCGTACCTGCTGGGGGTGCGCCACCACAGTCCCGCGTTGGCGGCGATGGTTCCGGCGCTGCTCGACGCGGCGGAACCGGACGTGCTGTGCGTGGAGCTGCCCACCGACTTCCAGCGGTGGCTGGTCCACCTGGCCGACCCCGAGACCCTCGCCCCGGTGGCCCTGGCGGGTCCGGGGCGCGGGGGCCTGCCGGCCTTCTACCCGTTCGCCGACTTCTCGCCCGAACTGGCCGCGATCCGCTGGGCGCGGGAGCGGGGCGTGGAGGTGCTCTGCTGCGACCTGCCGCTGACGGACCGGGGTTGGGACGCCGACGGACCGGACGCGGAGCCCGCCCCGGCGGCCGGCCCCGGCGCGGCCCCCGGGATCGACGCGGAGCCGGTCACGGCTCCGGGCGCCGCTCCCGTACCCGCTCCGGCCGGCGCCGCTGCGGTCGTCACCGCGGGCCGGCGCGCGTTCGCCGAGGGGCTCGCCGCCCGCGGCACCGGGCGCGACGGGGACGACCTGTGGGACCGGGCCGTGGAGGTCCTGGCCCCGGGCTGCTCCCCCGAGGCCGTGCGCCGCGCGGCGTTGGGCGTCGGCTGGGCGTTGCGCACGGACACGGGAGCCGTCGCGGCGACGGACCTGGCCCGGGAGGCCCACATGCGGCGGGTGATCACCGCCGCCTCGGCGGGCGGACGCCGGGTCGCGGCCGTGATCGGCGCCTTCCACGCGCCCGCCCTGGCCGTGCCGCCCACCGGCACCGGCACCGGCACCGGCACCGGCACCGACACCGAAACCGACACCGACACCGACACCGACACCGGCAAGGTCCCCGGCCCCCACGCGCACCCGGAGGGGGACGCGGCCCACGCGCCGGACGAGGCGGTCACCTCCTTCGTGGCGTACTCGTACGACCTGCTGGACTCCCGCTCCGGCTACCCCGCCGGAATCCGCGACCCGCTGTGGCAGCAGGCCGTGTTCGAGGCGGGCGGGGACCCGGACCGGCTGCGGGAGGCGGCCTCGGTCGCCGTCACCGCCGTCTGTCGCGAGCTGCGCCGCGCCGGCCACACCGCCGGCACCGGCGAGGCCGCCGAGACCCTGCGCCTGGCCTGCGACCTGGCGGCGCTGCGCGGGCTGCCCGCGCCCGGCCGCGGCGAACTGCTGGAGGCCGTGACGGCGGTCCTCGGCCAGGGTGAACTCCTGGGTCGGGGACGCGCGTTGGCCAAGGCGCTGGAGGCCGCGCTGGTCGGCGCGGGACGTGGCCGCACCACCCCGCACGCCCCGCGCAGCGGCCTCGGCCCCTCCGTCGAGGCGGAGCTGTCCGCGCTGCGGCTGCCGTCGCCCGAGGACCCCGCCCCGCGCGAGGTGCGCCTCGATCCGCTGCGCTCCGCGCTGGACGGGCGGCGCGAGGTGCTGCTGCGGCGCCTGCTGGTGTGCGGCGCCTCGTACGGGGAGCCCGTCGCCGTCGCCGCCACCGGCGACGGCACCGCCCTGGGCAGCAAGTGGCGCCTGTCCTGGACCCCGGCGGTGCCGGCCCGCCTCGACCTGGTGGGGGTCCGCGGCGTCACCGCCGCCCAGGCCGCCGCCGGAACGCTGCGGGACGTGGCGCGCCGCCAGGCGGCCGAGGGCGGCCCGACGGCGGCGCAGATCCTGACCGGGCTGGAGGCCGCCGCGCGGTGCGACCTGCCCGAGCTGGTCGACGTACGGCTGGAGGAGGTGGCGACCGTCCTGCCGGACACGGCCGGCGTGGCCGAACTCCTGGAGGCAGCCGACCTGTTGGAGGGGCTGCGGCGCGGTCACCTCCCCGGCGCCGACGAGGCCTCCCGTGAGCGGGCCGCCGTACTCACCGGCGAGCTGATCGACGCGGCCGTACGGTCCCTGCCCGGACTCGCCGGCAGTGACGACCCGGCCGACGCCCGGTCCCTGGTGGCCCTCGCCGACCGGGTCGCGGCCCGCCGCCTGGGGCTGCGGATGGACGCGTGCCTGACGGAACTCGCCACCGGTGCGAGCCCGTTGATGCGCGGCGCCGCCCTGGCCGTACGCGTGCTGCTGGACCTGGATCCGGCGGCCGGGCTGGGTGCGCGCGTCGCCGCCTGGATCGACGGCGCGACCTCCGCCGACGGGCGGCGCGCCCTGGGCCGTCGGCTGGCCGGTGTCCTGAGCGCGGCCGGCCCCCTCCTGGGGGCCTCCCCGGCCGCCGTCGCCCCGCTGCTGGACCGGGTGGACGACCTGTCCGACGAGGCCTTCCTGGAGCGGCTGCCCGCGCTGCGCGGCGGGTTCGACGCACTGTCCCCGGCCGCCCGCGACCGGCTGTTGGAGACCGTCACGGAGCGGCTCGGGGACCGCGTCGACGTGTCGCTGGACGCCTCGCCCGCGCTGCTGGCGCTGTGGGCCGCCGCCGACGCGGCCGGCCGGGCCGCGCTGAAGGCCCTCCCGCCCGCCGCCGGTCCGGACGCGGGCGCTCCGGACCGCGCCGGGACGCCCGGGGAATCCCCCGCGCCGGCGGGTGCCGGGATCCACGGGTCGCCGGACCCGACCCGCGCGCCGCGCGAGGCAGCTCCCGACGGCCGACGACTCGCCCCCGCGGACCGGTGGCGGCTGCTGCTGGGTCGGCAGCGCGACCGCCTGCCGGCCGGCGCCGGCCGCTACGCCCGCGCCCTCGACGAGCTCTACGGCGCCGGGCGGGGCGAGGGCTCCGGCGACCTCGACCGGGGTGGCGCGGGCGGCGGCGACGGGCCCTCCTTCCCGACGGCCCGGGAGTGGTCGCGGGAACTGGAGTCCCTCTTCGGGGAGGACGTGCGCGAGGAGGTGCTCGCCGACGCGGCCGAGGCGGGCCGCAGCGACGTGCTGGCCCAGCTCGACCCCGCCTCGGTGCGCCCGTCCGTGGAACTGCTCGGCTCCGTGCTCTCGCTGGCCGGGGGCATGCCGGAGCAGCAGCTCTCCCGGCTGCGGCCCCTGGTGCGGCGGCTGGTCGACGAGCTGGCGAAGGAGCTGGCGTCGCGACTGCGCCCGACCCTGTCGGGTCTGGCCACCGCGCGTCCCACGCGCCGTCCCGGCGGGCCGCTCGACCTGGCGCGGACCCTGCGGGCCAACCTGGCGCACACCCGGCGCCTGGACGACGGCCGGGTGGTCGTCGTGCCGGAGCGCCCGGTGTTCGCCACCCGCGCCTCGCGGGAGTCGGACTGGCGGCTGGTCCTGGTGGTCGACGTCTCCGGCTCGATGGAGGCCTCCGTCATCTGGTCGGCGCTGACGGCGGCGGTACTGGGCGGCGTTCCCACGCTGTCCACGCACTTCCTGGCGTTCTCGACGCAGGTCGTGGACCTCACCGACCGGGTGGACGACCCGCTGTCGCTGCTGCTGGAGGTCCGCGTCGGCGGCGGGACGCACATCGCCGGGGCCCTGGCGCACGCCCGGTCCCTGATGACCGTGCCGAGCCGCACGCTGGTCGTGGTGGTCAGCGACTTCGAGGAGGGCGCCCCGCTCGGCGGCCTGCTCGGGGAGGTGCGCGCCCTGGCGGCCTCCGGCGCCCATCTCCTGGGCTGCGCCGCCCTCGACGACGCGGGGACGCCCCGCTACTCGGTGCCGGTGGCGCGGCAGCTCGTGGCGGCCGGCATGCCGGTGGCCGCCCTCAGCCCTCTCGCCCTCGCCCGCTGGGTGGGCGACCGACTCCGTGGGGAGCCCCGTTGAACAGCAACAGCGTCGTGACCGGGGCGGGCACCGGGGTGCTCCCGCCGGTCGCCCCCGAGGTGCTCGCCGAGGCCGTGGAGAACCTCAGTGCCCGCCTGCGCAAGAAGCTCGACGCGGCGGTCGCGGAGTGCGGGGCGCGGGCCGTGGCCGGGGAGGGCGGCGGGGTCGACGTCCGCTTCGGCGAGGACGCGCTGGTCACGCTGCGACCCGGTCCCTCGGGGGTGGTCGCGCGGGCCGAGGAGGCCTCCTGCACCTGCCTGTTGGCCCCGCGCTGTCTGCACCGGGCGGCGGTACTGGGCGCGGCTCCACCCGCTGATCCACCGGCGGATCCGCCGGCGGACGAGGCCGGGTCGCAGCCCTCGGCCGTACCGGGTGCCGAGCCGGCCGCCGCGGGTCCGGGGGCGGCGGGCGAGGACGTGGCGGGAGCCGCACCGGGGTCGAGCGCCACCCCGACCGAGGGGGCGGGGACGGAGCGGGACCCGACGCCGCTCACCCCGGCGCAGGTGCGGGCGGGTGCGGCCCTGTGGGCGGCCGCCGCCGAGGCCCTCGCCGCCGGAGTGAGCGCCGGAGGGGTGGTGGTCCAGGCCGAGTTGCTGCGGGCCGCGCACACCGCGCGCCTGGCGGGGCTGCCCCGCGCGGAGGCCGCGGCCCTGCGCGTCGTACGGGGACTGCGCGGCGCCCGGGAGCGGGCCGCGGGGCAGCGGCTCACGGACCTGGCGGCGGCCTTCGGCGAGTTGCTGCGCACCGCCGCGTGGGCGGCGTCCGGATCCCCCGGCGCCGGGGTGAGCGGCGGCGGTCGCCGGGCCTACGCGGCCGGCGGCAGCCTGCTGGTGCACGGCCTGTGCCGGGAGCCGGTGCTGACCGCGACCGGGTACGGGGGCGTGGTCACCCACCTGCTCGGTGACGACGGCTCCCCGTACACGGTGTCCGACGTACGGCCGGGCGGCCTCGCCCGCGCGCGCGGCGCCGGCGGCGCCTCCGTGGCCCTCGGCGGTGCCGTGCTCGACCACGCGGGGCTCTCGCGCGGGGGGCTGCGCGTCGTCGGCGCGACGGTGTCCGCCGACGGCAGGCTCGGTTCCGGACGGGGCGTACGGGCCACCCCCGTACCGGGGTTGCCCTGGGACCGGGAGCCCGTGGCGGCGCTGTTCGCGCGCCCGGCCGCGGAGGCGGTGGGGGCGGCCCTGGCCGAGGCGGAGGCCGACGCGGGCACGGCCGCCGGGGTGCGGCTGCTGGGCTGCGACGTGGAGGTGGTGGGCGCGGCCGGCGAGCACCTGCTGGTCCGGGAGCTGTCGCCGCGGGGCGCCGTACGCCCCGACGCGCCGCTCCTGCGGCTGCGGGCCGCGCACCCGCACCCGGAGCTGGCGCACATCGCGAACCTGCGCCGGTTGGCGGGGTGTCCGGGACTGGCGGTGCGCGTCCTGGGCCGGCCGGACCTGGACCGGGCGGCGACGCTGAGCCCGCTGGCCGTGGGCCCGGTGCCGGGGGCCGCGTACACGCTGCGGCTGCCGCCGGAGTGGCGGGGGCGGGCGGACCTCGGCTACGACCGCCTCCAGGGCGGCCACGTCGAGGGTCCGGCGCAGGCGGGGCCGGTCGGGCCCGTCGATCCGGGTCCGGATCCGCTGGCCGACTCTCCGCTGTGGCGGGTGCGTCGGCTGTTGGAGGCGGGTGTCGCGGGCGGACGCCGGGCGGTGGCGGAATCGGCCGGGGGGCCGCAGTCCCTGTCGGCGTACGGGCCGCTGCGCCGGGCCGGCTTCGGGGCGGCGGCCGAACTGGTCGGCGCGCTGGTCACCGAGGCGGACCGGCGCTCGCGCGACGGTTTCGGCCGGCTCACCGACCCCTCGGCCGACGGGTACGCCCGCCGCTGGCTGGAGGCGTTCACCCACCTGAGCGCCGCTCAGCGGTCGCTGGTCGCCGCGTCCTGGGCCTGACCCGGCGGCTCCGGCGCACGCGGGGCCGGCGCGCGCTCGGGCGCGTTTTGGCCAACTCCCCCCGGCCCGGCGCACCATCCTCGCGCCGGGCCGGGGCCGCTGCGCGGAGGTGTCGCGGGTGAGCGACGCACCCGGGACCGCGGGCGGGGGCCGGCCGGTTCTCGCCCCCGTGCGCACCTTCGGTCGGGGTTCCTCCGCGGCGGGCCCGTTCGCCGCCCACACTCGAAGCACGACGACCGGGAACGGCCACGAACGGCCACGAACGGCCACGACGGCTCCGGGCGATCAGGGACGGGCCGGTGGCTCCGGGCCGCCGCGGGGCGACTTCGACGGGAAGGGGATCCGATGGCACGGGAGGGACTGCGGCGGGCCGCGGGCGCCGGCCGCGGCCGCGGCCGGATCGTGCGGCGCTCGCCGGCGACGGCCTTCGGGGTGGTCGTGGCGGCGGCCGCGGTCCTCGTCGTCCGGACGGCGTGGGCGGCCTGGGCGACGGTGACCCCGCACTGGCCGACGGCCTTGGCGGCGGCCCTCACGGCGGGCGCGGCGCTCGGGTGGCGGGCCGTCAACGCGGCGGCCGAACAGCACGGCGGGGCAGGGGCACCCGGGGTGGCGGGAACGGGCGGAGTGACGGGTACGGGCGGGGCCCGGCTCGTCGGTGACGTCCGGCGCCGGGGCCCGGTGCGGCCGGCGCGCGACCCGGGGCCGTCGGCAGGACCGTGAACTGCCGCGCGGACGGCGCCCGGTCGGGGGGCGGAGGCCCGGTGCGGGGTTGGATGTCCGGTTATGGGTAGTCTTCAGCGGAACGGTGTCCGAATCTCCTCGGGGCGGGTCATGAATCGTCAGTCAGGTGTGCGTGCCGCGGTGGTGGCCGCGGCGCTGCTGCTCGGGATCGGCGGATGCGGGGGCGCGGGCGCGCCCGGCGAGGGCAAGGCGGACGGCGGGGCGCGGGCCACGCCGTCCGTGAGCGCATCGCCCTCGGCCACGGCCCCGACGGCGGCCCCCGCGCCCGCTCCCGCGCCCTCCGGGGCGGGCGGGAACCCGCCCACGGCCGAGGTGTTGCCCGGCATGGTCGGGGTGGCGGCGGCCAGGGAGCGCCTGGCGGCCCTGAAGGTGGCCGAGCCCGGCACGATGGCCGGCTACAGCCGGGACAGGTTCACGCACTGGGCCGAGCAGGGCGACAGGTGCGACACCCGCGAGACCGTCCTCGCGCGCGACGGGGCGGGCGTCACCCGCGACTCCGAGTGCCGCGCCGTCTCGGGCCGTTGGAAGAGCCTGTACGACGGGGCGGAGATCGACGACGCGAAGAGGCTGGACATCGACCACATGGTGCCGCTCGCCGAGGCCTGGCGCTCGGGGGCCGCCGGATGGGACGCGGCGAAGCGCAAGGCCTTCGCCAACGACCTGAGCGGACCGCAGCTGTTGGCGGTGTCGGCGTCCTCGAACCGTTCCAAGGGCGACCAGAGCCCCGACCTGTGGCAGCCGACGGACGCATCGAGTCGGTGCGTGTACGGACGGGCGTGGACGACGGTGAAGTCCCTGTACGGGCTGACCGTCACCGAGGCGGAGCGGACCGCGCTGACCGGCATGCTCGACACCTGCGCCGCGTCGTGAGCGGGCCCGCGCACTGGCAGGACGAGGTCCTCGCCGGCCCCGGCGGGGCGATGACCGACGAGGTCGGGGTGATCACCGGCCCGCTGACGTTGCGCACGAGCGCCGGTGGGGACGGGCTGGTCCGGCTCGACGTCCAGTACACCGACGCGGACGAGTGGTACACCCTCACCGGATCCCCGGTGCGCCACGGGGACCCGTACGCGCTGCACCGGGCGGCCCTGGCCGCCGTCCGGGCCGGAGGGGGCGCGGAGGTCCCCGCGCCCCCGGGGCCGAACTCCGTGGCCGACCGGGGATCCGACTGACAGACTGGCGTGAAGTGATCACTCCAGGAGGCACGCCGATGACCGACGGTACGGACACCCCGCAGACCGACGCCACGAACGACGACACCCCGAAGGACGAGTCCCCGGCCGAGGAGGCCAAGCGCAGGTTCCGGGAGGCCCTGGCCCGCAACGCCGCGAACAACAGGTCCCAGGAGGCCCACCAGAGCCGGGCGAAGGTGACCGGCACGGGCGCCGGACCCGGCGGGAAGAACAAGAAGGTGCGCCGCAAGACCGGTTGAGCGGCGGGCCGCGCGGGGGAGGCCGTTGGGCCGCACGGGTGACCGGCGATAACCGTTGGCGACGAAGGCAGTTGATCAGGACGTCCCGCCGGGGACAGCTCATGCGACAGAAGGATCAACATGCTCAAGAAGTTCATGGCCACCGCCGCGGTCACCGCATCCGTCATCGGTACGGGTGCCGTCATGGCCTCCCCGGCGATGGCCATCGGCAACGACAACGGCGTGAACACGGTCAACGGCAACAACGCCGCGCAGCTCTACGGCAACCAGGAGACCAAGGGCAACATGAGCCCGCAGCTCAGCGCCGTTCAGGGTTCGCTGAACAAGCTCTGCGTCGGCCTGCCGGCGAAGGTCAACGCCCAGTCGATCCTGGCCGCCGTCAACGTGGGTGTCCAGGACATCAACGTCCTGTCCAACCCGCAGAACCAGCAGTGCGCCGAGAACTCCACCCAGGCCAAGGGCGACGAGTCCCTCTCCCACATCCTGGACAACATCCCGGTGCTGTCGGGCAACCTCTCGGCCGGCAGCTGATCGAGGCGGGATCCGGACCGGCGTGACGGCGAGGCCGTCACGCCGGTCCGGCGTTTCACGAGCGCACCACACCGAAAGCTCTGGTCTATACCTTGACAGGTCCAGACCACTTTCGGTTCAGTGGGCGGTGTTCGTCGCTCCCCCCACCACCCCGCGACAACTCCCCCCACCCCAGGAGTCCTTTCGTGATACGCACGCTACGTCGCCGCGCCCTGTCCCTCGCCGCCACCGCCGCGGTGACCCTCGGCCTGGCCGTCGCCCTGCCCGCCTCCTCCGCCAACGCGGCCCCCGCCTGCGCCTCGGCGTGGACCTCCTCCGCCGTCTACACCGGCGGCACGACCGCCTCGCACAACGGCCGCAACTGGCAGGCGAAGTGGTGGACCCAGGGCGAGACGCCCGGCACCACCGGCCAGTGGGGCGTCTGGTCCGACCAGGGCGCCTGCGGTACCGGGGGCGGCACGGACCCGGGCAACCCGGACCCGTCCGGCTTCGTGGTCAGCGAGACCCAGTTCAACCAGATGTTCCCGAACCGGAACCCCTTCTACACCTACAACGGCCTGGTCTCGGCGCTCTCCGCCTACCCCGGCTTCGCCAAGACCGGCGACGACACCGTCAAGCGGCGCGAGGCGGCGGCCTTCCTCGCGAACGTCTCCCACGAGACGGGCGGCCTCGTGCACATCGTCGAGCAGAACACGGCCAACTACCCGCACTACTGTGACGCCACGCAGCCCTACGGCTGTCCCGCCGGCCAGGCGGCCTACTACGGTCGCGGGCCGATCCAGCTGAGCTGGAACTTCAACTACAAGGCGGCGGGCGACGCCCTCGGCATCAACCTCCTCGCCAACCCCTACCTCGTCGAGCAGGACCCGGCCGTCGCCATGAAGACGGCGCTCTGGTACTGGAACACGCAGAACGGCCCCGGCACCATGACCGCCCACGCGGCGATGGTGAACGGCGCGGGCTTCGGCGAGACGATCCGCTCCATCAACGGGGCCCTGGAGTGCAACGGCGGCAACCCCGCGCAGGTCCAGAGCCGGGTGAACAAGTACCAGGCCTTCACCCAGCTGCTCGGCGTCACCCCGGGCAACAACCTCACCTGCTGACCCCCGGCACCGCCCGCCCCCGGCCCGCGCCGGGGGCGGAACCGGGCGACCGCCCGGCTCAGTGACGGCGCAGGGCCGTGGCGAGCTGGGCCCGGGAGCGGACGTCCAGCTTCTGGTAGATCCGGGTGAGGCGGGCCTCCACCGTCTTCACGCTGACGAACAGCTTCGCCGCCGCCTCCTGGTTGCTGGCACCCGCACCGACGAGCCGCGCGAGCCGCGCCTCCGCCTCGGTGAGGGTGCCGGCGCCGCCGCCACCGCTCCCCCGGTGCGGGGAGGCGGCCTCGGGCGCCGCGTCCCGGGCGAGGGCGATCCAGGGTCGGGCGCCGGCCCGTTCGAAGACCTCGGCGGCGGCGCGCAGCGCCTCCCGGGCGGGTGCGCGGCGCCGCCTGCGGCGTTCCACCCGGGCCAGGGCGAGCAGCGTCCGGCCCTGTTCCAGCGGCAGCCCGAGGTCCGCGAAGAGCCGTACGGTGTCCTCCAGTCGGGCCACGGCCGCCTGCGCGTCCCCCCGCGCCGACAGGGCCAGGCCGCGGGCCCGGTCCAGGGCGGCGAGCACCGTGGTGCGGCCCAGGTCGCGGGCCACGGGGGCGACCCGGTCCAGGAGGGCGACGGCCTCGGCGACGGCGTCGGTGGCGATCAGGGCCTCGGCGAGTTCGCCGTGCCAGCGCAGCACCGACGGGTCCACCACCTGCTGGGCCTCCTCCAGCGCGGCGACCCGGCGCAGGGTGGCGACGGCCTTCGCGGCGTCGCCGGTGGCCAGTTCGACGGTGCCGAGCGCGTACAGGCCGCGGGAGAGGAACACCTGGTCGTGTTCCTCCTCGGAGGCGCGGATGCCCCGGCGCGCGTAGCCCGCGGCGCGGGCGAAGCCGCCGCCGGCCGCCTCGGCGGTCGCGGCCACGTACCAGGCCGGTCCGGGCGACAGGCCCGCCTCGATGGTCAGCTCCAGGGCGCGCCGGGCGTGGGCCGAGCCCAGCGTGCAGTTGCCGCGCCGCAGTTCGACCTCGGTGAGGCTGCGCAGCACCTCGAAGACGTCCTCGGCGGAGCCGGTGCGTTGCACCGCGGGCAGCAGGGTGAGCAGTTGCCCCCGGGCGTCGTCGAGCCGGTCGTCGAACAGGGCGTGGCGGACGGCGAGGTACTGGGGCGCGTTGCGCATGCCGAGGGGGACGTCGGGGATGGGCAGGGCCAGGGCCCGGGCGAGGATGTCCTCGGCGTCGGGGTCTCCGAGGATGCGGCCCATGCGGGCCCGCACGGTCAGGGCCATGGCCTCGGCGACCTGGTCCCCGCCGGCCTGGGCGAGGGCGCCGGCCTCGGCGGCGGCGTCCCGGGAGCGGACGGGGTCTCCGTCGCTGAGGTTGTGCTTCCAGGCGATGCGCAACTGTACGGCGGCGCGCAGCGAGGCGTCCCCCTCGGCGTCGGCGACGGCGCAGGCGATGGTCTCGTCGAGGTGGGCCAGGGCCTGTCCGGCCGCGTCGATGACGGCGAGCCGGGCCCGGACGCGCTGGGCGGGCGTGGCGTCGCGGGAGAGCACGGCGCGGGTGGCGCGCCGGGCGAGGTCGGCGCGGCCGGCCCAGCCGGCGTCCTCGGCGGCGGCGACGAGGCGGGAGAGTTCCTCGCGGGGGTGGGCCCAGGGGGTGCGTTCGGCGGCCAGCAGCCCGAGTTCGGCGGCGAGGTCGCGCCGGCCGCGGCGGCGGCAGGCTGCGGCGGCCTCGGTGATCTCGGCGGCGAGGTCCTCGTCGGCGGTGTCGACGGCGAGCGCGCGGTGGCGCACGGCCTGGACGGGGTCGTCGACGGCGGCGGCGAGCGCGGCGTGTCCGGCGGCGCGTTCGGGCCAGCCGGCGTCGGCGGCCAGGGCGGTGGGCAGGGCGCCGGCGGTGAAGGCGACGGCGCCGTCCTCCCCCACGGTGACCAGCCCGGCCCGTTCGGCCCGCGCGAGTTCGGCTTCGGCGTCGGGGCGTCCGGCGCGGCGCAGCAGGGGGGTGGTGGGTCGGGCGGCGAGGGCCGCGAGGAGCAGGGTGCGGCGGGTCTGTTCGGGGGCTTCGGCGAGGAGGCGGCGGGCGACCTCGCGGGCCTGGCCGGACACGGGCAGGGGGTCGGCGTGGTGGGCGCCGCCCGCCGCGCCGCCGCCCGGTCCGCCGGCGGCTCCGGGGGCTGCGGCGGCTTCGGCGAGGGAGTGGCCGAGGGCGAGGGCCAGGCGCGGGTTGCCGCCGCTGGCCTGGTGGATCCGGCCGGCGAGGCGGGCGGGCAGGCCGTGGCGCAGCAGGAGTTCGGCGACCTCGTCGGCGCCGAGGGCGGGGACGCGGATGGTGGGGGTGCCGGGGCCGCAGAGGGGTTCGGCGACGGGGGCGCCGCCCTGGGCGCATTCGGCGGCGAGGACCCGCACGCGCGGCGGGGTCAGGCGCAGGGCGAAGCGCAGGAGGTCGGTGCTCTCGGCGTCGAGCCACTGGGCGTTGTCGAGGACGAGCAGGACGGGGCCCGGTTCGGCGAGGGTGCGCAGGACCTCGCCGACGGCGAGGCGCAGGGCGACGAGGTCGGGCGCGGAGTCGGGGGCGTCGGCCTCGCGGCGGAGCCGGGCGATGGCGGTGCGCTGGGGGCCGGCGAGCCGGTCGAGGGCGGTGCGCGGGACGGAGGCGAGCAGGGCGGCGGCCGAGGCCTCGGGTATCGGTCGGTCGGCGGCTTCGGGGGCGAGGCGCAGGACGGTTTCGCGCCTTCGGTGGGCGGCGGCCGCGACGGCCCGCGCGACCTCGGTCTTGCCCGCGCCGGCCGGTCCGGTGAGGATGGCGCGGCCGTGCGTGGCCAGGGCCCGCTCGACCGCCTCGATGAGTTCGCCGTGTCCGACCTTGGTGTCAGCGTGCCCCGTCGCCGCCACGCACAGCCACCAGCCTTTCGCGCCCCTGCCCTGTGCTCTTCCTGTGAGAGGCGACAATACGAGGTCGGCCGCCGGACGGACCCGGATTGTGACGCAGAATTCAGTCGCGCGACGGGAATGGTGCCCGGGAACGCCGCGGACCTGCCGGTACGGGAGGTACCGGCAGGTCCGTCGCTGTGTTCGGTCCGTGCGGTCCGCCCGTCGGATCGGACCGGGTGGGGTCCGGTCCGACGGGCGGATCCGGTCAGAAGCCGAGGCTCCAGGAGTCGATCTTGCCGGTGTCGCCGCCGGCGTTGTCGTTCACGCGGAGCTTCCACGTGCCGTTCGCGACCTCGGAGGAGGCGTTGACGGTGTAGGTGGTGTTGATGTTGTCGGTGCTGCCGCCGGCACGGTTGTGCAGGGTGTAGAGCGTGCCGTCGGGGGCGACGAGGTCGACCTTCAGGTCACCGATGTAGGTGTGCGCGATGTTCACGCCGACCTTGAGGGCGGCCGGGGCGTTGCCGGTGACACCGGAGACGGTGATCGGGCTGTCCACGGTCGCGTTGTCGGCGATCGCGAAGTCCGCGGTGTTCTCGAAGGCCGGGGTGGTCGGCGTCGAGGTCACGGCGTTGACGGTGGCGGCGGCGTCGGCGAGGCCGGTGCCGCAGCCGCCGGTGCAGGTGCCGGCGAGCGGGCGGGCGTTGGTCTTGATGGCCGACTCGATCTGCGCCGGGGTCAGCGAGGGCTTCGCGGCGACGAGGAGGGCGGCGAGGCCCGCGACGTGCGGGGCGGCCATGCTGGTGCCCTGGTACGGCTTGTAGATCTCGGCGCCGGGGGTGGTGGTGCCCGCGTTCAGCGTGGAGAGGATGCCGTTCTCGGGGGTGGTGACGGTGCCGGGCGTGTCGGTGGCGCGGCGGGTCTCACCGCCCGGGGCGGCGACGTCGATGATCGAGCCGTAGTTGGAGTAGAAGGAGCGGTCGCCGGTGCGGTTGCTGGCGGCGACGTTGATGACGTTGTTGCAGCTGGCGGGCGAGAAGCCGGCCGCGTCGGCGTTGCTGTTGCCGGCGGCGACCACGACGGTGGTGCCACGGGCGACGGCCGCGTTGATGGCGTTCTGGTAGCTGGTGCCGCAGGTGCCCGAGCCGCCGAGGCTCATGTTGATGACCTTGGCGGGGGTGGCGTTCGCCGGGATGCCGGCGACGGTGCCGCCCGAGGCCCAGGTGATGGCGTCGACGATGTCGGAGGTGGCACCGCCGCACTTGCCGAGGACGCGGACGGGCTGGATCTTCGCGTTGTACGCGATGCCCGCGACGCCCTTGGAGTTGTTGGTGGCGGCCGCGATCGTGCCGGCCACGTGGGTGCCGTGCCACGAGGAGTCGCTCGCCTTGGAGCCGACGCCGCACTCGCCGGCTGCGCTCCAGTCACCTGCGTCGGCCGGGTTGTTGTCGCGGCCGTTGCCGTCACGGGCGGCGGTGGAGCTGGAGATGAAGTCGTAGCCGGCGACCACGTTGGAGGCGAGGTCGGAGTGGGCCACGTAGCCGGTGTCGATGACGGCGACGGTGACGCCGGAACCGGTGGTCTTGTCCCAGGCCGCGGGCACGTTCATGCCGGCGGTGGGCTCGAAGAGGTCCCACTGCTTGGCGTAGTCGGTGTCGTTGGGCGTGGCCAGCGCGTAGGCGCGGGAGTCCGGCTCGACGTAGGCGACGTCCGGGTCGGCGCGGAACTGCGCGATGACGTCGGCGGCCTCGGAGGGGGCGGTCGCACCGCCCAGGTTGACGAGGGCGGCGCCGGTGCCGAGACGGCGGTCGAACTTCGTCTTCTTGCCGGTCTTCTTGCCCTTGGCGACGGCGTCGTCCGCGGCCGCCGTGTTGGACGTGGCCTCGGAGGCGGAGGACTTGTAGCCGACGATGAGGTTCTCGACGGGCGCCGGGGTGCCGGCGGCGGGGGCGGCGGCGGCCGGGAGGGAGGAGGCCGGGTCGTCGGCGGCGGTCACGGCCACGGAGGCGGTGGCGGAGCCGGCGAGCAGGGTGACGGACATGGCCACGACGGATATGAGCCGACGTCGTCTGGTTGCGTGCACGTTGTTCCCCTTCGAAGGCCGATCCGGGCAGGCCGGAGCGGCCGGTCGGTGCAGTGTGGGAGGTGGAACCGGCGGGCCGCGGGCCGGGGGCGGGGTGGTCAGACCCGCTCCGGCACCGCCGCGCGCCACGTCGTCCGGCCGCAACGGCGGGGCTGGACGACGGAATGTACCGGCGGTCCGCGCGACCGCGGCTGCTTCACACCATGTGGGGTTGGTGCGGGGGCAGTTCGGGATGCGGAAGACCGCCGGTGGGCAGACAGTAGGCAACGCGGGAATGAACCCGATACGGGGAAAACCCTTGTCCCTCCCCTGGGGGACGCCTCGAGGGAGGGGTGGGGAACGGGGTTACCGGCGGTCCATCCGGAGGGTTACCGGGGGTCCTGCCGGACGGGACGCCGGGGTCCTGCCGGACGGGGCGGCGCGGGCCTGCGGGGCCGGCGCCGGGTTCCCGGCGGACCGGCGAGCGGGGGCGCGGCGGACCGGCGAGCGGGGTCGGTGGGGAGCCGGGGGCCTGCCGAGCGGCCCGCCGGGCCCGTCCCGCGGGCTTTCGGGGCGGGGCGGTTCCCCGGCCCCGGCCTACCTGGGGTGCAGTTTGCGGAAGTACGTCCAGCTGGACTCGTTCGGCTCGCTCCACTTCTCGGGGGCGTGCGCGAACTCCGGGTGGTGGGCGGCGATGTGGGCGCGGGTCCGCTCGGGGACCTCGGCCCAGGATCCGAGCTTGGCGCCCCGGCAGTGGAAGGTGAGGCCGCCGGGGCGCTGTCCCTGTTCCATCCAGGGCAGCCAGGGGGACATCCGGGTCCACGACATGGTGGCGGGCACGGAGGGGGCCTCGCCGGCGAGCGCGGCGGCGGGCGCGAAGAACTGGAACAGCTCCAGGGCCCGGTAGGTGTCGCCCGCGGATTCCAGCGGGTACCGGTCGACGGGGAGCGGCGAGGGGTAGGCGAGGGGGATCTCCAGGCTGAAGCAGACCTGGTCGCCCAGTTCGGTGCGCGGGACGGGGAAGGGCCGCCACCGCTGGTCGGCGGGGTCGTTCCACACGTGCACGACCGGCTTGTCCTGCCAGTTCTCCAGGATCTCTCCGGTCTCGGGGTCGAGGTAGAAGGCCGCCTCCCGCGACAGCATCCGGTACCCGCCGTCCTCCGCGGCCTCCAGCCGGGCGACGTTGACCCCCTCGAAGCCGAACAGGCGACGGTAGGGCTCCTCGGGCGCCCAGGAGTGCACGGACCCGGACCACCGGAAGGTGACCTCGCTCCCGTCCAGGCTCGCCCGGGTGCGGGCGAACGCGCGCAACGACTCTTCCGGTGTCATGCCCCCACTCTGCTGCCCGCGCCCCACCGGTACAAGCACCCTCCGCGCCAATACCGCGAGCCGGCCGCGGACGCCGGTCGCGGGCGGTTTCGGACCTCGCCGGGCCGCCCGGTTGACCGCGCGGCGGGCAGGGGCGACGGTGACCCCCATGGGGAACGAACACCGACTGCCGGCGCTGCTCGTGTGCCTGGTGCTGAGCACCGGGCTGGCGGCCGCCGCGTGGGGGGCCTCCCGGGCCCCCGGATCCGGCCACGCCTCCGTGGCGGGCGATTTCGTCGACATGGGTCGGGTGCCGCCGGACCCCGGAGCCCCGCCCCCGGTCGGACCGGACGCCTCCACCGGCAGCGTGACGGTGGATTGCGGGCGCAACGAGGAGGGGCACCGCAACGAGGACAACCTCGTCGTCTCCCCCGGCCTGCGCTCGGGCGCCCACCACACGCACGCCTACGTCGGGAACCTGTCCACCGACGCCCTCTCCGGCGACGCCTCCCTGGCCGCCGCCGCGACCAGCTGCGTCGGCGGGGACCGTTCCACCTACTTCTGGCCGGTGCTGCGCCGCTCCGACCGTCCGGGCACCCGCCCGCACGAGCTCGCCGCCGGGCACGGCAACGCGGGCGAGATCCTGCCGGAGGCGGCGGTGGGCGTGGAGTTCCGGGGCAACCCGGTCGGCAAGGTGGTGCCCATGCCCCGCTTCCTGCGCGCCATGACGGGCGACGCCGTCGCGCACACGGCGCGCACGGACGCCGACGTACGGGCCCGTTGGGGCTGTTCGGGCCTGCCCGACCGGTGGACCGTCGCCTACCCGCGCTGTCCGGCGGGCGATCTGGTGACCCGTACGCTCGTCTTTCCCAGCTGCTGGAACGGTCTGGACACCGAGGCCCCCGGCCACCGTTCCCACCTGCGCTTCCCCGACGCGCGCGGGGTGTGCCCGCAGGGCGCCTTCCCGGTGCCCGAACTGCGGCTGAGCCTGGCCTACGCCGTCGCCCCCGGGGTGCCGATCGCCCTCGACTCCTTCCCCGAACAGCGGCACAGTCCGAAGACGGACCACGCGATGTTCGTGAACGTGATGACCGACGAGGCGATGCGCGCCGTGGCGGACTGCCTCAACGAGGGCCGCGCCTGCCGGACCTGAGTGACGGGCGTCACATGAACCGTTCGGGCCCGTACGGCGTGTTCCGACCGCACCACGCGACACGAGGCGGACGGAGAGGGTGAGATGGCCGGACCACTGTGGCCCCGCGCACGGCGGGGCGGGACGGACGAGGCGCTGATCAGGACGGTGTACGAGGAGCACGGCAACGCCCTGCTCGCGTACGCCACCCGGCTCACCGGGGACCGCGCCGCCGCCGAGGACGTCGTCCAGGAGACGCTGATCCGGGCCTGGCGACACGCCGAGGTCCTGGTCAACGGGAAGGGTTCGGTGCGCGGTTGGCTGCTCACCGTGGCCCGCAACATCGTCACCGACCGCTACCGGGCGAAGGCGGCCCGCCCGCCGGAGGTCTCCGGATCCTCGGCCGCTCCGCCGGTGGAGGGGGACCACGCCGACGCGGTGGTGGACTCCATGACCGTGTTGGGCGCCCTGGACCGGCTCACGCCGGAACATCGTGACGTGTTGACGGAGTTGTACTACCGCCAGCGCAGTGTCGCCGAGGCCGCCGACCGGCTCGGGATCCCGGCGGGCACGGTGAAGTCGCGCTCGCACTACGCGCTGAAGGCGCTGCGCGAGGTGTTCACGGACGCGGGCGGGGACACCGTCGGCGACAGACGATCAGGCCGGCCGCCCCAGCAGCCCGGCGGACTGCGGGAGGTGGTGGCGTGAACCGGCAGCGGCACGAGGAGGAACTGCTCGGCCCGTACGTGCTCGGGGTCCTGGACGAGCAGGACGTACGGCGTGTCGAGGAGCACGTCGGCGACTGCGTGCGGTGCCGTGAGGAGGTGGCGGCGTTGAGGGAGATGGAGAGCGTGCTGGGCGAGGTCCCCGAGGAGGCCTTCCTCGACGGGCCCCCGCAGGGCGGTGACCTGCTGCTCCAGCGGACCCTTCGGCAGGTGCGCGGGGAGCGGGTGGCGGCGGCGCGGCGACGGACGGCCCTCGTGGGGCTGGCCGCGGCGGCCTCGCTGGCGTTGGTGTTCTGGGCCGGTGCGCGGCTCGGCGGTCAGGAGGCGGGGCCGGTGGCCCTGGATCCGCCGCCGTCCCCGGGCGTGTCGGCACCCGCCTCGCCGCCGCCGGCCGGGACCCGGGTGGCGTCCGCGACGGACGCGGGCACGGGTACGCGGATGACCGTACGGGTGACGCCGGCGCCGAAGTGGGTGCGGGTGAACGCGGCGGTGACCGGGGTGCCGGCCGGCGAGCGCTGCCGGCTGGTGGTGGTCGGCAAGGACGGTACGCGGACCGTGGCCGGCGGCTGGGTCGTGGGCACGGCGGAGCACGGCGAGGGCAAGGGCGCGTCCCTGGACGGGTCGGCGGCCGTGGACCCGGCGAACGTCAAGGCGGTCGTCGTGGAGAACGAGTCGGGCCGGACCTTCGTCTCCGTACCGGTGTGAAGCGGGTGCCCCGTACGGCCGCCGTGACGGCCGTACGGGGCACCGGGCGCGCCCGGGCGCCCGCTCTCCCGGGCGCCCGTCGCTCAGGCGCTCGCGCCCAGGCGCACCGGGAGGTCGAACAGGTCGTTCTGGGTGAGGATCGGCTTGTTGCGGAGCTCCTCGCGCGAGACGGCCAGGGTCAGGTCCGGGAAGCGGGCGTAGAGCGCGGGGAGGGCGACCAGGGCCTCCAGGCGGGACAGGGCCGCGCCGGGGCACACGTGGGGGCCATGGCCGAAGGAGATGTGGCGGTTGGGCGTGCGCGTGACGTCGAACTCGCCCGCCGTCTCCCCGTGCTGCGCCTCGTCGCGGCCGAGCGCGCCGAAGGAGACGATCAGTCCCTCGCCCTCGGGCAGGATCCGGTCTCCGACCTCGATGTCCTCGGTGGCGAACCGGATCAGGACGTGCGAGGTGGGGGTGGCCCAGCGCAGGGTCTCCTCGATGACGTTCTCCCAGGGCACCTCACCGGCCAGGACGCGGGCGCGCTGCTCGGGGTGGGTCTCCAGGGCGACGACGGCGTTGACGATCAGGCTGATGGTGGTCTCGTGGCCGGCGGCGACCATCAGCTGGAGGGTGTTGGTGATCTCCTCGGTGCTGAGGTGGTCGCCGTCCTCGGAGGCGGCGATCAGCGCGCTGGTGAGGTCGTCGCCGGGGTTCTGCCGCTTGGACTCCACGATCCGGGAGAACAGCGCGCCGAGGTCCGCCATCATCTGCGGGACTTCCTCGGGCAGGGTCTGGGTGGAGAAGAACTTCTCGAAGAGGGCCTTCAGCCGGGGGTGTTCGGCGGCGTCGACGCCCATCAGGTCGCTGATGACGTTCATCGGCAGCGGGTAGGCGAAGCCGGCCTTGAGGTCGACGCTCTGATCGGCGGGCAGGCCGGCGAGCTTGTCGAGCATGTCCGCGGTGAGGGCCTCGATGCCGGCGCGGAGCTTGTCCACCCGGCGCACGGTGAGGGCCTGGGCCACGAGGGTGCGCAGGCGGCGGTGCTCGTCGCCGTCGACGGTGAGCATCGAGCGCCCGGGGTTGGCGAGGCCGATCAGCGGCCAGTCCAGGGGGATCTCGCCGCGCCGCCAGGCGCCCCACACGTTGATGTCCTTGACGACGCGGGGGTCGGTGAGGAGCTTCCTGGCCTCGGCGTGGTGGGTGACGGCGTAGACGCCGACCCCGCCCGGCAGGACGACCGGGACGAGGGGGCCCGCGGCGCGCAGGGCGGCGCTCTCGGCGTCGAGGTCGGCCACGAAGGGGTCGAGGGTGATCGGGGCGGGGCCGCCGTGCTCGATCGGGCAGGTCATCTCAGGGCTCCAAGGGCGGGGGTGGGTGTGTAGGTCACGGGGAGTTCGCTGAGCCCGCGCAGCCAGGGCGAGGGGCGCCGGGTGAGGTCGGCGGCGGGGACGCCGAGGTCCACGTCGGGGAGGCGGTCGAGGAGGACCTCGATGCCGGTCCGCGCGATGACCTCGGCGACCTCCTGTGCCGGGAAGGGGCAGCGGTGTTCACCGTGGCCGAAGGAGAAGAAGGCGTTGTTCCCGCCGGTGAGGGCGCCCGCGTCGGTGCGTACGTGCGGGTCCCCGTTGGCGGCGGCCAGGCCCAGCAGGACCAGGTCGCCGCGGCCGATGCGCTGTCCGCCGAGCGTGGTGTCCCGGGTGGTCCAGCGGCCGGCGACGTTCTGGGTCGGGGTGTCCTCCCAGAGCACTTCGTTCATGGCCTCGCCGACGCTGTGCCGGCCGCCCGCCAGGGAGGCGGCGAAGCGGTCGTCGGTGAGCATCAGGCGCAGCGAGTTGCCGATCCAGTCCGCGGTGGGCTGGTGGCCGGCGGCCATCATCACCATCAGGTCCTGGGCGATCTCGTCGACGGTGAACCCGGCGGTGTTGGCGAGCATCCGCGAGGCGACGTCGTGGCCCGGTTCGGCCGACTTGGCGGCGAGGAGGGCGTACATGGACTCGCCCAGGTGGCGCTGTCCGTCGAGGGCGCCCTCCCGGCCGTTGATCATGTCGTTCATGGCGGTGACGAGGCCGGGGCCCTGCGCGTCGGAGAAGCCGTAGATGCGGGCGAGGACGCGCAGCGGGAGGAGCATCGCGTACTCGCCGACGATGTCGCAGGAGCCCTTGCCGCAGAGCCGGTCGATCAGCTCGTCGGCGAAGCGTTCGGCGTGGCCCTTGAGTTCGAAGGGGTCGACGGATTCGAGGGCCTCGGAGATGACGGCGGCGCGTTGGCGGTGGCGTTCGCCGACGGTGTAGAGGATGGACGGCTGCTTGCGGCCGATCATGGGCAGGAGCGGCCAGTCGGCGGGGATGCGGTCCCACTGGTTCCACAGGTCGGAGTCGCGGGAGAAGAGCTGGGGGTCGCTGGTGACCTGGTGGAGTTCGCGGTAGCCGAGGACCAGCCAGGCCGGGACGTCGCCGTCGAGGACGACCGGGGCGACGGCGCCGTGGTCGCGGCGCATCTCCCGGTACAGCTCGGCGGGTTCGGTCTGGAAGCGGGGGCCGCCGAGGTAGACGGGCCGGGGCTCGGGGGTGGTCACGGGGTGGGCTCCGGGATCGGGTGCGGGACGACGACCGGCTGGTCGGGCCGGTGGCTCTGGAGGTGCTGGAGGTGCTCGACGAGGGAGATGAGCACCTGCTTGCTGGACTCGCGGGAGCGGGCGTCGCAGAACAGCAGGGGTACCTCGGGCGGGAGGTCGAGGGCGGTGCGGACCTGCTCGGGGGTGTGCTCGGGGCCGCCGAAGTCGTTGCAGGCCACGACGAAGGGCGTGCCGTGGTGTTCGAGGCGGTCGATGGCGTACCAGGAGTCGGCCAGGCGGCGGGTGTCGACGAGGACGACGGCGCCGAGGGTTCCGGAGAAGAGCCGGTCCCACAGGAACCAGAAGCGTTCCTGGCCGGGGGCGCCGAAGAGGTAGAGCACGTTGTGCGCGTCGAGGGTGATGCGGCCGAAGTCGAAGGCGACGGTGGTGGCGGTCTTGGCGGCGACGCCCTGGGTGTCGTCGAAGGCCTCCCCCGCCGCGGTCATCGTCTCCTCGGTGTTCAGCGGGCGGATCTCGCTGACCGAGCGGACCATCGTGGTCTTGCCGACGCCGAAACCGCCGACGATCACGATCTTCAGACCGTTGTCGGCGGTGCTGCTGAGGGTCTGACGGGGCCGGTCCGGGTCAGAGGTTGCGGAGTCCAACGAGCACCTGCTCCAGGATGTCGGGGTCGGGAAGGCGGTACGTCGTGGCACGCGGGTGCCGGGCGCTGACGCGTCCGGTGTCGTGCAGGTCGGCCAGCAGGATCCGGACGATCGAGACGGGCAGGCCGAGGTCGGCGGCGATCTCCACCACGGCCGTCGGATAGCGGCACATGCGCAGGATCGCGGCGTGTTCGGACTGCATGCCGGGGACCGGGTCGCATTCGGCGACGATCAGGGTGACCAGGTCGAAGGCGTCGCTGCCGGAACGGGTGCGGCCGCCGGTCAGGGTGTAGAGCCGGTCCGGGGAGTCGTCCCGGCCCGGCCTGCCGCGGCTCATCCCCGGGGCCTGGCGATCAGATGCTCGCTCAGCTGCTCGACCAGTTCGGACATGTTGTGGCCGACGAGGCCCGCGTCGGCGTCCTCGGAGGCCACGAGGGCCAGGTGGGCGCCCTCGCCCGCCTCGACGATGAAGAGGATTCCGCCGTAGAACTCGGCCATGGCCGAGCGGACCCCTCCGGTGCCGTCGCCGAATTCGATGGACGCCCCGTGGGACAGGCTCTGGATGCCGGCGGCGATCGCGGCGAGCTGGTCGGCCTGGTCGACGGAGAGCTCGGGCGTGCGGCACAGCTTGAGTCCGTCGCGGGAGAGCACGAGGGCGTGCCGGGCGCCGGGGGTGCGCTCCAGGAGTCCTTCCAGGAGCCAGCTGAGCGTCTCGTCGGTGGTGGAGCCGGTCATCGAGTGTTGCCTTCCGGGTGCGGGGGGTTCGTGGGCTGCTGCCGCGCGGGCGCGTTGCGCACGGCCTGACGGAAGCTGCCGAAGCGGGCGGCGGACTGGGAGGCGTCGGTGGGGGCGGTCCGGTTGCGGGCCGCCGCCGCGTCGGGCCCCTCGGGGTGGGCCGCGGCCAGGGTCCGGCCGCGCCTGCGCTGGGGCAGTCCGCTCTCGCCGAGCACCGGTTCGTGGCCGGTGGTTTCGGAGTCGTGGCCGGCCCCGGTCGCGGGGGCCTGGGGGTCGGGGGTCCCGCCGGCGCGGCCCGTGTGGGCCGGCTCGGCCTCTTCGTCGGCCTCGGCATCGGCGGCGGGCCGGGTCTGCGCGGCGGGGGCGCCGGGGACCGCGACGGGGACGGGGGCGCGGTGGCCGGCCGCGGCGGGCGCGGTGAGGAGCGCGGGGGCGGGCAGGACCTCGGCCGGGGTCCGGCTGATCAGGTCCTGGGGCAGCATCAGGATGGCGCCGGTGCCGCCGCGGGCGGAGGGCCGGAAGGACACCGTCAGACCGTACTTGTGGGCGAGGCGGCCGACGACGGCGAGACCGAGGCGGGTGCCGGAGAGCCCGGCCAGGTCCAGTGTCTCGGCGGTCACGGCCTGTTCGGCGCGGCGCAGCTGGACGTCGCTCATGACGAGGCCGCTGTCCTCGACGGTGATGACGATGCCGGCGGGCACGTCCTCCACGTACACGTGGACCTCGGCGGTGGGCGGCGAGAAGTTCGCCGCGTTGTCGAGGAGTTCGGCGAGGGCGTGCATGACGCCCTCGGCGGCGTGTCCGGCGACGGCCGCCTCGCTGGTGGAGTGCAGTCGAACGCGCTGGTAGCCGCCGATGCGGCCCATGGCGCCGCGCAGGATGGACTCCATGACGATCGGCTTCGCCCAGCGGCGGCCCGAGCGGGCTCCGGTGAGGACGGCGATGGAGTCGGCGAGGCGGCCGGCCTGGGCGGTGCGGTGGTCGAGGTGGAGCAGGTCGGTGAGGACGTCCTCGTCGGCGTGCCGGTGCTCCATGTCCCGCAGGTCGGCCAGCATTCCGGTGGCGAGCGCCTGCATCCGGCCGGCCGCGTTGGCGGTGGCGGCCATGGCGGCGGCGCGTCCGGAGCGGGCGAGGCGCAGTTCCTCGCCGAGGCGCTCGCGGGTGACCGCCTGGGCGGTGGCGAGGCCGTCGAGTTCGCCGGTGTGGGCGCGGGTCAGCCGCTCCAGTTCGGCGGCGTGGGAGCCCGTCACGTGGTCCAGTTCCGCGCGGTGCCCGGCGGTGAGGCGGGCGTGTTCGGCGGTGTGGGCGGCCGAGTTGCGGGCGGCGTCGGCGGTGAGCCGGGCGATGTGGGCGTCGCGGGCGGCGAGTTCACCGGTCAGGCCGGAGAGTCTGCCGCGCAGCGTCCGGTTGGCGCGTACCGACCAGGTCAGCGCGTAGGCGGCGACCGCGAGCAGCAGCGATCCGGAAGCCGCGAACCAGCCGAGGGGGGTCTGGACGGCCGACGGGGCCGCGGCCACCGCCGCCGTCGACAGAGCGCCGGTGACCGCTGCGGTGATCAGCAGGGCGAGCGCGGAGGGGCGAAGGGGGGAGGGCGACGCCGTCATCAATCAAAGCCTCAAACCGGGCGTAAATGGAAGAGAGGGTTCCTGTGGCAACGAGGCACAACTATAAGAGGATTGTTGATCGTTTCGGAAAGGTCTTGGCGAATCTCACGCTGTGTAACGCCCACTTAGGTTGCTTCTGGCGCGGTTTCGGGGCTATGGCATGGCATCCTGTGACGTCACAACTCGCCGGACGGAATCGGCGGAGGACGTCCGGGAAAGTTGGGGAAGACCATGAGGCTCTGCTTCCTGGTGGAGGAGCACTACCGCCACGACGGCATGCCGAACGAGGTGATCGGGCAGCTGACGGCGTGGGGCCACCGCGTCGACGTGGTCCGTCCCGGCGGCTCCCTGCTCCGCATGGCGGAGGTCGTCACCACGGGCGCGCACGACGCCTGGGTCCTCAAGACCGTCTCCGGCGGCCCCGGCCTGACCCTCCTGGAGGCCGCGGCCGCCGCCGGCGCCACCACCGTCAACGACGCCCGCGCGATCCGGGGCGTACGGGACAAGGCCCTCGCCGCCGCCATCGGGCACGCCCACGGCCTGCCCCAGCCGGCCACGTACGCCCTCGCCCGACCCGAACTCCTCGCGGAGATACCCGAAGGGGAGTACCCCCTCGTCGTCAAGCCGGCCGACGGCAGCTCCGGCCGGGCGGTGCACCTGGTGCCCTCGCCGGACCGGATCGCCGACCTGCTGCCCGCCCTCGCGGGCGAGGGCATGCTCATCGCCCAGCCCTACGTCCCCAACCCGGGCACCGACGTCAAGGTGTACTGCGTCGACGGGGAACTCTTCGCGACCGAGCGCCGCTCCCCGCTGCACCCCGCGTCCGCGGTCCGCGAGCGCCGGGTGCCGCTGCCGCGCGAGGTGGCGGACATCGCCGCCCGGGTGGGCGAGGTGTACGGGCTGGACCTCTACGGGGTGGACGTGCTGCTGGGGCCCGACGGGCCGGTGGTGGTCGACGTGAACGACTTCCCGAGCTTCCGTCAGGTCCCCGACGCGGCGGCGCGGGTGGCGGGCGCCGTCCTGGAACTCGCCCGCCGCGGCGCCGGGCGGACCCCGGTCGGGGCGGTCGGGACGGTCGCACCCGTCGCGGCGACGCCGCTCGCGGCCGCACCGGTTCCGGCGGCAAAGCTTCCGGCCGCACCGCTTCCGGCGCCGCGGGCGTACACCGCCGTGCCGGTCTCCGTACCGGCGCAGGTGCCGGCGGGCGCGGGGGACGGCGCGTGAGGGTCGGCCTGATCACCCCGGATCCCGGACACCCCCTGCTCGCGGCCACCGCCGCGCTCCTGACCGGGGACCGGCACGCGGTGGAGGTGCTCGACCCCCGGGCGGGCGTGGCCGCCGCGGGCTCCGGCGCCCCCGCCGACGTGTACCTGCTGAAGGCGCGCACCCCGTCGGCGCTGGCGTTGGCCCGGGAGCTGGAGCGGCGCGGGGCGCCCGTACTGAACTCGGCGTCGGCGACGGAACGCTGCCAGGACCGCACCGTGATGGCGGAGCTGGCCGAGCGCGCCGGGCTGCCGTTCGCGGCCACCCGCGCCTTCGGGTCGGCGGCGCTGCTGGTGTCGGCGTCCGGGCTGCCGTGGCCGATGGTGGTCAAGAGCCGGCGCAGCCGCAAGGACGACCTCGTGGCGCGGGTCGACGACCCGGCCGGGCTGCGGGAACTGGCGTCCGCCTGGGCCGGGGAACCGGTCGTGGTCCAGGCGTTCGCCCCCAACGACGGCTGGGACCACAAGGTCTGGGTGGTCGGCGACGAGGTCTTCGCGGCCCTGCGCCGTTCCGAACTGGCGCCGGACGACGGCGACCCGGAGCGATCGGGCGTCCGTCTGCCCGACGGGTGGGCGGAGTTGGCCCTGCGGGTCGGCGAGGCCTTCTCCCTGGACGTCTACGGTGTGGACCTGGTCGCCACCGGCACGGGGGCACCCCTGGTCGTCGACGTCAACGCCTTCCCCGGCATCCGCCGCCAGCCCGGAGCGCCCCGGGCCCTCGCACGCCTGGCCCTGGCCCGCGCCGCGGACGCCCGCGGCGCCGGAGCGACGCTGTCGCGTCGGGCGTGAGCGCTCGCCGGTACGGAGGCGCAGGGCCCCCGGGACGGCCGTGAAACCCCCGGGGACGGCCGTGAACCCCTCGGAACCGCCGCAGCGGGGCCACGGGGCGGCGGCCGGACGGCGGAGGAGCTCAGGCGGCGACGGCGGCGCGGGAGCGGCGTCCGCGCACCCGGACCACGCCGGCGGCGGCGACGAGCAGGAGTCCGCCCACCGTCAGCAGCCACACGGGGACGCCGTCGCCGACGGTGAGCAGCTCCTCCCGGTACACGACGCGGCGGAAGGGGGTGTCCTTCGCGGTCGCCCGCAGTTCGTGGTCCCCGTCGATGCGGGCCGGTTCGGGGAAGCGCTGGTCGATCGCGGTGAGGAACGACCGCTTCGGTCCGCCCGTGAGCTCGGCGAGCGCCCCCCGGGTGGTGAGGGACCCCGCGAAGGTGACCTCGGGTCGGTCTCCGCCGATCGGGGACGCGGGTTCCATGCGGTGGTCCGCGAGGACGTACAGGCCGAGGGACTGCGGGCCGGCGGCCATGCGCGAGAGGCGCATCGGGTAGACTGGGCGGTCGCTGTCGAAGCGGATCCGCAGCGGGTCGAGTTCGCCGCGCAGCGGCCGGTCCGACGTGCGGGGGGCGAGGCGGACGGCCACGTACTCCCACCCCCGCTCGACGTAGGGCCGCAGTTCCACGCCGAGCCGGTCGGGCAGCCGGAAGCCGTTGGTCTCCAGCCAGGTGCGCAGGGCGTCGGGGTCGCCGGCGGTCAGCCGGGCCACGTCGAAGGGTCCGAGGCGTTCGCGGCCGACGACCGCGACGCCGGGGCCGGCCGCGCCGGGCATCGGGGCGCCCGCGGTGTCACGGCCGCCGGAGGAGAAGGGCCAGTCGTCGCCCCGGGGCCAGAAGTGGGTACGGGTGCGGCGCTCGGGGCGGACGATCTCGGCGAGCTCGGAGAAGAGCGCGGGGTCGCCGAGCTCCACGGTCGCCCGTCCCGGCACCGGCATGATCCAGGCCGCGCTCCGGGCGTCCCCGGTGACGGTGAACCGCATGACGATCTCCTCGGTCCGACGTCCGACCGTCCCAGCGCACGACGGAGGTCTCGCGGTCGACGCCGATCCGCGAGGCCGCGCCCGGGACCATCGCTCCGCAGCCGCAGGCGTGGGCCGGTGCGACGAGCGCGCCCACCTGGGTCGCGAGCAGTGCGAACAGCAGGGCCAGGGTCTTTCTCATCCTCCACACGGGGTATCGGACGAACGAGGCCCGCATCCGGTTCCGCGGGGCCCCGGGCGCGGCGGTCGGAGGCGACGGACCCCCGGTCGGGTGCGGCGTACCGGGCGGAATCGGGACAGGGCGCCGCCCCGCAACGGGTTCACCCTTGCGAGGGGGTGCCCCGCTCGACCCGGCGTGGGGCCCGCTCCCATACTTGGGCCTCATGAGAGGGACGGACAAGCCCCGCAGCAGCCCCCTGGTGCCCGATTCCGTGGGGGCCGAGATCGCCCGCCACGACTGGGCCGCCCTGGTGTGCGGCTGCGGTCGCCCGGCGGGACATCTCGCGGACATGCTGTGGGACGCCGCAGAGGGGCACCCGGCCGCGTTCCACGCGCTCCAGGGCCACGTGTTCACCGGTACCCGGCTGTGGCCCCCCGCCCCGGCGGCCTGCGGGGTGCTGATGGCGGTGTGGTCGGCCGGGCCGCCCCGGCAGTCGACCCGTGACGCACTGCTGTGGACGCTGCTGTCGCTGCTGAGCGCCGAGGACGACGGGACCGCGTACGAGGCCGGTCTGTACGGGCAGTGCGCCGCCCACGTCCGGGCGGGTCTCCCCCACCTGCGGTCGGGGGTGGGCGCCGCGCCCGGTACGACGACCGCCGCCTACGTGGAGGGCATCCTGGACATCATCGAGCTGTGCGCCTGAGGCCCCCGTCGGCGCGCAGGGCCCCCAGCGTCTCAGGGGTGACCTCCTCCAGGGAGGCCGCGAAGGTACGGGCCGCCGAGGCCGGCACCTCCAGCAGCGAGGGCACCACCAGCACCGCGCAGCCCGCCGCCTCGGCGGAGGCGGCGCCGTCCGGGGAGTCCTCGACGGCCACGCACGCGGCCGGGTCCAGACCCAGCCGGGCGGCGGCCTCCCGATAGGGGTCGGGGTGCGGTTTGGTGCGGGGGGTGTCGTCGGACGAGAGGGTGAAGGCGAAGGGGACGTCGGCGAGCGCCCCGCCCACCACCGCGTCGACCACCACCCTCGGCGATGCGCTGACCAGGGCGAAGGGCACCCCGCGCGCCTCCAGGGCGGCGAGCAGCGCCCGCGCTCCGGGGCGCGGCGGGGAGCCCGCCTCGACCCGGCGGAAGAAGTCCTCGGTGAGCGCGGCCCCGACGGCGTCGGGGTCGCCGTGGCCGGCGACGCGTACGAGGTGCGCGGCGGTGTCGGCGACGGCGCGCCCGACGACCTCGGGGGCGTCCGCCGGTCCCAGGCGGTGATCGAGTCCGGCCGCGACCTTCTCGGTGGTCAGCCACCACAGCACCTCGGTGTCGACGAGGGTGCCGTCCATGTCGAAGAGGACGGCTCGCGGGCCGGCGTCGGGGGCCGCGTCGGGGGCGGCCTCGGGGACGGCGTCGGGGACGGCGTCGGGGACGCTCACGCCGCCGTCCCGACCGGTGCGGCCCCGTCCGCCCGTCCGGGCGCCGCGACCCGTTCCACGACGAGGACGGGTCGGTCGGCCGGCACCGCGGTGGCCCGCGCGCCGGGCGCCAGCGCGCCGGCCTCGCGCGAGGGCACGTCGGCCTTGACCCGGGTGCCGCAGGGCAGGTCCAGGTGGAGGCGGGTGACGGCGCCGAGGAAGGAGGCCGACACGACGGTGGCGGCTCCGTCCGGGTCGGCGGCGACGGTGAGGTTCTCGGGGCGGACGAGGACCTCCACGTCCGGGGTGTGCGGCGTCGGGCCGTCCACGGGCAGGGTGCGGCCGGCGACCTCGACGCGTCCGGTGGCGGTGAGCCGTCCGGGCAGCCGGTTCATGGTGCCGACGAACCCGGCGACGAAGGCCGTCGCGGGGCGTTCGTACAGCTCGGCCGGGGCCGCGCACTGCTCCAGCCGGCCGGCGTTGAGGACGGCGACCCGGTCGGCCATGGACAGGGCCTCCTCCTGGTCGTGCGTGACGAAGACGGTGGTCAGGCCCAGGGAGAGCTGGAGGCGGCGGATCTCCTCGCGCAGGGTGGCCCGTACCTTGGCGTCCAGCGCGGAGAGCGGCTCGTCCAGCAGCAGCACGCGCGGGCGCAGGGCCAGGGCGCGGGCGAGGGCCACGCGCTGTTGCTGACCGCCGGACATCTGGTGCGGGTAGCGGTCGCCGTGTTCGGGCAGTCCGACCAGGTCGAGGAGTTCGGCGGCGCGTTCGCGGCGCCGCGCGGCGGGGACCTTGCGCACGCGCAGGCCGAAGGCCACGTTGTCGCGGGCGCTCAGGTTGGGGAAGAGGCTGTACGACTGGAAGACCATCCCGGCGTCGCGGCGGTGCGCGGGGACGCCGGTGATGTCCCGGCCGTCGACGAGGACCTCGCCGGAGTCCGCGGTCTCGAAGCCCGCGACCACGCGCAGGGCGGTGGTCTTGCCGCAGCCGGACGGGCCGAGCAGGGCGAGGAGTTCGCCGGGCTCCGCGGTCAGGTCGAGGCCGTCAAGGGCGACGGTCGAACCGAACGCGCGGCGCAGGGAGCGGAATTCGACGCGGGCGCCCTCGGGGGACGCGGCCGGCGACGGCTTCCGGGCCGCGGGAAGGGTCGTGGACATGGGGGTCAGGACTCCTTGCGGGAGGTGGTGGGGGCCGGGGAGACCGTGGCGGAGGCGGTTCCGGCCCGCGAGAGGAGGAGCAGCAGCAGCCAGGTCACGAGGAGGCTGAGGATGGACACGGCCACCGACATCCGTGCCTGGGATCCGGAGATCGACACGATCCACACGGCGAAGGGGCGGAAGCCCAGCAGCGAGGCGATGGTGAACTCGCCGAGGACCAGGGCCAGGGTGAGGAAGGCGGCTCCGGCGAGGGAGGACCTGAGGTTGGGGACCAGCACGCGCAGGACGACGTGGGGCCAGCTCGCACCGCAACTGCGTGCGGCCTCGACCAGCGTCGGCACGTCGACGGCGCGCAGTCCGGCGTCGAGGGAGCGGTGCACGAAGGGCAGGGCCAGGACCGTGTAGGCGAGGACGAGGACGACGGGGAAGTCCTCGTTCTGCACGGCGATGAACGTCTGGTAGAGCGGGGTCCGCGAGAGGTGCTCCGGCCCCCAGCGGAGCACGGTGGTGATGCCGGTGACCAGGGCGATGGGCGGCACCACCAGCGGCAGGGTGCACATGACCTCCACGACGGAGCGCAGGCGCGGCGCCCCGAGGCGCACGGCGACCAGGGCGGGGACGGCGAGCAGCAGGGACAGGGCGATGGTGGCCGCGGCCAGGCCGAGGGAGAGCAGGAGGCTCGTGGTGAAGCCCTCGGCCCCGAGGAGCTCGGTGTAGGCGTCGAAGGTGAGGCCCCGGCCGGGGACGTGCACGGTGAACACGAAGGAGGCCAGGAGCGGCAGGAGGAAGTAGGCGCCCGCCAGGGCGAGCACGGCCCCGCGCCACACCCGGGGGCGGGGGCGGGAGCGTGGGCGGCGCGGGGAGCGCGGGCCGCGGCTCGGGGTGGGGGCCGCGGCGGTCGGTGTCATCGCAGCCATCGGGCGCTCCGTCGCTGGAGGGGCAGGTGGATCGCCATGACGAGGCCGGCGATCAGGATCATGTCGAGGCCGAGGGCGAGCGCCACGTTCTCCTGGCCGGTGAGCACGTTGCCCGAGAGGGCGTCCGCGATCTTCAGCGTGACCAGGGGGACGGAGCCGCCGACGAGGGCCGCCGCCGTCGCGTGGGCGGCGAAGGCGGTGCCGAAGAGCAGCACGAACCCGCCGAGCAGGGACGGCGCGAGCACGGGCAGGCCGACGTGGCGCCAGAACTGCCATCCGGTGGCCCCGCTGTTGCGTGCGGCCTCGCGCCACTGCGGGCGCAGGCCGTCCAGGGCCGGGACGATCACCAGCACCATCAGGGGCGTCAGGAAGTACAGGTAGACCACGGTGAGCCCGGTGAAGGAGTACAGGTTCCAGCCGAGGGCGGTGAGGTCGCCGAGGCGGGTGACCACTCCGGAGATGCCGGCGGTCGCGATGAACGCGAAGGCCAGTGGTACGCCGCCGAAGTTGGCGAGTACTCCGGAGGCGGTCAGGGCCGCGCCGCGCAGGGCGGTGGAGCGCGAGGTGACCAGGGCCTGTGCCAGCAGCACGCCGAGCAGTCCGCCCAGGAGCGCGGTCAGGGCGGAGAGCTGGACGCTGCCGACGAGCGAGCCGAGGTAGGGGCCCTGGAGGGAGCGGCCGAGGTGCTCGCCGGTCAGGGCGGTGGCTCTGGTGGCCGCGTCGGTGCGGGTGACGGCGCCGAAGGCGATGGTGGCGAGCGGGACCCCGAAGCAGAGTCCGGTGAAGACGAGGAGGGGGAGGGCGGCGAGCCAGGTGCGGGGGCCGCGCCGCCGGCGGCGCGGGGTGGTGCCGCCGGCGGTCCCCGTCGCGCGGGGGGTGGTGGTGGGGGCGGACATCAGCTGAGGGCCTTGTCCCACTTCTCGGCGAGGGTGGCCTTGGCCTTGTCCAGTTCGGCGGACTCCGGGAAGGTCGGGGTGCCCTGGACCTGCGGGAGCCGGCCGACGGCGGCCTTGTCGGCGGTGCCGTCCTGGGTCATGACGGGCAGCAGCACGGGGCGGGCGTGGCCCTTCAGCCAGATGTTCTGGCCCTCGGCGCTGTAGAGGAACTCCATCCACAGGCGGGCGGCGGCCGGGTTCGGGGCGTCCTTGTTGATGGCCTGCGAGTAGAACTGCGCGTAGACGCCGTCGGTGGGGACCGCGACCTTCCAGTCGACGCCCTTGCCCTTGAACTGCTCGGCGTATCCGGCGTTGAGGTAGTCCCAGTCGATCGAGATGGGCGTCTCGCCCTTCTCGACGGTGGCCGGGGTGGACTCGACGGGGATGAAGTTGCCGGACTTCTTCAACTGGCCGAAGAAGTCGATGCCGGGCTGGATGTCGCCGAAGGAACCCTTGTTGGCGAGGGCCGCCGCGTAGACGCCGCCGAAGGCGGAGCCGGACTTGGTGGGGTTGCCGTTGAGGGCGACCTTGCCCTTGTACTCGGGCTTGAGGAGGTCCGCGAAGGTCTGGGGGCAGGTGGTGACGCGGGCGGCGTCGCAGCCGATGGAGACGTAGCCGCCGTAGTCGTTGTACCAGCGGCCGTCGGCGTCCTTCTGGGAGGCGGGGATCTTGTCCCAGGCGGTGACCCGGTAGGGGGCGAAGAGGTTCTCGGCGGCGCCGCTGCGGGCGAAGGCGATGCCGAGGTCGAGGACGTCGGGGGCGCGGTCCTGTCCCTTGCGGGACTTGACGGCGGCGATCTCGTCGGCGCTGGCGGCGTCCGGGTTCTCGCTGTTGATCTTGATCTTCGGGTACTTCGCCTGGAAGGCCTTCAGCATCTCGCCGTAGTTGGCCCAGTCCGGCGGAAGGGCGATGACGTTGAGCCGGCCCTCCCTCTCGGCGGCCGCGACGAGCGCGTCCATGCCGCCGAGGTCGGCGGCGGAGGCGGCGGTGGCCGGGCGGGCCTTGCCCTGGGCCGAGGCGCCGCCGGCGGCGCCGGCCGGCGCTTGCGCGTCGGGGGCCGCGCCGCACGCGCTGAGCGTGGTCAGGACGGCGGCGCCGAGCAGTACGGCCGCGCCGCGGCGGGCGGTGGAACTGAGCACGGTCTCTCCCGGAGACGAGGGGGTCATGAAGCCGGATCACTTGTCTGGACAAGTTGGCTCCAGTTCGCCCGGGCCCGCTGTACGGACGGTGAACGGCGGCCGACCCGTGGAGCACGACTGGCGGAAGAGACGAGAATGACCGAAAGGGGTCGTGACAGGACCGGTCCGGATGGCCATCGATGATGATCGAGACCGGCGGAGGCCGGACGGTCCGGGGCCGGCAGGTCCCGTCGAGGGGGAGCACGCATGGGTACGGCCCGATATCTGGAGATCGCGGAGGCGCTGCGCGGGGCGATCCTGTCCGGCACCTACCCGGTGGGCGCGCGACTGCCCTCGGAGAGCGACCTGGCGGCGCGCTGGTCCGCCTCGCGCGGCACCGTGCGCCAGGCCGTGGCCACGCTCGCCGCCGAGGGGCTCATCGGCTCCAGCCAGGGCGCGCGCAGGATCGTCCTGCGCCACGAACGCCGCCACAGCTTCGGCGAGTTGAACAGCTTCGCGCAGTGGGCCGAGGGAGTCGGCCACGAGGTGCGCAGCCGCTTCCTGTCCCGTACCCGGCGGCCGGCGACGGCGCGGGAGGCGGAACGGCTCGCCGTGGCGCCCGGTACGGAGGTCCTCGCGGTGCTGCGGCTGCGCACGCTCGACGGGGAGCCGGCGATGGTGGAGCGCACCGCGTACGCCGACTGGGTGGCGGAGGCGGTCGAGGCGCTGGCCCCGGACTGCCGATCGGTCATGGACAGCCTGGCCGCGGAGGCCGGGATCGTGGCCCACTACGGCGAGCACCTCATCGACGCCCTCGCGGCCGGCAGCGAGGACGCCCGACTGCTGGAAATCCGCCGCGGCAGCCCGCTGTTGCGCCAGCGGCACGTCTCGGCCACCCGCACGGGCCGACCGATCGAGTGGTCCGACGACCGCTACCGGGCCGGCAGCGTCACCTTCAGTGTGAGCAACTCGGCGGTAGCCACCCCCTTGGAGCGCCACCCGGCCACCGAACGCTGACGGGACCGGGCCCGGTGGCGGGTGCCGGGCCCGGTCGTGGGCGGCCGGTTCGGCAGCGGGCACCGTCCTCGTCGGCCGGGGCGCCCGGGCCGCTCGCGCGGGGCCGGCCCGGCGTGAAAGCCCGTCCCCCTCGGGGGCACCTCTCGCGCGCGCGTGCCGCACACCGGGCGGGGGCGCGGAGGCCGGCGCGGGCCGGCGGCCTCGTCGGCAAGGGGGCGCGGGCCCCGTTCGGCGGGACGGGCCGTTGCCTTCGGGGCCGCCCTCGCGCCCCGCGCGCCACGCGCACCCGACTCCGGCGACGGGCCCCGGCGGGCCCGGCCTCGGCGCGGGGTCAGACGTCGGTCGTGCCCGCCGCGCGGGCGGCGGCCCGCCGGTGGGCCAGGGCCTCGCCGTGGCGGGACTCGGCCCGTTCCACCGCCTCGTACGCCAGGTCCCGCTCGGCCCGAGCCCGTTCGGACTCCGCCTCCAGGCGGGCCAGGGTCGCGTCCGCCGCGGTGGCCCGGGCCACCGCGGAGCGCCGGACCTCCTCGGCCGTACGCAGTTCCTCCTCGGCTTCGGCGAGGGCCCGCGCGGCGGCGTCGGCGGCCCGCGCGGCGGCCTCGCGAGCCTCCCGGGCCTCGCGGGCCTCCCGGGCCTCGCGCGCGTCGCGGGCATCGCGGGCATCGCGGGCATCGCGCGCGTCGCGGGCCTCGTGGGCATCGGGCGGGGTCCGGCGGCCGGACGGTGGCGGCACAGCGCCCGGGTCGGCCTCCGGGAAGTGCGCCACCGGCTCGGGGACCCTCTCCAGCCGCCCGGAGGCCCATTCCCGCGCCGTGTCGGGATCCGCCAGCACCGCGCGCAGGATCTGCTCCACCTCCTGCTCGACCGTGCCGGACACCTTCGTCCCGGCCTCCTGGGCCAGCCGTACGGCCTCGCGGGCGAGGGCCCCGATGACCACGTGCTGCTGGTGCGAGAGCTCGCGCAACTGCTCGCCGTCCAGGGAGCGGTGCGCCGCGCGCAGGGCCTGGCCGAGCTGGAGGAACTGCTCGACCTCCTCCTCCTTGGCGCGGACGAGGACGTTCGAGGCCCAGGCCGCGAGCGTCGGCCGGCGCAGCGCCGCGATCCGGCGGGCGGCCTCGGGGTCACCGGCCGTCTTCGCCCGCGCGGCGGCCGCCTTGCGCGCCGCCGTGAAACCGGCCGGGTGGGCGGCGTACAGCCCCTCGACCAGCGCGTCCAGATCATCGTGCGCGTCCACGTGCCCACTGTCCGCCATGTCCGCCCGACCGCGGGGGACCACGCGCCCCCGCGCGCGCCGTTCGCCGGACGGGACGCCGGGGCGCCGGCATCGGCACCGGCACGGGGGCATGAGGATCCGGGTGGGTGCGGAAGATCGCCGGAACGGATCAGCGGAGCGCCCCACGCGGGTGAAGTGGCCGCCCGGGCCGGTGTCCGCCCGGGGCGGGGGCCGTTGTGAGGGGTATGAACGCCCGCATACACCCGATAAGCGCACCGGTCCCGCCCTCGGCGGCCCCTTCTCCGGTGGCCGGCGGAGCACAGGCTCCGGGCGGCCCCGCACCGGAGGCACCGGGGTTCCTCGCCCCGTCCGGGCCCTCGGACCGGGCGGCCCCGTCGGCCCCCTCCGCCCCGCCGGACCCGGCGGACCCTCCCTCCCGCATACGGTCCGTGCTCCGCGGCGAGGTCCTCGCCCTCGGCCTGGCCGGGGAGTTCGACCACTTCACCTGCGCCCCCCTGTACGGCCTGCTCGACGAGGCGGCCGCCCGCGGCGCCCGCCGCCTCGTGCTCGACGCGACCCACGTCACCTTCTGCGACTCCGGCCTGCTGCACGTCCTGGAGCGCTGGGCCCGGACCGGAGGTACCTGGGAACCGTCCGGTACCTCCCGGCCGTTCCGGCTCCTCCTGGCCCTCTCGCACCGCCTGCGGCGGGCGTCCGCCGCCGGACGACGGGTGAACGCGTGACCGCCACGCCACCCGCGGCGGACCGCCAAACCGCTCCCGTGCCCTCCCTCAGACGATCCGGCCGTCACGCAACTCCACTACCCTGTCGGCCAGTTGCATCAGTTCCGGATCATGGGTGGCCACCAGGGCGGTGACCGACTCGCTGCGCACCACCGCGCGCAGCAGCCGCATGATCGAGCGACCCGTCTCGGAGTCCAGCTGGCCGGTGGGCTCGTCCGCGATGATCAGGGCGGGCTCATTGGCCAGCGCGCGGGCCACGGCGACGCGTTGCTGCTGCCCCCCGGAGAGTTCCCCGGGCCGCTGGTCCGCGTGGTCGGCGAGGCCCACCAGGGCCAGGAGGGTGCGCACCCTTTCCTCCCGCGCGGCGGCGGGGACCTTGCGCATGCGCAGCGGGACGCCGACGTTCTCGGCGGCGGTGAGCACGGGGATCAGGCCGAACGACTGGAAGACGAAGCCGATCCGCTCGCGGCGCAGGGCGAGCCGGCCGCTCTCGTCCAGGTCGGCCAGGTCGGTGCCGTCGAGTGCGACGGTGCCGCCGGTCGGGGTGTCGAGTCCGCCGACGAGGTTGAGCAGGGTGGTCTTGCCGGAGCCCGACCGGCCCTTGAGGGCGGTGAGTTCGCCCTTGCGGGCCTCGAAGGAGACTCCGCGCAGGGCGTGTACGGCCCGCTCCCCCTCGCCGAAACTGCGGCGCACGTCGCGTACGACGACCATCGCCGGCGCGCCGGCGCCCTCCCCCGCGACCGTGCCGGCGGCCGTGCCGTCCGGCGTTCCGTCGACCGCGGTTCCCGCGGTGTCGCCGGCCGTGCTCGTGTCCCGTTGCTGCGTCATCGTGGCTCCCCCGGCTCCGCCGTCGGCCACGCCGTGGAGGGGCGCCGCCGGGCACGCTCGTACCTTCGTGACCGATTTTGCGCATCTGTCTCATCAATCACGCAAGTACCTTCCGTCGAACGCCCGAATCTGACAGCATCGTCCGCTATCCGGGACCAGTGGTCCGGACGGGGGAGGAAAAGGCACATGATCGGCTTCGTCGTGCGCCGGCTGCGCGGGCGATGGCCGCTCGCCGCCGCGGTGCTGCTCACCGTACTGATCACCACCACCGCGTTGACCGCGCTGCTCGCGTTCACCCGCACCGTCGGCGACGCCGGCACGCGCCGCGCGCTCACCGGCGACGGGGTCGCGCGCACCGCCGTGCTGCTGACCACCGAGCACGACGCGGGTGCCCGCGCCGAGGACGACGCGGCCGTACGGGCCTTCGCGCGCGAGGTGTTCGGTCGCCTGCCCGTCGGCGTAGAGACCGTGCCGCGCGGCCGCTCGTACGGGCTGCCCGGCGCCCGCCCGCCCGGCCGGGACGCCGACCTGACCGTGCTCGCGGGCCTGGACCGCGCGCGCGTACGCCTCCTCGCGGGCCGGTGGCCCGAGGCCGTGGGGCAGCGCCCGGACCGGGTACCGGTGGCCGTGCCCCAGGCGGCCCTGCGGCGGCTGGGGTTGGTCGAGCGGGCCCTGCCCGCCGAGGTGCGGCTGGAGGACCGCTACGGCGGCGCCCCGCTGGAGGTGCTCGTCACCGGCGTGTACCGGGCGACCGAGCCGGAGGCCCCCTACTGGCGGCTCGACCCCCTCGGGGGGCGGGAGTTGCAGATCGGCGCCTTCACCACCTACGGCCCGATGCTGGTCGACGACTCCGTCTTCACGCTCGGCGCAGTCCCCCAGAACGGCCGTGCCGCGCTGCTGACCCCCGACCTGTCCGCGGCCACCCCGGCCGACGTGCGGGAGCTGGGCGAGCGCGCGTCCCGGACCGTCGACGCGAAGGTGCCGTCCGGGTTCGCCGCGCACACCGAGCTGCCGCGGTTCCTGGACGACCTGCGGGCGGCGCAACGGGTGGCCCGCTCCACCCTGCTGGTCGGCGCGCTCCAACTCGCCGTCCTCGCCTCGGCCGCGCTGCTGCTGGTGGCCGGCCTGCTGACGCGGCGCCAGGAGGCCGAGCGGGTGTTGCTGATCGCGCGCGGCGCCTCCCGACGGCGGCTCGGGGCGCTCTCCGCGACCGAGTCCCTCTTCCTCGCCCTGCCGGCGGCGCTCCTCGCCCCGCTGCTGGCCCCGCTCCTGCTGCGGCTGATCGGCGGCCACGGGCCGCTCGCGCGGGTCCCCTTCGACACGGCCCCGCACGCCCTGCTGTGGCCCGCCGCCGCCTGCCTGGCCCTGCTGTGCGTGCTGTTGACGGCGCTGCCCGCCCTGCTGCGCGGCGCGGGCGCCGCCGCCCTGCGGTTCGGCGGGCGCCGGCGGGCCCTGGTGTCGGGAGCGGCCCGCTCCGGCGCGGACCTCGCGCTGGTGGCACTGGCCGTCCTCGCCTACAGCCGGCTCTCCGCGTACAGCGGCGACGGCGCGGACACCGGGCCGGGCGAGGGTCTCGGGGTGGATCCGGTCCTGGTCGCGGCGCCGACCCTGGCGCTGTGCGCGGGCACCCTCCTCGTCCTGCGGCTGCTGCCCCTGGTGGCCCGGCTCGGCGGACGGATCGCCGCCCGCGGTCGGGGGCTCGGTCCCGCGCTCGTCGGCTGGCAGCTCGCCCGCCGGCCCGGGCGGGTCGGCGGCCCCGTCCTGCTGCTCGTCCTCGCCGTGTCCAGCGGGGTCCTCGCCCTGGGCCAACACACCGCCTGGACCGCCTCCCAGCGCGACCAGGCCGACTTCGTCTCCGCCGGCGGACTGCGGATCACCGGCAGCGACCTGCCGCCGCTGGGCCGGGGCGGACGGTACGCGGCCCTGCCCGGCGGCGAGCGCGTCACCCCGGTGATCCGTACCGTGCAGGACCTGCCCGACGGGACCAAGGGGGACCTCCTCGCCGTGGACGCCCCCGCGTTCGCGCGGCGGGTGCCGCTCCGGGCCGACCTGCGCGAAGGGCGCTCCATGGAGGAGCTGTTCACCCCGCTCGCCGGGGGCTCCCCCCGACCGGCCGGCATCGCCCTGCCGGGCCGCCCGCAACGCGTCGACCTCGACGTGAGCGTACGGGCGTCCCTGACGAGCGGGGTCCCGTCCGTCTCCCTGCTGCTGCGCGACCGCCACGGCGTGACCTACCGCTCCCCGCTGGCCGAGCTGCCCGACGGCGGCCGGGCCACCGTCGCGGTGGACCTCACCCCCCTGACGGGCGCCCCGATCGGGTCCGCCGCCGTGCCGCTGGACGTCGCCGGGATCGCCGTGACCTTCGGGGGCGCCGTCCCCACGATCGGCGGGGGCGGCTCCACGGACCCCATCGAGGCCGAACTCACCCTGCACCGGGTGGCGGTGGCCGAGTCCGCCGACGGGCCCGCCGCAGCGGTGACGGCGTCCGCGCCGGCCTGGCACCTGTCCGCGCCGACCCTCCGCGACGGGCGCCCGGCCGCCGCCCTGCCCGGGCCCGACACGGCGGACGGCGGCGCCCTGCTGCGTCTGGCCTACCGTGCCCCGTCCCCCGTCCCGGGCGGCTACCAGACCGTCCTGAGCACGGCCGGGGCGCCGGTGTCCGAGATCCCGGGCCTGGCCACCCACGCCTACCTGAAGGCCATCGGCTCGGCGGTCGGCGACCTGGTGCCGGTCCGCCTCGGCGTCGACACCGTCGCCGTCCGCGTCACGGCGGCCGTGGCCTCCCTGCCGGTGGTCGGGGACACGGCACTGGCGGTGGACCTCGGCGCTGCCGGCCGGCTGATCGCGGCCAAGGAGGGCCACGACCTGCCCCCGCCCGACGAGTGGTGGCTGCCCGCGGCCTCGGCGGACGACCCGTCGCCCGCCCGGGCGGCGCAGGCCCTGCGGGCGCAGGCGGGCCGGCAACAGCTGGTGCTGCGCGAGGAGACGGCCGCCGCCCTGCTCGACGACCCCCTGAGCGCGGGCCCGCAGGCGGCGCTCGGCGCGCTCGCCGCGGCCTGCGCCGTGCTCGCCGCCATCGGGTTCGCCGCGTCCGCGACGGCCGCGGCCCGCGAGCGCGGCCGCGAGTACGCGATCCTGCTCGCGCTGGGCGCCGACCGCGGCGCACTCGGCCGGACGACCGCCGCGGAGAGCGGGCTGCTCGTGGGGCTCGGCACCGCCGTGGGCCTGGGGCTGGGCGTGGCCGTCACCCACCTGGTCGTCCCCCTGGTGGTGCTCGACTCGGGCGCCCGGCGTCCGGTGCCCGAGGTGCTGGTGGACCTGCCCGGCACGCGACTGCTGCTCCTGACCCTCGCCATCGCCGCGCTGCCCCTCCTGTCGGCCGCGCTCGGCGGTCGCGGACGACGCGATGTGGCCGTGCGGCTGCGGCACGTGGAGGAAATGTGACCAGCCCGTCCACCGGGGCCGGCTGGGTGCGGACCCGGCTGCGGGCCGCTCCCGGGCCCGCCGCGCTCGCCGCGCTCCTCGCCTTCGTCTCCGTCCTGCTCGCCACCGCACTGCCCCGGGCCCTGGACCGGGGCGCCGACCAGGCCCTGCGCTCCTTCCTGGGCTCCGCCGGTCCGGCCGCCGGCAGCCTCCACGTCCGCGCCGACGTGAAATCCGGGCCGCTCACCCCCCAGGGGCTGGACTCCACCCTGGAGGTCCTGCGCTCGCGGATCGCGTCCGCCGGGTTCGCCACGGCCCCCGACGGTCCCGTGCACGGCACGACCGGCAACAAGCCGCGCCCGCTGTCCAATCCCGAACTCACCCGGCCCGCCGACGAGATCGACCCCACCCTCCAGCTGCTGTTCCTGCCCGAGGCCCGTTCCCACGCCCGGCTGGTCGCCGGCCGCTGGCCGGACGGCGGCTCCGCCGACGGGCCGGTGCCGGTGGCGATGTCCCAGAGCGCGGCCGACACCCTCGGGGCGAAGCTGGGCACCGTCCTGCGGGCCCGACCCGACGTCGCCGGCCAACTGAACGCCGAGATCGTCGGCCTGTACACCGCCGACGATCCGGACGGGGTCTACTGGACGGGCCTGCTGTGCCCCACCCGGGCCTGCCACCCCGTCGGTCCCGGCTGGGCCACCTCGGCCCTGGTGGGACCCGACGCGCTGGAGCGGATCGGCCCGTGGGGGTCGGGCGCCGTCGACTTCTGGCGGATCCCGGTGGACACCGGGGCGCTGCGCGCCGACCGGTTGTCGGCCACCACCGACGAGATCGCCTCGTACGTCGCCGGCCCGACCGCGTCCGCGCTGGCCCGCGACACCGGGCGGGGGGACCTGCGGATCACCTCGGAGCTGCCGAGGCTGTTCAAGGAGGCCCGGGAGCGCCGGCAGGCCGCCGCACCGCTCGCGGCGATCGGTCCGGCCGGGCTCGCCGGAGTGGCGCTCGTCGTGTTCTTCCTGGCCGCGGCCCTCACGGCGGCCCGCAGGGAGGCGGAGCTGCGGCTGCTGCGCGCCCGGGGCGGCTCCCGCGCCGGGATCGTCCGCCGGGTCCTGGCCGAGAACGCCGTCACGGTGCTGCCCGCCGCGCTGCTCGGGGCCCTGCTGCCCCTCGTGCTGCTGCCGACGCCCCGGACGCTGCCCGCGCTGTGCGCCGCGGGGGCCGTCACGCTGGCCCTCCTCGTGGCCCTTCCGGTACGGGCCTTCGTGCTGGTGTCGCCCGAGCGCGGGCCCGCGCCCCGGCGCCAGCTCGTGGCCGAACTGCTGGTCCTCGCCGCCACGGTGGCGGCGGTGCTCCAGGTCCGCCGCCGGGGGGTGGCGCCCGCGGGCGCGGACCTCGACCCGCTGCTGATCGCCGCGCCCCTGCTGCTCGCCCTGAGCGGCGGCCTGTTGCTGGCCCGTCTGCTGCCCGTCCTGGTCGGGGTGCTGTCCCGGGTGGCGGGGCGGCGGCCCGGTCTGATCGGCTTCCTGGGCCTGGCGCGGGCGGCCCGGGGCGCGGGAGGGCGCGCACGGCCACCCGTACTGCCCCTGATCGCGCTGCTGGCGGCGGTGACCACCGGCGGTTTCGGGGCCACCGTTCTGAGCTCCGTGGAGTCCGCGCGCACGACCGTCGCGCGGGCCGACGTCGGCGGCGACGCCCGGGTCTCGGCGCCGCCGTGGGCCACGGTGCCCCGGGGGTTCGTGGAGGCGGCGGGCGCGCTGCCCGGCGTACGGACCTCCCTCGGGTTGTGGATGGACCACGAGGCGTTCGTCTTCGGCACCGACCGGGGCTTCGCGCAGACCACGGTGATCGTGGCCGACCCCCGGCGCTACGCCGAGCTGGCGCGGGTCGTGGGGCGCGGACAGATCGACCCGGGGCCGCTGTCGGGCCCCGACGCGGGCGCCGACGCCCCGGTGCCCGCCCTGTTCAGCAGGGAACTGGACGGGCAGAGCCCCGACGGGGTCTACCGGCTGCGGCTCGGCAACGGCGAGGAGCTGCGGGCGAGGTCGGCCGGTGTGGTCAAGGGCTCCCCCGCCCTGTCGGGCGACGCGCGGGCGATCGTGGTGCTGCCCGCCGGACCGGTCACCGCCCGGATCGCCGCGACGGCCGGGGCCACGCACTGGTTCGCCCTCGGGTCCGTCGGCGAGGACCGGTTGAAGGCGCTGATGGAGGCCTCCGCGCCGGCCGGGACGGCCGACCGCTACCTGGTCCGCACGAGCGGGGGCGCCGTCGCGGCGCTCGCCTCGGACCCGTTGCAGAGCTCCGCGGAACGGCTGTTCTGGGCCTCGCTCGCGGGCGCCGCGGGCTTCGCGGTGCTGGCCGTGCTGCTCACGCTCGCGCGGACGGGCCCGGACCGGGCCGCCCTGTTGGCGCGGTTGCGGACGATGGGGCTGCGGCCCCGGCAGGGCGTGGCGCTGATCGTCGCGGAGTCCCTGCCGCAGGCGGTGGTGGCTGCCGTCGGCGGCGCCGGCGTCGCGGCCTGCGCCGTGCTGCTGCTCGGCCCGGCCGTGGACCTGTCGACGCTGGTCGGCTCCGGCGTGCCCGTCGGGGTGCGGTTCGCGGCGGCGCCCGTGCTCACGCAGGCGCTCGGCCTGGCCGCGTTGGTGGCCGCGGCCGTGCTCGTCGAGGCGGCGGTGTCCGGCCGGCGTCAGATCACCACCGAGTTGAGAGCGGGAGACCGACCTTGAACACCGAAGCGCCCACGTACGAGGAGCTGCGCCGCCAGGCGCTGGCCGCGGCCGAACCGCGCGTCCGGTCGGCCGACGCGGCCATCGTCTGCGACCGTCTGGTACGGATCTTCAGCACCGCCGGGGTGGAGGTGCAGGCGCTCCAGGGTCTGGAACTGAGCGTGGCCCGGGGTGATCTGGTGGCACTGGTCGGCGCGTCCGGCAGCGGCAAGTCCACGCTGCTCAACATCCTGGCCGGCCTGGACGTCCCCACCGCGGGCCGGGCCTCGGTCGACGGCTACGACCTGCTGGAGATGTCCGCCAAGGACCGGCTTCGCTACCGGCGCGAGGCGGTCGGCTTCGTCTGGCAGCAGACGGCCCGCAACCTGATGCCCTTCCTGACGGCCGCCCAGAACGTCGCCCTGCCCATGCGGTTGAGGGGCGGCGGGCGGCGCGCCGGCGCCCGACACGCGCGGCGGGCGGCCGACCTCCTGGAGGCCCTGGGCATCGGCGACCTCGCCGACCGCCGTCCCGACGGGCTCTCCGGCGGCCAACAGCAGCGCGTCGCGATCGCGGTGGCCATGGCCAACGACCCGGCGGTGCTGCTCGCCGACGAACCGACGGGCGAGCTGGACTCCGAGACCGGCGAGGCCGTCTTCGAGGCGTTCCGTACGGTCAACCGGGAGCTGGGCGCGACCGTGGTGATCGTCACCCACGACCCGATGGTGGCGGGCGAGGTGCGCCGCACGGTGGCCATCCGCGACGGCCGCACCAGCAGCGAGGTGCTGCGGCGCACCGTCACCGACGAGGACGGCACCGAGTCGGTCAGCGAGCGGGAGTACGTGATGTTGGACCGCACGGGGCGGGTGCAGCTGCCGCACAAGTTCCTGGAGGCGCTCGGCATGGAGCACCGGGTCGCCGTCGATCTCGCCGCCGACCGCATCGAGGTCCGTCCCGACGACGTGGACACCGGCCCGGGCCCGGACCGGTCGACCACCGGTTGACGCGCCGGTGACCTTCCGTCCACCGCCTCGACGTGCCGCGGCGGCGCGGGCGTCACTTCCGTGGTCCGGGTGTCGTTAGGCGCTCGGGGTTGACTCGGGGGGCGAAGGGATGACGGAATGCGGCAGTTTCCTCTGGAGATGCACCACCTGGCGCCGGGACGCGTGGTCGAGTGGAGGTTGCGGTCCACGGCCGCGGAGGGCGCGGCGACCGCGACCGCCCCGCTCCCGGTGCCGGCCGCCCGGTCCGGCTCCGACGCTCCGCGACGGTCGGAGGGGGTGGGCAGGAGGGCGTCCTTCAACCAGGACAAGCACTTCACGGTCGCCGAGGAGAGCCGCGGGGCCGACGACCCGGTCGCGTCCTGGTTGGCCGTCACGTTCGAGATCGACGGCCCGCTCGACGAGGAGGCCCTCTCCAGGGCCCTGTTGGGGCTGGTCGGGCGGCACGAGGTGCTGCGGTGCGAGTTCCGCAGGCTGGCCGGCGAGCTGGCGTGCGAACCCCTCGCCGCCGATGAACTTGCCCTGGAACCGGTGCACATGGCCACCTTCGAGGAGGCCGGCGCACTGCGCGAGTTCCTGGTGGAGCGCTTCAAGCGCAGCATCGACACCCTGTCGTGGCCGCTGTTCACGATGGGCGCGGTCCTGCGGCCCGACTCGGCGACGGTCTACCTCGCCTTCGACCACATCGTCTGCGACGGCATGTCGATGCCGATCGTGGTCCGCGAGGTGTGCACGGAGTACGAGGCCCTGCGGCGCGGCGGGCACCCGGAGCAGGCCGATCCGCCCAGCTACCTGGACTTCGCGGAGGAGCAGCGGCGCCGCTACCTGTCCATCGACGTCGCCGACGAACGCCTGGACTACTGGAAGTCGTTCATCGCGCGCAACGGGGAGTTCTTCCCGCGCTTCCCGCTCGACCTGGGCGTCGAGCCGGACCGGATGTACCCGATCGTCAACGAGGCCTCCACCCTCCTGGACGCCGCCGAGGCGGAGGTGTTCGAGAAGGTCTGTCACGAGGTGGACGCGAAGCCCTTCATGGGCGTGCTCGGTTCGGTCGCGGTCTGTCTGCGCGAGGCGGGCGGTCCCGGTGTCTACCGGGGGTTCATGCCGGTCAGCGAGCGCGGGCGCGGTGCGTGGAACGACGCGGTGGGCTGGTTCGTCAACACCATGCCGATCGAGTTCGACGCCTCGCCGGGGCGGGACTTCGCGCAGGTGATGGCTTCGGTGCGGGCCGGGTTCGGGGAGATGATCCGGCACATCGACGTCCCGTTCGTACGGGCCTGGGAGTTGCTGGCGCCCGAGCAGTTCGCCGCGCGCTCGTGGCCGTACCCGGTGAACTTCTTCTCCTACCTGGACATGCGCAAGTGCCCGGGCGCCGAGCACCACGACGCGTGGCGGCCCACGACCCACGTGTGGTCCGCTCGGGCGAACGGCGCCTGTTCCTGGTTCCAGCGGGACGCGGACGGGCTGCACATGAACTCGATCTACGTGGACACGGCGGCCGCGCGGCGCACGATGGGCGACTTCCAGGAGGCGTTGCGGGCGACGGTGCGCGGCATCGCGCGCTCGGGCGGCTTCCGCCGGCCGGTCGCGCTGACGCCTCCGCGCCGGACGCGGGAGAGCGGGGCGCCCGTCAGGGGCTGAGGTCCCGCAAGGCGGCGACGCGGGCCAGCAGCAGGTCGCGTTCCCTGGCGTTGTGGGTGAGGGCCGCCGCCCGTTCGAACTCGGCCCGTGCCTCCGCGCCGCGCCCGAGCCGCTCCAGCAGGTCGCCGCGCACGCTCGGCAGCAGGTGGTAGGAGCGCAGCGCGCTCTCGTCCGCGAGGGCGTCGACCAGGGGCAGGGCCGCACCGGGGCCTTCGGCCATGGAGACGGCGACCGCCCGGTTCAGTTCGACGACCGGGGAGGGGGTCAGCCGGGCGAGGGCGGCGTAGAGGGCGGCGATGGCCTCCCAGTCGGTGTCCTCGTAGCGGACGGCGGTGGCGTGGCAGCCGGCGATGGCGGCCTGGAGGGAGTACGGGCCGGTGCCGGCGCGTCCCAGGGCCCGGGTCCCGCGTCGGATGAGCATGCGGTTCCAGCGGGTGCGGTTCTGGTCGGCGAGGAGCACCGGCTCACCGTCCGGGCCGGTGCGGGTGGCGGTGCGCGAGGCCTGGAACTCCAGCAGCGCGCACAGCCCGTGCGCCTCGGGCTCCCGTGGCGCGAGGGCGGTGAGGAGCCGGGCCAGGCGCAGGGCGTCCTCGCAGAGGGCGGGGCGCAGCAGGTCGTCGCCGGCGGTGGCGGAGTAGCCCTCGTTGAAGATCAGGTAGATGACCTCCAGGACGGAGCCGAGGCGCGCCTCGCGGTCGGCGCCGTAGGGGACCTCGTAGGGCACCGCCGCCTTGGCCAGGGTCCGCTTCGCGCGGACGACGCGTTGGGCGACGGTCGGCTCGACGGTCAGGAAGGCGCGGGCGATCTCCCGGGTGGTGAGGCCGCCGACCAGGCGCAGGGTCAGGGCGATGCGGCCCTCCGTCGACAGGACGGGGTGGCAGGCGGTGAAGACCAGGCGCAGCAGGTCGTCGTCGATGTCGTCGGGGTCAGCCGGGTCGGGCGGGGGCGGTACGTCCTCCAGGGCGCGGCCGACCTCGGCGAGTTTGCGGGCGTAGGTCTCGCGGCGGCGCACGAGGTCGACCGCCCGGTGTCGGGCGGTGGTCATCAGCCAGGCACCGGGCCGTTCGGGGACGCCCGCGTCGGGCCACTGTTCCAGGGCGGCGACGAGGGCGTCCTGGGCGATCTCCTCGGCGATGCCGACGTCCCGCACGATCCGGGCCACGGCGGCGATGATCCGCGCGGACTCGATCCTGAACACCGTTTCGACCGCCCGGGTCGTACTCGCTGCCGTCACGGCCACCCATCAGAGCAGCCGTGACGGAGCGGGGCAAACGCGCCGCCGGGGCGGCGCGTGGCTCACATCGCGGCGATCTCCCTGACCTCGGCGCCGACGTGCCAGCTCTCGGGGTGCGTCTCCAGGAAGCGAGTGGTCCACTCGACGGCCTCGGCCTTGTCCTTGCACTGGAGGAGGGCGTAGCCGCCGACGACCTCCTTGGTCTCGGTGAAGGGACCGTCGGTGAAGGTGGTCCGCCCGCCCGACCAGGTGATCCTGGTGGCCTCGGCGGTGGGGAGCAGGCCGGCGGTGTCGAGCATGACCCCGGCCTTGGTGATCTCCTCCAGGAGGGCGCCCATCCGCTGCTCGAAGTCCGCCGGGAAGTTCTCGGGCGGCAGGTTCTGCTCGTCGATGCGGATCAGGGTCAGGAAGCGCGGCATGGTGACTCCTCGGTCGGTGGGGCGGCGGGGTCCTCCCCGCCTCTCACCCGTACGTCGAACGGGAGACGCCGGGATCGACGGGTCCGGGAAAGATTCTTCGAGGAATTCGCGGACGCGGCCACCGGACGGGCGCCACCGGGCCTGTCCCCCGATAGCTACCCGCGAGTAGGATCGCGCTCCCTGACACTCCGAGAGGACTCCCGATGCCCCGCACCCCTTCCTCCCCGCTGCTCCTCGCCGGTCTGCTGGCCGGCGCGGCCGTGGCGCACGCGGTCGCGCCCAGGCAGTTCGACGCGATCGTCCCCCGCTCCCTGCCGGGCGGCCCGCGGCTGTGGACCTACGCGAGCGGAGCGGCCGAGCTGGCCCTCGCGGTGGGCGTGGCCCATCCGAGGACCCGGCGGGTGGCGGCGGGGGCCACGGCGGCGTTCTTCGTCGGGGTGTTCCCCGCGAACGTCAAGATGGCCGCGGACGCGCGCCGTCGTTCCCCGGGCCACCGGGCGGTGGCCTACGGGCGGCTTCCGTTGCAGGTGCCGCTCGTCCTGTGGGCCCGCGGCGTGAGCCGCTCGGCCGGTTCCGCCTGAGAGCGGCGCCGCGACACCCCGGAGCGCCTCGGGAACCCCTTCTCGCGACTTCCGTACGCGGTGCATCCGAACCGGTGGCCCCGGCGGAAGTGCGGTCAGGAGCCCCCGGTCGCACGTCGGCGGACCGGGGGTTCCGTCGCACGTGTCAGGAACACCAGAAGAACAGGGTGTCCCGGGTGCGCCGGTCGGCCCCGGTGGACTCCCACCGCTCGGCCTCGAAGCGGATGGCCTTCAGGAAGCACCCGACCGTCTGCGCCACCTCCGGATCCACCCGGTCCAGCACGGCCTCGTTGGCCGCGACGAAGGCGGCGGCCCGCTCCGTGGGGAAGGTGCCCATCCAGGGCGTGCCGTCCCCCGCGGACGGCAGGCGCACCGGCGGTCCGGACGTCACGATCTCCCCGATGCCCAGGTCGGCCGGGACGCCGGCGGCGGACATCTCCTCGTCGACGGTGGACAACCACGACGGGCGCGCCCGGTCCCCGAGGTCGTGGGTGTCCGAGAAGTACGCGGAGATGAGCGCGTGCAGGGCGTAGTGGTAGCCGGCGCCCTCCTCGGCGCCGACGTCGCCGTCCAGCAGTTCCTCCAGCGCCCGGGCGGCGGGGACCTCCAGGTGGACGCCGCGGTCGCGCAGCCGCCCGTCGACGGCGGCGCACCTCTCGCGGACGACGGCGAGGGTTCGCTCCTGGTCCGGTGTGCGTTCCACGGCGGTCAGCAGCCTCATCGGCTCGCGCATGCTGCCCGTACTCATGACCAGGTGAACCACGGCCGCGTCCTCTCGCTCCACGATGATGTCCCATGATCCCCGGACGGCGGGCCCGGGACCCCTTCGGACGGTCCGGGCGCGCCCCGGGTACCGCTACCGGCCGTCGCCGGCCCAGTCCCAGTGGTCCGGGTCGTGCGGGCGGCGGCGGTAGTGGGCCCGGCCGCCGGGCCCGTGACGGCCTATCTCGGTGGGCAGGCGCGCCTCCTCGGCCAGGCGGGTGGGGCTCCAGCCCGTGACGTCGAGGAGGAGCCCGTCCAAGGGGCCGCCCACGAGTTCGCCGTAGGCGTGGCCGGGGCGGGGCCCGGGATCGGGATCGTCGTGGTCGGCGCCGTAGACCCGGCGCCGCAGCATCCTGTCGTCCATGGCCCCAGCTTCACAGGAGCCACTGACAACGCCCCGGGGCGCGGGCCGGGACGGGACCGCCGCCGGGTGCGTCCGCGCGGTCGCGAGCGCCTACGCTGGCGCCACCGGCAGTGACGACACGAGGAGCACCACCCATGACCCGGCAGGTACACCGACCGCTGGAGGACGCGGAGTTCGACTTCGTCCTCACGATGAGCCCGGGCCCGGTCCTCGCCCACTTCACCGGCAGCTGGCCCAAGGCGATCGAAACCGGCCGCGCGATGGACGCGCTGCTGGCGGAGCTGGCCGAGGAGTACGGGGCCCGACTGACCGCCGTACGGGTCGACATCACCCGCTGCCCGGCGGCGACCCGCCGCTACGGGGTCACGGGCGCGCCGACGGTGTTGCTGCTGCGCGGCGGTGACGAGCCGGCGGCCCGTCACGAGGGGCCGCTGGGCGCGGAGGAGTTCCGCGCCTTCGTCGACGCGCACCTGTGAGGGGTACCGCACGCCCCCGCGGGTGAACCCGGGCAGGCCGGCCGAAACTGGTGTAGGTGGGATAGGTGCCTTAGGCATGTAATGGAGTCCGGCGAGACGGAACCACCGCTTGTGAGGTGCTTGTGATGCCCGATGCCGTTGCCTTCCCCCAGGACCGGACCTGCCCCTACCACCCGCCGACCGCCTACGGACCCCTCCGGGAGGACCGACCGCTCTCCCGGGTCACCCTCTTCGACGGGCGCTCGGTGTGGGCCGTCACCGGCCACGCCGAGGCGCGCGCGCTGCTCGCCGACGGGCGACTGTCCACGAACCGCGAGAACGACGCCTTCCCCGCCACCAGCAGGCGCCTCAAGGGGATCCGCTTCCGCCGGACCGCGCTCCTCGGGGTGGACGACCCGGAGCACAACGCGCAGCGCCGGATGCTCATCCCGAGCTTCACCCTGAAGCGCACGGCGGCGCTGCGGCCGGCGATCCGGCAGATCGTGGACCGGCTGCTCGACGCGATGGAGGCCGACGGTCCGGGCGCGGAGCTGGTCGGCGCCTTCGCCCTGCCGCTGCCCTCGATGGTGATCTGCGACCTGCTCGGGGTCCCGTACGAGGACCACGAGTTCTTCGAGGAGCAGTCGCGGCGGCTGTTGCGCGGCCCGGAGCTCGCCGACGTCGAGGGGGCGCGGGAGGCGCTGGACGCCTACCTGGAGGGGCTCATCGGACGCAAGCGCTCCACACCGGGGGACGGCCTGCTCGACGAGCTGATCGCGACGCGCCTGGAGACCGGCGAGACGGACGTGCCGGAGCTGGTGGCGCTGGCCCTGATCCTGCTGGTGGCCGGCCACGAGACGACGGCGAACATGATCTCGCTGGGGGCCTTCACCCTGTTGCGGCACCCCGAGCGGCTGGCCGAGCTGCGCGCCGATCCGAAGCTGATGCCGGAGGTGGTGGAGGAGCTGATGCGGTTCCTGTCGATCGCCGACGGTCTGCTGCGCGTGGCCGCGCGGGACATCGAGATCGCGGGCGTGACGATCCGCAAGGACGAGGGGGTGGTCTTCCCGACCTCCGTCATCAACCGCGACGAGGCCGTGTTCGAGGAGCCCGACGCGCTGGACTGGAACCGGCCGAACCGCCACCACCTGGCCTTCGGTTTCGGCATCCACCAGTGCCTGGGGCAGAACCTGGCCCGCGCCGAGATGGAGATCGCCCTCGGCGCCCTCTTCGAGCGGTTCCCGGGGCTGCGGCCGGCGGTGGACCCCGACCGGATCCCGTTCAAACCCGGGGACACCCTCCAGGGCATGCTCGAACTGCCCGTGACGTGGTGAGCGGCGTGCGGATCTCCGTGGACCGGGACCGCTGCGTCGGCGCCGGCCAGTGCGCGCTGACGGCTCCCGGGGTGTTCACGCAGGACGACGACGGTCTCGGCGAGGTCCTGCCCGGGCGGGAGGGAGGGGACGGCGGCCCCCTGGTGCGGGAGGCCGCCCGGGCCTGCCCGGTGTCGGCGATCTCCGTCGTCGAGGCGCGGGCCTGAGGGACCCCGGACGGGACGCGGGAGCCCCCACCGGAGGACCGGTGGGGGCTCCCGTCGGGTGGAGCGCCGTCAGCGGAGCGGCACCACGTTCTCGGCCTGGGGGCCCTTGGGGCCCTGGGTGACGTCGTACTCGACGGACGCGCCCTCGGCCAGCTCCTTGAAGCCGGTGGTCTGGATGGCGGAGAAGTGGACGAACACGTCCGGACCGCCGTCGTCCTGCTGGATGAAGCCGAACCCCTTCTCCGAGTTGAACCACTTCACAGTGCCAGTTGCCATCAGTGCCGATCCTTCTCAACGTTCCACGCGGGCCGCATGCGCAGCCGTCTCGATAGTGCCCACCCGCCCCGCGCGGCACACGCCAGGCGCGGCCAACCGAGGCGCATCGAACATCCGGTCGACGATTCGCCCGTACGACGCACCGCGCACCACGGGGCGCCAGGGGGCGCTACGGGGCGCCGCCCTCCCCGACGGGCGAGGTCGCGGCGACCCGGGAGGCCGGGACGGCGGCGGACACGGGGGCCGGGACGGGGGCGCCGCCGCGCCGCGAGCCCGCGAGCCGACATCCCAGACAGTCGACGTGGCCCGTCCGGGCGGAGGTGTCGCGGGTGCGCCAGTCCCACTGCGACTCGGGCCGCGGCCCGCTGGGCTTGCCCCAACCGGACAGGTGCAGCAGCCAGGTGACGAGGCCGGCCGCGGCGACGAGACCGAGACCGAGCCAGACGCCCGGGGCCCAGGCCGCGCACAGGGCGGCGCCGGCTCCGGCGGTGCCCAGCAGGGCGAGGGTGGTGCCGGTCCAGCCGGCCACGGTGTGGCCGAGGTCGACGTGTCCGTGCGCGCTCATGGTTCTCCCTGGAAGGGCGGGCAGCAGTAGGCTCGGAAGAGGATCTTTTATCTCACGAGCTAAGTAACTTAGATGCTAAGGAGTATTCGCTTGCAGGGCAAGCCCCGCCCCCCGGCCACGGCCGCGGAGGCGATCTCGCGCATGGACCAGTACGTGGCCCTCGGCCTCATCGGCCAGCAGGAGGTGGCGCAGCTCCTCGGGCTGAACGTCACCGACCTGACCTGCCTGGGCCACGTCCTGGGCGCCGGGGACACCCCGCTCGCCGCCGGCGACCTCGCCGCCCTGACCAACCTGACCACCGGGGCCGTCACCGGCGTGCTCAACCGTCTGGAACGCGCCGGGTACGCGCACCGCCAACCCGACCCGGCCGACCGGCGCCGGGTCCGGGTGGTGGCCGACCCGGCCGCGGCCGTCCGGATCTTCTCCGTCTACCAGCCCTTCTACGACCGGCTCGGCGCCGTGTTCGCCGAGTACTCCCCCGACGAGATCGCCGTCATCGCCGACTGGTTCGGGCGGGCGACGGTCGAGATCCGCGCGCACCTGGACCGGCTCCGCTCCGGCGAGCTGGACTCCGCCGCCCCGTAGCCACCGGCGCCGACTGGTAAAATGGCGGGAAACTTGCAGCGCGGGGCGCTTCCGCCCGGTGCGGACACGTACGACGAGCCGGGGCCCGTACCGAAGGGGTACGGGCCCCGGCTCGTCGCCGTTCACCACGCGTGTCCGCGTGCGCGCGCACGCACTCCTCACGGAAGGTTCTGCATGAAGAACCCGTCACCCCACGGGCGTTTCGGCATCAAGGCCGGAGCGAAGGCAGGCAACAAGGCGGGCGCCAAGGGCGCCGGCAAGGCTCCCCGGACCCTCGGGCCCCAGGGCGAGTTCACGATGCCCAAGGCCGTCACCCCGGCGCTGGCGCCGGTCACGGCCTTCGAGGAGCTCGACCTGCCCCCCGAGCTGGTGACGACCATGACCGACCTGGGGGTGGAGCGGCCGTTCCCCATCCAGGCGGCCACGCTCCCCAACTCGCTCGCGGGCCGCGACATCCTCGGCCGCGGACGGACCGGGTCCGGCAAGACCCTGGCCTTCGGGCTGGCCCTCCTGGCCCGCACCGCCGGACGCCGGGCCGAGCCGAAGCGACCGCACGCGCTGGTCCTCGTACCGACGCGCGAACTGGCGCAGCAGGTGACGGAGGCGCTGGAGCCGTATGCGCGGGCGCTGGACCTGCGCATGTGCACCGTGGTCGGCGGACTGTCCATCGGCCGCCAGTCGGGTGCGCTGCGCACCGGCGTGGAGGTCGTCGTGGCCACCCCCGGCCGGCTGAGCGACCTGGTCGGACGGCGTGACGTGCACCTGGAGCGGGTGCGGATCACCGTCCTCGACGAGGCCGACCAGATGTGCGACATGGGCTTCATGCCGCAGGTCACCGAGATCCTGGACCGGACGCACCACGACGGGCAGCGGATGCTGTTCTCGGCGACCCTGGACCGCAACGTCGACCAGCTCGTGCGCAGCTACCTGAAGGACCCGGTCTCGCACTCGGTGGACCCCCAGTCCGCCTCGGTCGGCACCATGGACCACCACGTGCTGCACATCCACTCCGCCGACAAGATCTCGGCGGCCACCGAGATCGCCGCGCGCGAGGGCCGGGTGATCATGTTCCTGGACACCAAGCACGGCGTGGACCAGTTCGTGAAGCACCTGCGGGCCATGGGCGTACGGGCGGAGGGGCTGCACAGCGGCAAGTCCCAGCCGCAGCGCACCCGCACCCTCGGCCAGTTCAAGGACGGCCTGATCACGGTGCTGGTCGCGACGAACGTGGCGGCGCGCGGCATCCACGTCGACGACCTCGACCTCGTCGTCAACGTCGATCCGCCGGCCGACAGCAAGGACTACCTGCACCGGGGCGGACGCACCGCCCGCGCCGGGGAGTCCGGCAAGGTCGTCACCCTCGTCACGCCGAACCAGCGGCGCGACATGGTGCGCCTGATGGCCGACGCCAAGATCCGGCCGACGATCACCCAGGTGCGCTCCGGGGAGGCCGCGCTCTCCCGCATCACCGGCGCCAAGGCTCCCTCGGGCGTCCCCCTCGCCGGCGCCGCGGCCACCGACGCCAAGGGGCGGCCCAGCGGTACCGAGCTGGGCTTCCGCGGCATGGGCACCCGGCCGGGCCGCACCGGCCGGGGCAAGGAGTCCCGCAAGACCATCGAGGCCCGTCAGGCCGCCGAGGCGCGCCGCGCGGCCCGCGTCCGCAAGGGCCTGTAGCGCGGCCGAAGGGGCCCGGGCCCACACGACGACGGCGCGGGCGCCGGTCCCCCCGGAGGGCCGGCGCCCGCGCCGTCGCGCACGCGGAGCGCGCGGGGGCACGGGGGCACGCGGGACGCACGGGGCCCGGGGGCACGGGGGCACGCGGGACGCACGGGGCCCGGTCGGGACCGCGACCGGGCGGATGCCGCGGGCCTACGCCGTCCCGGCGGGCCTGCGCTCGGCCGGGCGTGTGGTCCCGTCGGTGGACCGCCTTCGCTGCCACCCTCGTCGTCCATGGATGTCAGCAGCTTCTACGCCCTCTTCTCCGCCACCTGCTTCACCCTGGTCGGCCTCTGGTGGAACGTCGTGCAGAGCCATGCGGAATGGACGCGCGAACCCGCCCTGCGACGCGTCGTCGGCGGGATCTACCTGTCCTTCCTGCTGCCCGCCCTGATGGGGCTGTTCGCCCAGGTCGGCGGCACCGAGCAGCCGCAGATCTGGCGGGCGGCCTTCATCGTCCTCGCCGTGATCGGCTGCGTGTGCACCCTGCGGCTCCTCTCCCGTTCCCGCGGCGACCGTTTCGTCACCCGGCAGCAGGCCGGAGCCGCCCTGCTCTACGCCCTGGTGGCCGTCGTCGGCGCCTTCCCCGAACTCGCCGGCCACATCGGCCTGCGCCCCATCCAGGCCGAGGCCCTGATGCTGATCGGACTGATCGTCCTGGGTCACGCCCTGGTCTGGAGGTTCATGGCCGGCGAGGGCCGGCAGCAGGCCTAGGGTCTGTCGTCGAACTCCCGTCGTCGCCCGCGGGGCAGACGGGAGTTCGACGACAGGCCCTAGGGTCTGTCGTCGAACTCCTGTCGTCGCCCGGAGGGCGGCCCCGCGGCGTCTGGTGCGTGCTCTCGGCGTGCCGGGCGGAAGCCCGCGTACCGGTCGTACTCGGTCTTTCGCCCGGTACGGCGAGAGCGCGTGCCAGGCGTCGCGGGGCAGACGGGAGTTTGACGACAGACCCTAGCGGCGCCGGCGGCGTCGGGCGACGATCGCGCGGGTGACCAGCGGCGGCAGGAGGTCCTTGGCCAGCCGGCGCCAACGCGCGCCCGGCCGGGGCGGGGCCGGCGGGGCGACGGGCGGGGCCGGAGCGGGTTCCGGTTCGACGGGGGCGCGCAGCGGCTTCGGCTCCGGCGGGGCGCTCACGCCCTCGTCGCCGATGCGCACGAGCGGGCTGCCGTCGATCATGTCCACGCCGTGCCACAGGTCGGTGCGGCCCTCCAGCCAGGCCAGCAGCGCCGCCTGGTGGGGCGCCGGGTCGCCCCAGGTCGCGTACAACTTCGAGGCGGAGACGGCGATCAGGCGCAGTTCGCCCTCGGCGACGGCGGCCCAGACGGCGGCCGCGACGCCGGGGCAGTGGGCGGAGCGGTAGTCGTCGAAGACCACGACGGCGTCCGGGCCGGCGACCACGCGCGAGGAGGCGATGTCCTGGACGACGTGCTCGTGGAGGTGCGAGGCGTCGATGTGGACGAAGCGGCAGCTCCCGGGGCGCACCCGGTCGGTGACGACGGAGGTCGGGGCCTGGACGATCGTCGGCAGGGCCTCGTGGAAGGTCAGGTAGTTCGTCTCGAAGCCTCGCCGGGTGAGCGTGGGGTACGAGTCCCGCATCTCCGCCAGGTTGAAGTCGTCGGGCGCGGGCGAGTCGAAGAGGTCGACGACGGTGAACTCCTCGCCGTCGCGCAGGTATCCGGCGAGGAAGATCGCGCTCTTGCCCATGAACGCCCCGAGTTCCAGCAGGTCGCCGGTGGTGTCGGGGGTGTCGTTCTGGCGGGTCAGGAACCAGTCGAAGAGCACCTGGTCGTACGCCGAGAACCAGCCCTTGACATCGCCGAACGTGCGGGGTGTGGGCGGTGCAGGCTCGGTGTCGGGGGTGGTGACGGGAGCCTGTGAAACATGCGACACGGAGAGTCATCCTCCAGCGGAATGGCATCGGTTCAACGCTGATACCCGGCCGGGTAAGCAGACCATAAGCCCTCGAACCGCCGTATGACGAGAGTTGTTCGATCCCGAGTGCTTCCGCTTCCGGGTTCTACAGGCCTCCCCCGCACCCCCCGCAGCCCCCGCCGCAACCGGAGACCCCGCCGAGGCCCGGCGGGTCGTTGACCGTGTGCGAGGACGAGGACGAGGACGAGGACGACGACGACTTCGAGGCGGGTGCGGGCGGCGGGGGCGGGCCGTCCAGGGCCACGAGCAGGTCGGGGAACCGTCCGCAGCCCCGCAGGCCGGTGCGGGCCACGGCCGCGACGTCCTCCCGGCCGGGGGCGGGGATCCGGTCGCGGGGCGTCGTACGGGGGTCCCAGGCGGTGTCAGCGAGGGTCTCCCGGTACAGCGCGCGGCCCGCGCGGGTGGCGTGGCCGACCTTCATCCACGGGTGACGGCGGTGGCGCGCCACCGCCCAGCAGCCGAGGAGGGCGGCGAAGGAGCCGACCGCCCACGGGACGTCACCGGAGCCGAGGACCGTCCAGACGACGGCCCCGAGGCCCGCGAGGACCGTGGCGGTGGCCGCCCAGGCCTCGTGGTCCATGGCCCGGCCGTAGCGCAGTGTGGCTTCCCGGTCCACGATCAGGCCCTGGGCGTTCAGGCGGTCGGTGACGCGGGTGACCGCCTCCGAGCGGCTCACGGCCGCCCGCGCCTTGGCGGCGGAGCGGGTGGCGCGGGCTTTCTCGCCCGTCGGGTACGCCGCCGCCTGCACCTCCTCGCGCGGCGGGTCCGCCCCGAGGTCGACGTCGTACCGGTCGACGAGCGGGAGGCGTCCGCTCGCACGGAGCACGGCCAAGGCCACCTCGGCCACGGAATCACGGACGGGGCTGCGGAGCCAGGCCAGCTCGTAGACCGTCAACGCGTCGCCCGGCGGGCGGGGTTCGGCGGGCCGGGGCGTGTCCACGGCGCGGCCCGCGCGCCACCGCAGGGCCGCGGTGACCGCGAGCAGGAAGGCCGCGGGAACGAACAGGACGACCAGCCACATGCCTACCCCCCGGTGCCAGTGTCTGAGGCGAGTGTGAGGCCGGCGGGGAGGTCGCGCAACACCCCGCGTGACGCGGCGGGTTCGGAGCGTGGCGGGAGGGTCGTTCAGGCGGCCGCGGCCCGGCGCAGTCGCCCGGTCGCGGCGCCGCGCACGCGGTGGGTCCGTGCCGAGCGGGCGAGCAGGGCCAGCGCGTCGGGTGCGGCGAGCGTGCGCACGGCGGTGCGCTGGCACCAGTCGGAGGCCCCGGCCAGTTCGGCGGGCGACCACGGGGCGCCGGCCTCGACGGCCCGCAGCAGGGTCCACTCGCGCAGTCGACGGGCGGCGAACTCCCGGCCCGTCAGTACGGGTTCCAGGGCCCGGGCCCAGTCGGTGAACTCCGCCCCGGGCCGCAGGCGTGCGGCCCGGCGGTCGAGGTGGGTGACGACGGCGCTCTCGGCCATCACCGGGTCGGGGTCGTCCAGGACGGCGGCCACCGCCGCGGCCTCCGCCGCCTCCCCGGCGGCGCGGGCGACGGCGGCGAGGCGCTCCAGGTGGCGGGCGTAGCGCCACCGGTGGGGCGGTGCGGGCGATCCCGGCCCGACGGCCGCGGCGGCGTCGGGCACGGGGCCGGCGGACGCGGGTCCCACCGGGGCGGATCCGACCGGGGCGGATCCGACCGGGGCGGATCCGACCGGTGCGGGTCCCCCCGGGCCGGATCCGGCGGGCACGGGTCCGGCCGGGGCGGATCCGGCGGGCACGGGTCCCACCCGGGCGGGTCCGGTCGGGGCGGGTCCGGTCGGGGTGCGGCGGACGATCTCGACCCCCGTACCGTCGCCGACCGGCTTGCGGCCGGGTATCAGCGTCCGACCCGCGACCGGGTACGCCGCGGCGCCGCCCGGCGTCCGGCCCGTCTGGTGCTCACGTCTCCCCATACCGTCCATTCCACACGACCGGGGTGAACGGGTGGTGCCCCGGGGCCCCTCCCGGGCGGTCAGCGGCGGGGCAGCAGCAGGGCCTCGGCGCCGACGGGGCGGTATCCGGCCGCCTGGAAGGCGCGGACGCTGCGGGCGTTGCCGGCGGCCTGCTGGGACCAGACCGGGCCGCCGTCCGGCACCAGGTGGCGGGCGGAGAGGGCCAGTGCGCGGCCCAGGCCCTGGTGGCGGGCCGTCTCGTCGACCTCGACGGCCGCCTCCCACCGTCCGGCGACGCCCCGGCCGAGGACCAGCACGCCGCCGTCGGCCGCCCAGACGCGTACGTCGTCCCGGCGGAGGCGTGCGCGGCGCACCCGGGGGTGGTCCGGATCGGATATCCGCCGCAGGTCGAGCGGGGGTCGACCGGGCAGCGCTCCTGCGACGGTGAGCAGGTCGACGCTGTCGGTGGTGCGTCCGGTGCGTTCCAGGAGGGCGGCGAGGAAGCGGGGGTGCAGGGTGGCGGCCAGGCCGTCACAGTCCTGGCGGGCCACGACGGCGCGCACCCAGGCGGGGTCCTCGTCGAGGAACACCACCGAATGCGCGGTGAAGGCGATCACGCCGGCGTCGCGGGCGTTCTCCTGCGGCACGACGGTCGTGGCGCCGTCGGGCGGTGGGAACCGGCCCTCGGCCGCGTCGGCGAGGATCCGGGTGAGGGTCGCGCCCACGGCTCAGACCTGCTCGAAGTGGAAGGACTTGATGAAGCAGTCGCGGGGTTGGCCGACGGCGAACAGGACGCAGTCCAGCAGCGACTGCGCGGTGAGCGGGTCCTTCGCGGTGCGGGGGGCGTCCGTCCAGGCGTCCGACAGCGGGTCGTGGTTGTCGAAGTCCGGCGGGTAGAGGGAGATCACCCGGACGCCGCGGTCGCGCAGGCGCCGGGAGAGGACCTCGGTGAAGCCGGCCTGGGCGCTCTTGGCGGCGTAGAAGGCGTCGTGCGCGTCGGAGCGGTGGTTCCCCTTCTCCCCGCACCCCGAGACCATGGTCACGATGTCCGGCCGCTCCGACTCCAGGAGCAGCGGGAGGAAGGCCTTGGTGACCAGGACGGTGCCGGTGGCCCCGGAGGCGATGGTGTCGACGACGTCCTCGTCGGAGGCGGACAGCAGGTCCGTGCCGTGGTGGTAGCGGGCGCCGTTGTTCAGCAGCACGTCGACGTGGCCGGTGCGGGCGGCGACCGAGGCGGCGAAGGCGCGGACGGACGCGGGGTCCGTCAGCTCGCAGGCGAAGGCGTGGACGCGGTCGGGGTCGTGGCCCCGGTCGACGATCTCGTCGCGCACGCGTTCGGCGGCTTCCGCGGTGCGGGCGGAGAGGTACACCTCGTCGCCCCGGGCGGCGAAGCCGAGGGCGAGGGTCCGCCCGAAGTCGCGTCCGGCCGCGGTGACGACGACCCGCCGGGGTGTCGACGCGTGGTCAGCTGTCAAGTCAACGCTCCTGTCCTGTGGTCCGACCACATGATCACAGGCGCGGTTCCGGCTGGTCGGGGCGGGGGTCGGGCCCGGGTTCGGGCAGCGGGGCGCCGGTCTCCAGCAGGGTCTTGAGGCTGGAGGCGAGCAGGGGCCAGGCCCGTGCGCACATGCCGACGAGGCGGCCGCCGGGGAGGAAGCCCTCGTGGCGGACGGTGAGGCGGGCGAGGGCGTCGCCGACGGGTTGGATCTCGTACGTCACCCGGGTGCGCGGTTCGCGCGCCAGCTCGGCCCGCAGTTCCTCGGCGACCCCGGCGGAGGCGGCCCATTCGGGGGTGAAGTTGTGCCAGGTGTACGAGAGCCGCCGGTCCGGGACGCAGTCGAGGACGACCTGGTCGGGGTCGCTGGTGCGCGCGCCGCGTTCGACCCAGGTCATCGGCGAGCCCACGGCCCAGTCGGTCTCGAAGCTCAGGCCCCAGTAGCGGCGGGTGAACGCGGGCTCGGTCAGGGCCTGCCAGACGCGGTCCGGGTCGGCCTGGACGTAGAGGGTGTAGTCGATCACGGTCTCGGTCATGGCCCCATGCTGCGGGAGCGCCCGCCGCGCGGCCCGGATTGGCCGGGCCGAAAGCGACCGCGCGGGCGGTGCGGTGGGCGCGGTGTACCGGGCGCGGGCGCTGCTACGGGAGTTCCGTGGGCGGGGTCCGGGGCGCCGGGGGCAGTCCGAGGCGGGCGCGGGCGGCGTGCACACAGGCCAGCTCGCGCACCCCGGCCGGCCCCCAGTCGCTGAGCTCGCGGACCTGTTCCGGGGTGGCCAGCAACCGCGCGTACGCGGGGTCGGCGGCCGGCGCGAGGGCGGGGAGGCGCGACGCGGTGCGGGCCAGCGCGCCCCGGGGGGTGGCCCGGTAGCCCACGGGCAGGGCGCCGGGCCGGGGGGCGCCGACGGGGGGCAGGTGGGCGGCGCCGGTGGCGCGGGCGATCAGCAGCAGGACCCGGCCGTCGGGGGCGAAGAGCCAGCCGGAGCGGGTGTGGACGGGCAGGTGCGCGGGGACGGGGCCGGGGTGCCAGGTCCCGTGTTCGGGGACGCGGCGGGTGCGCAGGACCCCGAGACGGTCGAGGGCGGTGGGGTCGGTGGGGCGGCCGTCCTCCAGCAGGGCGGGCCCGGAGCCGTTGACGCGGGCGCGCAGGGCGGACAGGGTCCGGCGGGCGCAGCCGGCGTCCATGAGGGCCGGCAGGTCGGCGGGCTCGGCGAAGTCGATGCCGGTGACCTCCTGCTCGGGCAGGCGGATCGCGTCGATGCGCTCGGGGGGCCAGGTGCCGCCGTCGTAGACGTGGAGGATCTCGCCGGGGAAACCGGTCTCGGGCGGGAAGGCGGTGGTGTCGGAGGGGATCCAGTCGACGGCGAGGCCGCGCGGGTAGCGGCCGACGACGCCGAGTTCCTCGCGCATCTCCCGGGCGGCGGCCGCCGCGGGGGCCTCGCCGGCGTCGACGGCGCCGCCCGGCAGGAGCCGGCCGCCCCGGTAGTCGACGCTCTGCACGAGGACCCGGCCGGCGGTGTCGGTGACCAGGACGACCGCGCCGGCCCAGAGGACGGCGCGCGAGGCCCCGTACTGCGCCGGTGTCATCCGGATGGCCGCGTGCCCGGGGTCGTCGGTCAGTTGCGTCATGCGGAACTCCGTTCGCCGTACGTGGGCCAGCCGCCTGTGCAACAGCGGGCGCGGCCTCGCGGTTACGCGGCCGGCGCGCGCGTCACGCGATTTCGCTTTACCTTCGCTATACCTCCTTATTACCTGGTTATGTCGATCTTGATAGCGTCCGTTCCGCGGACTGGCGGCGTGAAAGCCGCTGGTCCGACCACGTGATCGGCCCCGGTCGACCGGAGCCCCACCCGACCCGACCGCCCGACCGCCCGACCGGGAGAAACGACGGCCATGCGACGCTCAGCCCGCACCGAGACCGACGCGACCACCGGGAAGCGGTGGTCCGCGACGAAGGTCGCCGGGGTGGCGGGCGGGGCCGCGGCGCTGACCCTGGGCGGGCTGTACGCGGCGGGGCTCCTGCTGACCGGTGACGATCTGGCGGCGGGCACGAAGGTCCGCGGGGTCGACATCGGCGGGATGACCCGGGCCGAGGCCCGCCGGACCCTCTCCCGGGAGCTGGGGCCGTCCGCCTCGGCCCCGCTGGACCTGAGGATCGGCGACCGCGTCGAGAAGGCCGGACCGGCCACGCTGGGCCTGTCCCTGGACACCGCCGCGACCGTCGAGCGCGCGGCGCGCTCCGGCGCGGACCCCTTCACGGTGATCGGCCGGCTCTTCGCCTCCGGCGACCCCGACGCGGTCCCCGTGGTCCGCTTCGAGGAGAAGGCCGCCCGCATCACCCTGGAGGCGCTGGGCCGGAAGGGCGGCAAGGGGCCGCGGGACGGCGCCGTCACCTTCGACCAGGGCAGGGCGGTGGCGACGGCCCCGGCCGCCGGCGTCGCCCTCGACCTCGACCGCTCGCTGGAGGCGCTGCGCGCGGCGTACCCGCGGCCCGCCGGTTCCGCGGCGGCGCCGATCGAGCTGCCCGTCGTACGGGCCCTGCCGCGCGTGGGGCAGGAGGAGACCGACCGGGCCCTGCGCGAGTTCGCCCGGCCCGCGATGTCGGGGCCGGTCACCCTCGTGGTCGAAGGCCGGCGGATATCCGTGGCACCCGCCGTGATCGGCCGCCACCTGACGATGGGGGACGACGGCAAGGGCCGGCTGGCGCCGAAGCTGGACGCCAAGGCGCTGCTGGCCGACCCGGCGGTCGGCGCACCGCTGCGGCAGGCCGCGCCCGGCCCGGTCGAGGCGGCCCTGCGGACCGAGAGCGGGCGGGTGGTGGTGGAACGGGACGGCCGGGCCGGCCGGCAGGTCACCGAGGCCGCCCTGGGGGCGGCCGTACTGCCGCTGTTGACCCGGGAGGGCGCGGCGGCCCGCACGGGCGAGGTCGCCACCGAGTCGGTGGCCCCGCGCCTGACCCGGGACTCGGTGGCCCGGCTCGGCATCACGCAGGAGGTGTCCTCCTTCACGGTGGCCTTCGAGCCGGCCGCGTACCGGACGACGAACATAGGCCGCGCCGCCGAGCTGATCAACGGCTCGGTGGTGCTGCCCGGCGAGACGTGGAGCTTCAACCAGCGGGTGGGCGAACGCACGAAGGAGAACGGCTTCGTCGACGGCATCATGATCAACAACGGGCGTTACGAACGGGCCGCCGGAGGCGGGGTCTCCGCCGTCGCCACCACCGTCTTCAACGCGATGTTCTTCGCCGGCGTCAAGCCGGTCGAGTACGGCGCCCACTCCTTCTACATCGAGCGCTATCCGGAGGGCCGCGAGGCCACCGTCGCCTGGGGCAGCCTGGACCTCCGCTTCGCCAACGACTCCGGCAACGCCCTGTACATCCTGGCCGAGGCGAACGACAGCTCCGTCACCATCACCTTCCTCGGGACGAGGAAGTACGACGAGGTCAAGGCCTCGAAGGGGCCGCGCACCCACGTGAAGCCGCCCGCGACGCGCGTCGGCAAGGGTCCCACCTGCGAGCCGCAGACCCCGCTGGAGGGCTTCGACGTGGCGGTCGACCGGATCTTCCTGAAGGGCGGTCAGGAGGTCAAGCGGGAGACGATGAAGACCCGTTACACCCCGCGCGACACCGTGACCTGCGAGTCCTGAGGCGTCCCTGAGGCGCCGGGGGGACGTCCCGGAGGCCGCGCTCACCCTTCCGTGTGATCGGGCGCGCGCCGCACGGCTCCGGTGCGGCAGGGTGGGCGGATGCCGTCGCCCCGCCGGGTCCCTCCGGCCCGACTCCCCCTGCCCCTGCCGCTGTTCCTCGCCGGGCTGATGCTGGCCGCCGGGTGCGTGACCGTAAGACCGGCGCAGCCCGGCCCGCCGGCTCCCGCTCCCGCGGCTCCCGCGCCCCTCGCGCGGGAGCCGCTCGCGCGCGGGCTGCCGTTGGACCCGCTGCCCGACGCCGCCCGACCCGCCGGGGACGCCGACGCCCGGGCAGCGCGCCCGGCGGACCCGCCCCGACCGGACCGACCGGCGCGGCCCGTACGACCGGAGCGACCCGAGCGACCCGAGCGACCGGTCCGCGCCGCGAAGCCGGCGCACCGCGCCCCCGCCGCGAAGCCGCGCACCCGGGAGCCCGTACGCCCCAAGGCCCGCCCGGCGCCGGGGCGTTCGTTCGACATGCGGCCCCTGTGCGAGGCCGCCCGCGGCACGGTCTCCCCGTCCATCGTCGCGCTCTGCCGCTGACGGGAACCGCGTCCGGGCGGCCGGGCGGCACGAAACCGGGTGGAAGCGGACGCCGCCCGTACCTAGAGTGACCGGGCACCCCGTCGTCCACCCGGAGACCTCCCATGCGTACGCACTACCCCCGTACGGCGCACCTGCCGTGGTCGCCCGGTGCCACGGCCGACGACGTGCGGGTCTGCGGGCCGTCGGCGCTGGAGGGGCGCGAGGTGGTCGTCACCGAGAAGCTCGACGGCGAGAACACCACCCTGTACGCGGACGGCCTCCACGCCCGCTCCCTCGACTCCGGCCACCACCCCTCGCGGGCCTGGGTCAAGGGCCTCCAGGGCCGCGTCGGCCCCGGCATCCCCGCCGGATGGCGGGTGTGCGGCGAGAACCTGTACGCCCGTCACTCCCTGGCCTACGAGGACCTCGACAGCTGGTTCTACGGGTTCTCCGTGTGGGACGGCGGGCACTGCCTCGACTGGGACCGCACCGTCGCCTTCCTCGCGCGCCTCGGCATACCCGTTCCCCGCGTGCTCTGGCGCGGGGTCTACGACGAACGCGCCCTGCGCCGGCTGCGCGTGGACACCACCCGGCAGGAGGGGTACGTCGTGCGGACCGCGGCCGGCTTCCGCCGCGAGGACTTCGGCCGGTACGTCGCCAAGTGGGTCCGCGTCGGCCACGTCCGCACCGACAGCCACTGGATGTACGCGCCGGTCGTGCCCAACGGGCTCGGCGCCGCCGCCCCGTTGTGGGCCGTGCGCTCCGGGGCCGAACCGGATGCGGCGGCCCTGTCGGCCGCGCTCGGCACCACCGACCTCCCCGGCCCGGACCGGGACGTCGTCGCCGAGGTCGCGGCCCGGCTGGACGGCGCGGGCCGCGGCGGCGAGGACCGCCTGGAGGGGGTACTGGCCGCCGCCCTGCACCGCGCTCCCCGGGCCGCCCTCGCGGCACGGCTCGCGGCGGGCCCGCTCGGGATGCGGACGGCGCGGCGGGTGGCGGACCTCGTGGGACTGCACCCGGTGCTGCGCCGCCCCCACCCGGACGCGGAACGACGGGCCGGGCTCGTGCGCCTGGCGGCCGCCGCCGACCTGGGCGTCCTGCACACCCTGGCGGCGGTCCTGCCGGACGCCGAACACGGCCACGGCCACGGCCACGGCCACGGCCACGGCCACGACGACGGCTCCACCGCGGCGGAGCGTGCGGAGCAGGTGGAGTGGTCCGCGCTGTACGCGCAGGACGCGGGCCTGCTCGACGCGGACCCCCTGGGCGCGCTGCGGGAGGGGCTGCGCGGGGCGCTCGGCGCGCTGCCGCGCGACGCCGCCGACCGCTGCTGGGCCGAGGCCCGGGCGGCCTTCGCGCGCGGCGGGCTCTCCACCGCCGAGGAGGCGGTGGCCGCGACCTGGCGGTGGCGCGACGCGGACTCCTTCCCGCGCCTGATCCAGCTGTGCGGGCCCTCCGGGAGCGGCAAGTCCACCTTCGCGCGGGGACTGGAGGGCGTCGCCGCGTACGTCGCCCTGGACGACCTGCGGGCGGCCCGGGGCGAACGCGCCGACCAGCGGGCCAACCCGCAGGTGCTGCGCGAGGGCCTGGACCGCCTCGACCGGGCGCTCGCCGCCGGGGGCACGGTGGTGTGGGACGCCACCTCCCTGACCGAGGCGCAGCGCGGGCTCGCCGGCGCGGTCGCGCGCCGACGGGACGCGCTGGTCACCCGGGTGGTGGTGCTGGTCGAGGAGGCCGAGCTGGTTCGGCGCAACGCCGCGCGCCCGCATCCCGTGCCGCAGGCCGTCCTGGCGGCGCAGCTGCGCCGGTTCAGCCCGCCGTACCCGGGTTCGGCGCACCGCACCTGGTACGTGGGCGCGGCCGGCGGGGTCGAGGACACGGCGGGCGCGCTGGGCGCGCACGGCACCCCGGGAACCGGCACCGCCGGGGCGGGCGTCGCGTACACGGGACCCGCCGACCGGGCGCTCGTGTACACGGGACCCGCGAGCGCGGGACGCCCGGACGCGGGACGCCCGGACGCGGGACGCCCGGACGCGGGACGCCCGGACGCGGGAATCAGGGACACGGCGATCGAAGACGCGGGAATCGCGGGGCGCGGGCACCAGGGGGCCCGTCCCGCGGGGCCGCACGGCACGGGGGAGAACGTCTGATGCGTACCAGTGAGCAGCTCTACCACCAGGTCCGTTGGGACCCCCGGTTCGATCCCGCGCGCTTCACCCTGGGCCTGCGCCGGCGCGGAGCCGGCCCCGAGCGGGTGCCGCTGCCCTCGTTCGTGCCCGGGGGCGACATCCCCTGGCACCGGGTGCTGTTCGTCGAGGCCGACGGCGAGCTGGTGTGGGACCGGGCGAGCGGCCTCGACCGCGTCGACGCCACCTCGGCGGGCCGGGTGCGGGCGCGGCGCCTGCTGCGCGCCCCGTTCTTCACTGCGGCCACCCCGCACGCCTGGGACCCGTCGGGCCGGGGCGACTGGCTGCCGCTCGGGCCGGTGCCCGCGCCGGCCGCGCCGCCCGCGCGCGTACGGCTGCTGACCTGGAACACCCTGTGGGACCGCTACGACGCCCCCCTCATCGCCACCGCCCGGCGCAGGCCGATGCTGCTGGACGCGCTGGCGGCGGCCGACGCCGACGTGATCGCCCTCCAGGAGGTGGAGCCCGCGCTGCTGACGATGCTGCTGGCCGCGCCGTGGATCCGGGCCGACTACACCCTGGGGACCGACCCGCGGGGCACGGGCGTCGCCGACAGCGGGCTGGTCGTCCTCAGCCGGCTGCCGGTACGGGAGGCCGGCTGGCACCGGCTCGCCCGGCACAAGGCGGTCACCGCCGTCACCGTGGACACGGCGGCCGGGCCCCTGGTCGTCGCCGCCACGCACCTCTCCAGCGACCACACCACGAACGGGGCCGCCCTCCGCGGGGTCCAACTGGCCCGCATCCGCGACGGACTGGGCGCGCTGGGCGCGGCGGGCGACGTCGGGCTGGCCCTGCTCGGCGACTTCAACGACGGCCGCGGCGACACGGCCGGACCGGCCGCCGCCCTGGGCCTGCGCGACGCCTGGAACGAGGCGCGCGGGGCGGCGGACGAGACTCCGACCTTCGACCCCCGGGTCAACCCGCTGGCCGCGGTGGGCTCGCTCACGGGGCGCGCCGCACGGCTGGACCGGATCCTGCTGGGCTCCGGCGCCGGCGCGCGGGTCGACACGGCCGCGCTGCGCGGGGACTCCCCCGGACCCGACGGGCTGTTCGTCTCCGACCACTTCGCGGTGGAGGCGACCGTGTCCTTCGGTGGACCGCCCGAGGCGCCCGAGCGAGCCGCACGGCTCGACGCGGCGCCGACGGCCCGCACCGCGGTGGCCTGGCTGCCGCCCGAGGACCCGGTGGTCACGCGGCTGCGCGCGGCGCACGACCCGGCCGCCGGGCGGTGGCCCGCGCACGTCAACCTGCTGTTCGGCTTCGTGCCGGAGTCCTCCTTCGAGGAGGCGCTGCCCCTGCTGGCCGAGGTCGCGGCGGGCACCGCGCCCTTCCCCGTCCGATTGGAGGGGGTGCACTCCTTCGGGCACCGGGAGGAGGCCACCCTGTGGTGGGACCCGACGGCGGGCGCGGGCGGCGCGGCCCCGTGGCGGGAGCTGCGGCGGGCCCTCGTCGAACGGTTCCCGGGCTGTACGGGCCGCGCCGGGGAGTGGACCCCGCACCTGACCCTGGGCCGCGTCGGTGACCCGCCGCGGGCGGAGCGGGAGTTCGCCGCCCGTCTCGCCGGCGGCCGGGACGCGCGCGTGGGTTCCCTCGCCGTGCTGGCGCGGCGCGGGGACGGGCCGATGCGGGTGCGGGCGACCGTTGAGCTGGGGACCGGGGTGGTGAGCCGGGTGCGGGAGGAGGCGCCGGTCGGCGCCCCGGCCGCGACGGCGGCCCCGGACCCGCGCGAGGAGCGGACCGCCGAGGAGGTCACGGCCCGGATCGCGGCCGCCCTGCCGGGGGCCTTGGTGCGTACGGTCGGGTCCCGGGCCATGGGGTGCGCCTCGGCCGGAGCCGACCTGGACCTGGTGGCGGTGGTGCCCGGCGGCGTGGTGGACGCCGGAGGCCTGCGGCGCGCACTGGCGCGGGCGCTGCCCGACGCGTCGCGGCTGCGGGAGGTGTCGGGCGCCCGCGTGCCCGGGATGCGGCTGCGCGTGTCGGGACTGGACGTGGACCTGGTGCTGGTCGCCGCCGACGACGCGGACGCGCACCGCGAGCCGGACGGGCCGGCCGCGGTGGCCCTCGCCGCCGTCGGCGACGCGGAGGCCGTGCGCGCCGCCGTCGGCGCGGGGCACGCCGCGTTCGCCCGGCTGGCGCGCGAGGTGAAGGCCTGGGCCCGGGCCCGGGGCCTGGACGGCGCCCCCTTCGGCGGACTGCCGGGCCTGGCCTGGGCGGTGCTGGCGGCGCGGACCGTACGGGAGGCCGGGCCCGGCGCGGATCCCGAGGCGTCGGCGGCGGCGCTGCGGCGGGAGTTCTTCGGGAGCTGGGCCGCCTGGGACTGGACGGTGCCCGTCGCGCTCCCGGGGGCACCGGAGCCGGTCGGCAGGGCCCGGGAAGCGGAACCGGCGCCGGTGACCGTGCTCACCCCGGCCGCGCCGGTGCGCGGCTGCACGGCGCAGGTGGGGCCCGGGACGCGGGACCTTCTGGTGCGGGAGTTGTACCGGGCCTGGGAGCTGCTGGAGGAGGACCCCGAGGACTTCGGGCGGGTCCTGGCGGCCGACGCGCCGCACCGCCGCCACGCGGCCTGGGCGGTGGTGACCGTACGGGGCGGGGCGCCCGGCGCCTTCGAGGAGAACCTCGGTCGGGCGCGCGGCCGGCTGCGCGCCCTGCTCGGCGCGCTCGCGGACGCCGGGATCGAGGACGCGCACGCCTGGCCGCGCCCCTTCGAGCGGACGGACACCCTGGCCCGCTACGCCGTGGGCCTGGGCGCCTGCCCGCCGGACGCCGCCCGCCTGGCCGCCCTCGCCGGCCCGTGGGCGGCCGGCCTGTCGGGGGTCGAGGTCACCCGGGCGGCCTGCGGCGAGGTGCCGGACCTGCCCTGAGCGGACGGCCCGCTCGGGGCGGGCCCGCCGGGCGGGGGTCAGGGCTCGATGACGATCTTCCCGGCGGTGTGGCCCTCCTGGCTGAGCGCGAAGGCCTGCGCGAGGTCGGACAGCGGGAAGGCCGCGGCGACGTCCACGGTGAGCCGGCCGGCGTCGGCCAGGCGGCCCAGCGCCGCGAGGTCCTCCCCGAGGGGGCGCACCCACATCCACTGGCCGCCGGCCCCGAGCACGGTGTGGTCGGCGATGGAGGCGTGCCGGCCGCCGTCGGCGAGGACGGCCAGGGTGACGTCGAGGACGCCGCCGACGAAGTCCGCGACGACGGTGACCCCGTCGGGGGCCAGGGCCCGGACGCGTTCGGCCAGGCCGTCCCCGTACGCGACGGGCTCGCACCCCATCGCGCGCAGCCATTCGTGGTTGCGCGGGGAGGCGGTGCCGATGACCCGCGCGCCGAACGAGCGGGCGATCTGCACGCCGAGGGAGCCGACGCCGCCGGCCGCGCCGTGCACGAGGACGGTGTCGTCGACCCCCGTCCCGAGGCGGGTCAGGAGCTGGTACGCGGTCAGCCCGGCCAGCGGCAGACCGGCCGCCTCCCGCCAGCCGAGCGAGGCCGGTTTGGCTGCGACGGCGCGCACCGGCACGCTGACGTACTCCGCGAAGGTGCCGCCGTGCACGTAGTCCTTGCGGGCGTACGCCATCACCTCGTCGCCGACCGCGAACTCGGGCACGTCGATGCCGACGGTCTCGACGGTGCCGGAGACGTCCCAACCCGGGATCACCGGGTACACGACGTCCATCAGCCCGTCGAGACCGCCCGCCATGATCTTCCAGTCGACCGGGTTGACCGAGGCGCAGCGGACCTTGACGAGGACCTCCCCGGGGGCGACCTTGGGCAGCGGCGTCCGGGTCTCCCGCAGGACCTCCGTCCCGCCGTACGTCTCGTACGTCATCGCCCGCATGGTGTTCTCGGACATCCTCGCGACCTCTCGTGCGCCGTTCGCTCCGCCGCCCTCATCCCACCACGGGCGACCCCCGCCGGCCCGAGAGGCCGGGCGGTCACGGCGCGGCGCGGTCCGCCGCGCCGTGGCCGGGGGGCTCACTCGTACTCGGTGCCGCCCTTGCGGGTGAGGTAGGCCGGGCTGACGGCCTTGGCGATGGCCCGGCCGCCGACCACCGGGCTGTGGCGTTCGGTCACCGGCCGTACGACGACGCCCTCGCGCAGGTGCAGGTCCCGCCCGGAGACGGTCTCCCGGCCGCTCGCCAGGTCGAACACCACCGCGGGGTCGTAGGGGCCGGTGTACAGGCGGGGCACGAGCGGGAGTTCCCCGTCCTCCAGCACCTCGGCCGGGTCCAGCCAGCGCACCTGCCCGTCGATCTCGGCGGACACGTCGAACACGGCGTAGCCGGGCGGGTTCTCGGCGTCGCCCGACCGGGCTCCGTAGCCGAGGTCCTGCACGCCGGTGCCGTAGACCTCGGCGAAGATCCCGACGCGGGTGGCGCCCAGTCGGGCGGCCAGCCGGGCGGCGACCTCGGGGACGCCGTGGCCGCGTACGGCGCGCCAGTAGAGGTTGCGGTCGTCCTCCTTGAGGGCGAGCCCCTTGGAGCCGAAGCCCTTGGAGGAGACGAGGACCCGGTCGCCGTCGGCGAGGTGGGTCGTCAGGCAGGCGGTGCCGTGGAGCTTCTCCGTCAGGGTGACGGGCTCCCCCGGCTCGAAGATCCCCGGGTAGCGCTGGAGGTTCTCCACGTCCACCCACGGCAGCAGGTCGGGCGCGGCCTCGACCTCGCCGTTCATCGTCGTGGGGATCGGCGGGACCCATTTGACGACGCCCAGCGTCGCGGCGAAGTCCGTGCCCTCCTTCGCGGCGAGCGCGAGGTCGATCCCGTCCAGGGCGCGGGGGCGGCACACCAGCCCCTGGGACAGCTCGCCGCGCAGCCGCACGGCTCGGATCCGGTCGCGCTTGCTCCCCGCCAGGCGTCCGGTGAGCCCCAGTTCCTCGATCAACGCGGCGGGCAGCACGGCCTGTTCCGGTATGTAGAGCGCGAACTCGCCGGTGCGGTAGGCGCCCTTGGCGACGACGGCCCGGTAGAGGCCCACCTGGGCGAGTTCCAACGCGTCGGCGTTCGGATGCTCGTGGACGGTCAGTTCCTCTACGGTGACACGGAGGGTGGACATGGGCGGCTCCCCGGATGCGGTGTCCGGACCTGGTGTGCGGACGTGGTGTGCGGACCACTGTCGTGCGCCCCATTTCCGCTGGTCCAGCGGATATCCGGGTGTTAGCCTGCGCCCGCCGGCCCGCACGCCGGTGGGCACTGCGTCGAGGAGGGGCACCATGGCACGTCGTCCGGTCACCGTGGTCACGGGAGGCAGCCGGGGCATCGGCGCCGCGACCTGCGTACGACTGGCGGAGGCGGGCCACGACCTGGTCCTCGGCTACGTCCGCGACGAGGCGGCGGCCGAGGCGACCGCCGAGCGGGTACGGGCGGCCGGGGCGCGGTGCGTGACCGTGCGCGGCGACACCGCCGAGGAGTGCGCGGTGGAGCGGCTGTTCGACATCGCCGGCGCCGAACTCGGCTCGGTCACGGGCCTGGTGAACAACGCCGCCGTGACCGGACCGCTCGGCCGGCTGGCCGACGCCCGCACCGAGGACCTGCGCCGGGTGCTGGACGTGAACCTGTTCGGCTACCTGCTCTGCTGTCGTCGGGCCGCCCGGGACATGGCCGAGGGCGGCGGCGGGGCCATCGTGAACATCTCCTCGACGGCCGCGACCCTCGGCAGCCCCGGGGAATACGTGCACTACGCGGCCACCAAGGCCGCCGTCGACTCGCTCACGATCGGGCTGGCGAGGGAACTGGGCCCGGACCGCATCCGGGTCAACGCGGTGGCCCCGGGGATCATCGAGACCGACATGCACGCGGCGATGGGCGACCCCGACCGGCCGGCGAAGGCGGCGGCCGGCATCCCGCTGGGCCGGCCCGGCCGGCCCGAGGAGGTGGCGGGGGCCGTCGCGTGGCTGCTGTCCGAGGAGGCCACCTACACGACGGGGACGGTGCTGCGGGTGTCCGGCGGGCGGTGACCCGCGCCGCGCCGACCTCCCGCCCGGGGCCCGGGCCCCTGCCCCGTGCCGGGGTCCGGCTCAGCCGAAGGCCGCCCGCGTGGCCGGACCGTAGACGCCCTTCGGGTCGCCCTTGATGTCCCGGTCGCGCTGGAGCTGCGCCACGCCCCGCTCGGTCTGCCGGTCGTAGACCCCGGTCGTCGAGACGTACGTGAACCCCTGACCGTGGAGGCGCTCCTGGAGGGCGCGCACCTCCTCGCCGCTGTCACCGCGCCGCAGGGTCCCGGGGGATCCGGTGGGCGGCTTCGGGGCGGGCGTCGCCGGCCTCGTGGCCGCCGGGGTCGCCGTCGCGGAGGGCGGGGGCGGCGCGGAGGTGGTGGGCGTGGCGGTGACGGAGGCAGCGGTCGGGGTCGACGTCGGGCCGCGCGTGGCCGGCGGGCTCGACACGTCCTCGGAGGCCTCGCCGGCGCCCGGGCCGGGCGCGGGCAGCGCCGGCAGCGACAGACCGGGGTGCGGCGCGGCCCGCGCGGGCTCCGGTTCGGGTCCGCCGAGGACGTACAGCAGGGCGCCCGCCCCGCACAGCGCGAGCAGCGCGAGGGCGACCAGGGGCAACCGGGCGCCCCTGCGGCGCGGCTCCGGCTCCGGTCCGGCAGCGCAGGCGCCGAGGCCGGGCGCGGGAGCGCGTACGGGCGCCGGGGCGTCGGGGCCGAGCGGCCAGGCGGGGGTCGTCACGCGGGCGCCGGGCGCGGGCGGCGGGGTCACGTAGGGGCGCACGAGCAGGGGTTCTTCGGGCGGCGTGGCGCCCTCGCGGAGGTCTGGGGACATGTCGTCTCCCGGCGGGAACGGGGGCCGGCGCGGCGGTGCGGTACCGGCCCCCGTCCGACCGGTCAGGCCCTGCGCCGCCGGGCGACCAGGACCATGCCCGCGCCGGTGAGCAGCACGGCCGCGCCACCGATCGCGAGCGGGACCGCCTTGCCCGCGCCGGTGAGCGCGAGGTCTCCGGAACCGCCCGAGCCGGCGGTTCCGTAGGGGAGCGCCGGGTCACCGGCGGGCCGGGGGCCGATCGTGACGGGCGCCGGCCGGCCGAGGGTCGGGCTCGCCGAGGCGGAGCGGGTCGGCGCGGCGGGCGTCGGGCTGTCGGAGGGGCCGGCCGGTGCCGTGGCGGGGGCGGTCGGGGTGGTGGAGGCCGCGCCGTGGAGCCCCGTGATCCCGGGTCCGCTCGCGCGGGTCGCCGGGGTTCCGGTCGCACGGGCGGCGGGCGCGGCGGCGAGGGTTCCGGCCAGGCCGAGGACCAGCGAACCGCCCACCGCGAGCGCGGTGAGCGGGGAACGGGCGGATATCGGCATCTGGGGGTCTCCGAAGTGCGGCGCAAACGGTGGCTCTTGAGCGGACTCTTTCCGTCCGGGACCGCCCCGTCAAGCCTGATGTCCGATCCATCCTATCCATCCGTTGTGTCCGGACGTACCCGACTGCCGGGCCCCGCATCGCGGTTGGCGCACGGGCGGGCCGGGCCGGCCGGGCGGTGGTCGGGTACCGGGACGTCGGCGCGCCGTCCTCGCGGCCGGCCGGTGACCAGGACGGTGACGGCCGCCGCGAGCATCAGGACGGCTCCGGTGAGCGGGGCGGCGGGGACCGCCAGCCGGTCGACCACGAGACCGCCCAGCAGGGCGCCCGCCGCGATGGCGAAGTTGAACATGGCCACCATCAGGGAGGAGGCGGCCTCGGCGGCCCGGGGCGCGGCCTTCAGCATCCACCCCTGGAGGCTGACGGACACCCCGCCGTAGAACAGCCCCCACAGCAGCAGCAGTCCGCCGCCGGCGAGCACCCCGGGCAGGAGGGCGACGAGCGCCAGGACCGGGGTGAGGGCGAGGCTCACGACGAGCAGGGTGCGGCGGGGGTCGCGCGGTCCGGCGAGGAAGTTGCCCGCGACGCCGGCGATCCCGTAGCCGAGGAGCAGGGTGCTGACGTGGGCGGCGTCGACGCCGGAGACGTCGCGCAGGATGGGGCGGACGAAGGTGTAGGCGGCGAACTGGCCGGTGACCAGCAGGAACGTGACGATCACCCCGGCGCGCACCGCCCGGTCCCGGCGCAGCAGGGCGGGCAGTTCGGGGAGGGTGACCGGCCGGGAGGGCGGCAGCGCCGGCAGCAGCAGGAGCAGGGCGGCCAGGGTGGCGGCGGCGAGGAGGCCGACGGCGGCGAAGGCGGTGCGCCAGCCCGCGAGTTCCCCGAGCAAGGTCCCGGCGGGGACGCCGAGGACGGAGGCGGTGGGGACGCCGCCGAAGATCAGGGCGGTGGCCCGCCCGACGTGGTGTCCGGGCACGAGCCGGACGGCGAGGCCGCCCGCGATCGCCCAGAACCCGCCGACGCCGACGCCGACGAGCAGGCGGGAGACGAGGACCACCGCGAAGTTCGGGGCGAGCGCGGCGGCCAGGTTGGCGGCGGCCACCAGGGCGATGAGTACGCACAGGACGTGGCGGCGGTCGAGGCGGGCGGCACCGACCGTGACCAGCGGGGCGCAGAACCCGGCGACGATCCCGGGCACCGTGACCATCAGGCCCGCGGTGCCGTCGGAGACGGCGAGGGCGGCGCCGACGGGGGTGAGGAGTCCGATGGGCAGCAGTTCGGAGGTGATGAGGCAGAAGATCCCCAGCGAGACGGCCGCCACGGCCGCCCAGCCCTTCAGGGGGGTCGGTGCGGGAAAGGGAGTCGCTGCGGGAAGGGGGGTCGGTGCGGGAACACTGGACGCGGCTGGTTCGGTCATGCTCGGCACTCCGTGTCGGGGGACGGGCGGTGGGCCCGCGGACGGGTGAACGGGACACGGCGGCACCGGGCTCGGGGGGTCGCGCCTCCCCCGTCGCCCGCACTGCCGTGCCGTGCCGATCGCGTTCGTGTCCATGGTGCGACCGTCCGGGGGATTTCCGGGGCCCCCGGGAAGATTCGATTCGGCAACGTCCGCGGACGGGTCCGGGCGCCCCGGACGCCGTCACCCGGACGCGTGAGGGGGCCGCCCGGCCCGCTCCCCGACTACGGCATGGTGGTGCCATGCAGTTACGCCGGGCCGCCCTGCCCCTTTCCCTCCTCGCGCTCCTCGCGGGCGCCGGTTGCGTCTCCGTCGGCCCGCAGTCCTCCGTCCCGGTCCCGGCGCGCGGCTCCGTGCCCCCGCCGGACGCGCCCGAGCCGGCCGCCGACGCGGACCACGTGGACACCCGCCGCCTCGCCGAGGCCCCCGTGGAGGTGCCGGCGGCACTCGGCGACCTGCCCGATCCGGTGCCCCCTCCCCCGGCCCCGACCCCGACGCCCCGGCGGGTCCGGCCGCCGGTGGAACGGCCGGTGCAGCCCGCCGCGCCGCGGCGCGTACGCCCGCCCAAGCCGGCCCCGCCCCGGCCTCCCCGGCCCGCGCTCCCGCCGATGCCGCGCGGGCAGGAGCTGTGCGCGGCGGCGGAGGGCACCCTGCCCCCGTCGGTGGTGGACCTGTGCGTGCGCCAGTACGGCGGCTGACCGGGGTCAGCGGACCCCGGGAGCCGTCGGCGCCGTCGGCCTCCTGACGGCCCGTCGACGCTCGCGCAGGTCCCGTACGGCCGCGCACCGGCGGACGGCGCCGCCGCGGGCCGTCCGCAACCGCCGTACCGTGGCGCGCCCGCGCCGGCCCCACTCGCCGCGCGGCAGCCCGGCCCGCTGACCGCCCGCGGAGATCAGGGCGTTGACCGGGGCGTGCGGGTCGGCGCCCAGCCCCTTGGCCACCAGGACGCCGACCACGAGCGGGGTCAGCGCCACGGCCAGGGCCGAACCGGCGGTGGTCACGTGCCGCATGCGGGGGCGGCGGGTGCCGGCGGCGGGGTGCGGGGTGGCGCTCGATGTCATGCCGTCATTCCAGCCGTCGCGCGGCGCCGGGGCATCGGGTCGGGTACTCAGGCCGTCCGGCACGGGTACTCAGGCCCGGCCGCGCGCCGCGGCGCGGTGTACGGTCCGGCGTACGGGCCGGGAACGGGGTGGTGCGGGGTGTCGGACGGCGGTGAGCGGAGCTTCGAGACGGCGGAGGGGGACGGGCCGCAGGAGGTGTTCACGGGCGCCGGACGCGCGGCGCGGGTGCGCACGGCGTACGAGGGGCTGCTCCAGATCCGCCGGTTGACGGGCGGGGTGGACGTCCCGGCCGCGTGGGAGCTGCGGTTGATGCCGCGCGCGGTGGCCCTCGTACTGGAGGCGGCGGGGTTCGCGCCGTCGGCGGTGGACGCCCGGGGGGTGCGCGGGCGGACGGGGTACCGCGTGGTGCCCGGGGCGCGGGGGGCGGCCGGGGTCGAGGTGACCTGGACCGGGCCGCCGGGCAGCGGCGCCGCCGGGGAGGAGCGGGAACGGCTCACGGCCTGCGCGGCGGAGCTGGAGCGGCACGGCTGGGAGTGCCTGCTGTACCGGGGTCCGCGCGGGCGGCGCTTCCTGGAGGTGGAGGCACCGAGGCCCGCGGCGGGGTGAGGGGGTTGTCCTCCTCGCCCCGCCGCGGGCGGGTGGGGTGTCCGGTCCGGTGCGGACGCCGGTGTCAGATCGCGGTCCGGTCGCGGTGGCGCAGCAGGCGCAGGGCGTTGGCGACGACGACCAGGGTGGATCCCTCGTGGACGAGGACCGCCGGGCCGATGCCCAGGCCGAGCGCGGTCGCGGGGACGAGGACGGCGACGATGCCGAGGCTGATCCACAGGTTCTGCCGGATGACGCGGCTCGCGCGCCGGCTGAGGCCGGTGATGAAGGGCAGCCTGCGCAGGTCGTCCGACATCAGGGCGATGTCGGCGGTCTCCAGGGCCACGGCCGAGCTGGCCGCGCCCATCGCGACCGCGACGGTGGCGCCGGCCATGGCGGGGGCGTCGTTGACCCCGTCGCCGATCATGGCGGTGCGGGCGGTCCGGCGCAGCCGGGTGATCTCGGCGACCTTGTCCTCGGGCATCAGGCCGCCGCGCACCTCGTCCATGCCCACCGCGCGGCCGACCGCGTCGGCCACCCGCTGGTCGTCACCGGACAGCATGACGGTGCGGGTGACGCCCAGCTCGCGCAGGGCGGCCACGGTCCGGGCGGCCTCGGGGCGGGGGGCGTCCATCAGGCCGAGGGTGCCGAGCCAGCGGTCGCCGCTGCGGACCAGCATCGTGGTGCGGCCGGTGCGGGCGAGTTCCTCCGTCCGCGCGCGCAGGGCGGCGGGGACGGGCGGTCCGGTCAGGGTGTCGGCGTAGGCGAGGCTGCCGATGTGGACGGCCCTGCCGTCGAGTTCGGCGGTGACGCCGCGGCCGATGACGGCGCGCAGGTCGCCGGCCTCGGCGGTGGGCGCGGTCGTCAGCAGGGGGGTCGCGTCGCGGACGACGGCCTGGGCGAGGGGGTGGTCGCTGAGCCGCTGGGCGGCGACGGCGGTGCCGAGGAGCTCCTCGCGTGCGGCGCCTTCGGCGGGTTCGACGTCGGTGAGGCGGGGGCGGCCCTCGGTGAGGGTGCCGGTCTTGTCGAAGGCGAGGGTGCGCAGCCGGCCGAACTCCTCCAGCGGGGCTCCCCCCTTGACGAGGACCCCGCCGCGGGCGGCGCGTCCGACGGCGCTGAGCACGGCGGCCGGGGTGGCGACGGCGAGGGCGCACGGGCTGGCGGCGACGAGGACGGCCATGGCGCGGTAGAAGCTGTCGGTGAAGGGCTCCCCGCTCAGCGCGCCGACGAGCAGGAGGACGGCGACGAGGACGAGGACCGCGGGGACGAAGACCTTCTGGAAGCGGTCGGTGAAGCGCTGGGTGGGCGAGGTGCGCTCCTCGGCCTCCTGGACCATCCGTACGACGTGGGCGAGGGTGTTGTCGCGGGCGAGCCGGGTGACGACGACCTCCAGGGAGCCGGCGCCGTTGACGGTGCCCGCGTAGACGCGGCCGGTGTCCTCGACGCCGGCGGGGTCGGCGAGGGCCGCGGCCCGGTCGGGGACGGGGAGCTTGTCGACGGGCACGCTCTCGCCGGTGATGGGGGCCTGGTCCACGCTGCCGGAGCCCGCGGCGACGAAGCCGTCGGCGGGGACGCGGGTGTGCGGACGGACCTGGACGGTGTCCCCCACGACGAGCTCCTCGACGGGAACCTCGACGCCGACGCCGTCACGGCGGACCAGGGCGGTGCGCGGGGCGAGGGCGCCCAGGGCCTCGATGGAGCGCCGGGCGCGGCCCATCGCGTACTCCTCCAGGGCGTGGCCGACGCTGAAGAGGACGAGGAGGACCGCGCCCTCCTCCCAGCGGCCGATGGCGGCGGCCCCGGCGGCGGCGACGAGCATGAGGAAGTCGACCTGGAAGCGGCCCTCGCGCAGGGTGGCGACGGCCTCGCGGAGGGTGAAGAGGCCGCCGAAGACGTAGGCGGCGACGAACAGGGCGAAGGAGGCGGGTCCGCCGTTGCCGGTGAGTTGGAGCGTCAGTCCGGTGAGGTAGACCGTGAGCGCGAGCAGGGCGCTGGCGGCCTCCGCGCGGGCGGCGATCCCGTCGCGCGGGCCGAGTGGACCGCGCGGGCCCTCCGGGCGGTTCGGGCCGGTTCCGTTGGTGACGTTCACGACGTTCATGACATCAATATATCAAGACTTTGAAATATGTGAATGTGTGCACGTCGTGATCCCCTGCCCTAAGGTGACGGCCATGGACGATCCCGCCGTGCTCGCCGAACCCGACGCCGCCGCGGTCGCGGAGGTCATGCAGGGGCTCGCCTCCCCCGCCCGCGTCCGGATCCTGGCCCGCCTGCTGCACTCCCCCTGCTCGGTCGGCGAACTGGCCGAGGCCCTCGACCTCGGCCAGCCCACCGTCTCCAACCACCTGCGCCTGCTGCGCCACCTCGACCTGGTCACCGGCCGACGCGACGGCCGCAACGTGGTCTACGCCCTGCACGACGCGCACGTCGCCGATCTGCTGCGCCAGGTGCTGGCGCACGTGCACCACGGCGATCGGGACCGGTCCGACCCGATCACCTGATCACCTGATCACCTGATCACCCGGTCGGCGATCGCCCGGGGGCGACTACGGCGCTCCGAAGGTGAGCGTCAGCTGCGGCGTCCCCTCGTTCGCCGCCGCCTCCGAGGACCACAGCCACAGCGCGTCCGTACCGGGACTCGTCAGCGCCAGGTCGAGGCCGCCGCCGAGGGCGGCCGCCACCCGCGCCGTGTCCAGTGCGGCGGTGTGCGTCGCGCTGCCGTCCGGGACTCCCGGGAAGGTCCCGAGGGCCGGCGCGCCCACCGCGGGCCGGTTGGCGTACGTCGTCCCGCCCTCCGTCCACGGACCGGTGATCGGCACGACCGAGACGGTGTCCGTGGTGCCGGCGCCGCTCATCGTGCTGGTCTTCACGCCCAGCGCCGCCGACTTCAGCACCGTCCCGGCGGGCGCGGCCGGCAGGGCGAAGCGCAGGTAGCTGCTGTAGAGGGAGGTCCCGCGCACCGCCAGGGAGCCGGAGGTCCCGTAGTTGGTGCCCGGGGCGCCCGCGTTGGCGTACGTGTCCTCGGACGCGGTGACCCGTACGACCGAGTCGGCCGGGGCGGAGGCGAGGGCGTGGTGGTCCCGTACCTGCGCCGCGCTCAGGACGGTCGGGTAGACGGCCGTCTCGTCGAGCCGGCCCGCCCAGTGCTCGCTCAGCGGCCGGTTCGGCCAGCCGCCGAGGCCGTCGCCGCCCGCGCGCCAGTAGCCCGCGAAGTTCTCGTGGGTGGTGACGGCGAGCGTGCCCCGCAGGACGCCGTCCACGTAGAGCGCCATCCCGCCGGGGCCCTGCGTCGCGACGACGTGGTGCCAGGCGTCGTCGTTGTAGGAGCCCGGGGTGGTGATCGTGCGGGTGGCCCCGGTGTACACGCCGAAGACCAGCCTGCCGTCGTCGGTCATGTAGACGTGCTTGTCGTACTGGCTGCTGCCGCCCGCCTGCTGGTTGCCGAAGCCGACCAGCTTGCCGCCCCGGGTGGTGGCCGTCCGGAACCAGGTCTCCACGCTGTAGGCGGAGCCCACGCTCTGCCGGCGGTCCCCGTACACGTGCGCGTCCACCCCGTCGAAGCCGATCGCGGTGCTCGCGCCGGACACCGCGCCCGGCGCCTGCCGCAGGGCCGGCCCGTTCAGGTGCACGCCCGCCTGGTCGCCGCCGTCGGAGGAGTCCGCCACGAAGGGGGTCACCGATTCGTCGTAGCGCCAGTACAGTCGGGCCCCGTCCGCGCGGACCCGGCTCGCGTACGCGTCCGCCGAGGTGGGCACCGTCACGGTCGCCGGCGCCGAGGCGGCGCTGACGTTGCCCGCCCCGTCCGTCGCCGTCACCCGGTAGGTGTGGCCACGGCCCGGCACGGCGGTGGTGTCCGTCCAGGAGGCCTGCGGACGCCTGAAGAACAGCGAGTCCGCCGTGACCGTGCCGATCGGGGTGGCCGCGCCGTCGCGGAAGATCCGGTAGGTGAGCGCGCTGTCGTCATGGTCGAGGCTGGTGCGCCACCGCACCTGCACCTCGCCCGGCCGGAAGCTCGCCGCGCTCGCGACCGGAACCGTGGGCGCGCCCGTGTCGCCCGTGGAGGAGAAGCGCGTCAGGCTCTGCTGCGCCGCTCCGTTGACGGTGGTGAACTCCCCGCCGACCCACAGGTAGCGGGTGCCCGCCTTGGCACCCACGGCCATCACGCGCGGTCCGATGCCCTCGCCGATGCCGTCGTTCGTGTCGGGGGACCACCCCAACTTGCCGACCGAGCCGGTCGGTTGCGCGAGGAGGTGGTGGCGCTGCCCGTCGGGGAACTCGCCGACACCGGAGCAGTCGTGCGCGTGGGAGGCGCTGTAGAGGACGTTCTCGTACGGCAGGACGGCCTGGGTGGCGCCCAGGCAGGTGTCGCGCCAACGCTGGCCGAAGTCGGACAGGTTCAGGGCGATGCGGCCGTCGAAGACCCCGCCGCCGGTGCCCTCGTTGGCGGTGTAGAAGCCGGTGCCGTCGGTGGCGATGTCCTTGACGACCGAGAGGGGCTCAATGAAGCCCGGGTAGGACGTGGTGAGCGCGCCGCTGCCGGCGTCGACCACCGCCAGGGCGTGCGTGTTCGTCCCGTTGACGGTGAAGAAGTCCCCTCCGAGCAGCACCTTCGAGCCGTCGGGGGTCACCTCGACGGCCCGTCCCGGTTCGTCGGCGTCGGCCCGGAAGGGGCGCAGCGCGCCGTCGCCGGCGGCCACGGCCGCGAAGCGCTGCCGGGGTTGGCCCGACACGGTGAGGAAGTCGCCGCCCGCGTAGACGGTGTCGCCGGTGACGGCGAGGGCGCGGACGGTGGCCGCGAACGCCGGGCGGAACCCGGTCCTGACGGTGCAGGAGGCCACGTCGATCGCGGCCAGGCTGGAGACCGGCGTGCCGTTGACGGCGCCGAACGAGCCGCCCGCGTAAAGCGTCTTCTTGTCCGGCGAGAGGGCGAGCGCGCGGACGGTGGCGGTCCCGCTGCCGATGGTGAAGGACAGGGTGCACGAGGTCGGTGCGCCGGTGGCGGCGTCGAGGGCCGCGAAGTTGACCGCCTGGCGCTCGGCGCCGGCGGAGCCCGCGGGCGGTCGGACGGCGGAGAAGGTGCCGCCGACGAACACCGTGCCGCCCGCCTCGGCGAGGGCCCAGACGACCCCGTTGGGCTGCCAGGTGGGCAGCGCGTCCGCCGTGAAGGCGACGGGCGGGGTGAGTGCGGCGGCCTCGGGGACGGGGCCGAGGCCGAGGAACGCGCCGGTGCCGGCCAGGGACAGGGCGAGAGCGACCGCCGGGCCTCTGGATCTACGCATGAACCCCCCAGTTCGGTGTGCGTGGTGCTGCGGGTGCGGCGCGCGGGACGCGCGGGGCACGGACGGGCAGACGGCCGGGAGCCCCGATCGGGCGCACGGCGATCCGTACGGGCGCACCCTAGGACGGATCGCCGGTCCGGTCATCACACTTGACCCATCGGATGCCGAACCGCCTACCCTTGCGCATGATCGTCGCGTCCGGTACCGCCGCCCCGCCCGCCCCGTCCCCCGCGGACGCCCCGTCCCCCGTCGCCGGCGCGGACGCGGGGGCGGTCGGGCTCGTGATCTTCGACTGTGACGGGGTGCTCGTCGACAGCGAACGCATCGCGGCCCGCGTGCAGGTGGAACTCGGGGCGCGGTTCGGCTGGCCCCTGACCGAGGAGGAGGTCGTGCGGCGCTTCATCGGCCGCTCGAACGCCTCCGTCCGGGAGCAGGTGGCCGAGCGCCTCGGCGCCGCCGCGGCCCTGGAGTGGGAGGCCTCCTTCACACAGCTGCACGCGCTCGCCGTGGACGCGGGCCTGTCCCCCGTCGAGGGACTGCCCGAGGCCCTGGACCGGATCTCCTTGCCGACCTGCGTCGCCTCCAGCGGCTCGCACGAGAAGATGCGGCACACGCTGGGCCGTACGGGCCTCTACGAGCGCTTCGCGGGCCGCATCCACAGCGCGAGCGAGGTCCCGCGCGGCAAGCCCGCCCCGGACCTGTTCCTGTACGCCGCCGCCCGGATGGGGGTCGACCCGGCGGCGTGCGTGGTCGTCGAGGACAGCCGTCCGGGGGTCGAGGCGGCCCGAGCGGCGGGGATGCGTTCCCTGGGGTACGCGGGCGGCCTGACCCCCGCCGCGGCCCTCGCCGGGCCGGGGACCACCGTCTTCACGGACATGCGCGACCTCCCCGTGCTGCTCGACGTCGCCCCCTGAGACGGGGCGCCGCCCTCAGGAGGTCGGGAGCGGCCGGCAGAGCAGGGCCGCGGGTACGGGACGGGCCCCGACCCGGCCGGTGAAGGCGATGCCCGCCGCGTACTCGGTGGGCGCGCACTGGCCCTTGTGGTGGCCGAAGGCGAAGTCGGCGCCCACGTCGCCCGCCGGACGGTTGTCGGAGCGGTCGAACCAGACCGTACGGCCGCCGGCCGCCGGCAGCGCCGTACGGGCCGGGGCGCACAGGGCCGCCGAGACGCGCTCGCCGCGCCGGCTGTAGCCGATGAGGAAGGCGTCCGCCGGGCACTGGAGCTTCGTGTACCCGCCCGCCCAGTCCCCGCCCGGCGGGACGTGGGCCTCGTCGCGGACGACGGTGTGCGCCCCGGAAGCGGCGCGCAGGTCCGCGCCGGCGCACAGGCCCCGCCCGCCGGTGTGCGAGAGGCCGACGAGGAGGGCGCCGTCGGGGCAGACGGCCTTGCGGGCGCCGTTGTCCCAGTCGCCGCCGGCGCGGACGCGCAGGGAGGCGTTGTGGTCGCGGTGGTCCGTGGTGAGCTGGTACCAGGCGGGAACCGCGGGCACCGGGCCGGTGCGCGAGGGGGAGGCGCCGAGGGCCGTCCAGGCGGGGGTGCGCCAGTCGGCGGGGTCGAGGACCCCGGTGCGGCGGCCGGCGGCGTCATAGCGCAGCAGGGCCCAGGTGTCGCCGCCCGGGGCGCCCTGGGCGGTGGTGCTCCAGCCGACGAGCGGCCAGTAGGCGAAGTCCGCGTCGGACGCGGTCAACCGGTCGGTGAGGTTCCCGAACCAGGTGCGCGGGGCGGGGGCCCGTTCGTCGGCGCCGATGCCGAACTCGCTGATCCACACGGGTGCGGTGAAGTGGGCGCCGGTCTCGGCGGAGACGAAGAAGGCCTGGTCGTAGAGGGTCTTGTCGAGCTGTTCCCGGGTCATGTCCTGGTAGCGGAGGTCGTGGGTCTCGCCCATGCCGGTCGCGCCGCTGTGGTGGGGGCCGGTGTATCCGTAGAAATGGGCCGAGTAGACCAGCTTGTTCGACACCACGAGGGTGTGGGAGAGGGTCCGGACGGGGGTGAGGGTGGGGCGGCCGTGGGCGAGGCCGTCGACGGGGATGCCGGTCCAGTTGATGCCCTCGACGACGATGAGCAGGTCCGGATTGGCCTCGGTCAGGATCCGGTCGGCGGCCTCCTGGGCCGCGGCGTGCCAGTCGTGGGCGTCGCCCAGGCCCCAGTTGGGGTCGTCCCAGACGTCGCGGCGGACCTCGTTGTAGAGGTCGGCGCCGACCACGCGCGGGTTGTCGCGGTAGCGGCGGGCGAGGAACACCCAGTCGTCGGCCCATCGGGCGGTCGTCCGACCGCTGTTCCAGCGTTCGTTGCCGTCGAGTCCGCAGCACCAACGGGTGGTGACGGTGTGGTTGTTGAGGATGACGGCGAAGCCCTCGGCGGTCAGGGCGGCGACGACGGCGTCGAAGACCTGGAGCGGTGTGCGGCCGCGCAGCTCCGGGTTGGCGGCCACGGCCGCGTCCGGGACGGGCGTGGTGGTGCGCAGCATCTCGTTGGAGAAGGGCAGCCGGACGCTGTTGAGGCCCAGGGCCCGGAAGTCGGCCAGGAGCCGGGGCAGGGGCACGCGGTCCAGGCCGAGCGGGATGCCGTTCGCGTTCTGGCCGCTGTGGTGGTTGGCGGGGTCCGCGAGGTCGCCCGAGCCGTTCCAGGAGCCCTGGGCGCCGTCCCAGTTGCCGGAGCGCAGGCGGAACCGTTCCCCCCGGGCGTCGACGACGTACCGGCCCCGGGTGGAGAGCGGGGGCGTCCAGGCCGGCGCGGCGGCGGGATCGACCCCGGGTCCGGAGGCCGACTCGGAAGCGGCGGGCACGGCAAGGCCCGCGGGTGCGCCTGCGGTGGCGGGTGCCGCTGCCGGCGTGCCGGCGGGTGCGGCCGTGGCGGCGGCCGGGAGGGCCGCGCCCGTCACCAGCAGCGCGGCGATCAGCACCCGTACGAGGCTCTGCATCGGACTCCCCCGGTTCCGGCCGCCCGTCCCGGGCGACTGCGGCGGTCAAGTTACCGGCCGGTCGCCGGGGAGGGAAGGGATCGGACGCCACCGGGCGCGCGCCGGCCGTCGGCGTACGCCGGGGCACGTCAACCCCGGCGGTCGTGCGCCACTCCTGCGCGCCCGCCGGCAGCGCGAAAACCACCCCGCGCCGGCCCGGGCCGCTCTACGGTGCCCTGAAGGGCACGGCACCGACCGGGGTGGGGCTGATGGACGAAGAAGAGGACATGCGGCTGGCGCGGATGACGCCGGAGATCTCCCGCCGCACCCTGGCGATGCTGCGCGGCCTCGCCGGGCTGGAGCCGCCCGAGCAGGTTCCCGAGGACGCGATGCTGGTGGCGGACGCGATCCTCGCCGAGCACGGCACGGACGGGCTGCGCGTGCTGGTCATGACCCTGGCCGCGTGGGCGACGGCGCAGATCGAGAACGTGGCGGAGCTGAGCCGGCGCAGCCACGAGGCGGTGCTCGACGCGATGGAGCTCGCCTGCCTGGAGGCGAACGCGGAGGAGTAGGGCGCGCGGAGTGCCACGTTCGGGCGTCGTTCGGCGACACTGGGGGAAGCAGCAGTTCCGGGGGGTCGTGATCGGAGGCTGTCGTGAGCACACCTTCCCCCATCCGCGTGGCCGCCGTGCTCTCCGCCGAGCACCGCGGACGCCTGATGTCCCACGCCCGTGAGGTCAATTTCCCCGAGGGGACGCGGATCTTCGACGAGGGCGCCCGGGCGGACACGTTCTGGATCGTGCGCTCGGGCACGGTGACCCTGGAGATCCCGGTACCGGGGACCCGCTCCGCCCCGGTGGAGAGCCTCGGGCCCGGGGAGCTCGTGGGCTGGTCGTGGCTCTTCCCGCCCTACGTCTGGCAGCTGAGCGCGGAGGCGATGACGCCGGTGAGGGCCTACGCCTTCGACGCGACGGCCGTCCGGATGCTGATGGACGCCGACCCCGCCTTCGGCTCCGCCCTGGGCCACTGGGTCGGCCGCGTCCTCGCGGTCCGCCTCCAGCAGACCCGCACCCGCCTCCTCGACCTCTACGCGCCCCGCACCGCCGCCACCCGCTGACCCCCGGCCCCGCCGGGCCCACCACCGGTCCCGGACCCGACCCGGACGCGCCCCGCGCGCCCCGGGCCGGGTTCCCGTACGCCCCACCCGCCCCGTGTCGAAGGGTCGCGGGGGAGGTGTTCGGCCGATTCGGCCGGCTGTTCCCCCACAGGTCACGGCGCGCCCACGGCTGCGGACTGCGGTCACTCACTCACGATCGGTGACGAGAAACAGCGGTACGAACGGGCGTTCACGCTCCGGATCGGCAAGACTCCCGTCCGTTATCCGAAACACCGAGCCGAGGAGTGTTCGAAATGCGGTCCATCACCAGGAGTCTGGCGCCGGCTGCCGGCGCCATGGCGCTCACCGCCCTCACCGCGCTGGTCGGGAGCGGGGTGGCAGACGCGGCCCCGTCCGGTACGCGGAGCCTGTACGCGCCGTCCGCGCTCGTGGTGAGCGTGACGGCCGGTGAGAACGCCGTCGAGGGCACCGTCCTGCGTGCCGTGACGCTGGTGTGCGCCCCCAAGCCGGGCGGCACCCACCCCGCCCCGGCCGCCGCCTGCGCCGAACTGCGCGCCAACGGGGCGTCCTTGGAGCCCCTCGTCGCCCCCCGACAGAACGCGGCGTGTACCCGCGAGTGGAACCCGGTCACCGTCACCACGGACGGGGTCTGGCAGGGGCGCCGGCTGAGCTGGTCGCACACCTTCGGCAACCCGTGCGGCCTGCGCAGCAGCTCCGGCGTACTGTTCGGCATCTGAGCGACCGGGGCGGGGCAGGGAACGGGGGCCGGGGCAGGGAACGGGGGCCGGGGCAGGGGCCCGGCCCGCGGGTCCGGGACCGGGCGGCGTCGTGCGACCGCCACCGGGTCCCGGGCCACGCGGACGTCGCGGGTGGCACAGCGCCCCGGCCGGTGGGGCCGGGTCAGCCGAGTTCGAGACTCGCGACCCCGTACATCCCGGGGAGGTCCACCCGCGGGGCCGGGCCCGTGTACATCCGGGCGGCCTCGAAGGTGGGGGTGAGCCCGAGCCGCGCCATCAGGGCGGTGGCGGCCGGGTTCGCGTCGGGGACGTCCACCGCGACCGTCCCGCCCGGGGCGTGGCCGGAGAGCCGCCGCAGCAGGGCGGCGGCCACCTCGGGGGTGTCCGCGTAGAGCGGGCCGATCCGCGAGGCGGCGCTGCACGGCCGGATCACGCCGAGGCCCTCGACCCGTCCGTCCCGGACGGCGGCGAGGGCCGTCCGGCCGGGCAGCGCCGTCCACGCGGACAGGAAGGCGTCGCGGGCCTCGGGGAAGAAGCGGCGGTCGTAGGCGGCGAGGCGGGCGAAGGGGAGCGTGGTCGCGTCCACGATCTCCACGCCCCTCCCCTCCTGCCCGTCCACGTCCCCGGCGGGGCTCGGGACCCCTTCGTGGCGGACGTTGTTCCAGGCCGGGAGGAAGCCGGACCTGCGGTAGTTGTCCTGCTGCTCGACCACCCCGTCCAGGCCGACGAGCCGGCCCTCCAGCCGCTCCATCCCGGCCCGCCAGACCCGGATCCCGTACCCCTTGCCGCGCACCTCGGGGCGGGCGATGTAGAAGCCGACGAAGCCGAAACCGGTGCCGTAGCGGATCGCGGAGATGCAGGCCACGGGCTCCCCGTCGAGCCGGCCGACGAGGAACCCCTCCGGGTCGGCGACCGCGAAGGCGAACCGGTCGCCGTCGCCCGGGTTCCACCCCTCCGCGTCCGCCCAGTCGCGCATCAGCTCCATGTCGGCGGCGCTCGCGCCGGCGATCTCGAATCCCGTCATGCCGCGAGTTGTACCAGAACCGCCGGCCGACGCCGCGCCGGCCACCGTGGGGGGCGACGTGGATCGGCCACCGTCGGGGCGCCCCGTCTCAGCCCGCGCAGATCACGTCGTCGAGCTGGATGGGCCGGGAGTCGAGCCGGACGTAGGCGGTGAAGGTGTCCGTCGCGCCGTCCCCCCAGTGGGTGGTGACGGTCGCCCAGCCGACCCCCGCGGACTGCGCCACCGTGGCCGGTCCGACCTCGATCCGCTCGGGACTCGCGCCACGGGCGCACAGCACGACGTCGAAGTCCGGGTCCGGAGCTCCTTCCTGTTTGTCCTTGATCTGCTGGGAGGTCCGCAGTCTGCGGTCCTCCGGCCTCGGGCCGTGGGTTCCGTAGAACCCGGCCAGGAAGCGGGTGATGTCGTCGGCGGTGTGCCGGTGGTGGACGAAGCGACGCGGCTCGGGGTCCGCCGCCCGCGCGCTCGCCGGGACGGCGGCGACCAGCGGGAACAGCGCGGACAGGGCGGCGAGCGCGGTCACGGCGAGCAGCGGGGCGCCCCGGCGGCGGGAAGAGGAGTACATGTCCGGTTTCTAGCGGTCCCGGCCGGGCCGGCCGTGGGGGGCGCGACGTGGGCTCACTCCGGTGGAGGTCCGGATTCACCGCAGAAACGACCCTTCGGCGGAGGTGGGCGGTGCGGGAACAATGCGGTCGCGGTCGGTCGTCCCCGCTGCGTAGGGTCGCCCGCATGGGGAAGCCACTTGTCGCCGTGTTCAGCGGAGCCGGACTGTCCACCGATTCCGGGATCCCGGACTACCGCGGACCGGCGGGACTGTGGCGTCGGGAGCCCGACGCCGAGAAGCTCGTGACGTACGCGTACTACATGTCCGATCCGGAGGTGCGCCGCCGGTCCTGGCGCATGCGCGCCGAGCTCGCGGCGCTGTCGGCCCGCCCGAACGCCGCCCACCTGGCGGTGGCCGAGCTGGAGCGCGGCGGCACCCCGGTACGGGTGATCACACAGAACGTGGACGGTCTGCACCAGCTCGCCGGGATGCCCGCGCGCAAGGTGTTCGAACTGCACGGCACGGCCCGGTCGGTGGTGTGCACGGCCTGCGACGCCCGCTCCGGAATGGACGAGGCGCTGGCCCGGCTGGCCGCGGGGGACCCCGATCCGGCCTGTCTGTCGTGCGGCGGCATCCTGAAGACGGCCACGGTCATGTTCGGGCAGCGCCTCGACCCTCAGGTGTTGGCGCAGGCGGTGGCGGTGGCCAAGGGCTGCTCGGTGTTCATCGCGGTCGGCAGCACCCTCCAGGTCCAGCCGGCCGCCTCGCTCGCCGGCATGGCGGCCGAGGCGGGGGCCCGGCTGATCATCGTGAACGCGGAGGAGACCCCGTACGACTCCCTGGCCGACGAGGTCGTCCGCGAGCCGATCGGCACGGCCCTGCCGGCGCTGCTGGCCCGCCTCGCGGCCGGGGAGGCCTGAGCGGGCGAGCGCCCTCAGGCGCCCGCGTCGGCGGCCCGGCGCATGGCCGCACCGTCGATCTTCCTCATCGCGTACATGGCCACCGTGGCCCGGGCGGCGCGCCCCGGGTCCGGATCGGAGATGAGGTCGACGGCCTCGGTGGGGAACACCCGCCAGGAGACGCCCCGGATTCACCCGCGGGGGTGAGCGGCGGCTACCCGAGCATCCGGTCCACGACGCGCTCGGCCGCGCGGCCGTCGTCCAGGTCGCAGAACTCGGCACGGAAGGCGGCGCGGGCGGCCGCGTACTCGGCGCCGACCGCGTCGGCGTCGCGTACGGCCTCGATCAGGCTCGCCGAGTCCCGCAACAGCGGGCCGGGAGCCTTCTCCTCCAGGTCGAAGGTGAAGCCGCGCAGGGTGTCGCGGTAGTGCTCCAGGTCGTAGGCGAACAGCAGGATCGGCCGGTCGGTCAGCGCGAAGTCGAAGATCGCGGAGGAGTAGTCCGAGATCAGTACGTCGGCCACGAGCAGCAGGTCGGTGGTGTCGGGCCAGCGCGAGACGTCGACCACGAACCCGTCGCGCACTCCGTCGCGGACCTGCTCGGTGACCTTGTGGTGGGCGCGCACGAGCAGGACGTGGTCCTCACCGAGCGCGCGGCGGGCCTCTTCCAGGTCGATGCGCAGGTCGAGCTTGTAGCCACCGGTCCAGCCCAGCCGGTTCTCACGCCAGGTCGGCAGGTAGAGGACGACCTTCTTGCCCTCGGGCAGACCCAGCCGGCGGCGGACCTCGGCGATCCGGTCGGCGTCGGGGCGCACCAGCGCGTCGGCGCGCGGGCTGCCGGACTCGACGACCTCGCCCCGGTAGCCGAGGGCCCGCCGCAGGACGGGGGTGGCCCAGCTGCCCGGGGAGGCGAGCAGCGTCCACTGGGCGCTGTCGTGCTCCAGGGCCTCCAGGACCTCGGGGCTCGTGTAGTAGTCGTGGTTGAAGTCGTGGCCGATCTGCTTCAGCGGGGTGCCGTGCCAGGTCTGGACGACGGTCTGGCCGGGGCGGCGACGGAAGGTGAGGGGCACGCTGTCGTTGGTGACGTAGTACCGGGCGCGGGCCAGGACGTCCCAGGCCTCCAGGCTGCCGTACTGGACGGCGCGCGCGGTCGGCGGGACCTCGGCGCGGCCGTCGCGGACGAGCCAGACGTGTTCGAGCTTCTCGCCGCGCCGCAGCAGTTCCTCGTGCACGGCGCGGGGCGAGTCGCCGGCGCCGTCGCCCTGGAAGGTGTCGTAGACGACCATGTCCTTGACCGGCAGGGCGCGCTGCGCCGGGTAGGTCACGTCGCGGGCGACGCGCTGGGCGTAGCGGGAGCGGTCGTGCGGGCTGAGCAGCGGGTCGCAGACCAGTGCCATGCGGTCGTGCAGGCGTGCCTCGACGCGCATGCGGCGGCCCAGCACGGTGAGGGAGTGCGGGCCGGAGAAGAGGGCCGGCTGGAGGAGCTGGACGGGGGCGCCGCGGTCGACGCCGAGCAGCCCCGCGGTGGTGCCGCCGTCGCGCACCGGACGGACCGTGGGCCACCAGCGGCCCTGCGGGAGGGTGGTGCGGCCGGCGTACGGCTCGGGGAGCACGGGCTCGAAGGCGGCCTCGAAGCGGTCGCCGTCGCGGGTGATCGGGTAGCCGAACTCGGTGCCGTGGTGGTTGTGCAGGACGAGCTCGTACGCCTCGCCGGCCTCGGCGGCGGGCAGGCGCAGGGTGCCGCGCAGGGTCAGGGTGCCGTCGCGGGTGACGACCTCGTCGACGAGCGGCGGCGTGGGCTGCACCGACAGGACGAGGTGACCGCTCATGCCGCGCTTGGCAAAGACGACGCGGCCGGTCCCGTCGCCGGGGACGGGGGCCACGAGGCCGGTGAAGCCGCCGCGCTCGTCGTGGGCGAGGGGGTGGCGGGTGCCGTCGGCGCGGACCACGGAGAGGTTCCACGGCTCGGGGGTCCACTCCCCCGCCGCGGCGGGCCGCGGCACGGCGGCCAGGTCGGCGAGCGGGACGACGACGCCGAAGGGGACGCGGCCGGCGGCGGGGGCGCCGGTGGTGCGCAGCGGGAGGTCCAGGACGGTGCCGGTGCCGGTGTGCGCGAGGCGCAGGGTGGCGCCGTCGCCGACCTCGGCGGCCAGTTCGCCGGTGAGTTCCAGGGCGTCGTCGCCGACGGGCCGCACGTCCAGGACGCGGGCGCGGACGACCTCGACGTGGACGGTCAGCGTGTTGGAGACGGTCGGCAGGATGCGGACGTCGGGGGTGGCCCAGTAGGCGGGCGGGGTCAGTCCGCTGTCGTGCTCGCCGCCCTTGAGGCGGGCCCGGTGCAGGCCTCCGGCACCGGTGACGGCGACGGAGGTCGACCATATGCCGTCGCGCCACTTGCCGCCCGACTGGAAGACGGTGGGGTCGACGACGGCGGTGAAGCCGGCCCAGTCGGCGTGCCTGAGCGCCAGGTGCGGGGCGTGGACGGTGGCCATCGGGGAGGCGACGGTGCGGGTGCTGACGACGGTACGGCGGCGCTTGCCCTGCTCGCGGAAGATCAGCATCTTGCGGGAGCCGAGGCGGCTCTCGGCGCCCATGTGGCCGGGCAGCGCGTAGCCGCGCAGCAGCAGCTTGCCGTCGCTCCAGGCGGCCTGTTCCAGGCGGCTGACCACGCGGCGCTCGCGCGGGCCGAGGGTGAGGAGCTTGGCGGGGACCGGCGCCTTCAGGAAGGGGTAGTCGGCCTGCGGGCGGGCGAGGCCCTTGACGGGCACGCTGTAGCTGAAGTCGCGCTGGTGGTGCAGGAGGCCGATGAACTCCTCGACGCGGCCCTCGCGCGCCAGGTAGGCCTTGAGCCGGTCGGCGACGGTGAGGTCGTTCCAGGGGTCGGTGCCGATCTCGCGGATCAGGCCGCCGACCTCCTTGACGAAGGCGGCGCGGAAGTCGGGGCCGCCCTCGGGGACGTACTTGTAGATGAGCGGGAGCTCTTCGTTCAGCACGTTGCGGTCGTAGTCGCGCAGGTAGCGGGCGTACTTCTCGCCGGGCTTGCCGAGCAGCGCCTCGCGGACCAGGCGGACGGAGGTGACGCGGTCGACGACGGAGACCGGGTCGGTGGAGCGCTGGGTGATCGAGCGCTCGCCGGTCTCGCGGACCCGCCAGTGGTAGACGACGTCGCCGATGACGTCGACGCTCTTGGCGAAGTAGTGGGCGGGGATGCTGACGGGGGCGTCCTCGTAGAGGATGCCCTCCGGGTAGCGGAAGTCGTGCTCTTCCCAGAAGCCGCGGCGGTAGACCTTGTTCCACGCGGTGCGGTCGGTGACCAGCGCCGGGAACCTGGAGATGTGGGTCTTGAGCTGCGTCTTCGCGAATGCGACGCGGTGGCCCCAGGACTGCTGCATGCCGACGGAGCGGAAACGCTTGACGTTGCCGGCCGCGAAGTCGGAGCCGGTCTCGTCGAGGGCGCCGATCAGGCGCTCGTACGCGTAGGGCGGCATGGTGTCGTCGCTGTCGACGAAGGCGACGTACTCGCTGCCCTCGTCGGCATGCCGGAAGCCGACGTTCCGGGCGGCACCGAGGCCGGCGTTCTTCTGGAGGACCAGCCTGAAGCGCTTGTCACGCTCCGCGAAGGCCTTCGCGATCTCCGCGCTGTTGTCCGTGGATCCGTCGTCGACGATCACGACCTCGAAGTCGTCGAACGTCTGCGCCGCTATGGACTCCAGGCACTCGTCGAGATAGAGCTCGACGTTGTAGACAGGTACGACGATGCTCAGGCGCGGGGGCATGGGTGGCGGGTTCTCCAGCGTTTTTGCTCTGTCGATGGCGTAATGATCAGCTGATTACAGCATCCTACTCTGTAACGGGATCATAAAGTCCGCCCATCCTCGGACATATCACAGAGGCCGCCGGGGCGGACGGCAAAGATTTCAGCCGCCCGCCACCGCGCCGTCACGGCCCTCGTCCGGGCCGCTCTCAGATCTCCAGGTCGGCCTCGATGCGCTTCAGCTGGTGGCGGGCCATGGCCAGGTTGGCGCGCCCGCGGTCCAGCGCGAGGTAGAGGAAGAAGTGGCCGTTGGCCCCCCTTCCCTTCATCAGCCGGATCAGGTGGTACTGAGTACCGAGCGTGATCAGGATGTCCTCGATCTCGTCGTTCAGACCGAGCATCTCCATCGTGCGGACCTTGGCCCGGACCACGTCGGTGTTGCCCGCCGCGGCCACCCCGAGGTCGAGGTCCTTGCCGCCGCCGACGGTGCCGAGCGCCATGCCGCTGCCGTAGTCCACCAGGGCCGCGCCGAGCGCGCCCTCGATGGTGGTCATGGCGTCCTTGAGTGCGGTCTCCACGTTGGCCATGGGGTGTTCCTCTTTCTTCTGTCGGGGTTATCACGATTCACGTGGGTGGGATGTGCTGATGTGCTTCCGTTTGCGATCCGGTAAGTACGGGCGTCAGGGCGCGGGCAGCGCCGGGGGGCGCGGGGGCGCCGGAGGGAGGGCCGGGGGTCGCGCGGGGCCCTGGGGGCCACGGCGCCCCAGGCTGTGCTCGATCAGCTCGGCTATGTGCGTGCTGGAGCGCCGCGCCTCCAGGTGGAGGCGGCCCACGTTGACGCGGGGGCCCGCGATCAGGGTGAGTACCGCCGTATCGCCCGCCGCGTACGTGGCGACGTAGCCGTCCTCGCCGCGCACCAGCAGTTCGCGGAAGCCGCCCTGGCCGGTGCTGTCGCTGAGCCGCTGGGCGACGCCGAGGGCGGCGGCGGTCAGGGCGGCGACGGTCTCGGCCTCGGTGGCGGCGCTGTCCTGGGCGAGCACGAGGCCGTCGGCGCTCGCCGCCAGGGCCCCGGTGAGCTGGGGGACGCGGGCCCGCAGTCGCCGGAGCTCGGCGAGTATCTCGGCTTCCGCCTCGGCGGGCACCATCGCCGTGGTCATGTCGGCCTTTCTCCCTTCGGGCTGCCTCCGCTCGGAACGGTCGGCGAACAGGGCCGGTCGCAGCGGGAGCCTCACAGACTTGCCTCCAGTGCGTCGCGTAGCCGGCGGAGCAGTGCCACGTCCGGGGGTTGGGCGTGCGCCAACCAGTCGGGCACCGGGGGGACCGGCACGGGGGCCGGCGGGTTGTGCGGGGCGTGCGGGGTCTCGACCAGCCCGGCGGCGGCGAGTCTGCGCACGTCGAGCAGGGTGTGGAAGGCGGGGCGGCCCAGGACCCAGGCGAGGTCGGCGGGGGTCCGTACGCCGTCGGCCTGGCCGAGCAGGTTCCGCTGCCGGGCGGTGATCGTCTGCCCGGGGGCGGCCTGCCGGGGCACCACGGGCGAGGTGTCGAGCCGGGGGTAGGGCCAGACCGCGTCCAGCAGCTCCCGGCGGCGGCGGGTCTCGCGTTCGACGGCGTCCGCCGGGACCGAGCGCACGGAGCCGATCCAGTGGGTGGCCCCCCGCCGGAACCGGGAGGGGCCGGAACCCGGCGAGAGGGCGAAGAACGCGGCGTCGAAGATCGCGGCGAGGTGGCAGATCTCCAGTTCGCCCCCGGCGAGCCCACCGCTGTCCACCAGGAAGCGGGCCACCTGACGGCGGGCCCCCGCCTCGTTCACCGCCTCGTTCCAGCGTTCGGGGGCGAGGCCCCCGCCGGTGGTGAGCAGCACGTCCAGTCCCGGGGTGGCGGGGCTCTCCGCGTGGACGATGCGACCGTCCTCCAGGAAGAGGGTTCCCCGGTCGCGGAGCAGGGCGCCGGTGGCGCGTTCGGCGGCGAGCCGGGTCAGCAGGGGCGAGACGGCTATGGTGGCGGAGGCGGTCATCTGAGCACCAGCCCTTCGGCCAGTGCGCGGAGTCTGAGTCGGGCGAGGGCGAGGTTGCCGTCGGTCCGGTCCAGCCACAGGTGGAGGAAGACGCTGCTGTCGAAGCTGGTCTCGACGAATCGGAGCACGTGGTAGCCGGTGCGGGTGGTGACGATCAGGTCCTCGACGGGAGGTCCGGCGAAGGCCGGGTCGTCACCGGCCGCGGATCCGTCCGCCGCCGGGGCGAACGACTCGTACTCGGCCGCCGCCCGCGCCAGTTCGGCCGTCTCGGCGGCCGTGGTCTCGTGGTCGCCCACGGGCGAGTCCCCGGCGGTGCCGAGGGCCAGTCCGCTGCTCCAGTCGACCAGCGCGGCCCCGCGCGCACCGGGCAGGGCCATGGCTTCGAGCAGACATTCGTCGATCCCGGGCACGCGGGCTCCCCTCCCGGCCGGACGTGCGGGGTGCACTGTCGTACGGCGCGACAGGAGGGAACTTACTCAACTTCCACACTGCGAAAAGGCGTTCTGGCATTTTCCGCTGGAACATGCGCGGTAGCACGTGACAGCTTGGCCGGAACCCGATCGTTTCTGATCATCCGGTGGGCCGCTCCGGAAGAAGGCGTTCGACCATCACCTCCAGGAGGTGGTCGACGGGATGGGCTTCGAGCAGGGTGGGCACCGTGAGGTCGTCCACGATCATGCCGAGCATCGCGAAGTAGAGCAGGACGACCCCGTCCCGGTCCCCCGGCAGGCCGGCGTCCAGGTGCCAGGTGACGTTCGCCTCCAGCTCCAGCGCCTGGAAGCGGGCCATCTCCTGCTGGATCTCGGGCCGGCGCGTGGCCTCCAGGCGCAGCTCCAGCATGGCGACGTGCACGCTGCGTTCGCGCCGCATCCGCTCCATGAGCCTGCCGAGCAGCACCTTGGTGTCGAGCGGGCCGGCGAGGTCCTCCGGCTTCGGGGCGAGCCGTTCGCGGGTGCGGTGCAGGATCTGTACGAGGAGCTGGCCGCGGTGGGCGAAGTAGTTGGAGGCGGTTCCCGTCGGCACCGCCGCCTCGGCGTCCACGGCGCGCAGCGTCAGGCCGCGCGAGCCCTCGCGGGCCAGGACCTCGATGGCGGCGTCGAGGAGCGCGGCGCGGCGCTCGGGGTTCTGGCGCATGAAGGATCCCTGGGGTGTGAGGAGGCGCGTGTCCCTGACTACTGCACCCGCAGTAGTCAGGGACACGCTAACCGACGCGCGCGCGGGGCCCCGCGCGGACCGGCCACGCGGGGGGCACGGGGGCCGCCGGCTACGCGGAGGGCGGCGCGTCCGTCGCCGTCCGCGCGGGCTCCTCGGGCCCGGGGTGACGCGCGGACTCCAGCAGGTACGGGACGTCGATCACCGCGACGCCCGGGGTGAACAGCAGCCGCGCCTTGAGGCGGAGCGCGTTCTGGTTGTGCAGGGGCTGCTCCCACCAGTGGCCGACCACGTACTCGGGGATCACCACCGACAGGACGTCCGTGCCCTCGGCCGCCGCCTGCTCCTCCACGTACGCGAGCACCGGGGCGACCACCTCCCGGTAGGGCGAGTGCAGCACCTTGAGCGGGACCCCCGGGTCGTGTTCCGCCCAGGCCTCCCGCAGCCGTGCGGCCTCCTGCTCGTCGGCCGCGACGGAGAGCGCGGTGAGCGTGTGGGGGCGCAACCCCTGCGCGTAGCCGAGTGCCTTGAGGGTGGGGGCGTGGACGGAGGCCACGAGGACGACGACGTGGTGGCGCGCGGGTCGGCGCGGGCGGACCCCGGGGGCGACGGCGACCTGTCGGGCGACCTGGTCGTAGTGGCGACGTACGCCCTTCATGCCGAGGAACAGCGCCGGCATGGCGATGACGACCAGCCAGGCGCCGTGCGTGAACTTGGTGATGAGGACGATGACCAGGACCACGGCGGTCATGCAGGCGCCGACGGCGTTGATGGCGAGCCGGCGGTGGATGTGGACGCGTTCCGCGCGCGGGGTGGCGGGCGAGGCGAGGGCGCGCCGCCAGTGCCGGACCATGCCGGACTGGGAGAGGGTGAAGGAGACGAAGACGCCGATGATGTAGAGCTGGATGAGGCGGGTCAGCTGGGCGTCGAAGGCGACGATCAGGGCGATGGCGGCCAGGGCGAGCAGGATGACGCCGTTGGAGTAGACGAGGCGGTCGCCGCGGTTGAACAGCTGGCGCGGCGCGTAGCGGTCCTTGGCCAGGATCGAGGCGAGCATGGGGAAGCCGTTGAAGGCGGTGTTCGCGGCCAGGATGAGGACGCCCGCGGTGGCGGCCTGGAGCAGGTAGAAGAGGAAGTGCCAGCTGCCGAAGGTGGCCCGGCCGATCTGGGCGAGGGCGGTGGACATCGGGGTGTCGGGGGGCAGCCCCAGTTCGGTCGGATCGGCCGCGACGTGCACCCGGTAGACCATGGCGAGGACGGTGATGCCGCTGAACATCGTCACGGACAGCACGCCCATCGCGGCCAGCGTGTTCGCGGCGTTCCTGGCCTTGGGCTTCTCGAAGGCGGGGACGCCGTTGCTGATGGCCTCGACGCCCGTCAGGGCCGTGCAGCCGGAGGCGAAGGCGCGCAGGGCGAGGAAGACCACGGCGATGCCGGTGTAGACGCCGGTGGCGGTGATGGGGAGCTCCGCGGACTCGGCCCGGATGGTCTCGCCGGTGGCGAGGCGCACGGCGGCGACGGCGAACATGACGTAGATGACGAGCACGAACCCGTAGGTGGGAACCGCGAAGACGCGGCCCGACTCGCGGACGCCGCGCAGGTTCATCAGCGTCAGGAGGACCACGAAGGCCACGGACAGGGCGACTTGGTGCTCGTTCAGGGAGGGCATCGCGGAGGTGATCGCGGCGACCCCGGACACCACCGACACGGCGACGGTCATGACGTAGTCGACGAGGAGGGCGCTGGCCGCGGTCAGGGCGGCGGTGGGCCCGAGGTTCTCCGCGCTGACGACGTAGGCGCCACCGCCGCCGGGGTAGGCGTGACAGGTCTGCCGGTAGGAGGCGATGACGACCACGAGGAGGAAGACGATGGCCGCGGCCGCGTACCAGGCGAGGTGGAGCAGCGCGACCCCGCCGAGGGCCAGGATCAGCAGGATCTCCTCGGTGGCGTAGGCCACGGAGGAGAGCGGGTCGCTGCAGAAGATGGGGAGGGCCAGCCGCTTGGGCAGCAGGGTCTCGCCCAGGCGCGCGGTGTCCAGAGGTTCGCCCACCAGCACGCGTTTCGCGTTGATACGCCTCATTCAGGCATGATCAACCATTCATTCCGGTTTCGCCGGTATTGAGTGCGCCCGTCCGGCCCAGTGGCGATCTTGTATGCCCGCTGGGATGGTGATCACGTCGGCCGCCGCGCACAAGGGGCGCGACGGTCGCCCGAACGAAGGAGCACCGCCGTGGACCGATCCGCCTACCTGGCTTACGACTATCCGGTGCTGGGCGCGTTCTGGACCGTGATGTGGATCTTCCTGTGGGTCATGTGGCTGATCCTGCTGTTCCGGATCATCGTGGACCTCTTCCGCGACCACGAGATGAACGGCTGGGTGAAGGCCGCGTGGCTGTTGTTCCTGCTGCTGATCCCGTTCCTGGGCGTCCTCGTGTACGTCATCGCACGCGGCAAGAACATGGGCAGGCGCGAGATCAAGCACGCGCAGGAACAGCAGGAGGCCTTCAACACCTACATCCGGGAGGCCGCCGGAACCTCGGGCAAGAGCACCGCGGACGAACTCGCCCGCCTCTCCGAACTCAAGGCCAAGGGTGACCTGAGCGAGGCGGAGTTCCAGCAGGCCAAGCAGAAGCTGCTGACCTGACCGCGCCCCGCCTGCCCGCCCGGCCGGCCGGGCGGGCGGGCGGGCACAGGGGCGACGCGGCCGTCACATGCGGGCGGCCGCGTCGCGGATGGCCTCGCGGATGCGGAAGTAGGTCCCGCAGCGGCAGATGTTGGCGATGGCGTCGATGTCCTCGTCCGTCGGCTCGCTCGTCCGCCGCAGCAGCGCGACGGCGGCCATGATCTGCCCCGGCTGGCAGAACCCGCACTGGGAGACGTCCTGCTCCAGCCAGGCCTCCTGCACCGGGTGCAGCCGGTCGCCTTCCGCGAGCCCCTCGATGGTGGTGACCCGCTTGCCCGCGCAGGCGGAGACGGGCACCACGCAGGGGCGGATGTCGGCCCCGTCGAGGTGGCTGGTGCAGGCCTTGCAGACGTCGACCCCGCACCCGTACTTGGGTCCGGTGACGCCCAGCATGTCCCGCAGGACCCACAGCAGCGGCAGGTTGTCGGGGGCGTCGACGGTGACGCTCTCCCCGTTGACGAAGAAGGTGTGCGAGGGCACGGCGATGCTCCAGGTTCGGGGGTCGGGGGCGCGCGCGGGCGGGATCAGCGCGGGTAGGGGGTGAAGTCGACGTCGAAGTCCAGGGGGAAGCTGCGGGGCTTGGAACCGGTGGCCCGGGCCCAGGCGTTGGCGATGGCCCCGACGGCGGCCGGCACCCCCAGCTCACCCGCCCCGCCCGGCTCGGTGCCGGTGGCCGGGAGCACGAAGACCCGTACGTCACGCGGGGTGTCCCGCTGCTGCGCCCAGTGGAACTGGCTGTAACTTCCCTCCAGCGGAAGCCCCTTGTCCAGGTGCAGCCCGGCCCGCAGGGTCGTGGAGATCGCGTCGGTGAGACCGCCGATCATCTGGGCCTCCAGCCCGCGCGGGTTGACGGGCAGGCCCACGTCGACGGCGATGACCGCCTTGGTGACCCGCGCCCGCTCGGGGTCGCGGGTGTCGATCTCCACCAGGCAGGCGGTGCGGGACTTGTACTCCTCGTGGAAGGCGATGCCCTGCGCGCAGCCGGCCGGCATGGCCCTGCCCCACCGCCCCTCCGCGGCCACCTTCTCCAGCACGGCGCGCTGGGCGTCCGTCTTCAGGAAGGCGCGCCGGAAGGCGTACGGGTCCTTGCCGGTGGCGGCGGCCAGCTCGTCGACCACGATCTCCTCGGCGCCCCGGGTGTTGGCCGAATACACCGAACGCCAGGACCCGGTGGGGATGCCGGTCGGCACTTCGGTCAGGGCCTGCGTGGTGAGCCCGAAGTGGTACGGGGACTTGATCGTGGTGAGGAACAGGGTCTGGGCGAGGGTGGCGTTGCCGATGCCCGACGGCAGGCTCGCGGCGGTGGCGGTGATGATCTCCCCGAGGCCGTGCCGGAAATCGGTCTCGGCGGCGGCGACCCGGTGCTCGAAGCTCAGGACCTCGCCGAGGAGGTGGGTGGCCCGGATGCGGTGGTGGGTCGCGGGACGCATCCGGCCGTGGCGGGTGTCGTCCACCCGCGTCCACATCAGGCGCACGGGACGGCGGCAGGCCTTCGAGACCCGGGCCGCCTCCAGGGCCGCGTCGAAGAACAGCCGGCGGCCGAAGGAGCCGCCCGCCTGGACGACGTGCACCTTCACCGCGCCCACGGGCAGGCCCAGCTCGGCGGCGATGGTCTGCCGGGCGACGATGGGGGACTTGAGGCCGGACCAGATCTCGGCCCGGTCCTCGCGCACGTCGGCGATGGCGGAGTTGGTCTCCATCGGGGCGTGGCTGACGAAGGCGAAGTCGAACTCGGCGTCCACGTACGGCGTGAGCAGCGGCGGCAGCAGCGGCGCCGGGTTGGCGGCGCGCAGCTTCGCGCGGACCTGCGCGTCGGAGAGCCGGTCGGCGGGGCCCGGGCCCCATTCGACCCGCAGCGCGGCCTTGGCGTCCATGGCCTGGCCGAAGGTCTCGGCGACGACGGCGACGCCGGTGGGGACGGTCACCACGTGCAGGACCCCGGGCATCGCCCGGACGGCGTCGAGGTTGGTGACGGCCGAGACGGTGCCCCCGAGGGTGGGCGGACGGCGCAGCACGCAGGGCTTGGCGCCCGGTACGTCGAGGTCGAGCGTGTAGCGCTGGGCCCCGGTGACCATGGCGCGGGCGTCGACCCGGCCGGTGGCCCTGCCGATCAGGGTGTGCCGCGCGGCGGGCTTCGGCGATGCCGGGGGTACGAGGAGTCCCGGCGCGGCGGCGGCCGCGGCGAGGGCGCCGTAGTCGGCGGTGCGTCCGTCGGGGGCCCGTACGGAGCCGGCCGCGGTGGTCAGGCCCGCGGCGGGGACCTTCCACCGCGCGGCGGCGGCCGCGACGAGGCGGGCGCGGGCGGTGGCGGCGCACTGGCGGACGGGGCCGTACAGCGAGCGGATGGAGTTGGAGGAGCCGGTGAGCTGGTTGAACAGCAGCTCGGGGCGGGCGTCGTCGAGTTCCACGCGGACGGTGTGCAGGGGTGCGTCGAGTTCCTCCGCGACGAGCATGGCGACGGCGGTGGTGAGGCCCTGGCCGACCTCCTCGCGCGGCAGCCGGAAGCGGATCGTGCCGTCCGGGTCGACGGCGAGGGCGAGCAGGGCGGAGGTGGGGGCGCCGGCCAGGATGAAGAGGTCGCCGAGGTCCACCAGGTCCGCGATGGCGGGCAGGGAGGGGATGGCGGCCGCGGCCGGCTGCGGGGCGAGCGCGTCGGCCCCTGCGCGGGTGACCAGGGCCAGGGTCGGGGCGGCGACCAGGTACGTCAGGAAGGAACGTCTGTCGGGTCCGGCGGTGCCGCCTCGTCGTGTCTTCATCCGTTCCGTCCCCGCCCCTGTTCCGTTGTTCCGTCCCGCCCGCGCGGGCGGCCCCGGCTCGTTACCGACACGTAGGGTAGCGATCACCGGGTGGGGTGGGAAGGGGCATCGCGCCCGCGGGGTCCTTCGTTCGGGGGGTCCCCCTGAAGGAGCAATGACCGCCCCGACGGACGGAAAAGGCCCCGGTGGAGCCCCGTACACCCCGTCCGCGTGCTCGAACGGACCGCCCGTGACGGCCGGTTTCCGGCCGGTCCTGCCGGTCCCCCGCCCGCGTTCGACCGAACCCCCCGCGAGGCGGACGATGGAGTGGACGGAAAGGAGGTGTGGCGAGATGGCCACCTTCATGGATGTGCACACGGGTATGAAGGGCATCACCGCCGACCAGCTGATGGAGGCGCACCGGGCGGACCTGGCGATCGAGGCCGAGGAGGGCGTGCACTTCAAGCAGGCCTGGGCCGACCCCGACTCGGGCACGGTCTACTGCCTGTCCGAGGGACCCTCCGCCGAGGCGGTGCAACGGATCCACGAGCGGACCGGACACCCCGCGGCCGAGATCCACCCGGTGCCGGTGAGCGTCTCCTGACGCCCGCACGCCCGCCCGCCGCGCGGGTCGCGGCACCCGGTCGGGCCCGTGGATGCGGGCCCGACCTCGGCTGACCGGATTCGTTCGCACAGGGACAAGCCGGACGGGGAGGCCCGGGGCATATGCCCCGAGCAAGAACGTTACGGATGTTGCCAAACGCCTTACAGGCCATCGCCCGCTGTGCAACAGTCGTAACCGGTCCTTCTTTCAGACCTGGCCGTGCCGCGCCTGTATCGGAGTCCTCATGCCCTCCCACCTGTACGCGGACCGTCCCGCGCAGCCGCCAGAGCCCGGGTCGGTGGACGCCCTGATCTCGCAGACCCGCCGGCTGCGCGGAGAAGTGGACGCGGTGCGCCGCGACACCGTCGTCGACGACGACGACGCCCAGGGCCGTTGGCAGCGGGCGCTGTGCGACCTGGCCGTCCACCACCTCGACGACCTGGGCCAGCACCTGGGCCAGCTCAAGGAGGGGCTGCCGCCCGTTCCCGACCGGGCGGAACCGCCGCAGGCGCCCCCGGAGTCCGCGCCCGAGGACCGCCAGACCCGCGTCGGCAGCGCCGAGTGGAACCTGCTGACGGACGAGGTCACCTGGTCCGAGGAACTCTTCCAGATCTTCGGCCGCTCCCCCGAGTCCGGCCCGCTCCCCCTCGACGAACTGGGCTCCACCCTGTTCTCCGAGGACCAGCCGCTGCTCACCGCGATGGTGACCGACTGCCTGGTCGACGGGAAGCCGATAGACGGGGAGTTCAGGATCGTCCGGGCCGACGGCCGTGTCCGGACGCTCCACATGAGGGGCGAGCCGGTCCTCGACTCCGACGGCTGCACGGCCTCCATGTGGGCCGTGCTGCGGGACGTGAGCGAACTGCGCAGGAGCCAGCGGGCGGTGCGCGAGTCACGCGACTCGCTCCAACGCCGGCGGGAGATCGCGCAGACGGAGCACCGGCTGGCGGTCGAACTGCAGGAAGCCGTGCTCCCCCCGTGGCGCGGCTCCCTGCGGTTCCCGCACGACCACGCGGGCGCGATGGACGTCGCCGCGCACTACCTCCCCTCCTCGACCAGCGCGCTCATCGGCGGCGACTGGTACGACGCCCTCGAACTCCCCGACGGACGCTCCCTCCTGACGGTCGGCGACCTGACCGGACACGGGGTCACCGCCACCTCCGGGATGGCGATGATGCTCGGCGCCCTGCGCGGGATGGCCATGGCCGGCATCGAGCCGGGCCCCCTGATGGGGTGGCTCAACCAGTTGCTGGAGGCCTCCGTCCAGCCCGCCCTGGGCTCCGCCGTCTGCTGCCGCTACGACCCCGCCCGCCGCGTGCTCACCTGGGCGCAGGCCGGACACCCCGCGCCCCTGCTGTTCCGCCGGGGGCAGGGTCGCGCGCTGCAACCCCCCGAGGGCGTCCTGCTGGGGGCCACCTCCGGGGCGGCGTACGGGCAGGCCGAGGAACGGCTGGAGGAGGGCGACGTACTCGTCCTGTACACCGACGGACTCACCCCGCGCAGCATCGAGTTCAGCCGGGCCGACGCGACCGAGCGGCTCCTCGCCATGGCGCCCCGCCTCACCGTCGCGCGTTCGGCCCGGGACTGCGTGCGGATGGTGACGGAGGAGTTCGGCGAGAGCGAGCGCGAGGACGACGCGTGCGTGCTCGTCGCCCGGATCGGCGGCTGACTCCGGCACGGGCGGACGGTCGGCGGGACGGTTGACCCGTCAGCGGGATTCGAGGGCCGCGCCCCGCGGGGTGCGGCCCTCCTCGTGCTCCGGATGCGGTCTGCCGTCCGGAGCCACTCAGATCACCGCACCCCGCTCCAGCGGCGACGGGCTGTTCGGGAGGGCCTGCTTGATCTCCTCGCGCAGGTCCTCGATGCGCGCGTAGCCGGCGTACTGGCCGGTGAGCCGGTACATCTCGCGCAGTCGGTCCCACGTGCGGTGGGAGGAGGTCTCGTTCATGGAGACCAGCGCGAGCCGGGCGTAGCGGTCGGCCTGTTCCGGGTCGTCCGCGATGAAGCAGGCCGACGCCATCGAGATGTAGTCGAAGATCTGCGAGCGCTGGTAGCCGTCGCCGCGCAGCCGCAGCGCCTCGCGGGCGTGGCGCGCGGCCACCGGCGCCGCCGAGGCGTCGTGGTCGGCGAGGGTCCGGTACGCCAGGGCCTGCATGCCGTGGAGGTCGGCCTCGTCGAAGTGCTGCATCCAGGAGGGCGGCGGGACGTCGCCCTTGTCGGAGACGAACAGGTCCTCGGCCTCGCCCAGCGTGCGGCGCATGGCCTGCCCCTTGCCCATGGCGGCCTGCGCCCAGGCCTCGATGGTGTGCAGCATGGCGCGGGTGCGCGGCAGGGTCTGCTCGCCCGAACCGGACTTCGCGAGCTTCATCAGGTCCAGGGCCTCGCCCGGCTTGCCCAGGTGGACCATCTGGCGGGCGGCCCGGGACAGGGCCTCGCCGGCGCGCGGGCGGTCGCCGCCCTCGCGGGCCGCGTGTGCGGCGATGACGAAGTACTTCTGCGCGGTCGGTTCGAGGCCGACGTCGTGCGACATCCAGCCCGCCAGCACCGCCAGGTTGGCCGCCACCCCCCACAGCCGCCGCTGGAGGTGGTCGGGGTGGTGGTAGGCGAGCATGCCTCCCACCTCGTTGAGCTGGCCGACCACGGCCTTGCGCTGGAGTCCGCCGCCTCTGGAGGCGTCCCAGGCGCGGAAGACCTCGACGGAGCGCTCCAGGGCCTCGATCTCCTGGGAGCCGATGGGGGCGGCCTCGTAGCGGTCGTAACCCGCCGGATCGGCCTGGTAGGAGTCGCCGAAGCGCTGTGCGGGCACGCCCGCGGCGGGGTCGGTGTGCAGCCAGTCGTACATGGCGTTGCTGAGGACTGAGCCGGCGGTGAGCGCGGCTCCCGCGCCCATCAGACCGCGACGGTTGAGCATGAGGTCCATTCCCGTGAATTCGGTGAGGACCGCGGCTGTGCGTTCGGGCGCCCAGGGCACGCCGTCGGGGTTCTCCTTCGCCCCGTCCGGCTGCCTCTTGGTGGTGCGCCGCTGCCGTACGAACCCGAGGTCCTCGATGGTCACGACACGACCGAGCCGCTCGGTGAACAGTGCTGCCAGTACCGTGGGCACCGGCTCGCGCGGGGTCTCCCCCATGTCGATCCAGCGCCGCACCCGCGAGGTGTCGGTGGCCAGCTGGTGGTGGCCCATGGCGGCCGCCTGCCGGTTGACCATCCTCGCCAGTTCGCCCTTGGACCAGCCGGCCAGGCCGAACAGGTCGTTCAGACGGGTGTTTGGACCCTTGCTCACGTCAAGCCCCCAGGTTCTCGGCTGAGTTGACAGTAGCCCCCCGTCAGGTGACCGGGGACTATTCGCCAGGGTTCGCCAGGGCACGCCCGGTGGTTCGCCAGGGACCGCCGGGTGTCAGGTAGGAATGCGCCTCCCCGCCCCGGTCACCGGCGGAACTCCCCAGGGTGAAGTACGGGATCGGCGGGGTGGCGTACGCAACTCGTCGGCGCACGAAGGGAACCGTAAACGCCATGTACGCAGCAACGTCCTCCGTGTCCGCCCCGGTCCGGTCGCACCGCACGCTCCAGGCGGGCGGCGGCCCCTACCTCGAACCCGGACGCCCGACCCCTCCGGTGCAGGGCGCCGTGCGCTCCCGGCGGTTGCCGGGTGCCGGACCGCAGCCGCTGAGCGGAAGACTCGACCTGTCCGGCCCGCAGGGGGCGCAGTTGCGCACCGCGCTCGCGTCGGTCCAGCGGATCTGTCCGGAGTTCGCGCCGGTGCAGGTGCTGCGGCGCAGCGGCCGTTCGGTGCTGCTGGTGGGCACCACGGGTCGGACGACCGTCGTCGCGAAGGTTTTACTGGATCACTCGCCCGAGTGGCGCGAGCGGTACCGGCACGAAATAGCGACGTACCGGGCGTTCGTCCGGCACCGCCCGCCGGTCCGGGTGCCCCGGCTGATCGCCGCGGACCCGGAGAACTGCGTCCTGGTCGTGGAACGGATGGCGGGGCGGGTCGCGGCCCTTCAGCGGCATCCCGTGGAGGCCCCGCCGAGGCCGGACGTGCGGACGGCGCTGGGCGCCGTGTGCCGGGTCAACCAGTGGCGACCGCCGGCGGAGCTGTTCGGCCAGCCGGTGGACTACGCCCGTCGGATCACGCGGGACCACGAGCTGGGGCTGCTGACCGACCGGGACTTCGGCGACCTCCAGAAGCTGCTGCACGGGGTGCGGGTGGCGGGGACTCCGTGGCAGTTCAACCACGGTGACGCGCTGCTGTCGAACCTGTTGCTCTCCCCCGCCGGGCCGGTGCTCCTCGACTGGGAACACGCGGGCTGGTACCTGCCGGGCTACGACCTGGCCACGCTGTGGGCGGTCCTGGGTGACGCGCCGGCGGCACGCGCCCAGATCAGCCGGCTCGCCCAATCGGCGGGCCCGGTGGCCCGGGACGCCTTCCTGGTGAACCTGATGCTGGTGCTGACGAGGGAGATCAGGATGTCCGAGACGGCGGTGCAGCGCTCGATGCTGGCCACCGCCCCCGACCGGCCGTTGCCCGTGGGGGCACTGTCTTGCGGAGAGGAACAGCGCCTGCTGCTGCGCCGCCTGCACGACGACGCCGGGATGGCCCGCAGGGCGGTCCGGGCGGCCGTCGGCACCCGCTGACCCCCTCCTCGCCCGGCGATCCCGTGGCCCGCACACCTCCCGTGCGGGCCACGGGCGTTTTCGCGTGCGCGCGCCACGGCTCCGGGCTCCCGCGCCGCGCTCGCGGGGGTGGCGCGCGGGCCTTGACATCACATGATCCCCCGAACACCTTTTCTGACTCGGCATCAGAATCGCTGGCGCCGTCCCTTCTCCCCCGAGCGGTTGGAGCCTGCCCATGACCGAGAGTCCGGATCGCACCCGCCCCGCCCTGCCGTCCCGTCGGACGGTGCTCGCCGGAACGGGGGCCGGGGTGCTCGCCGCCGGCCTGTTGCCCGGCGCCGTCGCGCGGGCGGCCGACGGCCCGCTCGGCGAGTACGACGTGGTGGTGGTCGGCTCGGGCGCCGCGGGGATGACCGCCGCGCTGACCGCCGCGAAGCGGGGGCTCAGCGTGCTGGTGGTCGAGAAGGCGCCGACCTTCGGCGGTTCGGCCGCCCGCTCGGGGGCCGGCATCTGGCTGCCGAACAATTCGGTGATCCTGGGGGCGGGCGTTCCGGACACCCCGGAGAAGGCGGAGCGGTACCTGGAGGCGGTGGTCGGCCCGGAGGTGCCGGCGGACCGGCGTCGGGCCTTCCTGGCCAACGGGCCCCGGATGCTGGACTTCGTCATGGCGAACAGTCCGCTGAGGTTCCGGTTCATGGACGGCTACAGCGACTACTACCCGAACCTGCCGGGCGGGCTGCCGAACGGCCGCTCCATCGAGCCCGACCAGATCGACGGCAACCTCCTGGGCGCCGAACTGGCCCGGCTGAACCCGGCCTACATGCCGGTTCCGGCCGGGATGGTGGTGTTCAGCCAGGACTACAAGTGGCTCAACCTGGCGGCCGTGAGCGCGCGGGGTCTCGCGGTGTCCACCGAGTGCCTGGCGCGCGGGACGAAGGCCGCCCTGCGCGGGGAGAAACCGCTGACGATGGGTCAGGCCCTGGCCGCGGGGCTGCGGGCGGGCCTGCTGCGGGCCGGCGTTCCGGTGTGGCTGAACAGCCCGCTGGTGGACCTGGTGCGGGAGGCGGGCGCGGTGACCGGGGTCGTGGTGGAGAAGGAGGGCGTACGGGGCGTCGTACGGGCCCGCAAGGGGGTGGTCATCGGCTCGGGCGGGTTCGAACACAACGCGGAGATGCGCGAGCGGTACCAGCAGCAGCCGATCGGCACGCAGTGGTCGGTGGGCGCGAAGGAGAACACCGGGGACGGCATCCGGGCCGGCGAACGGGCGGGCGCGGCGCTGGCGTTGATGGAGGACGCCTGGTGGGGTCCGTCGATCCCGCTGCCCGGGGAGCCGTACTTCTGTCTGGCGGAGCGGACCCTGCCGGGCGGCCTGATCGTGAACCGGGCGGGGACCCGGTTCGTGAACGAGGCCGCGCCGTACAGCGACGTGGTGCACGTGATGTACGAGAAGGACCGCGCGGCGGCGGGTTCGCACATCCCGGCCTGGCTGATCGTGGATCAGAACTACCGCAACAAGTACCTGTTCAAGGACATCCTCCCGATGCTGCCCTTCCCGGAGGCCTGGTTCGATTCGGGGGCGGCGCGGAAGGCCTGGACCTGGGACGCGTTGGCGGGGCAGATCGGGGTGCCGGCGGGTGCCCTGCGGGCCACCCTCAACCGGTTCAACGCGCAGGCGTGGAACGGGACGGACACCGACTTCCACCGGGGGGACACGGCGTACGACCACTACTACACGGACCCCAACGTGCAGCCGAACTCGTGTCTGGCGCCGATCTGGGCGCCCCCGTTCTACGCCTTCCGGATCGTCCCCGGGGACCTCGGCACGAAGGGCGGGATCGTCACGGACGCGCGGGCCCGCGCGCTGCGGGAGGACGGCTCCGTGATCCGCGGCCTGTGGGCGGCGGGGAACGCGAGCGCGGCCGTGATGGGCCACAGCTACGCGGGCGCCGGCTCGACGATCGGGCCCGCGATGACGTTCGGCTACGTGGCGGCGAACGACATCGCGGACGCGTAGCGCCGGATCGGACCGTCTACGGTGGGGCCCCCGCCCGGCGGCGCGGGCGGGATGGCAAACGGCGGCGGGTCGGTGTCCCGGCCCGCCGGTCAGCCCTGCTGGAACAGCTCGGCGGGGAGCGGCTTCAGGAGCGCGTACAGGTCGTCGGTGATCGGCCGGTCCCAGCTGGCGATCGTCACGAGGACGTTGTCGCTGCGGTCGAACTGCACGCAGGAAATCCTGCTCTCGGAGAGCTTGATCTTGCGGACGATGAGGAGGTTGTCGCCCTGCATGACGGGGCAGTCCTCGGCTCCGGTGACCTCGACGTCCTCGTCGTTCTCCAGGGCGGCGAGGAGCTGGGCCACCTCGAAGGGGACCTCGCCGTCGGCGAGGTCGCGGGCCGGGGATCCCTCGGGGAGGTTTCCGATGATCATCGCGGGGCCGCGACCGCCGAAGAGGTCGTAGCGCAGGAAGACGCCTTGGCAGCTGCCGTCGGCGGCGGGCAGCAGCCCGGCCCCGAGGTTGCCCGGCCAGTCCCCCGGGTCCATGGCCAGGACGTCGAAGTCCGGGCCGGCGGGTGTGGCGGCGCGGTGGCGGCGGAGGAAGGACATGCCGCCATGGTACGTGGCCGCGCGGCCTTTCCGACGCGGGGGCCGGCCTGCGCCGCGCGGAACCGGAGGGGCCGCGCGGCGGGCCGGCGGCCCGGCGATCCGTCCGTACGGGGTGCTCATCAAGGCTGCTCCTTACGGGTGGGCGGGGGGCCGGCCCCGCGGCGGACGCCCTGGTCAGACGGGAGGGACCAGTGTGAACCAGTGGTCCGCGAGGGTCGGGGCGCCGGTGAGGCGGAGCCGGTCGGCGGGCAGTCGTTGCCAGAGGAACAGCATCAGGTCGGAGGCGGTGCCCGCGAGCTCCAGGGGGACGGGGCCGTCGTCCGCGGGGGTGGAGCGGACCTCGCCGCCGCGGAACTCCACCGTCCAGAGGTGGGGGCCGTCGGTGCGGCGGAAGCGGTAGCGCTCCCCCGTGCCGGGCGGGGCCTGCGTCCAGCCGCGGCGGGCGGGGGCCATCACCTCGAACGTCTGGGCGACGGCGTCCGCCGCGAGGTCGGGGTCGAAGGGGGCGGGCGGTGCGGTGACCGCTTCGGCGTCCCAGCGGTGGACGGCCTGCTCGATGGTCTGCATCCGCAGCCAGAAGCCGCTGGTGCGCTCGGGGGACCAGCTCCAGACCGGGACGTGCGGACCGAGTCCTTCCAGGGTGTCCGCCAGGTTCCGGGCCGCGGCGGCGGACCAGTCGAGGAGCGGGGCCGGCACGGGCGCCGTGGTGGGGGTCCGCCCGGGCACGGGCCAGTCGGCCATGGCGACGGGGTCGGTGGGGTCGACCGGGAGGTCGTAGAGGGAGGGGTCGGTGGGGTCCGCGGGGGGTTCGGCGAGCCGTTCGCGCAGGACGTGGGTGAGGAAGCGCTGGACGCCGCCGAGGTGCCCGATGAGGTCGGAGACCGACCAGCCGGGGCAGGACGGCACCATCGGCGGTCGACGCCCGGGATCGACCGCCCGCCGGACGGCCTTCTCGAACGCCGCCGCCTCGGCGCGCAAGAGGCCGACGCGGGCGGGGTGGTCCAGGTGTTCCGAGTGATCCATACGGGCACCCTGCCCCGTGGCCGCCGGAGCCGCGCCGGGTTGAGCCGGCGGCGAACGGATGCGAGTCCCAGGGCCTGTCGTCACACTCCTGTCGTCGCCCGGAGGGCGGCCCCGCGGGAGTTTGACGACAGGTTTTAGGGGGTGACGGGGCGCGGGGTGCGGGAGTGTTCGGCGGTCACGGGGGGCGCGTCGTCGGAGGGCAGGGGTCCGCCGAGGCCGATGAGCTGTTCGGTGAGGCCGGCGGTGAGCGCGTCGGCCCCGCAGGTGCGGGCGGTGAGCAGGGCGCGGGTGAGGGTGGGGGCGTCGCGCAGTTCCGTGCCGAGGGCGCCCAGGGCGCGGGCCAGTTCGTAGCCGGCCGGGGAGGACTCCAGCTGGTTGACGGCCTCCCACAGCAGCGGGACTCGGTCCTGCGGTTCGGCGACCTCGGCCGCGACGCGCAGGGCCTGCCCGATCGCGGAGGGCGCCCCGAAGGCGCGGGCCCGGCGGAGGGCTTCGGCGGCGAGCTCGCGGGCCCTGGCGGGGTCCTCGGGGGCCACCGCGCGGGCGAGCAGCAGCCGCCAGGGACACCAGGCCGGGTTCTGGATGCCGCGCGGGGTCAACCGTCGCTCCACGGCCTCCAGTTCGACGGCGGCGGACTTGCGGTCGCCGAGGGCGAGGAGCAGTTCGGCGTAGACCGTCTGGGAGTCGGGGAAGACGACGGCCGCGGGGAAGGGCTCCCCGTACTCGTGTTCCTGGGCCAGTCCCCAGGCCTCGTCGACGCGGCCCCGGGCGATGAGGGTGGTGACGAGGATGGCGATGGCGTACCAGTGCACGGGCGTACGGCGGCCCACGCGTTCGGCGAGTCGCAGGCCGGCGCGGGCGAGTTCCTCGGCCTCGACGAGCCGTCCGCGCCGGTAGCGGATGTAGGCGCGCAGGCTGTAGGCGAAGGAGAGGTGGGCGCCGTGCCAGCCCTGGCGTTCGAACTCGGCGGTGCCGGCCTCGAAGAGTTCCTCGGCGCGGCCGGGCCGGTCCGCGTACATGTGGACCATCGCGGCCAGGACCGGGACCTCGAAGCCCCGGTCGGCGTGGGCCCAGCTGAAGGGGGTCTCCAGGACCCGGTCGGCGTGGTGGAGGACCACGTCGACGTTCTCGCCGCGCAGGCAGGCGTCCCAGGCGCGCAGGCCGATGACGTAGCGCTCGGTGAGGTCGCGGCCGGTGAGGTGGTCGGCGAGTTTGGCCAGGCGGCGGGAGCGGGCCGGGGAGTCGGGTTCGGCGGCGTCGAAGGCGTCCCACATGAACTGTTCGGACTGCAGGCGCAGTCGGGCCCGGGCGTCCTGGGTGTGCGGTATCTCGCGGGCGAGCAGGTCGGAGGCCTCGCGGAGGTGGTCGCTGTGGGCGAGGACCTGGGCGAGGCGGATGACGATGCCCTGGCGCAGGGCCGGGTCCTCGACGGGTTCGGCGAGGGCGGCCCGCAGGTGGTTGACGGTGTTGGCGGGTTCGGTGAGCAGGGAGGCACAGCCGAGTTCGTAGAGGACGGCGGCGCGTTCGTCGAAGTCCGGGGGCTCCTGGAGGGCACGGGCCAGTTGTCTGCGGGCGGCCTCCGGGGCGCCGGAGCGGAGGTTCTCGGCGGCGGCCTCCCGCAGGGTGCGCACCACCCAGGGGTCGCTCTCGGGCTGGGTCTCCAGGAGGTGGCGGGCGGCGGCCGCGGAGCCGAGCCCGGCGTCGACGACGGCGGCCGCGGTCCTGCCGTGGAGGGCGACGCGCAGGGCGTCGGGGATGGCGCGGTAGATGGCGGTGGCGATGAGGGGGTGGACGAACTCCAGTCCGCCCTCCTCCTCGTCCGCGGGGCCGGCCAGGATGCGGGCGGCCCACAGGCGGCGCATGGCGTCTGCGGCCTCCTGGGCGCCGAGTCCGGCGACGCGGGCGGCGATCTCGCGGGGTATGGCGGTGCCGAGGACGGCGCAGGCCCAGGCGAAGCGGACGGTGGAGGGGCCGAGGCTGTGGAGGCGGGCGACGAGGCCGCTGCCGCGCTGTGCGGCGGCGAGGTCGCGCAGGAGCGGGGCGCTGGCCTCGGTGGGGTCGAGGCCCTTGGCCCGGACCTTGGCGGTGAGTTCGACGGCCTCGAAGGGGTTGCCGGTGGTGACGGCCCAGGCCTCGCGGCAGAAGGCGTCCTCGGCGTGGTCCCCGACGGCCTCGCGGACGAGGGTGGACACGGCCGCCGCGCTCAGCGGGGCGAGGGTGAGCGGGCGTCGTCCGGCGCGGCCGGGCAGGGTGCGGAAGGCCTCCGCGTGCGCCGGGAGTTCGTCGGGGCGGTAGGCGACGACGAGGAGCAGCGGCAGGTTTTCGGCGCGCGGGGCGAAGGCGGCGAGCCATTCGAGGGATTCGGGGTCGGCCCAGTGGGCGTCGTCGAGGACGAGGACGACGGGAGGGCGTTGCACGATGAGGTGGGTGAGCACCCAGTCGAGTCCGTCGCGCAGCCCCTGGGGGTCGGGTGCGGCGCCCTGTTCGGGGGCGCACAGGCCGAGGGCGGGGCCGACGATGGAGTACCAGCCGCCGAGGGCGGCGCGCAGGTCGGCCTCGGGGCGGCCGGCGAGCTGGGGTTGGATCAGTTGGCGGGCCACGTGGAAGGGCTGGCTCTGCTCCTGTTCGCCGCCGCGTGCGGCGAGGAGGGTGCAGTTGCGGGCGAGGGTGCGGCGGCGCACTTCCGCGAGGAGCGTGGTCTTGCCCAGTCCGGCCGGGCCGGAGAGCGCGAGCAGCCCTCCGCCGGCCTCGGGCCCGGGCTCGGTGAGCCGGTCCAGGGCCTCGTCGACGGCGACGAGTTCGGCTTCGCGTTCGAAGATCGTGCGCCGTGTGCGGGTCCGTCGATCCGTCATGGCTGGTACCCCCCACGCCTGTTCGGGGCATCAGCGTACGCCCGCGTGCGCGCCGGTGAGGGGTTGAGGTCGGGAAAGATCGGAATGTTTTCCGGATTTCGCTATTCAGTCGAACGGATGGCCAGTCGCTCCAGTACCGCGACCGCCTCGGCGGCCCGTTCCTCGGGCACGAAGAGGTGGTCGTGGTGGTAGCCGGCGATGACGTTGCAGCTGAGGCCGTGGGCGGCGAGTTCGGCGGCGAAGGCGCCGGTGAGGCCGACGGCGTCGAGGGCGGAGTGGACGCGCAGGGTGATCCAGCCCGCGGTGTAGGCGTAGGCGAGGCCGGCGGCGTCGGCCTCCTCCCGGCGCAGGACCAGGGTGCGGCCCTCGGCCTCCAGGACGGTGGCGACGGGGTCGAGCCCGGTCGGCAGGGAGGCGCCGGCGGGGAGGGTGCAGAAGACGTAGCTGCCGTCGTTCAGCTCGGGGCGCATGCCGCTCAGCAGTTTCCGCAGGTCACGTTCTCCGCTCATGCCCCCACCCTACGCGGCGGCCCCGGGGACGGCGGGGCGTGCCCGCCCGGCGGGCCGGGCGGGCACGCCGGGGGGCCGGCGTCAGGTGCGGTCGTACGTGCCCCCGCCGGCGTTCAGGACGAACCTGCGCCACCCGCCCGGTGCGAAGACCAGCGACGGGCCGTCCGGGCGCTCCGCGTTGCGCATCGCGATGAACCCCTCGACGAAGGCGATCTGGACGTCGCCCGCCTCGCCGCTGCCCGGTCGCCAGTCCGCCCCGCTGAGATCGAGCGTCCTGCGGCTCCAGGCGGCGAAGGGTCGCGAAACCATGCTCTCGGCCACGTGCGTGCTCCTCCCGGTACGTCGTCCGGGGGCCCAGGGTAGCCATCGCGGGCGGTGTCGGACAGGGCACGGTGCGTCACCCCGGCGCACGGGGCGTCGGGGTGGCGCACGGCCGCGATCGGGTGGCCGTTCGGGGGCCCTTCGGGTGGTCCTTCGGGTGGTCCTTCGGGTGGCCGCCCGGGCGATCCTTCGGGTGGTCCTTCGGGTGGCCGCCCGGGCGATCCTTCGGGTGGTCCTTCAGGTGGTCGGCGGTTCGGCGCCGACCAGCCACATGGCGAAGAACTGGGCCCCGCCGCCGTAGGCGTGGCCCACGGCCCGGCGGGCGTCCGGGATCTGGTGTTCCCCGGCCCCGCCGCGGACCTGGAGGGCCGCCTCCGCGAAGCGGATCATGCCGGAGGCGCCGATCGGGTTGGTGGACAGGACGCCTCCGGAGGGGTTGACCGGCAGGTCCCCGTCGAGTTCGGTGACCCCGGCCTCGGTGAGCTTCCAGCCCTCGCCCTCCTCGGCGAAACCGAGGTTCTCCAGCCACATGGGCTCGTACCAGGAGAAGGGGACGTACATCTCGACGGCGTCGATCTCCCGGCGCGGGTCGGTGACGCCGGCCTGCCGGTAGACGTCGGCGGCGCAGTCCTTGCCCGCCCGCGGGGAGACGAAGTCCTTGCCGGCGAAGAGCGTCGGTTCGCTGCGCATGGCCCCGCCGTGCAGCCAGGCGGGGGGCCGGGGGGCGCGGGCGGCGCCCGCCCGGTCGGTGAGGACCATCGCGCAGGCCCCGTCGGAGGAGGGGCAGGTCTCGGAGTAGCGGATGGGGTCCCACAGCATGGGCGAGGCCTGGACCTTCTCCAGGGTGATGTCGTGCTCGTGGAGGTGCGCGTAGGGGTTCTTCAGCGCGTTGCGGCGGTCCTTGTAGGCGACGAGCGAGCCGACGGTGTCGGGGGCGCCGGTGCGCCGCATGTACGCGCGCACGTGCGGGGCGAAGAACCCGCCGGCGCCCGCGAGCAGCGGCTGTTGGAAGGGGACGGGCAGGGACAGGCCCCACATGGCGTTGGACTCGGACTGCTTCTCGAAGGCGAGGGTGAGGACGGTGCTGTGGACGCGGGCGGCGACGAGGTTGGAGGCGACCAGTGCCGTGGAACCGCCGACCGAGCCGGCCGTGTGGACGCGGAGCATCGGTTTGCCGACGGCGCCGAGGGCGTCGGCGAGGTACAGCTCCGGCATCATCACGCCCTCGAAGAAGTCGGGGGCCTTGCCGATGACGACGGCGTCGATGTCCGCCCAGGTCAGTTCGGCGTCGGCGAGGGCGCGGGCGGCGGCCTCGCGGACCAGGCCGGCGATGGACACGTCGTGGCGGGCGGCGACGTGTTTGGTCTGGCCGATCCCGACGACGGCGACGGGCTCCTTGCCCGATGTGCTCATGCTCGGTCCCCTTCCAGGACGGCGACCAGGTTCTGCTGGAGGCAGGGGCCGGAGGTGGCGTGGGCGACGGCCCGGTCGGAGGCGCCCCGGTGGATCCGGGCGGCGGCCTCGCCGATGCGGATGAGGCCGGCGGCCATCATCGGGTTGGCGGCGAGCGCCCCGCCGGACGGGTTGACGTCGACCTCGTCGCCGAGGCCGAGGGCCCGGCGCAGGACGACCTCCTGCGAGGTGAACGGGGCGTGCAGTTCGGCCGTGTCCACCGGGGCGTCGAAGAGTCCGGCGCGTTCGGCGGCCAGCCGGGTGGACGGGGAGTCCGTGAGGTCGCGCAGGCCCAGTCCGTGCGCCTCGATGCGGTGGTCGATGCCGGTGATCCACGCGGGGCGCGCGCACAGCCTGCGCGCGGTGTCGCCGGCGGCCAGGACGATCGCGGCCGCGCCGTCGCCGACGGGCGGGCAGTCGCCGGTGCGCAGCGGGGCGACCTCGTGTCCGCCGCGCCGTGGCGCCCCGCGCAGTTGGGCGTGCGGGTTGTCGGCGGCGGCGGCCAGGCTGCGGGCGCCGATGGCGGCGAGGGCGTCCTCGTCGGTGTGGCCGGCGTCGATCAGGGCGCGGGCCTGGAGCGCGGCGAGGGCGACCGCGTCGGGCCACAGGGGGGCGACGTAGTAGGGGTCGAGCTGGCGGGTGAGGACGTCGCGCAGGGAGCCCGGGGAGGACTTCCCGTAGGAGTAGACGAGCGCGGTGTCGGCCTCCCCCGTCTGGATCTTGACCCAGGCCTCGTAGAGGGCCCAGGCTCCGTCCATCTCGACGTGGGACTCGGAGATCGGCGGCCAGGCGCCGACGCCGTCGAGGGTCATGGTGAAGGAGAAGGCGCGGCCGGCGAGGTAATCGCTGGAGCCGGAGCAGGTGAAGCCGATCTCGCCGGCCTTCAGTCCGGTACGGTCCAGCACCTCGTGCAGGACCGGCATGACCATTTCCACTTCGCTGAGTTCGTCGGTGCGGCGCAGGTGGTCGCTCTGCGCGAACGCGACGACGGCGACCTCGCGGGCGGGTCCGGTGGCGGTCGGGGGCATCAGATGAGCTCCTTGTACGCGTCGTAGTCCGCGTCCGGCTCGCCGGTGGGGCGGTAGTGGTCGGGGTGGCGGCCGCCCTCGGTCCACACCGGTTCGACGCGCAGGCCCATGCGGACCCGGTCGTACGGGATGCCGCCGATCCGGGCGTGGAGGGCGAGGTCGGCGCCGTCGAGGGCGATGTGGGCGTAGACGTAGGGGACTTCGATGTCCAGGTTCCTGGCCTTGATGTTGACGATGCAGAAGGTGGTGACGGTGCCGGCCGGTCCGACCTCGACCCGGTCGGTGGTGGCGACGCCGCAGGTGGGGCAGGCGCCGCGGGGAGGGACGTACACCTTGTGGCAGGAGGGGCAGCGCTCACCGACGGTGCGGTGCTCGGCGAGGGCGTTGATGTAGGCGGTCTGGGACCGGCCGGGGCTGTAGGTGTAGTCGAGGCGCGCCTCGGCGACGATGCCGGTGACGGGGTCGGCGAAGCGGCCGTCGTGCGGGGCGGCGGCCCGTCCGGGGGGCTCCTCGGCGTCGGGCTCGAAGCAGGCGATGTCGGTGATGGCGCCGGTGCGTTCGGCGGCCCAGCGGATCCGGACCCGCATGCCGGTGGTGACGGCTTCGGGGCCGGGGGCGTCGAGGGCGTGCAGGATCGCGGTGTCGGCGCCGTCGAGTCGGACCAGGGCCCAGGCGAAGGGGGTGTCGAGGGGCTGGTGGGGGCGGGGGGCGCCGTTCCAGGCCCAGGTGGTGACGGTGCCGGTGGGGGCGACCTCGACGAGTTCGCGGATCTCCTCGGCGGTGACGGGGTCGTACTCGACGGGCGGGACCATCACCCGGCCGTCGCCGGTCCTGACGCCGAGGACGACGCGTTCGCGCAGCCCGGTGAGGAAGGCGCTCTGGACGGGCCCGAGCGAGCGGGTGAAGGGGAACTCTACGACGAGAGGCGCGCGGAGCACCTCGGGTGGGGACGCGGCGGTCACGGTGGTCTCCGATGCTCGATGCGGGTGCCGTGCGGGGGCGGGGCACGTGCGGGGGCGCCGGTGCGGGGCGGTGCCGTGCGGGGGTGCGGGGCGGTGCCGTGCGGGGGGTGCCGGTGCGGGGCCGTGCGGGGGGTGACGGTGCGGGGCGGTCCCCGGCGGGATCGCGCGCGGGGCGGGGGCGGGCGCCGGGACGCGTGCGGGTGCGGGGCGGCCGCGGCGGGCGGCGCGGGGCGGGGCGCGGCGGGCGTCAGGCCCGGCGGTAGACCGGCGGGCGCTTCTCGGCGAAGGCCCGCGCCCCCTCCTTCGCGTCGGCGGTGTCGAAGACGGGCCACCCGCGCGCCAGTTCGGAGGCGAGGCCGTCGGTCTCGGTCATCGCGGCGGTCTCGTACACCGAGGCCTTGACGGCCTCGACGGCCAGCGGCCCGCACGCGTTGATCCGTTCGGCGATCTCCAGGGCGGCCTCCAGGGCCGTCCCCTCGGGCACCACCCGCCCCACCAGGCCGATCCGCGCGGCCTCCTCGGCGTCGTAGGGGCGGCCGGTGAGCAGCATCTCCAGCGCGTGCGTGCGCGGGATCTGGCGGGGCAGGCGGACGGTGGAGCCGCCGATCGGGAACAGGCCCCGCCTGACCTCGAACAGTCCGAAGGTGGCGCCGGCGCCGGCGACGCGGATGTCCGTGCCCTGGAGGATCTCGGTCCCGCCGGCCACGCAGTAGCCCTCCACGGCGGCGATGACCGGCTTGCGCGGCCGGTGGTGGCGCAGCATGGCCTTCCAGTGGAGGTCGGGGTCGGCCTTGAGCCGGTCCCGGTACCGGTCGCCCGCCATGCCCCCGCCGGCGAGCGCCTTGAGGTCCATGCCGGCGCAGAAGTCGCCGCCCGCGCCCGTCAGGACCACGGAGCGGACCGTGTCGTCCGCGTCCGCTTCGAGCCAGCCGTCGTAGAGCCCCACCAGCAGGGGAAGCGAGAGCGCGTTCTTCGCCTCCGGCCTGTTCATGGTGAGTACCAGCGTGGCGCCCCGGCGCTCCACGGTCAGGTGTTCCGTCCCACCCATTGCCGTCCTCCCGTCTCAAGACCTAGAACAGGTTGCAGGAGGGGAGGGTGCAGTTCAAGAGTTTCCTGACACCCAGTCAGATTTCTTGGCGGGCACCCTTCCCACTTCGACCGGGCGGCGCTCTAATGACCGCCGAGGAGACCGGCCATGGGATTTTTCGGGTCAGGAGGAACGGTGGAGTACAACCTTGCCGACCTGTTCGAATCGGTCGTGGACGTGGTCCCCGACCGCGAGGCCCTGGTGTACGTGGACCACCCCGGGACCGGCGCCGAACGCCGCCTGACGTACGCGGAACTGGACGCGGCCGCGAACCGCGTCGCGCACCACCTGACGGACAGCGGGCTGCGGCCGGGCGAGCACGTGGGACTGCACCTCTACAACGGCGTCGAGTACCTCCAGACCGTCCTGGCCTGCCTCAAGGCGCGCCTGGTGCCGGTCAACGTCAACTACCGCTACGTCGAGGAGGAGTTGGTCTACCTCTACAACGACGCCGACCTCGCCGCCCTCGTCTTCGAGGGGGAGTTCACCGAGCGGGTGGCGGCCGCGCTGCCGCAGACGCCCCGGCTGCGCCACCTCGTCCGCGTCGGGTCCGTCCCCGAAGGGGCCCCGGAGCCCGTGCCGGCGCCGGTCGCGTACGCCGACGCCGAGGCGTCCGGCTCCCCCGCGCGCGACTTCCCCCGGCGCAGCCCCGACGACCTCTTCATCATCTACACGGGCGGCACGACCGGGATGCCCAAGGGCGTCATGTGGCGGGCCGAGGACCTCTTCTTCGCGGGCCTCTTCGGCGGCGAGCCCTCGGGCGAACCGGTGAAGCGGCCGGAGGAGCTGGCCGAGCGGGTGGCGGCCCGGGGCGCGGGGCTCACCTTCTTCCCCGCTCCCCCGCTGATGCACGGCACCTCCACGCTGACCTCGTTCATCGCCTTCAACTACGGCCAGCGGGTGGTCATCCACCGCAAGTACGCGCCGGAGGAGGTGCTGCGCACCATAGAGAAGGAGAAGGTGTCGAGCGTCTCCCTGGTGGGCGACGCCATGTTGCGGCCGCTCATCGACGCCCTGAACGGCCCCCTGAAGGGGACGGACCTGTCCTCGCTGTTCAGCGTCTCCTCGTCGGGCGCGATCATGTCGGAGACGGTGCGCGCCGAGTTCCGGCGGCTGGTGCCGAACGTGGTGCTGCTGAACAACTTCGGCTCCTCCGAGTCCGGCTCGAACGGCCGCGCCACCGACGACTCGGGCCCCGAGAAGGGCTTCCGCCTCCAGGTCAACGACCGTACGCAGGTGGTGGACCCGGTGACGCACGAGCCGGTGGCGGTCGGCCGGCCCGGCCGGCTGGCGCAGCGCGGACACGTACCGCTCGGCTACTACAACGACCCGGTCAAGACCGCCGAGACCTTCTTCACCAAGGGGGCGGAGCGGTGGGTGCTGCTGGGCGACATGGCGACCGTCGACGAGGAGGGCATCGTCACGGTCCTGGGGCGGGGCTCGCAGTGCATCAACACGGGCGGCGAGAAGGTCTACCCGGAGGAGGTCGAGCAGGCGCTGAAGTCGCACCCCGACGTGTACGACGCCCTGGTCGCCGGGGTCGCGGACCCGAAGTGGGGCAGCAGCGTGGCGGCGGTGGTCCAGGTCCGGGCGGGGGCCGCGGCGCCCACGCTGGAGGAGGTCCAACGCCACTGCCGCACCCGGCTCGCCGGGTACAAGATCCCGCGCCGGTTGGTGATCGCGCCGGAGATCCAGCGCTCACCGAGCGGAAAGGCCGACTACCGCTGGGCGAAGTCGGTGGCGACGCGGGCCGACGCGGCCGACGCCGCCGACGGGGTCGGCACCGCCGACTGAGGCACCACGGGAGCGGTGCGCGTCCGGGCGGCCGGGGCGCGCACCGCTCGCGCGTGCGGGGACAGCCGGTGCGCGGGCGGCCGGGTGTCGGTCACCGCTGGGCGCGCAGTTCGGCCGCCAGGGCCCGGGTCCAGCCCGCCAGTTCGGTCCGGTCGGCGCCCTGGCCCAGGGCCGCCACCTGTTCGTCGGACAGGCGGTGGGGGCCGGAGTCCTCCAGCAGGTGAGCCGATTCGGCCAGCATCCCGGCCAGCCGACGCGCCTCCGACGCGCTGAGCCGTACGGACACCGCGGGGTCGATGACGGACATCGCAGCCGCCTCCCATCGCGCCTCGGGCGCCGGGTGCCGCGGGCACCCGGGCCGCTGTTCCTTCGACCGTACGCCGCCGCGGACGCGGGCGCCGCTCAAGGCGCCGGGGCCCCTTCGCCGGACCGCCGGCCGCCCCGCCGACACCCTCCGCTCGAACGATCACTCGTACGAGTCATTGATTTGGCCGGCCGAGTCCGGCACTCTACCGAATGAACGTTCGGTTGGCGTGGTTCCCGGTGAGGTGACGACATGGCGGCATACGCGGATCTCCAGGACGAGGGCGAGCGGCTCGGCCCCGACGAGCTGGCGGCCCTCCAGCTCAAGCGGCTGCGGGCCACCCTGCACCGGGTGTACGAGCACGTGCCCTTCCACCGTCGGGCCTTCGACAAGGCGGGCGTGCACCCCGACGACTGCCGCTCCCTGGCGGACCTGGCCCTCTTCCCCTTCACCACCAAGGCCGACCTGCGCGAGGAGTACCCCTTCGGGATGTTCGCCGTGCCCCGCTCCGAGGTGCGCCGCGTCCACGCCTCCAGCGGCACCACCGGCCGACCCACGGTGGTGGGGTACACCGACCGGGACCTGTCCACCTGGGCCGACGTGGTCGCCCGATCGATCCGCGCGGCGGGCGGTCGCCCCGGGCAGCTCGTGCACATCGCCTACGGGTACGGCCTGTTCACCGGCGGGCTGGGCGCGCACTACGGCGCGGAGCGGCTCGGCTGTACGGTCGTGCCGGCCTCCGGTGGCATGACCGACCGCCAGGTCGCCCTGATCCAGGACTTCCGGCCGGAGGTCATCATGGTGACCCCCTCCTACATGCTCACCCTGCTCGACGAGATGGAGCGCCAGGGCATCGATCCGCGCTCGACCTCCCTGCGGACGGGGATATTCGGCGCGGAGCCCTGGACCGAGGCGATGCGCCGGGAGATCGAGGAGCGGCTCGACATGGACGCCGTGGACATCTACGGCCTGTCCGAGGTGATGGGGCCCGGGGTGGCCCAGGAGTTCGCCTCCCACAAGGACGGTCTGCACGTCTGGGAGGACCACTTCTACCCCGAGGTGATCGATCCGCTGACGGGGGCCGTACTGCCGGACGGGGAGCCCGGCGAGCTGGTCTTCACCTCCCTGACCAAGGAGGCCATGCCCGTCGTCCGCTACCGCACCCGGGACCTGACCAGACTGCTGCCGGGTACGGCCAGACCCGCCTTCCGCCGCATGGAGAAGGTGACCGGCCGCACCGACGACATGATCATCCTGCGCGGGGTGAACCTCTACCCGACGCAGATCGAGGAGATCCTCCTGCGCACCCCGGGGCTGGCCCCGCACTTCCAGCTGCGGCTCACCCGCGAGGGTCGGATGGACGCCCTCACCGTGCGGGTGGAGGCCCGGCCCGAGGCCGACGCGGCGCGGCGGGCCGCGGCGGCGACCGAGCTGGTCCGGGCGGTCAAGGAGTCGGTCGGGGTGTCGGTGGGGGTGGAGGTGGTGGACCCGGAGACGTTGGAGCGCTCCCTCGGCAAGATCAAGCGCATCCGGGACCTGCGCGACCCGAGCTAGACCGTCCGTGCCCCCCTGCCCCGGGGCGCGGGGCGCGGTGCGGCAGCGGGGCGGGTCATGCCCGGCGCCCGCCGAAACCACCTCTTCGGCCCCACTTCGGCGCCGCCTGCGGGACCGGGCCGCCCCGCCCGGGTAGTCCATGAGGCGTGACCTCGTACCTCCGGCGGCTCCACGACCGGCTCCAGGGCTCCCACGCGGGGCTGGCCTGGAGCCGCGGCCGGGAGATCGAGCTCATGCACCGGGCGATGGGCTTCGCCGCCCTCGGGTTCCTCACCCTGGTGCCGCTGCTGGTGGTCGTCGCGGCCGCGGCGCCCGGCAGCGGTTCGGGCTTCGGCCGTTGGCTGGGACAGGCCCTTGGGGTGACGGCCTCCTCCCGGGCCCGCGTGGAGATGCTGTTCGGGGCGGCGGACCTGGCGCTGGAGCGGACCACCGCGTTCGGACTGGCCGCCCTGGCCGTGTTCGGGCTGACCTTCGGCTCGGCCGTGCAGACCGGCTACGAGAAGGTGTGGGACCTGCCGACCGCCCGCTGGCACACCATGTGGCGCCACGTGGTGTGGCTGGCCATGCTGGTCTGCTACCTCGCGCTGCTCGTCGGGATCCCCGCCCCGTCCGACGACTGGGTGGGCACGCTCCTGGGCACCACGGGGGACGTGATCGGCACCTGCGTCTTCTTCTGGGGCTCGGGCCGGCTGCTGCTGGGCGGCCGGGTGCGGTGGCGGGCGCTGCTGCCGGGCGCGGTGGCCACCAGCGTCGGCCTGCTCGGCCTGCGGATCTTCTCGCAGCTGGTGTTCTCCCCGCTGATCGCCTCGAACGCCGTCACCTACGGCCCGTTCGGCACGCTGTTGGTCGTGCAGTCCTGGCTGGTCGGCGTCGGCTTCGTGGTCTACGGCGGGGCGCTGGTGGGCCGCCTGGTCCACGAGCACCTCGTGCTGCGCCGGCTGCGGCGCAGCGGGCTCCTTCCCGACCCCCACGGCCCCGTACACGAACCGCCGCGCCCCCCGGACCCGTACGGGGACCCCTTCTGACACCCGGTCAGGAGGAGACGGCCCCGGGTGGTGTCCAGCCGAAGCGGGTGCGGAGCTCGCGCTTGAGGATCTTGCCGCTCGCGTTGCGGGGCAGGGCCTCCACGAACAGGACCCGCTTGGGGGCCTTGAAGTGGGCCAACCTCTCGCGGGTGTAGGCGAGCAGCTCCGCCTCGGTGACCTGACCGCGCGCTACGACCACCGCCGTGACGGCCTCGATCCACCGTTCGTCGGGCAGTCCGACGACCGCGGCCTCCGCCACGGCGGGATGCGTGTACAGCACGTCCTCGACCTGCCGGGAGGCGACGAGGACCCCGCCCGAGTTGATGACGTCCTTCACCCGGTCGACCACCGTGAAGTACCCGTCCGCGTCGCGCACCGCGAGGTCCCCGGAGCGGAACCACCCGTCGCGGAAGGCCCGCTCCGTGGCCTCGGCGTCGTTCCAGTAGCCCCGGCACAGCTGCGGGGAACGGTAGACGACCTCGCCCGGCGTGCCGTCCGCCACCTCGACGCCGGCCTCGTCGACGACGCGCGCCTCCACGTGGCGGACCGGCCGGCCGCAGGAGTCCATCCGCCCCTCGTGTTCGTCGGGCCCCAACACGGTGGCCAGGGGTCCGATCTCGCTCTGCCCGAAGCAGTTGTAGAAGCCGAGGGCGGGCAGGCGGGCACGCAGCCGTTCCAGCACCGGGACGGGCATGATCGAGGCCCCGTAGTACGCCTTGCGCAGGCCCCGCAGGTCGCGGTCCGGGAACCGGTCGTGGTTGGCGAGGGCGATCCACACGGTGGGCGGTGCGAAGAGGCTGTCCGCCTCGCCGGACTCGACCAGGTCGAAGACGGCCTCGGCCACCGGGGCGTCCAGGATCGTGTTGCGGGCGCCGACGGCCAGGTAGGGCAGCAGGAAGACGTGCGTCTGCGCCGAGTGGTACAGCGGGAGCGCGTGCAGGGGCCGGTCGTCCTCCGCGAGGTCGAGGGCGGCGATCGCGCTCTCGTACTCGTGCGCGAGGGCCCGGTGGGTCATCATCGCGCCCTTGGGCAGGGCCGTGGTCCCGGAGGTGTAGAGGAGTTGTACGAGCGCGTCGGGGTCGTTCCCGGTGGCGTCGAAGGGCAGCGGCCGCGCCAGGTGCGAAAGGAAGGAGTCGGGCGCGTCGCGCAGCGGGTGCACGGGCCGGCCCGCGGGCACCCGGGCGGCCAGGTCCGGGTCGGCCAGGACCAGGGCGCTCGCGCAGTCGCCGAGGATGTGCGCGAGGTCCTCGCCGGTGAGGTGCTGGTTCACCGGCACGTGGACGAGTCCGGCGCGGGCGCAGGCGAGGAAGGCGATGAGGTAGGCGTCGGAGTTGTGGGCGAAGGTCGCCACCCGCTCGCCCCGCGCGAGCCCGTGGTGCCCGCGCAGGACGGCGGCCGCGGTGGACACCGCCGCGTCGAGTTCGGCGTACGTCCAGGTCCGGTCGCGGTAGCGGACGGCGACGCGGTCGGGCACCCGCCGCGCGCTGTCCCGTACGAGTCCGTCGACCGTGTTGTTCCGCACCGGCGTCATGGTGGCGATCCTCGCCCGACCCTCCCCGCGAGGTCAACGACCCCGCGCCGGCCGGTGGCGGTGGGCGGCCCGTCAGGGGCTGACGGCGAGGAAGAGGTAGGCGGCCAGGAGGACGAGGTGGACGCCGCCCTGGAGGAGGGTGGCGCGGCCGGGGACGAGGGTCAGGGCGCCGACGACCACGGTCAGGGCGAGGAGCACCATGTGGATGGCCCCGAGGCCCAGGAGCAGGGGTCCGGTGAGCCAGATGGACGCGAGGGCGATGGCGGGGATGGTCAGGCCGATGCTGGCGATGGCGGAGCCGTAGGCCAGGTTGAGGCTGGTCTGGACCCGGTCGCGGCGGGCGGCGCGGACGGCGGCGAGGGTTTCGGGGAGCAGGACGAGCAGGGCGATGATCACGCCCACGACGGCGTGGGGCAGACCCGCGTTCGCGACGCCCTTCTCGATGGTCGGGGAGACGGCCTTGGCGTCGCCGACGACGGCGACGAGCGCGACGAGCAGCAGGCCGAGGCTGATCAGGGCGGCGCGGGAGGTGGGGGGTGCGGCGTGGTCGTGCTCGTCGTCCCCGCCGGCGGCGACGTCGGCGGCCCGTTCGCGGTCGCGCTCGGTGGCCACGGGCAGGAAGTAGTCCCGGTGACGGACCGTCTGGACGGTCACGAACAGGCCGTAGAGGGCGAGCGAGGTGACGGCGGCGAAGGTCAGTTGGGCGGTGGAGAACTCGGGCCCGGGCTTGCTGGTGGTGAAGGTGGGCAGGACGAGGCTCAGGACGGCCAGTGTGGCGACCGTGGCGAGGGCGGCGCCGGAACCCTCGGCGTTGAAGACCGCCACCCGGTTGCGCAGGGCGCCGACGAGCAGGGACAGGCCGACGATTCCGTTGCAGGTGATCATGACGGCGGCGAAGACGGTGTCCCGGGCGAGGGAGGCGGTCTTGTCGCCGCCGTCGGCCATCAGGGTGACGATCAGGGCCACTTCGATGACGGTGACGGCCACGGCGAGGACGAGCGAGCCGAAGGGTTCGCCGACCCGGTGGGCGACGACCTCCGCGTGGTGGACGGCCGCGAGGACCGCGCCCGCCAGGCACAGGGAGACCAGGACCACCGCGAGTCCGGGCAGATCACGTCCCCAGCTGAAGGCGAGGGCGACCAGCGCCACCACGGGGACCAGGACGGTCCAGTCGGTCAGGGGGGATCTGTGGGTTGCCGTACTCATATGTGCAAAGTTGCCAGAAGTCTTCCGCCCGTGCGTTATTCGGCACGATTCGACCCCATTGACGTGGCACTTCTCACGAAACCGCCGGGCGTGGCGGGGGGGTTCCGCGGCGGCGGGGGGTTACGCCGCGCCGCCGGCCGGGGTCATGATCCTGCGATGGACGACACGACGCGGCGGGCGGAGATCTTCGGCGGGGCCCCGGACGACCCGCGTTTCACCGGGCCCGCGACCGGGGCGGAGCGGCCCCTGCTGATCTCCGTCCTCGCGGCGCAGCGCGCGACGCTGGAGTTGAAGTGCGCGGGCGTGGCGCGGCCGGCGCGGCGTTCCGTGGAGCCGTCGACGCTCTCGCTGCTCGGGCTGGTGCGGCACCTGGCGGACATGGAGCGCCGCTGGTTCCGGCGGGTACTCGCCGGTCAGGACGTCGGTCCGCTCTTCTCCGGCCCGACCGATCCCGACGGCGACTTCGACGGCGCGCGCGACGATCCCCGGGTCGTGGCCGGGGCGTGGGAGGCGTGGCGCGCGGAGGTGGACTTCGCGGAGCGCTTCGCGCGCCGGGCACCGGACCTGGACGTCGAGGGGTACGACGCGTGGCGCGGGACGGTGTCGCTGCGCTGGGTGCTGATCCACATGGTGGAGGAGTACGCGCGGCACAACGGCCACGCCGACCTGCTGCGGGAGCGGATCGACGGGGCCGTCGGGCTGTGAGGCGGAGCGGGCGCCGGGTTCACACCGCGCGGTCGCGGCCCTCCCAGTGGGGGTCGCGCAGCCGGCGCTTGTAGAGCTTGCCGTTGGGGTCGCGGGGCATGGTGGCGATGAAGTCGACGGACTTGGGGCGCTTGTAGCCGGCGAGCCGGCGTTCGCAGTGGTGGAGGATCTCGGCGGCCAGGGCCTCGCCCGCCTCGAACCCCTCGGCGGGTTCGACGACGGCCTTGACCTCCTCGCCCCAGGAGTCGTGCGGGATGCCGAAGGCGGCGGCGTCCGCGACGGCGGGGTGGGTGAGCAGGGCCGACTCGATCTCGGCGGGGTAGATGTTGACGCCGCCCGAGATGATCATGTCGATCTTGCGGTCGCGCAGGAAGAGGTAGCCCTCCTCGTCGAGCAGGCCGAGGTCGCCCACGGTGAAGAAGTCGCCGATGCGGTTGCCCCGCGTCTTGGCCTCGTCCTTGTGGTAGCTGAAGGCGCCGGTGTTCATCTTGATGTAGACGGTGCCGAGTTCGCCGGGGGGCAGTCGCCTGCCGTCGTCGTCGAAGACGGCCAGTTCGCTGATCGGCCAGGCCTTCCCGACGGTTCCGGGGCGCTTCAGCCATTCCTCGGCGGTGGCGAAGGCGCCGCCGCCCTCGCTGGCCGCGTAGTACTCCTCCACGCAGCGGCCCCACCAGTCGATCATCGCCCGCTTGACGTGGTCGGGGCAGGGGGCGGCGCCGTGGATGGCGTGCCGCATCGAGGAGACGTCGTAGGCCTCCTTGGTCCGCTGCGGGAGGGCGAGCAGGCGGTGGAACTGGGTGGGGACCATGTGGGTGTGGGTGCAGGAGTGCCGGTCGATCAGGCGCAGCATCTCCTCGGGGTCCCACTTGTCCATGAGGACCAGCGGGTGGCCGATGTTCAGGGACGCGCCCGCGAACTGGAGCACGGCCGTGTGGTAGAGCGGCGAGCAGACGAGGTGGACGTTGTCCTCGAAGGGGCGGATGCCGAAGATGCCGAGGAATCCGCCGAGGTGCGTGTCCTCCGGGAGCCGGCCGGTCAGGGGGCGGCGGATGCCGCGCGGACGGCCGGTGGTGCCGGAGGTGTAGTTCATGACCCAGCCGAGGGTGCGGTCGGCGGGGGGCGTCGCGGACTGCCCGTCGAGGAGGGCGGAGTACGGGGCAAATCCGGGGACCGGCCCGACGCAGTAGCGGCCCGCCTCGGGCAGGCCCGCCTCGTCGGCGGCGGCGCGGGCGGCCTCGGCGAAGCGTTCGTGGGCGATGAGGACCTTGGCTCCGGAGTCGGAGACGATCCAGGCGATCTCGGGGCCGACGAGGTGGTGGTTGACGGGGACGAGGTAGAAGCCGGCCTGGGAGGCGGCGAGGTAGGCGGTGAAGAACTCGACGCCGTTGGGCAGGACGACGGCGAAGGCGTCGCCGCGCTCCAGTCCGGCGGCGCGCAGGCCGTGGACGAGGCGGTTGACGTCGGCGTGCAGTCGACCGGCCGACCATTCCTCGCCTTCGGGGGTGACGAGGACGGTGCGGTGGGGGTCGGCGGTCGCCTGCGCCCAGAAGCCGGTGGGGTGGGTGTGCTGCGGTTGGCTCATGTCGGTCGCGGTCCTCCCTCGGGTCCGGGGCTCAGGCCCGGCCGGCGATGCGGTTGATGCGGTCGATGGCGCGCTCGAAGCCGGCGGTGAGTTCGTCGAAGACGGCCCGGACGGGGCGTTCGGCGTTCATCCGGCCGACGATCTGTCCGACGGGGGTGCCGAGCAGCGGCGCGACCTCGTACTTCTGGATGCGGGAGACGGCCTCGGCGACCAGCAGGCCCTGGAGCGGCATCGGGAGCGCTCCGGGGCCCTGGGGGTCGTCCCAGGCGTCGGTCCACTCGGTGCGCAGTTGGCGGGCGGGTTTGCCGGTCAGGGCGCGGGAGCGGACGGTGTCGCCGGATCCGGCGGCGAGGAGCTTGGCGGTGAGGGCGCGGGAGTGGAGGTCGGCTTCGGTGGTGGTGAGCCACAGGGAGCCGAGCCAGACGCCCTCGGCGCCGAGGGCGAGGCCGGCCGCGATCTGTTCGCCGCTGCCGATGCCGCCGGCCGCGAGGACGGGCAGGGGCGCGACGGCCTCGACGATCTCGGGGACGAGGACCATGGTGGCGATGTCCCCGGTGTGGCCGCCGGCCTCGTGGCCCTGGGCGACGACGACGTCGATGCCGGCCTCGGCGTGGCGGCGGGCGTGTTCGGCGCTGCCGGCGAGGGCGGCGACGAGGACCCCGTGGTCGTGGGCGCGGGCGATGACGTCGGCCGGCGGGGAACCGAGGGCGTTCGCCAGGAGTTTGACGGGATAGTCGAAGGCGACGTCGAGCTGCTTGCGCGCGACCTGTTCCATCCAGCCGGTGATGCGCCAGCCCGAGGCCTCCCCCTCGGGGAGTTCGGGTACGCCGTACCGGGCGAGGGTCTCGCGGACGAAGGCGCGGTGCGCGGCCGGGATCATCGCCTCGATCTCGGCCTCGCCGACACCGTCGACGGCCTTCTTGGCCGGCATGACGACGTCGAGGCCGTAGGGCTTGCCGTCGGTGTGCGCCTGCATCCAGTCGAGGTCGCGCCCCAGGTCGTCGGGGGCGGTGTAGCGGACGGCCCCGAGGACGCCGAGCCCTCCCGCGCGGGTGATGGCCGCGGCGACCGCCGGGAAGGGCGTGAAGCCGAAGATGGCGTGCTCGACTCCCAGTTTCTTGCTCAGCTCCGTCTCCATGGGCGTGAGGATGCCGCAGGGCGGCGGGGTAGGGAAGGGGTTTTCTGATGCCGCGTCAGATTCTTTGACGGCCGGGCGGTGCGGAGGGTGCGCGGCGGGCGGGCAGATACCCAGTAGCGTGCGCGGGCAGGGACAGGAGGGCCGGGACATGGGTGACGACGGGGCCGTGGCGGGTGGCGCGGGAGCGGGGCGCGGGCTGAGCCGAAGGCGGCTCGGGGCGCGACTGTTGGCACTCGGCGGGGTGCTCGCGCTGAACGCCGCGCTGCCCGGCCGGCCGGCCGGGGCGGCCGGGGGACGTGGGGCCGGGCGCGGCGGGTACGGAGCGGGCGGGGGCGGTCGGGCGGGCGGGGCCGGCGGGAACCCGGCCGAGCGGCGGGCCCTCCAGGGGCTGCGCCTGCGCTACGGTTCCGCGCGCCAGGCCGGGCTGGTGGAACGGCACCTGGAGGCGGTGGCCGAGGAGGCCCGGCGCTTCCTGGACCCCTCCCCCGAACACCCCTACTACGCCGGGGCGGTGGTCCTCGCCGGGCGCGGTCGCACGGTGGCCCTGCACCGGGCCATGGGCGACGCGGTGCGCTACGCGGACTACGACCGGCGGACCGACCGGCCCACGGAGTTCCCGGCCGCCGAGCGGATCGCGGCCGCCGAGGACACGGTGTTCGACCTGGCCTCGCTGAGCAAGCTGTTCACCGCCATCCTCGCCGTGCAGCAGATGGAGCGGGGGCGGCTGGAGCTGGAGGCGCCGGTGCGCCGGTACCTGCCGGAGTTCACCGGCGGCGGCAAGGAGGCGATCACGGTACGCCAACTGCTCACGCACACGTCGGGGTTGCGCTCGTGGGCCCCCTTCTACCAGGAGACGACGCGCGAGGGACGGCTGCGCCTGCTGTGGTCCGTGCGCCCTCAGGAGACCCCCGGGTCGGTGTACCGGTACTCCGACCTGAACCTCATCGCCCTGCAACTGCTCCTGGAACGGATCACCGCTCGCACGTTGGACGCCCTGCTCCACGACGAGATCACCGCTCCGCTCGGGATGCACCGCACGCGGTACAACCCCCCGTTCTCCTGGCGCCGCGTGACCGCCGCCACCGAGGTGCAGCGCCCTCCGTGGTCGGGGCTGGACCGGGGCCTCGTGTGGGGCGAGGTGCACGACGAGAACGCCCACGCCCTCGGTGGCGTCGCGGGTCACGCGGGCGTGTTCGGCACCGCCTGGGACCTGGCCGTCCTCTCCCGCACCCTCCTCGACGGAGGGGTCTACGCGGGCCGGCGCATCCTCGGCCCCGCCTCCGTCGAGCTGCTTTTCACCGACTACAACACCGCCTTCCCCGGAGACGACCACGGGCTGGGCTTCGAGCTCTACCAGCACTGGTACATGGGCGCGATGGCCACCCCGCACTCCGCAGGCCACACCGGGTTCACCGGGACCTCGCTGGTCCTGGACCCCTCCACCGACTCCTTCCTGATCCTGCTCGGCAACTCCGTCCACCCCGTGCGGACCTGGCGGGCCGGCAGCGCGCCCCGGGTCGCGACCGGCAACCGCTTCGCCCGCGCCGTGCCCGTGCGGACGCGGCACGGCGGCCCGGCCTGGTTCTCGGGGATGGAGACCGGCGGATCGGGGACCCTCACGCTGCCCCCGCTCACCCCGGCCGGCGCCCGGGCCCGGCTGCGCTGCGCCGTGTGGTGGGACACCGTGCCCGAGGCGGGCGCCCTCCACCTGGAGGCCTCGCCGGACGGGATCGCCTGGGAGCCCGTGCCGTTCACCACCGTCCGCGCCACGGGCGGCGCCCCGGAGCAGTGGCCGCGCGGGCGCGTCGGCGGCTGGTCGGGCCGCGTCTGGCACCGCCTCGAAGCCCCCCTGCCCGACTGGGCGGGCCGGCGGGTCACCCTGCGGTTCCGGCACGCCTCGACCGGCCGGTACGTCGGGCGGGGGATCTACGTGGACGTCGTACGGGTGGCCGAGCCGTCCGCGCTCCTCTTCGCCGAGGACCGCCCCGCGGACGCCGCCCGCGTCGAGGCGACGGGCTGGACCCGCTCGACGGACTGAGCGACGGTGCGCGCGGGCGGTTCAGCGGAAGGTGTGGACCAGCTCGATCTCGCCGACGATGTGGGCGTTGAACGCGTCGAGCTCCTCGGCGGGCACCCACAGCTCCAGGATCGTCCGCCCTCCGACCTGTTGGACCGGATAGCGGCTCAGGAACGCGGAGTCGACCTCGAAGCGGGTGACGTGGCCGACGCCGCTGCGCGGGACGTTCCAGTCCCGGGCGATCCGGATCGCGTAGTCCTCGTTGAGGACCGGGTAGAAGATCGGCTGGTCCGGCAGCCGGGGCGGCCAGGCGCGCCGCTCCAGCGCGCGGACCAGCTCCCACTCCCGGGGGCCGGTGGGGCGCCAGAGGGTCGTCGTGTCCTGGGGGCCGGTCATGGCGTGCTCTCGCTCGTGTTCGGGGATCGGGGACCCTGCGCTCGGGGCAGGGGCGCCTCGGCGCCCGGACGCCGGCGCGGCGGCGGGTCAGGCGCCCGACCCTAGTGCGGCCCCGGCCCCCTCGGCCACGCATTTCCGCGCCGGCGCTCCGGCCTCAGTGGCGGACCAGACAGAACGGATGCCCCGCGGGATCGGCGTAGACGTCCCAACCGCGCTCCTCGGGGCCCTCGTCCAGCAGGGTCGCGCCGAGCGCGAGCACCTGCTCCCGGGCCCGGCCGAGGTCGCCCACGCCGAAGTCCAGGTGGAACTGCTGGGGGTGGGCGGGGTCGGGCCAACGCGGCGGGCGGTGGTCCGCGACCCGCTGGAAGGCCAGGACGGACCCGCCCGGGGTGTGCACGGTGGACCACTCCTCGTCCACCGACCACCGCCGGTCGGGGCGGTCGACCTCACCTCCCGACAGGGCGGCGTAGAAGGCGGCGAGCGCGCGCGGGTCGGGACAGTCGAGGACGACGCACTGGAGTTCGGCGATCATGCGCCGAGCCTATGCCGGAGCGGCCGGCGCGGCACGGGAGCCCCTCCGCCGCGATCGGGCTAGTCGAGGGCGGCGTCGATCATCCGCCGGACCGTGGCGGTGAGTTCGGCCGGGTCCGGGGCGGGGCGGGAGCGGGCGAGGGCGCCCGCGAGGCGGTCGTAGAGCAGGCCGTCGGTCCAGGCCGCGATCAGTTCGGCGGAACCCTGGGGGTCGCGCGCGCCCAGGGCGGCGAGGACCGCGGCGGCGCGGGCGCGGGCGCCGAGGCCGGCGCGGTGCAGTTCGGGCTCCAGTTCCGGGTTGCGGGCCGCTTCCAGGCTCAGCTCGAAGCGCGCGAGTTGGCGCTCGCGGCCCGCGGTGAGCCACCGGTGCAGCAGCGCGGCGAAGGCCGCCGCGGCGGCGTCCCGGTCGAGCGGGACCCCGGCGGACGCCCCGGCGGCATCGGACGAGGCGGGGTCGACGGGCGGGCCGGACGGACCCGGCGGTACGGGCGGTACGGGCGGTACGGGCGGTACGGGCGGGTCGGCGTCGAGGTCTTCGAGGTCCAGCTCCGCCAACCGCCGGTAGCAGGCGCCGATCAGCGCGGTGCGGGTGCGGAAGTAGTACGAGGTGCTGCCGGCGGCGAGCCCCGCCGCGCCGTCCACGGCACGGTGCGTCAGGCCGCGGAGGCCGGCGGCGGCGACGAGGGCGATGGCGGTGTCCGCGATCAGGGTCCGCCGGTCGACGGGCGGGGGCGCCGCGTCCCCGCCCTCCGCCGGCGCGGCACGGGCCGTCGCGGCGTCGGCGTGCGCCCGCCCCGCGGTGTCGGGGTGGGACTTCCGGGGGCCGGACGGGGTGGAGGGGGTCGAGGGGCTGGACATGCCCTCACTCTACAGCTGTAGAGTGAAACGCATCGCCTCTACGGATGTAGAGGGTCGTGCGTCCATCGAGGAGCCCGCCATGTCGCCACGTCAACGCCACGCCGTCATCGCCGGTGCCGGGATCGGCGGCCTCACCGCCGCCGTGGCCCTGCACCACCGCGGCTGGCGGGTCACCGTGTGCGAGCGCGCCGCCGCCCCGACGGCGGTCGGCGCCGGCATCGTCCTCGCCCCCAACGCCCTGCGCGCCCTCGACGCCATCGGCTTCGACCTCGCCGCCCTCGACGACACCGGCGCCGGAGCCCACCCCGTCCCCGCCGCCATGGGCCTGCGCCGCCCGTCGGGCACCCGGCTCAGCCGCACCGACACCGCCGCCCTGACCGCCCGCTACGGCAGACCCCCGCTCGCCGTCCACCGGGCCGCCCTCACCGCGGCCCTGAGCGGCGCCCTGCCCGAGGGCGCGATCGCCTACGACCGCGCCGTCACGGACGTGGGGTCGACCGGGGACGGAGCCGTCGTGCGCACCACCGCGGGGGAACTCGCCGCCGACGCCGTGATCGCCGCCGACGGCATCCACAGCCCGCTGCGCACCCGCTTCTTCCCCGACCACCCCGGCCTGCGCCACAGCGGGGAGACCGCCTGGCGCACCGTCCTGCCGGTGACGGTGACGGAGGGCTGCGAGACCTGGGGTCGGGGCGAGCGCTTCGGCATGGTCCCGCTCGCCGACGGCCGGGCCTACGTCTACGCCACCGCCGTCGTCCCCGAGGGGTACCGCCCGGCGGACCTCCGGGCCGAGCTGCTGCGCCGGTACGGGACCTGGCACGACCCCATTCCCGCGCTGCTGGAGCGGATCGACCCGGAGCGGGTGCTCCAGCACGACCTGTACGACCTGGCCGGCCCGCTCCCCCGCCTGAACCACGGGCGGATCGCCTGGATCGGCGACGCCGCGCACGCCATGACCCCCAACCTGGGGCAGGGCGGCTGCCAGGCGGTCGAGGACGCGGCCGTCCTGGCCCACCTGCTGGACGGGGAGGCCGGCGAGGACGTACCGGCCGCCCTCGCCGCCTACAGCCGGGCCCGCCTCGCCCGTACGGACGCCATCCGCGTCCGCGCCCGGCGCGCGGGCCGCGTCGCCGCCGTCTCCCACCCCCTGGCCGCCGCCGCCCGTGACCTCGCGCTGCGCGCCACCCCCGCCCGTGTCGCGCGCGGGGCCATGGACGACCTGTTCGACGGGTTCGCCCTGCCGCGCTGAGTCCCGCGCCCCGCGCCCCCGCGAACCCCGCGCCCCGCGCCCCGCCGGCCGCCGGTGCCCGCCTGCCGTCAGAGCCCCAGCGCCGCCATCGCCGCGTTGTGCCCGGGCACGCCGCTGACCCCGCCGCCGCGCGCCGCTCCGGCCCCGCACAGCAGCACGGTGGGGTGCGCGGTCTCGACGCCCCAGCGACCGGATCCGCCGTCCTGCGCGTAGGGCCAGGACAGGTCCCGGTGGAAGATGTGACCGCCGGGCAGGCGCAGTTCGCGTTCCAGGTCCAGCGGGGTCTTGGCCTCGATGCAGGGGCGGCCGTCGGCGTCGAAGGCCAGGCAGTCGGTGAGGGGTTCGGCCAGGTGCGCGTCCAGTTGGGCGAGGGTGGCCGTCAGCAGCACCTCGCGCGTCTGCCGGTTGTCCTGGGCGAACAGCCGCGCAGGGGTGTGCAGTCCGAACAGGGTCAGGGTCTGGTGGCCCCCCGCGGCGAGGTCGGGGCCGAGGATCGAGGGGTCGGCCAGGGAGTGGCAGTAGATCTCCGACGGCGGCGCGGACGGCAGCTCGCCGGCCGCCGCCTCGGCGTGGGCGCGGCGCAGTTGTTCGTAGCCCTCCGCGATGTGGAAGGTCCCGCCGAACGCCTCCCGGGGGTCCACCGAGGTGTCGCGGAGCCGGGGCAGCCGCCGCAGCAGCATGTTGACCTTGAGCTGGGCGCCCTCGGGCGCCGGGGCGGAGTCGTCCGGCGCCTCGCCCAGGAGTTCGGCCAGCGCCCGCGGGGAGGCGCCGACGAGGACGGTGCGGCCCGTGACGGAGCCCTCGCCCGTCGCCGTACGGAAGGTGACCTCGACGGGCGCCGTCCCGTCCGGGTGCAGCCGCAGCGCCTCGTGTCCGGTGACGATCTCGGCGCCCGCCGCGCGCGCCGCGTCGGCCAGGGCGTCGGTGAGCGCGCCCATGCCGCCGACGGGCACGTCCCAGTCCCCGGTGCCGCCGCCGATCACGTGGTAGAGGAAGCAGCGGTTCTGGGCCAGGGAGGGGTCGTGGGCGTCCGCGAACGTCCCGATGAGCCCGTCGGTGAGGACCACGCCCCGCACCAGGTCGTCGGCGAAGCGTTCCTCCACCGCCCGCCCGAGCGGCTCCTCGAAGAGCATCCGCCAGGTGTCCTCGTCGTCGACCCTGGCCCGCAGTTCCGCGCGGGTGGGCAGGGGCTCGGTGAGGGTGGGGAAGACCTTGCGGGCCAGGCGCCCGGTGGCCCCGTAGAACTCCCGCCAGCTCTCGTACTCCCGCTCCGATCCGGTCAGTCGGGCGAAGGACTCCCGGGTCCTGGCCTCCCCGCCGCCGACGAGCAGCCCGCCGGGCCGGCCGCCGGGGCCGGCGGGGGTGTAGGGCGTGTACGAGGACACCGTGCGGCGGCGGACCCGGAAGCGCAGCCCCAGGTCCCGGACGATCTTGTCGGGGAGCAGCGAGACCAGGTAGGAGTACCGCGACAGGCGGGCGTCGACCCCGGCGAAGGGGCGGGTGGAGACGGCGGCCCCGCCGGTGCGGCCGAGCCGCTCCAGGACCAGCACCGAACGGCCCGCCCGGGCCAGGTACGCGGCGGCGACCAGCCCGTTGTGGCCGCCCCCCACGATCACCGCGTCGTACACGTCGTGCGCGAAACCCCGGGAGCCCGTGACGGTTGTCATGGCTCTTGGTAACACACCTGGCCCAGTCGCTCCAGACAGTGTGCCTCGTCGGCGTGGGCGAGGACGGTGTCGGGGTGCTCGTCGCCCAGCGAGCGCTCGCGGATGCCCGACAGGTCGCGGTAGATGGGCAGCGCCTCGTCCCAGCGGCCCAGCCGGCCCAGCCCGACGGCCAGTTCGCGGCGGCTGACCAGGGTGTCCGCGTGCTCGGCGCCCAGGGACCGGGCGCGGGCCGCGCCGACCGCGCGGGCCTCCTCCACGGCCTCCTCCCACCGCTCCAGGCGGCCCAGGTTCACGCCGAGGACGTGGCGGGCGCGCAGGGTCTCCGGGTCCGCGGCGCCGTAGGCCCGGGTGCGGTCGCGGACCAGGGACCGGAAGAGGTCCAGCGCCTCGGCGGCGCGGCCGGTGCGGCCGAGGGCGATGCCGGTCTCGTAGCGGGCGGCGAGGACGTCGGGGTGGTCGCGGCCGAGGATCCGTTCGCGTACGGCGGCCACGTGGCGGAAGCCGGCCAGGGCCTCCTGCCAGCGGCCGAGCCGGCCGAGGGCGTAGGCGGCCTCGTAGCGGGTGTGGAGGGTGTCCACGTGTTCGGCGCCGAGGACGGCGGCCCGGTCGGCGGCGACCTCCGCGGCGGTGGCGTACGCCTCGGCGTGCCGGCCGAGGGCGCCCAGCGCGCAGGCCAGGTTGTGGCGACAGCGCAGGGTGTCGGGGTGGCGCGGACCCGTGGTGCGGACGCGGGCGGCGAGGACGGCCTCGTACCGCTCGTGGGCCTCGCCGTGGCGGCCGAGCCGGCTCAGTTCGTACGCCTCCTCCTGGCGGGCGGCCAGGGTGTCCGCGTGGTCGGGGCCCAGCACCTTCGCCCGCCCGTGCGCGACGGCCGCGTAGACGGCCAGGGCCTCCTCGGGCCGGCCGGAGCGGCTGAGGGCGAAGGCCCGGGTGTGTCCGGCGGCGAGGGCGTCGGGGCGCTCGACCCCGCCGGCGAACGAGACGGTGCCCAGCCCGTGCACGACGGTGAGGCGGGGGTCCTCGGCGGGCGCGGGGCGGACGATCCGCTGCGCCCCGGAGGCGCCCGGCGCGTACGTTCCGGTGCCCGAGTACGGGGTGGTGCGCGGGTCGGGCCCGGCGGCGGCCGTCGCGGGTGCGGTGGTCGGGCGGGCGGTGGTCGGGCGGGCGGTCGTCGCGCGGCCCGAGGTCCAGGAGCCGGTGAGCACGGCCCAGGCGCCGCTCGCGGGCCGGGCGTCGATGCCGGCCTTGCGTCCGGCGGTCATGCCGGCGGCCCACGCGGGCAGCGGCGGGTGCGCGCCGATCGGCCCGCCCGCGCCGAAGCGCGCCTCGGCCAGGCGCCGGTGCACGTGGCGGGCGTCGCCGGGACGGTCCTCGGGGCGCTTGGCCAGCAGTTCCAGGACGATCCGCTCGAAGTGCTCGGGCAGCTCGGGCCGGTGTTCGCGCGGCGGGACGGGGGCGCTGTCGCGGTGGCCGACGAGCACGGACCAGGAGTCTCCGAGGTCGAAGGGCGGGGCTCCGGTGGCGATCTCGTAGAGGACGCAGCCGAGGGAGTAGAGGTCGCTGCGGTGGTCGACCTCACCGCCCGCGATCTGCTCGGGCGACATGTAGTGCGGGGTGCCCATGGCCATGCCGCCGCCGGTGAGCTTGGCGGTGAAGCCGATGTCGTGGGCGAGGCGGGCGATGCCGAAGTCGCAGATCTTCACGGTGCCGTCGGTGAGCCGCATGATGTTGGCCGGCTTCAGGTCCCGGTGGACGACGCCCTGGTCGTGGGTGTAGCCGAGGGCGGCCGCCATCTGCTCGGCGATGTCCAGGACCACGTCGACGGGCAACGGACGGGCCTCGTTGTCCTCCATCAGCTGGCTGAGGTTGCGGCCTTCGAGCAGCTCCATCACCAGGTACAGGGGCCCGCCGCCGGCGCTGTCGTCCCCGAAGTCGTGCACGACGGTGACGCCCCGGTGCTGGAGCGAGGCGGCGACCCGCGCCTCGCGCCGGAAGCGCTCGCGCAGGACCTGGGTGAAATGGGCGTCCTGTTCGGACCCGATCGGTTTGAGGCATTTCACCGCGACCTGCCGCCCGAGCGACTCGTCGCGGGCACGCCACACCTCGCCCATACCGCCGCGCCCGATCAGATCGAGTGACCGGTACCGGCCCTGGATCAGTCTGGACTCCGCCATGTCTTGAAGCCGCCCCCGTCGTCGTGCCGCGCCCTCCCCAGGCGGTCCAGTATGGCCGCTGACGTACGCAGTGTGTACGCCGACGGGCGGCTGTCGGGGCCCATGCGGCGTATCGCCTTCAAGATGTGACCTGGAGGCAGTTGCCAGCGTAGACCTGCGGGAATGCTGCGCAACACGCGACCGGTGAGGCGCAGCCGCCGGGTGACCTCCGCCGGGGGCGGCGCGGGGCGCCCGTAGAGGCGGTGCGCCCAGCCGGGGAGGGTGTCGTAGGCGAGCGCGGAGACCGGGCCCCACAGCAGGTTTCGGCCAGGGACCAGGAGGCGGTGGACGGGCGGGGCGCGCAGGAAGTCGTCGACGGCGCGGGCGTCGGCGCCGGCGGCGAGGCCGGGAAGAACCTCCTCGAAGTAGGCCTCCAGCCGCCGCGTGTCGGCCGGCACGTCGGCCGGATCGAGACCGACGAGGCGGGCGTTGACCCGGTTCTCGTCGACGTAGCGGTCCGCCCGGTCCGGGGTGAGGGGGACGCCGGAGCGCAGCAGTACGTGCAGGAAGCTGTCGATCTGCGCGCAGTGCACCCACATGAGGAGTTCGGGGTCGTCCACGGAGAACCGCTCCCCGGTCCCGGGGTCGACGGCGGACAGCTTTCGGTGGATCGCACGAACCCGGGCGCCGGCCCGTTCGGCGGCCTCGGTGGTCCCGTAGGTGAGGGTGCCCACGAAGTCGGCGGTGCGCAGCAGCCGACCCCAGGCGTCGCGCCGGAAGTCGGAGTTCGCGACCACCCCGCGCACGGCGCGCGGGTGCAGGGCCTGGAGGTAGAGCGCGCGGATCCCGGCGATCCACATCACCGGGTCGCCGTGGCACTGCCAGGTGACCGATCCCGGGCCGTACAGCCCCGGATCCGCGCCCTCGTACGGAGTTCCGCCCATCGCCCGCCTCCCGGCCGGAGCCTACTTGGGAGGGGGACCGTTTCATCCATGTACGCGCGCACGAGGGTTTCGGTCGAAGCCCCAACCCCGCGGAAGTCGGCGTACGGCCCGTCGCCGGTGGATGCGGGATGACGAGGGGCACCCGCCGGCGGGGCGGCGTACGCACGCTCCCACCGGCCGTAACATCCTTTTCACCACCACCCGTTACAGCTCACGAGGCGAGGCGACGACGATGCGGACACGCGACCGGGACGGCATGTCCGTGGACGTCCACCACGGCGCCCTGGACGAAGGCCACTTCGCCTCCCGGCGACCCGACACCCGCATCGCGCGGTTCGTCGCCGAGGCCCTCGACGGCGCGGGCCGGGTCCTCACCGTCGGCGCCGACGCCGAGGAGCTGCCCTTCGCCGACGGCGAGTTCGACGGGGCGATGACCCTCTTCGACGTCCACGAGTGGAGCGACACGGCCGCCGGCCTGCGCGAGATGCGCCGCGTCACCCGGGGCCCGGTGGTGGTGCTGACCCGCGACCCGAAGCTGGTCCGCGACTTCTGGCTGGGCGCGTACGCCCCCGAGGTCCTCGACGTCGAGGCGCGCCGCCACCCGCCCGTCGAGGAGGTGGCCGCGGCCCTCGGCGGCACGGCCACCGTACTGAGCGTGCCGATCCCCCTGGACTGCACCGACGACTTCGACGAGGCCTACTACGGCCGCCCCGAACTCCTCCTGGACCCCGCCGCCCGCCGGGCCGGTTCGGCCTGGAGCTTCGTCGACGACGGCGTCCGCGAACGCTTCGACGCGAGCCTGCGCCGCGACCTCGCCTCCGGCGCCTGGGACGCCCGCTTCGGCCGGCTGCGCACGCGGCCCTCGTACGACGGCTCCCTCGTCCTGGTCCGGTCCACGCTCCCCGGGTGACGTTCAGCGGCGGACGCGGGGCATGCCCAGGCCGATCCAGGAGATGATCTCGCGCTGGATCTCGTTGTTGCCGCCGCCGAAGGTGAAGATCACCGCGCTGCGGTAGCCGCGTTCGAGTTCGCCGTGCAGGACCGCGCCCGCCGAACCGTCCTTCAGGGAACCGGCCGAGCCGACCACCTCCATCAGCCAGGCGTACGCGTCCCTGCGCGCCTCGGAGCCGTAGACCTTGACGGCGGAGGCGTCCTGCGGCGTGAGCGTGCCGGACTGGACGGCGTTGACCATCTGCCAGTTGAGCAGCTTCATCGCGTCGAGGCGGGCGTGCGTGCGGGCCAGGCGGCCGCGCACCCACGGCAGGTCGATCACCCGGCGGCCGTCGGCGAGCTTGGTGCGCGCGGCCCAGCGCTGGACGTCGTGCAGGGCGCGGATCGCCATCGTGCCGTGGGCGGCGAGGGTGACCCGCTCGTGGTTCAACTGGTTGGTGATCAGGCGCCAGCCCTTGTTCTCTTGGCCGACGCGACGGCTCGCGGGGACCCGGATGTCCTCGTAGTGGCTGGCCGTGGTGTCGTGCGAGGCGAGGGTGTTGATGAGGGTGCAGGAGTAGCCCGGGTCGGAGGTCGGCACCAGGAGCATGGTGATGCCCTTGTGCGCGGGGGCGTCGGGATCGGTGCGCACGGCGAGCCACACCCAGTCGGCGGTGTCGCCGTTGGTGGTCCAGATCTTCTGGCCGTTGACGACGTAGGTGCCGTCCTCCTCGCCGCCCTCGCGCACGGCCTTGCACTTGAGCGCGGCCAGGTCGGTGCCGGCGTCGGGCTCGCTGTAGCCGATCGCGAAGTCGATCTCCCCGGAGAGGATCCGGGGGAGGAAGTACGCCTTCTGTTCCTCGGTGCCGAACTGCATGATGGTCGGTCCGACGGTGTTCAGCGCCATCAGCGGGAGCGGGACGACGGCCTGCGCGGCCTCGTCGAAGAAGATGAACTGGTCCATGGGCGACATCCCGCGCCCGCCGTACTCCACGGGCCAGCCGACGCCGAGCCAGCCGTCGGCGCCGAGGCGGCGGATGGTCTCCCGGTAGAAGCGCTTCTGCGCCGCCGGGTCCTCGTAGCGGGCGTAGACGTCCTCCGGGACCAGCTCGGCGAAATAGGCGCGCAGTTCGGCGCGCAACTGCTGCTGCTCAGGCGTGTATTCGAGGTGCACGGCCCCTCCGAAGGTGTCGCGGTCCGGCCCGGTCGCCGGCGTGGCGGCGGTCAGAGTAGAACGCGTTGCAAAAATCCGGAAGGGCGTGCGCACGGTCGGACGCCGTCCCTAGTCGCTCCGCTCCAGGGCGGTGATCATGGCCGCGGCGGTGCTCGCCATGGCCGTCCGGGCGGCCGTGAGGTACGGGCGGGGGTCCGCCGGGGTGAGGTGGGCGCGGATCGCGTCGGTCATCGCCACGTTGAGCGCCGTACCGATGTTGACCTTCCGGATGCCGCCCGCCACGGCGGCCGCGAGCTCCGCGTCCGGCAGCCCCGAGGAACCGTGCAACACCAGCGGCACGTCCACGGACTTGGCCAGGCGGGCCAGGAGCGCGTGGTCGAGGGCGGCCGTCCGGCTGGTCATCGCGTGACTGCTCCCGACGGCCACGGCCAGGGCGTCCACCCCGGAGTCGGCGACGAACCGGCGCGCCTCGTCGGGATCGGTCCGGGCCCCCGGAGCGTGCGGGTCCAGGGGCGCCTCGCCGTTCTTCCCGCCGACCTCGCCGAGCTCCGCCTCGATCCACAGGCCGTTGACGTGGGCCCAGTCGGCGGCGGAGCGGGTGGCCTCCAGGTTCTCGGCGTAGGGCAGGTGCGCGGCGTCGTACATGACGGAACCGAAGCCGGCGTCGACGGCACGCCGCAACAGGTCGGGGCTCTTGACGTGGTCCAGGTGCAGTCCCACGGGGACCCCCGCGGCCTCGGCGCAGGCGGCGGCCGCCCGCGCGATGGGCAGCACGGCGCCGCCCCTGAACCGCACCGCGTTCTCGCTGAGTTGCAGGATCACCGGCAGGCCCACCCGCTCGGCCCCCTCGACCACGGCCTCGGCGTGCTCCAGGGTGATGATGTTGAAGGCGGCGACCGCCCGGCCGCCCGCGGCGGCTTCGGCGACCAGGGTTCCGGCGGAGGCCAGGCTCATCGGACCGCCTCCTCGGCGGCGGCGAGGCCGGCGGCGTGACCGGCGGCGTGACCGGCGGTGTGACCGGGCGTCAGGATCACCGAACGGGTGAGGTTGCGGGGCGCGTCCGGATCCAGCCGCCGGTGCGCGGCGACCGCGACGGCGAACCGGTGCACCCGGACCAGCTCGGCGAGCGGGTCGAGCGCGCCGGCCACCCACGCGGCCCCGGTGCCGAGGACCTGCTCGGCGATCCCGTCCGGCGCCGCGTCGAGCGACCACGTCACCGAGCCGGGCCCGGTGACGCTGACCGGTCCGTGCCGGTACTCCATGGCCGGGTACGACTCGGCCCAGGACAGGGAGGCCTCGCGCATCTTGAGGGCGGCCTCGTGCGCCAAACCGACGCTCCAACCCCGCCCGAGGAAGGTGAACTGGCTCAGGCCCTCCGGCGCGAGCGGCAGCGGCTCGGCCAGCGCGGTCCGCGCGTCGGCCACCACCGCCGGGGTGTGCGCGCCCACGTGGGCGCGCAGCAGGGTGAGGGCGGTGGTCGCGAAACGGGTCTGGACGACGGACTCCTCGTCGGCGAAGTCCAGCACCACCAGGTCGTCGGCGAGACCCGTCACGGGCGTGTCCGGGTCCCCGATGACCGCGGTGGTCGGGGTGCCGGCCTCCCGCAGCGCCGCCAGCAGGTCGAGGACCTCGGTCGTGGTCCCGGACCGGGTCAGCGCCACCACCCGGTCGTAGCGGCGGCGGTGCGGGAACTCCGAGGCGGGGAAGGCGTCCGTCTCGCCGTGGCCGGCGTCCTCCCGCAACGCCGCGGCCGCCTGGGCCATGTAGTACGAGGTCCCGCAACCGACGATCGCGGTCCGCTCCCCCGGCTCCGGCAACACCGCCCGGCGGGCCGGGGCCAGTTCGGCGGCCCGTTCCCAGCTCTCGGGCTGCGTGGACAACTCGTACGCGACGTGACTCATGCGGGCTCCCTGCGCGTTGGGTGCGTAAGCGTGTGAGCGTGTGTGGCAGTACATCCCTACGGCGTGCGTGTTCCTGCAAGGTAGCGGGCGGTTTCGCGCAACTTCAAGCATCTACGGGTCGACGCCCTGGGTTAGTCTCGACGCCAGGGCCTCGGACGTGCCCGCAACACGCACGGGAGGGGTGCCATGACCCGCAAGGAACGCTGGCAGAGACTGCTGGACCTGCTGGTGGAGCGGGGCGGGCTGGAGGTGGAGGCGGCGGCGGCGTCCCTCGGCGTGTCCGCCGCGACGATCCGCCGCGACCTCGACCAACTCGCCGAGCAGCAGCTCCTGGTGCGCACGCGCGGTGGGGCGGCCCCGCACGGCGTGTCCTACGAACTCCCCCTGCGCTACCGCACGTCCCGCCGGGCCGCCGAGAAGCACCGCATCAGTGAGGCCGTCGCGGCCCTGATCGCCCCGGGCGAGGTGATCGGCCTGACCGGGGGCACCACCACCACGGAGGTCGCCCGCGCCCTGGCCGCCCGACCGGACCTCGCGACGGGCTCCCCCGCCCTGACCGTCGTCACCAACGCCCTCAACATCGCGGGGGAACTGGTGATCCGGCCCCAGTTCAAGATCGTCCTGTCGGGCGGGGTCGCCCGCCCGCAGTCCTACGAACTCACCGGCCCGCTGGCCCAGGAGACGCTGGGCCGGCTCACCGTGGACACGGCCGTGGTCGGCGTCGACGCCTTCGACCCGGAGGACGGCGCGGCGACCCGCCACGAGGACGAGGCCGCCGTGAACAGCCTCCTGTGCGCGCGGGCCCGCCGCGTGGTCGTCGCGGCCGACTCCACCAAGCTCGGCATCCGCGCCTTCGCCCGCATCTGCCCCACCTCGACGGTGCACACCCTGGTGACGGACACCGGCCTCTCGGCCCCCTTGGCGGCGGGGTTCGAGGCGGCGGGGGTGGAAGTGATCCGGGTCTGAGGGGCGGGGCGGGGTGGGGGGCTACCCCGGCCGGGCGGGTCGGGGTCGGGGGTGGGGGTGGGGCAAGGCGGTACTCCCCGGGGCGGTATCGGGGAGGTGCTGGGGGTTTCCCGTCAGTCTCATCGTCTCTCCGGGGCGGGCCGGGCCCTCAAGGGCGCTCACTTCGTTCGCGTCACTGCGTGATGGCCTTCGGCCACCCTTGACCGCCCGTCCCGCCCCGGACATACGAAGACTGTCGGGAAACCCCCGAAAGAACGGCCACGGGGCAGGAGCAGGGACGCCCCCGCATCAACGACCCTCGACCCCCCGGGCGAGGAGGCCAGGCAGGTATCCCCCCTTCACAGCCCCTTTCGGCACCAAGCCGATGGCCTACCCGCACGAAAAGTCGACGAGACCGTCCCCGGGAACACCCAAGCGCGACAGATCGCTACGCGCTCCTCAATTCTCGGCGTCCGCCGGCCGTCTTGGGTCGCTGTCCGCCATCTCTTCGCGTCTGTTCGTCCTCTCGTGTAGGCGGCAACGCCGGCCGACCGTCGGACGCCGAGACGTCGGGAGCACGTAGCGATCCGATGCGCGCAACCGCTTCCCGGACCTCTGTGATCGTCCTGGAGTGCAGATATCGACCCCAGACGGCCGGCGGACGCCGAGACCAGAGGAGCGCGTAGCGATCCGGCGCGCTCAGGTGCTCCGCAGGACGGTCTCGTCGACTTTTCGTGCAGGTAGGCCGTGGGCTCGGTCCCGAAAGGGGCTGTGAGTGCCCGGATGCCCGGTGGGCCCGTGGGATGGCCCCTCGCTGGTCACTGACACGGCCGCCCTCCCCCTTCCCTGCCCCGTGACCGTTCTTTCGGGGGTTTCCCGACAGTCTTCGTATGTCCGGGGCGGGACGGGCGGTCAAGGGTGGCCGAAGGCCATCACGCAGTGACGCGAACGAAGTGAGCGCCCTTGAGGGCCCGGCCCGCACCGGAGAGACGATGAGACTGACGGGAAACCCCCAGCCCGTTCCCGACACCGCCCCGGGGAGTACCGCCTTGCCCCACCCCCGCCCCGCCCCTCAATGCCCCGGGACCCGCTCCGCCTCCGTCACCAGCGCCGACAGGACCGGGGCGATCAGCGGGTGGGACGCTGCCCCGCGGCGCGTGGCGGCGAAGACGCGGCGGGTCGCGGCCGGGCCCGTGACCGGGCGGACCGTGACCTCCTTGAGGTCCATGCCCCGCAGGGCCGAGCGCGGGACCAGGGCCACCCCCGCCCCCGCTCCGACCAGGGCCGTCACGGCCCGGAAGTCGTCGGAGGAGTGCGCGAAGCGGGGCTGGAAGCCCGCCAGTTCGCAGGCCAGGAGGGTCACGTCGTGGCACGGGTTGCCCGGGTACTGGCCCACCCAGTCGGAGTCGGAGAGGTCCGCCAGCGCCACCGCCGGGAGGTCGGCGAGGCGGTGTGCGGAGGGCAGGACCGCGTCGAAGGGCTCCGCGTAGAGCGGCAGGACCGACAGGCGGGCGTCGTCGGCGCCCGGACCGCCTCGGTACTCGACGGCGAGCGCGACGTCCGCCTCCCCGTCCAGCAGCATCGGCAGGCTCTGGTCGCCCTCCGCGTCGCGGACCCGCAGCCGGATGCCCGGGTGCTCCACGGCGAGGCGGGCGATGGCAGGGGCCAGCACCTCGGCGATGCCGGTGGCGAAGGCGGCGACGGTGACCTCGCCGGCCGTTCCGCCCGCGTACGCCGCGAGTTCCGCCTCGGCGCGCTCCAGTTGGGCCAGTACCTCGTGGGCGTGGCCCAGCAGGATCTCACCGGCCGCGGTGAGTCGTACGCCCCGGCCGCTGCGGGTGAGCAGGGCGTGGCCGGTCTCCTGTTCCAGAGCGGCGAGCTGCTGGGAGACGGCGGACGGGGTGAGGTACAGGGCTGCGGCCGCGGCGGTCACCGTACGGTGGTCCGCCACGGCCCGCAGGATGCGCAGCCGGCGGGGGTCGATCACCCCTCCATTGTCTCAGCCTGCGGATGTTCCCAGCGCCGCGCGGGCGTCGACGAAGGCGGCGACGGCGCGCTCGACGTCGGCGGTGGAGTGTGCGGCCGAGAGCTGGACGCGGATGCGTGCCGCGCCCATGGGGACGACGGGGTACGAGAAGCCGATCACGTACACGCCGCGTTCCAGGAGCAGCTCGGCCATGCGGGCGGCCTCGGCGGCGTCGCCGATCATGACGGGGGCGATGGCGTGGTCGCCGGGCAGGATCTCGAAGCCGGCCTCGGTCATCTTGGTGCGGAACAGCTTGGTGTTCTCGGCGAGGCGGTCGCGCAGGTCGCCGGCGGACTCCAGGAGGTCGAGGACCTTGAGGGAGGCGGCGGCGATGACGGGGGCGAGGGAGTTGGAGAAGAGGTACGGGCGGGAGCGCTGGCGCAGCAGGGCGACGATCTCGGCGCGGGCGGCGACGTAGCCGCCGGAGGCTCCGCCGAGGGCCTTGCCGAGGGTGCCGGTGATGATGTCGACGCGGTCCATGACGCCGTGCAGTTCGGGGGTGCCGCGGCCGCCGGGGCCGACGAAGCCGACGGCGTGGGAGTCGTCGACCATGACCATGGCGTCGTAGCGGTCGGCGAGGTCGCAGATCTCGGTGAGGGGGGCGACGTAGCCGTCCATGGAGAAGACGCCGTCGGTGACGATGAGCTTGCGGCGGGCGCCGCCGTCGGTGGCCTCCTTGAGGCGGGCCTCCAGCTCGGCCATGTCGCGGTTCGCGTAGCGGAAGCGGCGGGCCTTCGACAGGCGGATGCCGTCGATGATCGAGGCGTGGTTGAGGGCGTCGGAGATCACCGCGTCCTCGGCGCCGAGGAGGGTCTCGAAGACGCCGCCGTTGGCGTCGAAGCAGGAGGAGTAGAGGATCGTGTCCTCCTGGCCGAGGAAGGAGGACAGGCGGGCCTCCAGTTCCTTGTGGACCTCCTGGGTGCCGCAGATGAAGCGGACGGAGGCCATGCCGTAGCCCCAGCGGTCCAGGGCTTCCTTGGCGGCGGTGACGACCTCGGGGTGGTCGGCGAGTCCGAGGTAGTTGTTGGCGCAGAAGTTGAGGACCTCGCCGGGGGCGCCGCCCGCGGTGACGGCGACGGCGGCGTTCTGCGGGGTGCCGATGACGCGCTCGGGCTTGTGCAGGCCCGCGGCGCGGATCTCGTCGAGGGTGGTGCGGAGGTCTTCGCGTACGGACTCGAACATGGGCTTCGGCGTCTCCTTGTGCGGCGGAAGAGGAAGGGGGCCGGGCCCCGCGGAGGGGGGAGGGTGTGCGGGGCCCGGCCGGGGGGAGATGGTCTGTCGGTCCTTGCCGGACCTGTCGGATCCGGGGCGGTTACGCCGTCCAGTCCAGGATGATCTTGCCGCTGCGGGCGGTGGCGGCCTCGTCGAAGGCGGCCTCGAAGTCGCGGTGGGAGTAGCGGCCGGTGATGACCGGGGACAGGTCGAGCCCGCCTTCCAGGAGCACCGTCATCGCGTACCAGGTCTCGAACATCTCGCGGCCGTAGATGCCCTTGATGGTGATCATCGAGGTGACGACCTTCGCCCAGTCGACGGGGAACTCCTGGGCGGGCAGGCCCAGCATGGCGATGCGGCCGCCGTGCGTCATGTTGTCGATCATGTCGCGCATGGCCTCGGCGCGGCCGGACATCTCCAGGCCGACGTCGAAGCCCTCGCGCAGGCCGAGGCGGGCCTGCGCGTCGGCGATGGAGGTCTCGGCGACGTTGACCGCGAGGGTGGCGCCGGCCTTGCGGGCGATCTCCAGGCGCTCGGGGCTGACGTCGGTGATGACCACGTTGCGCGCGCCGGCGTGCTTGGCGACGGCGGCGGCCATGATGCCGATCGGGCCGGCGCCGGTGATCAGCACGTCCTCGCCGACGAGCGGGAAGGACAGCGCGGTGTGCACGGCGTTGCCGAAGGGGTCGAAGATGGCGGCGACGTCGAGGTTGACGGCCGTGCGGTGCACCCAGACGTTCTGCGCGGGCAGGACGACGTACTCGGCGAAGGCGCCGTCGCGGCCCACGCCGAGGCCGATGGTGCTGCGGCACAGGTGGCGGCGGCCGGCGAGGCAGTTGCGGCACTTGCCGCACACGAGGTGACCCTCACCGCTGACCAGGGCGCCGACCTCGATGTCCTGGACGTCCGTGCCGACCGCGGCGACCTCCCCGACGAACTCGTGGCCGAGGACGAGGGGGGTCTTGACGGCTCCCTGGGCCCATCCGTCCCACGAACGGATGTGCAGGTCGGTGCCGCAGATGCCGGTGCGCAGCACCTTGATCAGCACGTCGCCGGCGCCGTACTCGGGCTCGGGGACGTCCATGAGCCACAGCCCGGGCTCGGCCTTGTGCTTGACGAGTGCCTTCATGGCGGTGGCTCCAGGCGTGCGGGAGGGAGGCGTCGCGCGCGGGGGCGCGCGACGTGGTGTGTCGGGCACCAATCTGCCGAGCGGCAGGGTGATCGGTCCATCGAGACTTTCTTAAGCGGGTCGACAGCCCAGCTTCACGCCTATGCTCCTCAGGTGACGGGGCAGGGGCCTGCGGGCGGAGGCCCGGGGGCGGGTAAAAGGGGAGGTGAGGGGCGTGCCGAGTCTGCGCAGCAGGGCGCTTTCGGCCGCGCTGACGGCGGCGGGGCGGCGAAGACGGTTCGCCACGGCGGAGGCGGTACGGGCCCGGGTGGCCGAGTCCGCGCGGCGGCCGGCGTCGCATCTGCCGCCGCGGTCGTTGGGACGGGTCGCGGAGGTGTCGAGGACCTTCGTCGGGGCCTGGCCGGTGTACGACGCGGCGCCGCGCGGGCAGGAGCCGGTGGCGCGGGTGTTGTACGTGCACGGTGGCGCGTACATCAACGAGTTGGTGCGCCCGCACTGGTCGTTGATCCGGACGTTGGTGACGCGGGCCCGTGCCCGGGTGGTGGTGCCGGCGTACGTGCTGGCGCCGCGCGGGACGGCGGATCGTACGGTTCCGGTGGCGGCGGACCTGTTGAGCGGGTTGATCGAGAGCGGGGGCGCCGGCGGAACGGTGCTGATCGGTGATTCGGCGGGCGCCGGGTTGGCGCTGGCGGCCGCGCAGCGGTTGCGGGAGCGTACGGGGGCCCAGCCCTCGCGGATCGTGCTGATCTCCCCGTGGCTGGACGTGAGCATGACCCATCCGGGGCAGGCGGAGATCGAGCCCGCGGATCCGATGCTGGCCCGGCCGGGTCTGGCCGAGGCGGGTCGTCTGTACGCGGGCACGCTGGACGTGGCCGATCCCCGGGTGAGCCCGTTGCACGGTTCCTTCGCGGGCTTGGCCCCGTTGACCGTCTTCACGGGTACGCGTGACGTGCTGAGCACCGACAGCCGGGAGCTGTTGCTGCGGGCGCGGGCGGCGGGGGCCCAGGTGGAGTGGCACGAGGCGGCGGGGTTGCCGCACGCCTACCCGCTGATGCCGGTGCCGGAGGGGCGCGCGGCGCGGGAGCGGATCGTGGAGCTGATCGGGGAGACCGCGGACGACCAGTGACGGGCGCCGCCGCTTCGGGGCGGCCCCCCGGGTCACCGGTCCCGGTGTCCGCGCCCGCCCTGCCCGGCCCGCCCTGCCCGCCCGGCCCCGTCGTGGCACGCGCGCGGTCACGGCCGGGTCAGGCCGTACAGGTCATCAGCGTGCTGACCGGCCAGGCGCGGTACGCCGTCCAGTACGCCTCGTCACGGTGCGCGTCCGCCGGCGGGGTGCGGCTGGGCTGCCATCCGACGGTGCTGAAGCCCGCGTCGACGGCGGCTTCGGCGAAGTCGGCGTGCGCCCATTCGCGGTACTCGAAGTGGACCGGGGGCTCGGTGAGGAACTGGGCCCTCAGCAGGGGCGCGTCACCCTCCGGTACCCGGTCGAGGATCCGCATCCCGTACGGCGACCAGTCCACGTGCGGGTAGGCGCCGGGGTTGCGGACCAACGACAGCAGGCGTCCGCCGGGGCGCAGGTTCGCCCGGATCCCCCGGAACATGGCGTGCAGGGAGTCCCGGTCGGGGGCGTGGCTGAACAGGTACACGGCGGTGGCCAGGTCGAACGGGCCCAGCTGGGGCATGGCCGCGGCGTCGGCGACGACGTACTCGACGGAGGTGGTGCCGGCGGCGGCCGTGGCGCGGCCGTGTCGTTCGCGGGCCCGGCGGACGCGGTCGGGGCAGCTGTCGACGCCGACGGTGCGGCGGGCCCCGCCGTCGGCGAGGAAGGCGGCGGTGGCGCCGTGCCCGCAGGCCACGTCCAGGGTGTCGAGGTCACGGACCCCGCCGAGGGCGTCGAGGGCGGTGCGCAGGGTGTAGGCGTCGGCCGCGGTGAAGGCCGCCCGGGGCGCGGGGTGCGTGGACGTGTCGTGCTGCTGTCGCATGCCGGAAGCCTCCCCGGCACGGGACGGCGGGAGGACCGGGCGGGCGGTGCGTCCCCCGCACGGGGGAGGCGTTCGGGTCAGCGCGTACGGCGTACGGCGTACGACGTACGGGGCGCGGGCGGCGGGGGCCGGGGAGCGGCGGCCGGGGTGCGGTGGGCGACCCGGCCGGGGCATGCTGACTGTGTGACGGCGAGACCGGACGGCGGCGGCCCGGAGTCCGATGCCACGGCCCGGGTGTCGGCCCGCGCGGCGGTACGCGCCGTGGAGGCCGTCGGCGGCTACGCGGGCGGGGTGTACCTGCGCAGCGGCACCCGGGGGCTGCTGCTGATGGCGTCGATCACGGGGCTGCCGGACACGTTGTTCCGGCCGTGGTGGCGGATGCACGTGAACCGCCCCTACCCGGTCGCGGAGGCGTACCGGTCGGGCCAGGCGGTGCACCTGCCCGACGGCGAGGCGGCGATGCGGCGGTTCCCGCAGCTGATGGCCGGTCTGCCCTTCCCGTTCGGGTCGCTGTACGAGCCGGTGACGGCCGGGTCGGAGCGGTTCGGGGTGCTGCTGGTGCTGCGCGCGGCCACGCCGGGCGTGGCGGTCGACGCCGCCGATCGGGAACGGATGCGGGCGGCCGCCGACGAGCTGGCCGGGGAGTTGGCGGCGCTGGCGGCCGTCGGGGAGCCGGTGTCCTGGGACCGGGATCCGGTGTCGGTGCCCCTGACCGCGCCGGCCGGTGACGCGGTGGAGGCGGTGGACCGGCTGGAGGAGGTGGTGCTGTCGCTGGACCGGCAGGGCCGGATCGGCTTCGTCAACGCCGCCGCCGAGGAGCTGCTCGGGGTGGGCGCGGACGCCTTGCGGGGGCGGGTGCTGTGGGAGGCGCTGCCCTGGCTGGGGCATCCGGGGTACGAGGACCACTTCCGGGGCGTGTACCTGTCCACGGAGCCCGTGCACTTCACCGCCCGCAGGGACGCGCCGCCGGACGGCCGGGGCGCGCGCGACGGGGACGGCCGGGGCGCGCGCGACGGGCGGGACTGGGTGTCCGTCGGCCTGTACCCGGGGCCGGCCGGGCTGACGGTCACGCTCGGGCCGGCCGAGAGACCGGCGTACGTGCCCGAGTCGGTGGGGCGTCCCGGCGCGGGGCTCGGATCGCCCGCCGACCGGGCGTCGGCCCTGTACCGGCCGGTGGCGTTGGCCATCGCGCTGACGGAGGCGGTCACCGCGCGCCAGGTGTCGGCGGTGGTCACCGAGGAGCTGTTGCCGGCCTTCGGGGGACGTCAGCTGGCGATCTACCTGCTCGACGAGCGCCACCTGCACCTGGCCTGGGAGACGGGCTTCCCCCAGGGCTTCCTGAACCGCTTCGACGGGGTGGCGCTGGACGTGCGGCTGCCGGGCGTGGAGACGCTGACGACGGGGCGGCCGATCTTCTTCGAGTCGATGCAGCACCTGGCCGCCGCCTATCCGGGGATCCCGTTGGACGCCGACGTCGGCGCCCGCGCCTTCCTGCCGTTGATCGCCTCCGGTCGGCCGGTGGGGTCGTGCATCCTCGGCTTCGACCAACCGCGCGGCTTCAGCCCGGAGGAGCGTACGGTGCTCACCGCGCTGGCCGGGCTGATCGCGCAGGCGTTGGCCCGGGCCCGGCGCTACGACAGCGAGGCGGCGTTGGCCCGGGGGCTCCAGGCGGCGTTGTTGCCGCACCGGCTGCCGGTGTCGCGGGACGTGGCGACCGTCGGCCGGTACCTGCCCGGGACGGTGGGCATGGACGTGGGCGGCGACTGGTACGACGTGATCGCGACGCCCGCCGGGCCGCTGGCGCTGGTCATCGGGGACGTCCAGGGGCACGGGGTGGCCGCCGCCGCGACGATGGGTCAACTGCGCAGCGCCGTACGGGCCTTCGCGCTGACCGGCCTGACGCCCGACCAGGTCATGGGGGGTACGAACCGGCTGCTGATCGACCTGGACCCGGGCCAGTTCGCCAGTTGCTGTTACGTCCTGCTCGACCCGGTCACGGGCCGCGCCCTGGCCGTACGGGCCGGGCATCCGCAGCCGTTGTTGCGTCACGTCGACGGGCGGACCGAGGTGCTGGACCTGCCGGGCGGGGTGGTGCTCGGGGTGGACCCGGGGGCGCGGTATCCGGTGACGGAGCTGTGGCCGGAGCCGGGAGAGGTGCTCGCGCTGTACACCGACGGGCTGGTGGAGAGCCCGCACGCCGACATCGACGAGGGGGTCGAGCGGGTGCGGGCGGTGCTGTCCGAGGCACGGCCGTCCCCGCTGACGGAGACCGCCGACCGGCTGATCGCGGAGGCGGTCGCCATCACGGACCGGCCGGACGACATCGCCCTGCTGCTGGCGTCACGCACGCCGCCGGCCCCGTAGCCGCAGGGGCGGCGGGGCGGGCGGGGGCGGGGGCGACGGCGGGCGGGGCCGGTCAGGGCACGGGCGGGGCGGGCGGTCGGGGCCGGCGGGGCGGTCAGGCGGAGAGGGACGCGCCGCTGAGGACGAGGGCGGTGTTGACGAGGCCGATGTGGCTGAAGGCCTGCGGGAAGTTGCCCAGTTGGCGGCCGGCGACGGGGTCGTACTCCTCCGCGAGCAGGCCCACGTCGCTGCGTACCGCCAGCAGCTTCTCGAACAGGTCCCGCGCCTCCTTCTCCCGCCCGGTCAGGTGGAGGGCGTCCGCCAGCCAGAACGAGCAGGCCAGGAAGGCGCCCTCGTCCCCCGGCAGGCCGTCCACGGAGGCGCCTTCGGTGCTGTAGCGGCGGACGAGCCCGCTGCTGCCGAGTTCCGCCCGGACGGCGTCGACCGTGCCGATCACGCGGGGATCGTCGGGCGGCAGGAAACCGACCCTGGGGATCAGCAGGGTGGCCGCGTCCAGTTCGCGCGAGCCGTAGTACTGGGTGAAGGTGCCGCGCTCGCGGTCGTAGGCGTTCTCGCAGACCTCTCGGTGGACGGCGTCCCGCATGGTGCGCCAGCGCTCCACTTCCCCCGGCATGGACGGGTCGCGCTCCAGGGTGCGCACGGCGCGGTCGGCGGCGACCCAGGCCATCACCTTGGAGTGGGTGAAGTGGCGGCGGGGCCCGCGCACCTCCCACAGGCCCTCGTCGGGCCGGTGCCAGTTGCGTTCCAGGAAGTCGAGGAGGGCCAGCTGGATCCGCCAGGAGTGCAGCTCGGTCGGCAGCCCGTTGGTGCGGGCCAGGAAGAGGGAGTCGAGCACCTCCCCGTACACGTCGAGCTGGAGCTGGTCGACGGCCGCGTTGCCGATGCGTACGGGTGCGGAGCCGGCGTACCCGCGCAGCCAGGGCAGGTCGGTCTCGGGGATCCGGCGCTCGCCGGCGATCCCGTACATGATCTGGAGGTCGGCCGGGTCGCCGGCGACGGCGCGCAGGAGCCAGCGCCGCCAGGCGTGGGCCTCCTCCAGGTAGCCGGTGGCGAGGAGCGCGTCCAGGGTCAGGGTGGAGTCGCGCAGCCAGCAGTAGCGGTAGTCCCAGTTGCGGACGCCGCCGATCTCCTCGGGGAGCGAGGTGGTGGCGGCGGCGCAGATCCCGCCGGTGGGGGCGTAGGTGAGGGCCTTGAGGGTGATGAGGGAGCGGATCACGGCTTCCCGGTAGGGGCCGTCGTAGCGGCACCGTCCGCTCCACTCGCGCCAGTCGGCGAGGCTCTGCTCCAGCGCCTCGAACGGGTCGCAGGGCTCGGGGCGCGGCTCGTGGGAGGGGTGCCAGGTCAGGATGAACGCCACCCTCTCCCCGGGGCCGACGGTGAACTCCGAGCGGGTGCTGTTGCCCACGCCCCACGTGCGGACGCTCGGCACGCTGCGCAGCCACGCGGAGTCGGGCCCGGCGACGGCCACCCGGTCCCCGTCGCTGCGCCGGACCCAGGGGACGACGTGGCCGTAGTCGAAGCGCAGGCGCAACGTGCTGCGGACGGCGACCTGCCCGGAGATCCCCTCGACGACGCGCACGACGTCGGGCGCTTCGTCGCGTTGCGGCATGAAGTCGATGACCTTGAAGGCTCCGTCCTCGGTCTCCCAGTGGGACTCCAGGACGAGGGTGTCGTCGACGTAGGCGCGGCTCGTGCAGTGGCCCCCGTCGGGGCTGCCGACGGGGGCGATGCGCCAGTGGCCGTTCTCCTTGTCGCCGAGGAGCGAGGCGAAGCAGGCGGCCGAGTCGAAGCGGGGCAGGCACAGCCAGTCGATGGACCCGTCACGACCGACCAGGGCGCTGGTCATGAGGTCGCCGATGAGTGCGTAGTCTTCGATCGGCTGGGTGATATGCGTCATTCATCCGCTGTTCCCCCAATTTCCCGGCATCAATCAGGGCGCGGGGAGAGGGGGTGCGAGAAGGCGCGGATGCCCTCGCGCGACGGTTCGAAACCGGCTTCGAAACCGGCTTCGGAACAGGTGACGCAACCGGGCTCGGAACCGGCTTCGGAACCGGTACGCCGCCGCCCCGCGCGGGATCCCGTGTGCGGAGGGGATCCCTGGCGGGGCGGTCGGGCCGGGTGGGGTGGGGTGGGGTGGGGTCAGTTGCGGATCAGGAGGGTGAGCGCCGCCACGACGACGCCGAGGGCGAGGGCCTGGGCACCGAGGGCGAGGCGGTGGTCGCGCAGGGCCGGGACGGGCAGGAAGCGGTCGGCGGCGAGGCGGCCCGGACCGGAGAGGGTGAGGGCGGCGGCGCCGACGGTCAGCAGGAGTTCGTACTCGATGCCGGCGGGGGCGAAGAAGGAGCCCGCCCCGTGCACGGCGATGGCGTTGATCATCGTGCCGACGACCGCCGCGCCGGCGAGCGGCGTGAGGAGTCCGGCCGCGAGGCCGAGCCCGCCCAGGGTCTCCGTGAGTCCGGCGACGACGGCGAAGGTCTCGCCGGCCGGGTATCCGCTGGCCGTGAAGAACTGGCCCGTTCCGCCGATCCCGCCGCCGCCGAACCAGCCGAAGAGCTTCTGCGAGCCGTGGGCGGCCATGGTCAGGCCGAGGACGAGGCGCAGGAGCAGCAGGCCGGCGTCGTGCGCGGCCAGGGTGGTGAGGGGGGAGCCGGTGGCCGGGGTGGTGGCCGGAGCCTTCGTCTGTGTGGCGGAGGCGCTGGTCATGAGGGGGGTTCCTTCCGGTCGGCGCGGCCCGAGGGGACTGTTCAAATTCGAACCGCTCGCCACGACCCTAGCCATTCATTCAAATTCGAACAACCCCGTGTACCCTGGACGCCATGGGTGACACGAGATGGCTGGACGACCGCGAGATGCGGGCATGGAGCGGGTTTCTGGCCGCCTCCTCCCTGGTGAACCGGCGTGTCGACCAACAGCTCAAGGACGACTCCGGACTCTCGCACCCCCAGTACGAAATCCTCGTCAGGCTGGCCGCCGCGCCCGACAACGAGCTGCGGATGACCGAGCTGGCCAACGGGCTGGTGAACTCCAAGAGCGGGCTGACCTACCAGGTCACCCAGATGGAGAAGGCCGGGCTCGTCCGGCGCCGCAGCTGCCCCTCCGACGTGCGCGGCGTCTTCGCCGTCCTCACCGACGCCGGCCGCGCGCGGCTGGAGGAGGCCGCGCCCGGGCACGTGGCCGTCGTCCGGGAGATCCTCGTCGACGTGCTCACCCCGGAGCAGCTGGACGTCCTGGCCGCCGGTCTGGGCGAGGTCAGCCGCCGACTGCGGGATCAGGGCGCGTGACGGGGTAGAAACCCTTCATGGACGGAACGGTCTGGCTGATCATCATCGCGGTCCTCGCCCTCGCGGCGGCCGCGGCGGCGGCGGTGCTGCTGGTGCGGGTGTTCGCGGCGCGCAGGCTGCTGCTGGACGCGGGGATCCCGCTGCGCGACAAGGCCCTGTTCTGGGTGGCGGTCGCCTACACCGTGTCCCCCGTGGACCTGGTACCGGATCCCGTGTACCTGGACGACATCGGCGTCCTGCTGCTCGCGCTGCGATCCCTGCAGGCCGCGGCCACGGCCGCGACGGGGCGCGGCCTCGACCGGGGCGCGGACCGGGGCGCGGGTCCGTCCGCGGGTCCGTCCGCGGACCGGATCGCGTGACGGGCTCCCTTCCGGAGTGACGGCGGGGCTGCCGCCCGGGCGGCCCCGTTACACGAGTTACAGGCCGGCGAGCCCAGGCGCTGGGTGTACCGGCGGACGTGTCGGCGGGCGGTGGCAGCATGGGCGCATGGCTCATGACGATCTTGATGTGTTGTTCTCCTCCCCCGCCGCCCTGCTGACCGCCGGGCCCACCCGGGCGCGCGGGGAGGTCGCGCTCGCCGGTGGCGTCGGCCGCGAGGTGTTCTCCCAGGCCGAGGCCGTGTTCGGGCGGACGGGCGCGGAGCGCGCCGAGTTCGCCTCGCGGCTGCACTTCGCCGCGAAGGTGCTCGGGCGCGACGAGTACGCCGCCGCCGTGGAGGCGGCCGAGCCCGGCCTGCCGTGGCGGACGGTGTGGGCCTGGTGGCGCCCGGTGGGCGCACACCGGGCCGAGCCGAACCTCAGCGGGGACCGGAGCGCGGAGGTGCACGACCACGTGTCGGATCCGGCGGCGCGGCCACTGCTGAAGGTGTGGTCGCTGTGGACACCGGACCGCTGGTTCGACCTGGACACCGGCGCTCCCTGCGAGGCCCCCGCCGAGGGCTCCTACGCGGAACGCGCGGACGAGGCCGACGAAGAGGGGCCGATCCTCTTCGAGGGCGAGGAGGAGGCCTGGGCGTCGTGCTGCCCGGAGGCGTGGGAGGAGCCCGTGCCGCTGGGCGGCGGCCGGTTCCTGCTCGTCGAGGCGCGGGGGGTGTTCGTCGCCGAGCGCAACCCGACGCCGGCGGCCGGATCCCGCCCCGCCGACGACGCGGACACGGATGCGGACGCGGAGGGCGAGGCCGGCAAGGGCTCCGGGGGCGATCCGTGGTTCGTGGCGCCGGACCCGGCCGTGGCCGCCCTGGACGCGGCCCGCGTGGACGAGGTGTTCGGCGCGCGACACGTGCGGCGGACAGCCGACTCCGCGCTCCCGCGGGCCCTGACCCACGCGCCCACCCGCGCGTTGCTTACACGTGTGGGCCTGCCGGTCCACTGGGGGGCGGGGGTGACCTCCTTCGCCCTGGCCTACGACGACGCCGGTCCCCGTGAGGACGCTTCGTACGGGGCCGGCCTGCTGCACCTGGGCGACTTCGACCTCGGGTACGCCGACACGGGCCGGGTGCTGCTGCGACCGGATACGGGCGAGCTCGTCATGTCCCGGCAGGAGGGGCCGACGTTCCGCCTCGCCCGCGACGCGGAGACCTTCGTCCGCCTGCTGGAGTCCGTACGGCGGCACATGGGCTCGTGCTGGGACCCGTATCCGGGCGAGGACGGGCACGGCCACTTCCTGCGCGAGGTCACTGCCCTGGAGCCGGCCTCCGTCGCTCCCGAGGGGCCCGCGCGGGAGTTGTGGGAGCACGTGTTCGCCTCGATCACCGAGATCGGCGTCGACGGCTACTGAGTCCCGGCGCGGAAGCCGGAGCCGGACCCGGAGCCGGAGCCGTCGCGGCGGCTTCGGGTCCGGCTTCAGGTCCGGTTTCGGGTCCGGTTTCGACTCAGCGGTGTTGATCCACCAGGATCGGGTTGCCGTCCGGGTCGAGGACCAGGAAGCTGCCCGGGCCCGAAGGGGTGGACGGGTCGACCTCGGTGACGAACTCGACGCCCTGCTCCTTCAGTTCCCGCTGGAGCTCCCGCACGTCGGTGAAGGACGCGAGCGGCTGGGCGGCGCTGTCCCAGCCGGGGTTGAAGGTGAGCATGTTCTTCTCGAACATGCCCTGGAACAGGCCGATGACGTGGTCGCCGTTCTTGAGGATCAGCCAGTTGTCCGCGGGGTCCCCACCCAGGGCGACGAATCCGAGTTTCGCGTAGAACCGCCGGGACGCCTCGATGTCGCGCACGGTGAGACTGAGGGAGAACGCGCCGAGTTCCATGCCTGCTCCGTTCGCCGGCCACGCGGGGACGCCCGGTGCGGAAACACGAGTAACGCACCGACCGGACCAGTCTCCGCGCCGCCTCCGCGTTCTGCCACCCGACGGCCGCGCCCTCGCCTACCGTCGGCGGGGACGAAGCCCTCGCACCAGCGCACCGGGAGACCGCCGTGACCGAGAAGACGAAGATGCTGATCAACACCCCGGAGACCGTGGTCGCCGACGCCCTGCGCGGCATGGCCGCCGCCCACCCCGACCTGGACGTGGACGTGGCGGCCCGGATCGTCGTCCGGCGCGACGCCCGCTCCGGCGGTCGCGTCGGCGTCGTGTCCGGGGGCGGTTCGGGGCACGAGCCGCTGCACGCCGGGTTCGTGGGCCACGGCATGCTGTCGGCGGCCTGCGCCGGCGAGGTGTTCACCTCGCCCGTGCCCGACCAGATGCTGAAGGCGGCGACCGCCGTCGACGCGGGCCGGGGGGTGCTGTTCGTCGTCAAGAACTACACCGGCGACGTGCTGAACTTCGACATGGCCGCAGAACTGGCCGAGGACGAGGGCCTGCGGATCGAACAGGTGCTCGTCGACGACGACGTGGCCGTCGCCGACAGCCTCTACACGGCAGGGCGGCGCGGCACCGGCGCCACGTTGTTCGTGGAGAAGATCGCCGGGGCGGCCGCCGAGGAGGGCGCGCCGCTGGAGCACGTCTCGGCACTCGCCCGACAGGTGGTGGAGTCCTCGCGGAGCTTCGGCGTGGCGCTCGCCCCCTGCACCACCCCCGCGAAGGGCACGCCGACCTTCGACCTCCCGGCCGGCGAAATGGAGTTGGGGGTGGGCATCCACGGCGAGCCGGGACGCGAGCGCCGGCCCATGATGACCTCCCGCGAGATCGCGGAGGCGGCGGTTGCGGCCGTGCTCGACGACCTCGCGCAGTCGGGCCCGGCGGCGGGGCCGGTGCTGGCCCTGGTGAACGGGATGGGTGCGACCCCGCTCCTGGAGCTGTACGGGTTCCACGCGGAGGTGGCGCGGATCCTGGCCGAACGGGGCGTTCCGGTGGCCCGGGCCCTCGTCGGGAACTACGTCACCTCGCTCGACATGGCGGGCTGTTCGGTGAGCCTGTGCCGGGTCGACGACGAGCTGCTGCGTCTGTGGGACGCCCCGGTGCAGACCGCCGCGCTGCGCTGGGGCAGGTGACACGTTTGTCCACCGTAGGGTGGTCGCGGGACGGCCGACGGTGCGAGGCGAGGAGATCCGGTGCGTGACGCAGACTTCTTCCGGGACTGGATGGACGCCGCGACCGCGGCCGTGGAACGGGACGCCGACCGGCTGACCGAGCTCGACTCCCCCATCGGCGACGCCGACCACGGGAGCAACCTGCTGCGCGGATTCGTCGCCGTACGGGCGGCCCTGGCTGCCGCGGACCTCGCGGCCACCCCGCCCGGCAAGGTCCTCCAGCTCGCCGGCCGGACCCTGATCTCCACGGTCGGCGGCGCCTCGGGCCCCCTCTACGGGACGCTGCTGCGCCGCGCCGGCAAGGAACTCGGGGACGCCCCCGAGGTCTCCGACGAGCAGCTGCGCGCGGCCCTGGACGCGGGGGTGGAGGCGGTGGCCCGCCTGGGCGGCGCGGCGCCCGGCGACAAGACCATGCTGGACGCGCTGCTGCCCGCGGTGACGGCGCCGGCTGGCTCCTCGTACGGCGCCGCCGCGGACGCGGCCGAGGAGGGCGCGCTGGCGACCGTTCCGCTGGTCGCCCGTAAAGGTCGCGCGAGTTACCTCGGGGAGCGCAGCGTCGGGCACCAGGATCCCGGGGCGACGTCGTCCGCGTTGTTGCTGCGGGCGCTCGCGGACGTGGCCGACCGCGCGGACGGGGCCGGGGCGTGAGCGCGGCGGCCGGGCCCGGCGCCGAGGCGCGGGCGGTGGGCATCGTGCTGGTGTCCCACAGCGCGGAGGTCGCCCGGTCCGTGGCGAAGCTGGCCCGGGGGTTGGCGGCCGGGGGCGCCGTGGCTCCGGTGGCCCCGGCGGGCGGCGGGCCCGACGGCGGGCTGGGCACGAACGCGGAGGAGATCCTGACGGCCGTGGCGGCGGTGGACCGGGGCGCCGGTGTGGCGCTGCTCGCGGACCTGGGCAGTTCGGTGTTGACGGTGAAGGCGCTGCTGGAGGACGGGGACCTGCCGGCGGGGTGCCGGCTGGTGGACGCGCCGTTCCTGGAGGGGGCGGTGGCGGCGGTGGTCGCCGCGTCGGCGGGCGCCGACCTGGAGGCGGTCGCGGCGGCGGCCGGGGAGGCGTACGCCTACCGCAAGGCCTGACGGCGCTCCCCGAAGGGAACCCGCCCCCGGCCCCCGCGCGCGATACGCGCGGGGGTCGGGAGGGTTCCGTCGGGGCGTCAGCCGCGCCCGCGCAGGGTCTCGATCTCGCGGCGTTCCCGCTTGGTCGGCCGGCCCGCGCCCCTGTCGCGGATGCCGACCACGCCCGCCTCGACGACGGTGGGGGGCGGCGGGCTGTTGTCGACGTAACACTCGACGGCCACGGGCGCGCCGACCCGCTTGGTCACCGGGCGCCGGACCACGACGATCCGTTCCCGACCCGCGTGGAAGAGGCGCACCTCGTCGCCCGCCCGTACCGGTTGCGCGGGCTTGGCCCGATCGCCGTTGACCTTCACGTGGCCCGCCCGGCAAGCGGTCGCGGCCACGGAACGGGTCTTCGTGAGGCGGACGGACCAGATCCACGCGTCCACGCGTGCGGTTCCGGCCTCCGTCGCCGCCTTCTGCGTCTCTGCTTCTGCCATGCCAGGACCCTACCGATTCGGCGCGCTCGCAGCGGAACGGATTTTGGCGGATGACACAAGTCGCATGGCATCTGCAATGGAGATGCTCCCAAACGAATTGCAAATGCCGGATCAGTGCCCCTACCTTGTCGCACATGCAGTCCTACACCATCGGACAGGCGGCGCGTCTGCTGGGCGTCAGCCCGGACACGGCACGCCGCTGGGCCGACGCCGGCCGGGTCGCGACCCATCGCGACGAGGGCGGCCGTCGCCTGATCAACGGCCGCGATCTGGCCGCCTTCTCCGTCGAGGTGGGCCAAGGCGCCCACACCGAGGACGGAGAGCCCTACACCTCCGCGCGCAACGCCTTCCCCGGCATCGTCACGGCCGTCAAGCTCGGCGACGTCGCCGCCCAGGTCGAGATCCAGGCCGGTCCGCACCGGCTGGTCTCCCTGCTCACCCGCGAGGCCGTCGAGGAACTCGGCCTGGAGGTCGGCATGCAGGCCACCGCCCGCGTGAAGTCGACCAGCGTGCACATCGACCGCACCTGACCCCGGCTCGCGACCGACGGCCCGACCGACGGCCCGACCGACCGATCGCCGCCGACGCCACCGACCGCGCCGAGGCCCGACCGGCCCCCCGGCCGGCCCGGCCCCGCCCCGCCCGTACCCCGGGCGCCCCGGGCAACCACCACACGTACCGCTCGTACCGCTCGCCCCCACCCGCTCCGCCCGTCACCGGCGCGGGTCACCACCGCGCGGTCGGCACCCGCCGACCGCCGACCCGACCGAGGAGCACCCACCATGTCCATCTCCCCGAACCGCCGCCGCGCGGCAGCCGCCGTCCTCACCGCCGCGCTGCTCGTCCCGCTGTCGGCCTGCGGCAACGACGACGCCAAGAAGGACGGGGCCGCCGCCTCCCCCTCCGCCGCGAACTCCTCCTCGGCCTCCGCCGAGCCCAAGGCCGCCAACCTCACCGTCCTGGCCGCCTCCTCCCTCACCGACGTGTTCAAGACGGCCGGCGCCGCGTACGAGAAGGCCCACCCCGGCACGAAGGTCACCTTCTCCTTCGCCGGTTCGCAGGAGCTCGCCGCCCAGGTCAAGCAGGGCGCCCCCGCCGACGCGCTGGTCACCGCCGACACCAAGACCATGGACGGCCTCAAGGGCGAGACCAACGACGCCACGGTCATCGCGAAGAACCGCCTCGTGATCGCCGCCGGCAAGGACAACCCGTTCAAGATCGACGAGCTGAAGGACCTCGCCGACTCCAAGATCAAGGTCGTCCTGGCGGCGCCCGAGGTCCCGGTCGGCCGCTACAGCAAGCAGATCCTCGACGCCCAGAAGATCGAGGTGAAGCCGGTCTCGCAGGAGCCGAACGTCCGCGCCGTCCTGTCCAAGGTCGAGCTCGGCGAGGCCGACGCCGGCCTCGTCTACAAGACCGACTCCGCCAAGTCCGGCGACAAGGTCGTCACGGTCGACATCCCGGACGACCAGAACGCCGTCGCCTCCTACCCGGCCGCCACGCTCAAGCAGTCCAAGAACGCCGACGCCGCCGCCACGTTCGTGGCCTGGCTGAGCACCCCCGAGGCCCAGAAGATCCTTCAGGACGCCGGTTTCCAGAAGGCGTAGGCACGCCCGAAGGGCCCGTGGCTCGACGCGCAGGGGGACCGCCCGGTCCGGGGGGACGGGCGGTCCCCTTCCGCGCGTACGAGGTCCGGGACGGTACGCCGCCCCGCGCGGGCTCCCACCGCCCCGTACGCTCCGGTGCCGGGGCACCCGTACCGCGCACACGCCCGGACACCGCCCCGGACCGGGCCCACCCGAACGCCTCCCCGCCACGACCGACTCGCCCGCCACACCCGCCCCGTCCGCCCGCCCGCCCGCCCGCCCCGACGACACCGGCAGCCCCGGCCAGGAACCCTCATGAGCAGACCCCGCACCCGCACCCGGCCCCCCGTGACCCTGGCGCTGCCCGCGCTGCTCGCCGTCGGGTTCCTGCTGCTGCCCCTCATCGGCATCCTCACCCGCACCCAGTGGAGCGAACTGGGCGCGCACCTGACCAGCCCAGGCGTCGTCGAGGCCCTGAAGCTCTCACTGGTGGTCTCCCTCTGGGCGCTCGGCCTGTCCCTCCTCCTCGGCGTACCGCTGGCCTGGCTGCTGGCACGTGTCGACTTCAAGGGCAAGGCCCTCGTCCGCTCGCTGGTGCTGCTGCCGATGGTGCTGCCGCCGACCGTGGGCGGTGTCGCGCTGCTGCTGGGCTTCGGACGGCGAGGGCTGCTCGGGCCGTGGCTGGAGGACACCTTCGGCCTCACCCTGCCCTTCCACACCTCCGGGGCGGTGGTGGCGGCCACGTTCGTGGCGATGCCGTTCCTCGTGATCAGCCTGGAGGGTGCCCTCGGCGGCCTCAAACAGAGCTACGAGGAGACCGCCGCCTCCCTCGGCGCCTCGCCGGTCCGCGTGTTCTTCACAGTGACGCTGCCCATGGTGGGCCCCGGCCTCATCGCCGGCGCGGCCCTCACCTGGGCCCGCGCCCTGGGCGAATTCGGCGCGACCATCACCTTCGCCGGCAACCTGCCGGGCACCACCCAGACCCTGCCGCTCCAGGTGTACCTGCTGCTCCAGGACCAGCCCGAGGCCGCGACCTCGGTCTCCCTGCTGCTGCTCGCCATCGCCATGGGCGTCCTCATCGCCCTGCGCGGACGCTGGACCGGAACCCCCGTGGACCGCAGGACGGTCGCGGCGCCCCCCGTGATCGCCGAACCCCCGGTGACGTCGGAGCCCGACGCCGCCTCCCCCGACACCACGCGACGGCCGGCGGCAGGCGCGGACGCCCCGGACCCGAAGGCGTCGGCCGCCCCGAAGGCGTCGAGCGCCCCGGAGGCCGGCCGCTGGCCGCTGCACGCCGAGGTCACCGGCTTCAACGAGCTGACCCTCGACGCCGAACCCGGCACCACCATCGCCGTGGTCGGCGAGAACGGCGCGGGCAAGACCACCCTGCTGCGAGCCCTGCTGGGCCTGACCCCCCGGGCCCACGCCGTGCTCCGGCTCGGCGACACCGAGGTCACCTCCCTGCCCCCGCACAAGCGGCAGGTCGCCTGGGTGCCGCAGGACGGGGCGCTGTTCCCGCACCTCACCGCCCTCGCGAACACCGCGTACGGGTTGCGCGCCCGCCGGGTGGCACGTGCCGACGCCCGCCGCGAGGCGCAGGCCTGGCTGGACCGGCTCGGCGTCGGGCACCTCGCCGGGCGCAAGCCCGGCCAGCTCTCCGGCGGGCAGGCGCAGCGGGTGGCGCTGGCCCGGGCGCTCGCGGCGCGGCCCAGGTTGCTGCTGCTCGACGAGCCGCTGGCCGCCCTCGACCAGACGACCCGGGCGCGGGTGCGGCACACGCTGCGGACGCACCTCGCGGACTTCGGCGGGGTGTGCCTGATCGTCACGCACGACCCCGTGGAGGCGGTGTCGCTGGCGGACCGGGTGCTCGTGCTCGCCGACGGGCGGACGCTCCAGGACGCCCCGCCCGGTGAGGTGACCCGGCATCCGCGTTCGCCGTGGGTGGCACGGATGCTCGGCCGAAACGCCTGGCCGGGCACGGCCTCCGCCGAGGGCCTCGCGCTCACGGGCGGCGGGCGGCTGGTGGTGGCCGAAGCGCTGCCCGAGGGGGCGCCGGCGCTGGCGATCATCTCTCCGGAGGCGGTGTCGGTGCACCGGGAACGGCCGGGCGGCAGCCCTCGCAACGTCTGGCCCGGAACCGTACGGGAGATCACGGCGGTCGGCAGCAGGTTGCGCGTGTTGATCGGCTCCGCGGAGGCCCCCGACCTGGTCGCGGAGATCACCCCGCAGGCCGCCGCCGAACTGGGCGTTGCCGACGGCGCGGCGGTGTGGACGAGCGTGAAGGCCACCGAGGTCACCCTCGTCCGGCTGTAACACGTGTCAGGCGGGCGGAGACCACGGGCGCGCCCCGTGGCCGCCACCGGGAGACGGTCGACCGGTAACACGTGTTAAACGGCGAGGGACCCGGGCGAGAGCGTGCCCGCTGCGGCGCGTTAGTCGGCCGGTAACTCGTGTCAGACGATGGGAGGCTCCGGGGCACGCGCAACCAAGCCGCCACGGCGAGGGGTCGATTAGCAACTCGTGTCAGGCGATAAGGGCCTCGGCGCGAGGCCGTGGCCGCTGGGGAGACCCGCGCACAGGTAACACGTGTCGCCCCGGGCCGTCCGATCATCCGCCCACCTCACAGGCCTGCCCTCCGCGGCCGTCGGGGCGCGTTACTCGTGTTGCTCGGCCGGCGGATGCGGTATCGCGAACTCGCACCACACGCGTTTGCCGCCGCCCCGGGGTTCCACACCCCAGGCGTCCGCAAGGTTCTCCACCAGCATCAGGCCCCGCCCCGAGACGGCCCAGTCGCCCGCCTCGCGGCGGCGCGGCAGGGCGCTGCTGGTGTCCTCGACCTCGACGCGGATCCGACCCTCGGCGGTGAGCCGCATGCCGACGTGACCGCCGCCCTCCGTGTGGACGAGGGCGTTGGTCATCAGCTCGTCGGCGGCCAACTCGATCTCGTCGGCCCGTTCTGCGGCGCCCCAGGCCGCAGCCGCAGCCCTGATCAGGTGACGGGCCAGCGCCGGGCCCTGGGGGTCGCCGGGGCTGAGGCGTTGGCGCAGCGGGCCTCCGCCGCGCGGGGCGGGGGTGCCGCGCCGGCGCAGCACGAGCAGGGCCATGTCGTCCCCGCCGCCCGAGTCGCCGACCAGGTCGCACAGCACGTCGGCGAGTTCCTCCACGTCGAGCGGACCGTCCCGCACCGCGTCCAGGAGCTCCCGCATGCCCGTCTCGGGGTCGCCGCCGGGCCGGTCGACGAGGCCGTCGGTGCACAGGAGCAGGGTGTCGCCGGGGTGCAGCTCCAGGGTGGCGACGGGATAGCCGGGCACCGCCTCCGACCACAGCCCGGGCCACGATCCGGGCCCGTCCTGCGGTCGCGTTCCGGACGCGGCGTCCGGCCCCGGCTCGCCTGCGGCGCCGTGCGGCCCCCCTGCGTCGCCGTGCGGCTCGCCCGGGGGCAGTCCGAGCGGGAGCCCGCCCGCGACCCGTACCCGGTGGCAGCTGCCGTCGCCGCGCCGCACCACGGGGTCGAGGTGGCCGGCGCGTACCAGGAGGAGGGTGCCGGTGTTGAGGTCCAGTTCGGCGTAGGTGCAGGTGGCGAAGCGTTCGGTGGCCAGGTCCCGGAGGAAGGCGTTGGCCCGTGCCATCGCCGTGCCGGGGGTGTGGCCCTCCAGGATGTACGCGCGGAGCACGATCCGCAGCTGGCCCATGACGGCGGCGGCGTCCGTGTCGTGCCCCTCCACGTCGCCGATCATGACGCCGACCCGGCCCTCGCCGAGCGGGATCACGTCGTACCAGTCGCCGCCGATGTCCCGGCCCATGCGGGCGGCCCGGTAGCGTACGGCGATCAGTGCCCCGGGCACCTCGGGGATCCTGCGCGGCAGCATGGCGCGCTGGAGGCCCTCGGCGAGGTCGTGCTCCTGCTCGAAGAGGATCGCCCGCTGGAGGCTCTGGGCGATGCCGCTGCCGAGGGCGACGAGGACGTTGCGCTCCTCGTCGGTGAAGTCCCCGTCGCGGGTGTAGAGCAGGCCGAGGGCGCCGATGGCCCTGCCCTGGGCGATGAGGGGCAGGTAGACCCCGCTGCGCACGGACAGCGGTTCGATGTAGGGCCACAGCTGCGGGTAGCGCCGCTGGAACTCCTCCCGCGAGGCGAGGAAGACGGGCTGGAGGGTGCGTACGGCCTCGCTCATCGGCAGGCGGGCGTCGATGCGGGTGTACTCGATCTCGGGCACGTACGAACCGAGGCGGCCCTCCGCGACCAGGTGGACCCGGGCTCCGTCGACGATGCCGAGCATCACGCTGACGGCTCCGAGGTGCCCCAGCGCGTCCGGGTCCTTGAGGATGTCGGTGACGTCGTTGACGGTGCGGGCGTGCGCGAGGATCGCGGCGGTCCGCTCTACGACCCCCGTCATGCGGCGGCGCCCCTCGTCGCGCTCGCCGGTGGCTCCGGGCTCGCCCGGGTCGTGGTCGGCGTCGCGGAGGATCCCGATGACGCGGTACGCGCGGCCCTGCGGGTCCCGCAGGATGTGGCCCTGTACGTGGGTCCAGGCGGTGGAACCGTCGGGGCGGCGGGTGCGGAAGTAGGCGCCGTAGTGGCTGCGCCCGTCGGCCAGGGCCTGGGCGACGCGCCGGTCGAAGCGGGTCTCGTCGGAGGGCAGGACGCGCTCGCGCAACCCGGCGGCGGTTCCGTCGAACTCCTCCGGGCGCAGTGCGACGACCTCGAGGGCGGTCGCGTCCAGGTGCATGCGTCCGCTGTCGAGGTCCCAGTCGAAGGTGCCCATGCGGTTGAGCGCGAGGCTCAGGTCGGGCCGCGCGGGCCAGTCGACCTCGGGGGTGCGTCCCCGCTGGTCCATGAAGCCAGGGTCTCACCGTTCACCCGACTCCGGCACGCGCACCGGCCGCCGGCCCGGACCCGTCGTCCGCCCGGGGGCGCGGGACCGGGGGCACGGACCGGGACGCGCATGCCGCTCGCGGACGCGCCACGAGGCCGGTCACGAGCCTGGCGGCGAGCCGTCCTGCGGGGTGGCGTCGTGGACCAACAGGGCGATCTGCACGCGGTTGTTGAGGTCGAGGCGCGTCAGGATCCGCGAGACGTGCGTCTTCACGGTGGGCAGTGCCAGGTGGAGGCTGCGGGCGATCTCGGCGTTCGAGAGTCCGCGTCCCACCGCCAGCGCCACGTCCCGCTCGCGGGGTCCGAGCAGGTCCAGGCGGGCCCGGGCGGCCGCCTCCCGGGACCCCTGCCCGCCGTCGCCCGCCACCTGGTCCATGAGACGACGGGTGACGGCCGGCGACAGCACCGGGTCGCCGGACGCGACCGTGCGCAGCGCCGCGACGATCTCCCGGGGCGGGGTGTCCTTGAGGAGGAAACCGGCCGCGCCGGCGCGCAGGGCGCGCGCCACGTGCGCGTCGGTGTGGAAGGTGGTCAACACCAGCACTTCCGGGGCGCCTTGACGGGCGCGCAGCTCCTGCGTGGCGGTCAGTCCGTCGACGCCAGGCATCCGGATGTCCATCAGGACGACGTCGGGGCGGTGCTCGGCGACGAGCGCGGGCACCTGCGCCCCGTCGGCGGCCTCCGCGACGACGTCGATGTCGTCCGCCCCGCCCAGCATGAGGCGCAGTCCGGCGCGGACGATGGCGTCGTCGTCGACCAGCAGGACACGGATCACGCGGGTTCCTCCCCCTCGGGGCCGGTCGCCGGCCGTGGATCGGGCCAGGGTAGCCGGGCGTGCACGCGGAAGTCCGTCCCGTCGGGTCCGGCCGTCAGGTCTCCGCCCGCGAGGCGGGCCCGTTCGGCGAGGCCGATGAGTCCGTGGCCCCCGCCGGTGGCCGCGATGGCCTCGACGTCGGCGGCGGTGGCGTGGGCGGCGGGTTGTGCGGTGGGCCGGGTGGTGGTGCGGGTGTTGCGGACCTCGATGTCGAGGCCGTCTCCCGGCCCACCGGTGATCCGGATGCGGGCGGTGGCGTCGGGCGCGTGTTTGCGTACGTTCGTCAGCGCCTCCTGCACGATCCGGTACGCGGTACGCCCCACCTCGGGCGGCGGTTCCTGTCCCCGGGGCGGTCCGGTGAGCTCGACGGCCGTGCCCGCCGCCGCGGTCTCGGCCACCAGCCTTTCCAGGTCGGCCAGTTCGGGCTGGGGGCGCTCGGCGTCGGCGGGGGCGGCCCCCGCCGACGCCGGGTCCTCGCGCAGGACCCCGATGACCTGGCGCAGGTCGTCCAGCGCGAGGTGGGCGCTCTCGCGGATCACGGCGGCGGCGCGGGCGATGTCCTCCCGTGGGGCTCCCGGGTTGAACTCCAGGGCACCCGCGTGCAGGGCGAGCAGGGACAGCCGGTGTCCGAGCACGTCGTGCATCTCGCGGGCGATCTCCTCGCGGACGTCCCTGCGGGCCTGGGTTTCGGCGAGTTCGGCGCGTGCGCGCAGGGAGGTGACGAGCTGGCGGCGGGAGCGACGGAACAGGCCCCAGCCGACGGCTCCGGCCAGGAGCGCGAAGTACGTGGCGGCCGGGCCGACCCGGTCCTCGGACATGCCGGGCAGCTGCCACAGGAAGACGGGCAGCGGGGCGAAGGCCAGCGCCGCCACCCATGCGGTGGCCCGCCACGGGCGGGTCGCGGCCACGGTGAACACCGCCACCATCGCGGGGCCGGTCAGGTAGTGGGCCTGGCTGCCGGCGAGGAGGAGGACGACCGCCAGCGCCACCGGCCACCGGCGCCGCAGCAGCAGCGCTGCGCAGCCGAGGCCTCCGACGGCCTGGTCGGCGGCCCGCCAGGCGGGGCCGAGGTCCTCGGGCAGGGGGATGGACTGCGAGCTGACGGCGGCGAAGCAGGCCGCGAAGAGGATCAGGGCCAGGTCGGCGGCCCAGTCGCGGGGGGTGCGGGTGATGCGGGTAGTGCGGGTGATGCGGCGCATGGGTCCGGAATCTACGCGCGCCGGGCGCGCGGTTCGTGCTGTGGCTCCGGAACGGATACTTAAGTACGAGCGGCGGCTACCGAGGGCCGATCCGGCCGTCGGCGCCGCGCGCCTACCGTCGGGGCCATGACTTCCTCTGCTTCCAAGTCCCCCGGAGCGGCCCTGGCGGGGCTGCTCTCCTTCGTCCTCGTCGTGGGTGGCGCGAGCGGGTTGCTCCACGAGTGGCTCGGCTGGATCCACTTCATGGGCTTCGTCCGCTTCGTGGTCCCGGACGGCTACGAGGTCTTCGGCTATGTCGTCATGGTCGCGGTCGGTCTGGCGGTGGGCGCTGCGGGCGACGCCCTCACCGGGCGAGGGCGCCGCCGCTGAGCCGTGGGTCGCGCGTGCGTGCGGTGGTGACGAAGTGCGGTGGTTACTCGTGTTGCGACGGGGGGTCGGTCACCGCTCCGGCCGTGGTTTCCCGTGCGACCGTCAGCACTTGAGGGTGGTGGAGGAGGCCGCGACCGTCTCCTCCAGCGTCTTGACCTGAGGCTGGATCGCCGTCATCACGTTCTGGCCGGTGGTGTCGCCCGGCAGGTCCTCGTAGGCCTTCTTGAGGTTGTCGCCGGCGCTCTTGAGGGCGTCGCGCTTGGCCTGCTCCAGGGACTGGAGGTTGTCGCCCATCGCGTCGATGTCCTTCTTGACCGCTTCGTAGGCGTCCTTGATCTGGTCCTTCGTCGCGTTCGCGGGGTCGAGGGCGCGGAGCTTGGCGGTGTCGCCCTTGAGGCTGGAGAGGTTCGTGCACAGGGCCTGGGCAGCCTGGGTCGCCTCCTCCTTGGGGGTGGTGCTGTCGTCGGAGCAGGCGCTGAGACCGAGGGCCGCGGTGGCGCAGATCAGGGTGGTCGCCGCGAAACGCTTCATGGGGTCGTGCCTTTCTCAACTCTCAACAGGTTCCGGTGACGGGAGCCCATCGCGGGGCGAGATCATTTCTGATCAGTTCCGGACAAACTTCGCATACAGCCTCTGGTCCCGCATCTATTGATCCGCCGACTCACCCGTCAGGCCCTCCTGGGGGTGCGCCGGGCGCCCGACCCCCGTTGACTGGGCCGGACGAGCGAACGAGGAGGCGGCAGTGACACGTGTTGGCCGGGTACGAAGCATCCGCGGAGCGGTGTTCGGGGTGCTCGCGGTCGTGGTGGCCGCGGGCCTGACCGGATGCGGGGGCGATGCCCAGGAGAAGGTCACGGGCGTCGCCTCCCAGGCGGCCTCGGCGGCCTCACAGGCGGCGGACGCCCTCGATTCGGCCTCCGACACCGCACGCCGCAAGCTGAACGAGGTCAAGGACGGTGTGGACGCCAAGGACGCCGTGACGCTGGGGCAGCCGGCGACGCAGACGGACGGCCATCCCACCGTCCCCGTCACCGCCCGCAACACCACCGACTCCCCGAAGTCCTTCGCCGTCCAGGTCAACTTCCGCGACCCCGGCGGGAACCTCCTCGACACGGTCGTCGTGACCGTCACGGACGTCCCGGCCGGCCAGTCGAAGGAGGCGACCGCGCGCAGCACCCGGGGGCTGTCCGGCACGGTGAAGGCCGACGTGGGCACAGCCCTGCGCTACTGACCCCCACCCTGCCCACCCCCCTCCCCCAACCCGGTCGACACCCCGTCCCCCACCCCGGTCGACACCCGCGCCGGCCCGGAGGACGATGGAGAGGACGGGCGCCTTCCGATCAACCCCAGACCGCCGCTTCCCTGCGACGGCCGGAGGGAGAAATCCCGAGGCGGTGCGTACGGCCCTTCGAGCCGAACGGACCCTCGCGGGCCGCGACTCGCCCGTACGGAGCGGCCGTCCGTGCGCCGTCCTCCCCCGTCGCGCGGCCGTTCGCGTTCCTCCTCTCCCTCCGCCACCCCGTGAGGGAGAAGACCACCATGAACCGGTTCACCCGCAGGCAGGTCGGACGTACCACCGTCACCTCCCTGATCACGGCGTCCTTCCTCTCCGGAGGCCTGGTGGCGCTGTCACCGGCGGCCTCGGCGGCAGCGCCGAGGGCCGTCCCGACCATCGGCACCTGTACGGTCACGCCCGCCGCCGACGGGCTCAGCATCACCATCGCCGGCAGCGGCTGGGGCCCGAAAGAAGCGCTCAGGCTCAACGACGGCGAGTCCACGTTCCCCATCGACGTCCTCGCCGACGGCTCCTTCTCGCTCAAGCGCTTCCAGAAGAGCACCGACTTCACCGTGCTGCCCGACAGTGGCGGGTTCAAGAACTGCGTGGTGGCCAAGCCGGACAAGACCCAGTCGCAGAAGGACAAGGAAGAGATCCGCAAGGCCCGCGCCGACGGCTTCAAGGCGGGCGTCGCGGCCGGCAAGGAAGCGGCCCAGGAGAACTGCAAGCAGGCCAAGCCGAAGCCCCCCAAGAAGCACCCCGGACTCGTCGCCCAGGACGAAGCGGTCGAGAAGGCCTTCAACGACGCCTTCCTCGCCGGCGCCACCAGCGCCTTCGACAAGTTCTGCCACAGCGGCAGCAACCGCCACTAGGCCGGGGACGAGTGCCATGCGTACCCGAGCCGGAACGGCCCTCGTGTGTCCCCTGGCCGTCGCCTCCCTCCTCGCCCTGGGCCCGCCGGCCCTCGCCCAGACCCCGGGCTCGGGCCCTTCCGTCACCTCCGCCGTCCCGACGGGAACCTGTGTGGTGAAGCCCTCGGACGACGGCAAGACCGTGACCGTCACCGGCACCGGCTTCATCGGTACCGGCGGCGCGGCCCTGCGGGGCAACGCCCCCGGCGCCACCGTCGGCCTCGGCAACCTCGACGGCCTGAACCCGCCCGGCGTCTTCAACCTGACCGGGCTGCCCGTCACGGACTACGCCGTCCACCAGCAGAAGGGCGGAGTGATCGCCTGCCGCGAGATCCCCTCCGACAAGTCGACCAACAAGGAACTCGTCCGGGCCGCACAGGACCGCGGCTTCAAGGCGGGCGTCGCGGCCGGCAAGGAAGCGGCCCAGGAGAACTGCGAAGGGGCCAAGCCCAAACCGCCCAAGAAGCACCCCGGACTCGTCGCCCAGGACGAGGCCGTCGAGAAGGCCTTCAACGACGCCTTCCTCGCCGGCGCCACCACCGCCTTCAACGCGTTCTGCCGCAGCGGGCGGTGAACGCCCGCGCGTCCGCAGCGCCGGACCCGGTCTACGGGTTGTCACCGCCGCCGGAAGGCGGTGCGGACGACGGCCCGGACGGCGGCGCCGAAGCCGGTTCGGAGGCCGGTTCGGAGGCCGGATCCGAAGCGGGGTCGGACGCGGGATCGGAAGCGGGGTCGGAGGGCGGAGCCGACGAGGAGTCCGCGTCCGACGGGGTGTCGGAAGGAGGAGCGTCCGAGCCGCCGTCGGAAGGGCTCCCGCTGTCGTCGGGCGACGGACGATCGACGTCGCGGTCGCCGTCCTCGGCGGACGGTGAGGTGCTCACCGGCGGCGGGCTGCTCTTCCCGGGCAGCCGGGACGGCGGGGGCGACGGCGGAGGGGGGATCACGGGAGGGACGACGGGCGGTTCCACGGGCTTGTCGCGCTCCGGCTTCGCCCCCTTCTCCCGTTCGTACCAACGGTCGTCCTGGTGGTCGTAGATCATGATCTTGTTGATGACGGTCACGGACGGGGCGATCACGACCACGCGCGCGGGCTGGTACGAGGCCCAGGGCCGCCCCTGGCGCTTCGGGTCGGGCGGCAGCGCCACCGGGGCACCGAGCGGGTTCCCGCACGCGCACCGCACCCTCGGCACGCCCCGGTCATCCACGAGCACGGCCGTACCGGCCTGGAGGACGGCCTGGTAGGCGGTGGGCCGGCCGTCGCGGAATCCGTGGTTGGTTACACGCGTGTCCACGCGCAGTTGGACCGGCGTCAGCGAACGCAGGTAGCCGGGGACGGAGGCCACCCTGATGCCGAGGGCCTCGGCGAAGGCCGTGTTCTTGGCGGGCTGCGCCGTCAGGACGGTGATCTGCTTTTCCACGTCGCAGCTGGCGACGTCCTTCGTGCCGCCGTAGAGGCCGGGAGAGGAGCCGCTGACGCTGCGCGTGCCGGCCGGGGTGGAGGTGGGCGTCGGCCCCGGCGGGGCCTCGGGCACGGGGGTGGCCTGCCGGGTGGCGGTGGACTCGGTGAAGGGGTCCGGACCGGCGTCGGAAGCGGGCTGGAGGAACACCTCGGCCCCGGCCCGCCGCGTGCCCCCGCCGTCGGGCCGGGTCAGTACGACGACGAGGGCCACGACGGCCGCGAGGGCCACCGCCACCGTCGCCAGTCGTGGCACCGAACGCCACCAGGGCCCGGGCGAACCCCCGCCGGCTCCTCCGGGCGGCCCGGCGGGCGGTGGCGGGGGCGGGGGGCCGCCCGGGGTGCCCTGCCCGCCGCCGGAGAGGGGACCGGAGGGGGGCCCGCTGGGCCGTCCGGGGGTACCGGGTCCCCCGGACCCCGAAGGCCGCGCGGAACCCGAGGAACCCGAGGAGTCCCCGGGGCCCGAAGAGCCCGTGGGGCCCGGGGGTCCGGGGGGCTGTTCGCCGGAGGGTTGCGTGGTCACGTCACTGCCCTTCCTCCCGGGCGCCGCGGGGGCCCGATGGAACGTACTCGGCGGGATGCACTCGGCGGGGCGCCCGGGTCTCCCGGGAGCGACGGACGGCGGGGGCGGGCGGCCGGCCACCGGTCGGCCTGACGACGGTCGGTCCGGCCGTCGTCCGGCCGTCGCCCGTCCGGCCGTCGCCCGTCGTCCGGTCGTCCGGCCGTCGCCCGTCCGCCGTCCGGCCGTCGCCCGTCGTCAGGCCGACCGGTGGCCGGCCGCCCGGCGCTTACACGTGTGACGTACTCCGACGGACCACCCGTCCCGCACCCTGGCGACCATTGAGCGCCGTCCGGGTGGTGACCGCAAGCCGAGGATGCCTACGGTTGACGGGTGAGCCCTACCTCTCCGAAGGCCTGGGGCGACGCCCTGGTGGCCGTCGTCGCCGGCTTCGCGGTGATGACCGCGGTGGCCGCCGCGGGCCTGGCCTTCGCCGGCTCGGGCGAACTGCCGGCCGGAGCCTTCCCCCGCGTCGTGGCGGCGGTCGTCGTGATGGCCGCCGGCGGCGCGATCGAGGTCACCGGCGACGCCGGCCCCCTGGCCGGGGCGGATGTGAGCCTCTCCGTGCTGCCGCTGTCGGTGAGTCTGGCGGGCGCGCTCGTCACCGGCTGCCTGTTCCTGCGCCCGATGCGTCACCACGCGGTGGTCCGACCCGGTGAACTCCTGGCCCGCGTCGCCCGTACGGTCGCGCTCTGGGCGGTCCTGCTCGTCGTCTTCGCGCTCCTGGCCCGCCGGACCTTCGGGCTCACCGGCGGCGACTCCCCGATCGGCGAGATCGGCGAGATCATCGACGCCACCCCCACGGTCGGCTTCCGCGCGGACGTGCCCGCCACCCTCGGCTTCGGGCTGCTGTGGATCCTCGGCCTGCTGCTGATCGCCCTCTTGGTGTCCCGCCGCGCGCCGCTCCCCGCCGGACTGCTGCGCTTCCACACCGCCGTCCGCCCGGCCGCCTTCGCGACGGCCGTGCTGCTCCTGGCGTACGTGGTCGTCGGCGCGGTCGCCGGGCTGGTGGTGGCCCTCACCCAGGGGCACGCCGCCCGCACCCTGGCCGTGGTCCTGCTCGGCCTGCCGAACCTCGCCTGGCTCGCCCTCACCGTCGGCTTCGGCGGTGCCTGGCAGGGCCGGGTGGAGGGGCCGTTCGGATTGCCGATGCCGCAGCTGCTGGACCGCGTCGTGCGCGGCCCGGAGCTGTCCACGGTCGACGTGGCCGGCCTCGCCCGGCAGGACGCCCGGGCGTGGTGGCTGGTCGTGTCGGCCGCCGTGCTGTTGCTCGGCGCGGGTGTCCTCGCCGCCGTACGCTCCCCCGCGCGGGTCCCCGCCTGGCGGCACGCGCTGCACCTGGCGGTGGCCCTCGCCCTGGCCACGCTCACGGTCTGTCTGCTGGCCCGCGTCCAGGCCCAGTTCGGCCTGTCCGTCCTCGGCATCGGGGACGTCGGCGGTCTCGGCGGCTCCGTCGAACTGACGCCGCTCCTGTGGCGCACCACCGCGCTCGCCCTCCTGTGGGGGGCGGTGGCGGGATTCCTCGGAGCCCTGCTCGCACGCCCCCTGCGCCACCGCGGCCGGGTCGCACCGCCCTCCGCCCCGGACCGAACCTGACGTACGGACCCCGAACGGACCCTGACACCGGACCGCACCCGACACCGAACCGGACCCCGCCCGCCACCCCACCCTCTACCCCGCCCCGCGCCCCCGGAAGAGCGGCAGCGCCCAACCCGGCGGCTCCGGCGGCGCTCCCCCGACCGCCACACCCGCCGCACCCGCCGCGCCCGCCGCTCCCCCGACCGCCGTACCGGCCCGGCGCAGGGCGGCGGTGAACTCCAGGCAGCTCGCCCACCGCTCCTCCGGCGCCTTCGCCAGGGCCTTGGCCAGCACCGCGTCGACCGCCCCCGCGAGTTCCGGCCGCCGGGCGCCGACCGGGGGCGGCGGGTCGTACTGGTGCGCCCAGAGCAGGGCCAGGTCGTCGTCGCGCCGGAACGGCGGTCCGCCGGCCAGCATCTCGTGGACCACGCACCCGAGGCTGTAGACGTCGCAGCGGCCGTCCACGGGCTTGCCGGCGATCTGCTCGGGCGCCACGTAGTCCAGGGTGCCGACGAACTGCCCGACGCTGGTGAACCCCGTCAGCGACAGGGACTTCTTCGTCAGTCCGAAGTCCGTCAGGTACACGTGCTCGGGGTGTTCGCTGTCGGTGCCCTCCGCCACGAGGATGTTGCCCGGTTTGACGTCCCGGTGCACGAGGTCGTGGTCGTGGGCGGCGTCGAGGGCCGAGGCGACCTGTCCGGCGATGCGGGCGGCGGTGTCCACCGGCAGGGGCCCGGTCCGGTCCAGCAGGGCGCGCAGGTCCTGGCCGGGGACGTAGCGCATGGCGATGTAGAGCAGGCCCTCCGCCTCGCCCGCCTCGAAGACGGGGACGATGTGCGGGTGGTCGATGGCGGCGGCCACCTTCGACTCGTGGGCGAAACGCCGGCGGAAGTCGTCGTTGCGGGCGAGTTCGGGCGCCAGCACCTTCAGCGCCACCGTACGGTCCAGGCGCAGGTCACGGGCCCGGTAGACGACGGCCATGCCGCCGCGGCCGATCTCGCCCTCGACGAGGTAGCCGGCGATCCGGCGTCCCGCGGGGTCCGCGGGACGCCCGCCGAGCGGGTCGGCGGCGCCCATCAGCGTCCTCCCGGCTCGGGCCGCCGCGCGACGCGGGTCGGCTCGTGGGGCACGTCCCGTCCGCCCCGGGGCGTCTCCCCGACGCCCGTGTCGCCCCGCGCGCCGGAATCGACCCCGCCCGGCCCCTGCCCCTGCCCCGACCACTGACCCTGACCCGGCCCCGGCTCGGGCCCCGCCTCCGCCGGGTCCGCGAGGACGGCGTAGGTCTGCGGTCGGCCGCCGCCGTCCGCGTACAGCCAGCGCCCCGTCGTGTCGTCGTAGACCCATACGGATTCCCCGTCGATGACGATGCCGGCGCGCAGGCCCGTCACGGCCGCCCGGAAGGCCCCGCCCTCGCCGCGCGCGGCCGTGCGGTAGCGCTCCAGCACGTCCGCGGTGCGGGTGAGGAGCGGTGCGGGGTCCTCGGCGCGCGCGAGGGGCCGTCCGGTGGTCGGCGGGGGCTGCGGTACCGCCACCAGGAGGCGACCGTCGACCCAGGCGGACCACCCGTTGGCGCAGAGGACCTCCCCCCAGTCGCCGCGTCGCGCCAGCAGCCGTACGGGCAGGAAGGGGTCCAGGGAGGCGGTGGGTCGCGAGACGTCGGGGCCCTCCCAGGCGGGGAGCCCGTCCCCGGGTACGACGTGGGTGGGGCGGAAGTCGGTGCCGGGGTCCGCCGGGTCGCTCATCGGGGCGGCCTACTTGCGCATGATCGCGGGCTCGTGCCGCCGCAGCAGCCACGCGACCAGCAGTCCGAACAGCACGGACAGGGCGACGAGCATGCCCATGTTCAGCAGCCAGACGCCGCCGGAGTGGGCGAAGAGGGGGTCGTCGGTGAGGGGGCCGGGGACGATCCGGGCGAGGTCGATGGTTCCGGCCATCGCGCCGAGTGCCCAGCGCGCGGGGACGAACCAGGCCAGTTGTTCGATGACGGGGACGCCCGCGAGCTGGAGGAGGGCTCCGCAGAAGACCACCTGCACGATGGCGAGGAGGACCAGCAGGGGCATGGTGACCTCCTCCTTCGTGACGAGGGCGGAGACCAGCAGTCCGAGCATCATGGCCGTGAAGGAGAGCAGGGCGACGGCCAGGGTGATCTCGACGAGCGGTGGGAGGAAGACCCCCGAGGCCTGCGGGAGGCTCGATCTCACGCCGAAGAGGCCGACGAGGGTGAGGACCACGGCCTGGGCGACGGTGATGGTTCCGAGGACCACGACCTTGGACATCAGGTAGGCGGATCTGGACAGTCCCACGGCGCGCTCGCGCCGGTAGATGACGCGTTCCTTGACGAGTTCGCGCACGGCGTTGGCCGCGCCCGTCAGTACGCCGCCCACGCACAGGATGAGCAGGGCGTTCATCGCGGTCTCCCGCGTGAGGGTGCCGCCGGCCAGGGCGCGGGCCATGGCTCCCATCACGAACGGCAGCGCGATCATGATGGCGAGGAAGGTCCGGTCGGCGCCGAGGGCGGCGGCGTAGCGGCGGACCAGGGTGGACAGTTGGGAGCCCCAGCTCTGTGCCTTGGGCGGGGCGGGGGCGAAGCCGGCGGGGCCGGGCGGGGTGGCGTCGGCGCGGCGGCGGGCGGCGGCGCCCGCCACGTAGGCGCGGTACTGGGGGGAGGCTGCGTACTGGCCGGCCCAGTCGCGGTCCTGTTGGTTCTCGAAGGCCTCGAAGGCCTCGGGCCACTGGGTGAAGCCGAAGAAGTCGAGGGTCTCGTCGGGGGGGCCGAACCAGGCGATGCGGCCTCCGGGGGCCAGGACCAGCAGGCGGTCGCAGACCTCGAGGCTCAGCACGCTGTGGGTGACGACGATGACGGTGCGGCCGTCGTCGGCGAGGCCGCGCAGCATGTGCATGACGGAGCGGTCCATGCCGGGGTCGAGTCCGGAGGTCGGTTCGTCGAGGAAGAGCAGGGAGGGCTTGGTGAGCAGTTCGAGGGCCACGGATACGCGTTTGCGCTGGCCTCCGGAGAGGCTGTGGATGGGCTGGTCGACTCGTTGCAGGAGGCCGAGTTCGGCGATGACCTCGTCGACGCGGGCCTGGCGTTCGGCCTTGGCGGTGTCCTGGGGGAAGCGCAGTTCGGCGGCGTAGGTCAGGGCGCGGCGGACGGTGAGCTGGGAGTGCAGGATGTCGTCCTGGGGGACGAGGCCGATGCGGCTGCGCAGTTCGGCGTAGTCGCGGTAGAGGTCGCGGCCGTCGTAGAGGACGGTGCCGTGGTCGGCGGGTCGCAGGCCGGTGAGGGCGCCGAGGAGGGTGGACTTGCCGGCGCCGCTGGGTCCGACGACGGCGAGCAGGCATTTCGCGCCGACGGGGAAGGAGACGTGGTCGAGGAGGGTCTTGCGGCCGTGGTCGACGGCGACGGCGAGGTCCTGGACGTCGAGGGAGACCTCGCCGGTGTCCACGTACTCCTGGAGCTGGTCGCCGACCAGGCAGAAGGCGGAGCGGCCGATGCCGACGATGTCCCCCTCGCCGATGCGGGCCCGTTCGACGGGGGCGCCGTTGAGGTAGGTGCCGTTGTGGCTGCCGACGTCGACGATCTCGAAGGTGCCGTCGGTGAGGGCGTACAGCTCGGCGTGCCGGCGGGAGACGACGAGGTCGTCGATGACGAGGTCGTTGCCGGGGTCGCGGCCGATGCGCAGGGCGGTCCGGGCCGGCAAGGGTCGGATGTGGGTGGGGTCGCGGAAGGTGCCGGTGAGGGAGGGATGGGAGACGCGGGAGGGGCGGGAGGTACGGGAGGCGGAGGCCGGGGTGGCCGGGGCGGCCGGGGCGGCCGCCGAAGGCGAGGCGGAGGCCGGGGCGGCCGGGGTGGCCGCCGAAGGCGAGGCGGAGGCCGGGGCGGCGGGGGCGGCCGAGGTGCGGGAAGTCGAGGCACGGCCGACGAGGAGGGCGCGCGGGCCGTCCTCGACGCTGCCGAAGCGCAGTTCGCTGCCGGGGCCGACGGTCCACGCGTGGACGCGGTGTCCGTCGGCCCAGGTGCCGTTGGTGCTGTTCTCGTCCTCGACGGTCCAGTGGTCGCCCTCGGGGCGCAGGACCGCGTGGTGCCAGGAGACGCGGGCGTCGTCGAGGCAGATCTCGCAGAGGGGGTCTCTGCCGACGTGATAGGTGCGTCCCGGACTCATCTCGGTGGAGCCGCCGGCGGTCTCCAGGACGAGTTCGGGCGCGGTCGGCACACCGGGGCGCTGGACCATGCACAGATTTTCCCACGATCCGCCCACGCCGGCATAACAGCAGGTCAGAGCGCTCTTATAGGTAATGACAACGGTCCCCGTTGCAGCCTTTGCCGTTCCGCTCGCGGTGCGCTTCACTTCACGCGTCGGAACCGAACAGACGGGGGATGGATGCGATGAGCGGGTACGGGCACGGGACGCGGGACCACGACGGGTCCCACGACCACGAGGGGTCCCAGAACCACGACGGGCACGACCACGACGGGCACGGCCACGACGGCCACGACGGCGGTCGCGGTCACGACGGCCACGGGCACGCCGGGCACAGCCACGGCGTGGATCCGGACGCCGACCGCCGGTGGCTCGCGATCGCGCTCGGCCTCATCGGGGGCTTCATGGCCATCGAGGTGGTCATCGGCGTGATGGCCCATTCGCTGGCGCTGATCTCCGACGCCGCGCACATGCTCACCGACGCCGTCTCGATCGTCCTGGCCCTGATCGCGATGCGGCTGGCGGCCCGTCCGGCGCGCGGCGGCTTCACCTTCGGGCTCAAGCGCGCGGAGATACTCTCGGCCCAGGCGAACGGGCTGACACTGTTGCTGCTGGCGGTGTGGCTGGCGTACGAGGCGGTACGACGGTTGCTGGATCCCCCTCCGGTCGAGGGCGGGCTGGTCCTGGTCACCGCGCTGGCGGGAATCGTCGTGAACGTGGCGGCGGCCTGGTGCATCTCGCGGGCGAACCGTTCCTCGCTGGCCGTCGAGGGCGCCTACCAGCACATCCTCAACGACCTGTTCGCGTTCATCGGGACGGCCGTATCCGGTCTGATCGTGGTGACCACCGGCTTCGTCCAGGCCGACGCGATCGCCACCCTCGTGGTGGTGGTGCTGATGGTGAAGGCCGGCTACGGGCTCGTGCGGGAGTCCGGACGGATCTTCCTGGAGGCCGCTCCGGCGCACCTGGACCCGGACGCGGTCGGTGACCGGCTCGTGCACCACCCGCCGGTGACCGAGGTCCACGACCTGCACATATGGACGATCACCTCCGGGCAGGCGGCCCTGTCCGCGCACGTCCTGGTGGAGCCGGCGGGCGACTGCCACGCCGTACGCCGCGACCTGGAGCGGATGCTGGCGAAGCAGTACGGGATCACCCACACGACCCTCCAGGTGGACCACGTCCAGGACGCGCTGCTGTCGGTGGGGCGGCCCGGCGAGGCGGGCGTGGACGACGGTGACGGGCACTGCGCCGAGGCCCACGGCCCCGTCCACCGCCAGGGCCCGCACGCGCACTGACCCGGGAGCCCCGCGCGGGGTAGGCGGAGCTCCCGGCGGGGGATACATGGAGCCATGACCGGACCGAAGAGGTACAGGCGCAGTGCCGGACTGTTGCTGTTCCGCCGCACCGGGGACCCGTCGGCGGGGCGGGACGGCCCGGCCGGCCCGGGGTTCGAGGTGCTGCTCGGGCACATGGGCGGTCCGCTGTGGGCGGGGCGCGACGGCGGGAGCTGGGTGATCCCCAAGGGCGAGTACGGGCCGGACGAGGCGCCCCGGGACGCGGCCCGTCGCGAGTTCGCCGAGGAGTTGGGGTTGCCGCCGCCGGAGGGCCCGTACCTGCCGCTGGACGACGTACGGCTCAGCAGCGGGAAACTGGTGACGGTGTGGGCGGTGGAGGGCGATCTCGATCCGGCCCTGATGGTGCCGGGGACCTTCACGATGGAGTGGCCGCCGCACTCCGGGCGGGAGCGGGAGTTCCCGGAGTTGGACCGGGTGGCGTGGTTCACCCCCGAGACCGCCCGAAATAAGCTGATGATCGGGCAAATGCCCTTTCTGGACAGGTTGTTGGCATTACTGGACGGTTGACCCGACCTTTACTTGCCAACAAACCCCACGTGCATGGACATTGCACATATGACGAACGTCGTGCTGGTGGGAACCCTGGACACCAAGGGTGTCGAGTACGGCTGGCTGCGCGAGCGACTGCTGCGCGCCGGCGTCGAGGTGGTACTGGTCGATACGGGGATCATGGGAGAACCCCGTGTGCCCGCGGACGTGCCGCGCGACGCGGTGGCACGGGCCGCGGGAACGGAACTGTCACGCCTGCGCACGGACGCCGACCGGGGCGCGGCCGTGACGACGATGGCACGGGGGGCCGAAGCGGTCCTCTTACGCCTGCACGCCGAGGGCCGGCTGCACGGGGTGCTCGCCATAGGCGGCAGCGGGGGCACCTCGATCGCGACACGGGCGATGCGGGCCCTGCCGCTGGGCGTGCCGAAGCTGATGGTCTCCTCCATGGCCTCCGGGGACGTCGCCCCGTACGTCGGCTCCGCGGACATCACGATGATGTACAGCGTGGTGGACATCGCCGGGATCAACAGCGTCTCGGCCCCGGTCCTGACCAACGCCGTGGAGGCCATCGCCGGGATGGCCCGGGGCTACGCGCGGTCCGGGCCGGAACGCCGGCGCGCGACCCGGCTCGGGGCGGGCGGGAGACCGCTGGTCGCGGCGAGCATGGCGGGCGTGACCACCCTGGGCGTGGACGCGGCCCGGGAGCGGCTGACGGAACTCGGCTACGAGGTACTGGTCTTCCACGTCAGCGGCGCCGGAGGCCGCACGCTGGAGAAGCTGGCCGGTCAGGGCGTGTTCGCCGGGGTGTTGGACCTGACCCTCAGCGAACTCGCCGACGACCTGTGCGGCGGGATCCTCACGGCCGGACCGGACCGGCTCAGCGCGGCCGGGCGGGCCGGGATCCCGCAGGTGGTCAGCCTGGGGGCGCTGGACATGGTGAAGTTCGGGCCGCTGGAGACCCTGCCCGAACGGGCCCGCTACCGACGGGTTCGCGTCCACAACCCGTCGATCACGGTGATCCGTACGACCGAGTCGGAGTGCGCGGAACTGGGCCGCCGGGTGGCCGCCAAGCTGCGGGCGGCGACGGGGCCGACCGCCGTCTGCCTGCCGCTGCGCGGACTGTCCACGCTGGGCGCGCCCGGCGGGCCGTACCACGACCCGGGCGCGGACCGGGCGCTGTTCACGGCGCTGCGGGACGGGCTGCGGGGCAGTGCGGCCACGCTGTACGACTACGACACGCACATCAACGACCCGGCGTTCGGGCGGGCCGCCGCAGATCGGTTGCACGCGATGATCGGCGCGGTGTCGGCCGCCGCCTGAGCCCGCGCGCCGTCCGTCCGCGCCCTCTCGCCTCCCGTCCCGAGGCGTCCCGAGGCCTCGCGAGGCGCCACGAGGCCTCGCGAGGCGTACCGCCCCGGACCCGACGCTCCGTCCGATGTCACACTCCGGTGACGTCCGCGGTGGTTGGGAACCGGCCGTGGCGGAAACCACGTCACAAGGGGGTGGCTGGTCGGGGGACGACCGGCCGGCCGCCCGCGGGTGGTCCGGGACGCCACGGACGGGGGCGAACGATGAGCGACGGCTGGACGGTACCGGGGTACAGCGAGGTCCGCGAGCTCGGCGCGGGCGGCAGCGGCCGCGTCGTGCTCGCCGTCCACGACCTCACCGGGACGGCGGTGGCGGTGAAGTACCTCTCCGACCGACTGCGGGAGGACCCGGCCTTCGTACGGGAGTTCCGGGCGGAGGCCCGGCTGCTCGGCGGGCTGGTCTCCCCGTACGTGGTGGGGTTGTACGAGTACGTGGAGGCGCCGAACGGCGCCGCGATCGTGATGGAACTGGTCGACGGCGTCTCGCTGCGCGCGGTGCTGCGGGAGTCCGGTCCGGCCGACGCCGAAGCGGCGCTGGTCGTCCTCAAGGGTTCCCTGCTGGGGTTGGCGGCGGCGCACCGGGCGGGCGTCGTGCACCGCGACTACAAGCCGGAGAACGTGCTCGTCGCGCCGGACGGTTCCTCGAAGCTGGTGGACTTCGGCATCGCGGCGGGGCGCGGCGACACCCCCGGGGTGGCGGGCACCCCCGCCTACATGGCTCCGGAGCAGTGGCAGGGCCGGCCCGCCTCGCCGACCGCGGACGTGTACGCGGCCACCGCCACCTTCTTCGAGTTCCTGACGGGACGAAAGCCCTACGACGGGACCAACTTCGCGGAGTTGGCCGTCCAGCACATCGAGGCGCCCGTTCCGGAGACCGAGGCGCCGGAGGCCGTGCGTCCGCTGATCCGGCGTGGTCTGGCCAAGAGCCCGGAGCAGCGGCCGGAGAACGCCGAGGCGTTCGTGGCGGAGCTGGAGCGGATCGCGGTGGCGGCGTACGGGCCGCAGTGGGAGGAGCGCGGGCAGCGCAAGCTCGCCGCGCTCGCCGCGCTGCTGCCCCTGCTGTTCCCGTCGGCCGGGGCCGCCTCGGCGGGCACCACGGCGGTGGCGCAGACCTCGATCGGCACCTCGGGTTGGGCGCCGGGGCGCGGCGGCTGGTTCGCGTCGGGGCTCGCGCTGGTGTTGGGGGCGCTGCTGGTCCTGACGACCGACGCGATCGGGGGTACGCCGCCGCAGTCGTCGGCGATCAGCTCGTTCGCCACGACGAGCCCGGCCCCGCCGGGAGCCGGGCCGAACGCCTCCCCGTCCGGCTCTCCGTCCGCGCCGGTCTCGCCCTCGCCGGGGCCGTCCGCGTCGCCGTCGGCGTCACCGACGCACTCCCCCACGCCGACCGCCTCGGCCTCGCCCTCCCCCACGGCGAGTCCGACGGCGAAGCCGACCGTGACCTGGACGACGACGCCGACGCCCACCCACACCCCCACCCACTCGACGCCGACGCCGTCGCCGTCGCCGACCCTGCGCGTCACCAAGCTGGACGTCTCGCTGCGGCCCGGGGTCTACCGGGGCGAGGCGACGGTGTCGCTGGCGACGCAGGGGTCGGGGCCGGTCACGGTCGTCCTGGAGTGGTTCCTGGGCGAGCGGCAGGGGGACCTCTCCGTGCCGGACGGGCGGGACACCGTCGTCGTCCAGGCCGGTTCCCTGGCCACGGTGGTGCAGAGCCACTCCTTCACCCGGGGGCGCGGCTGCTTCGGCGCGGTCCGCGTCACCACCAAGCCCGCCGCCGGGAACGTGTCGGCGTCGGACTCTCGGCCGCTGCCGCGCTGCCAGGACCAGGAGCCCCCACGATGAGCGACCCCAGGGCCCCGCAGGGGGACGACGACTACAGCGCCACCGTCCTCGGCAGTCACTGGTTCACGGGACCGCCGCCTCCGCGGGACGCCGCCCCGGACCGGGTGGAGGGGTCGGTGTTGCGCTTCGGGCCGGGGGTGACGGCGGCCATGCCGGCGCCGTTCCCGCTGGTGGCGGGCCCGCCCGTGCCCGTCCGGCGGCGCGGTGGCGGGTGGCGGCGCTACACCCTGGCCGTGGTGGTGTTGGCGGCGGTGCTCGGATACCTGGGCTGGCAGCGGTTCGGGCCGGGCGTCGAGGTGCGGGCGGTGTCGGTGGCCACCGCGCCCGACGGACCGGGCTGCGACGGGACGGCCGACGTGGTCGCCGTCGTACGGACCAACGGGCGCCCCGGCACCCTGACCTACCGCTGGGTGCGCAGCGACGGCACGCGCTCGGAGGAGCTCACCGAGCGCGTGCCGGGCGGGCGCGACCAGGCCACCCTGCACCTGCTGTGGACCTTCCACGGTACGGGCGCCTACGCGGCGCGCGCGGAGCTGCAGTTGCTCACCCCGGACCGGCTGACGGCCGCCACGGAGTTCACCTACCGCTGCCGCCCGTAGCCGCAGCGTCCGAGCCGGTCCGCGGGCGCGCGGGTGGTCGGGGGGCGGGAGTCGGGGGTCGGGGGTCGGGGGTCGGGGGTCGGGGCGGAGGCGGTCAGCGTGCCGCGGCGCCGGGGACGCGGATCACGGCGAGGCCGCCGTCGAGGTCGACGCGGGAGTGCGGCGGGGCGCCGTCCTCCTCGTCGTCGCGCAGGACGAGGGCGCTCTGGCGTTCCTTCAGTTCGTTCTGCTTGCCGGGCGAGAAGCTCGCGTGCAGTTGCTCGAAGCCGGTGGCGGAGATCTGGCCCTGGCGGCCGTTCCACCGCCAGGGCAGGAGTCCGGCGCGGCCCGCGCGGACGAGCGCCAGGTCGAGGAAGGCCATCGCGGTGAGCAGCAGCGCCAGTCCCGGCAGGGTCATGAAGACGACGAATCCCATGGGGCGACGGTAACCCGGTCGGCCGTTCGGCGGGGAGGGCGGGGCGGGGGCGGTCCTTTCGGCCGGGGTGGGTGTGGCCGCCCGGCCGAGGTGCGGGCGGGGGCCCGCTGGTTGACTCGTAGAGGTCGAGGAGGGTGCGCAGGGCGCCCTCCGACACAGGTACGCGTCACGTTCCAGCCGGCGATCACCCCAACCGGAACGTGGCCGTCCGCGCGGGCACCCACGCCGCGCGGGAGGCCCGCAGCCGCTTTGGGGAGTGGCTGCGGGCCGTTCTCGTCTTCACGTGTAACCGTCCCCCGCCTCTTCACGTGTAACCGTCCCCCGCCGCAACCGGGGGACGGGGATCAGGACCGCGCGTGCGCGGTGATGTCGGCCTCGAACTCCGTGGTCATCTCCGGGGTCACGGTGGGCCGGCACTGGGCCACGGCCGCGAGGTAGTCCCGCGTCGTCGCCCCCGGCTGCGCGGCGGCCGCTCCGCGCGCGCCCACCGCCTCCAGGTCCCGTTCGAAGGAGACCTGGGCGGCGGTCCGCGCCGCGTGCTCGATGTCGGCCGGGGTGAACAGCTCCGTCGCCGCGACCAGCTCCGCCACCTCCACGTCCTGGCGGCCGGCCGTGTAGCGCGACCAGATCGCGGCGCGGGCGGCGGCGTCCGGGGTGCCGATGGGGATCAGGTAGTCGAAGCGGCCGGGCCGCAGGAAGGCCGGGTCGAGGGAGCGGATGGAGTTGGTGGCGCACACCAACAGCCGTTCGTCGCCCTCGCGGAAGCGGGGTATCAGCTTGAGCAGCTCGTTCGTCACCCCGTGCATCCCGCCCGGGTGCGCGGGCTCGCCGCGCACGGGCGCGATCTCCTCGACCTCGTCGATGAAGACGAGCACCCGCTCCAGCTCGGCGATCCGGGCGAACGCGTCGCGCAGGGCGGTGGCCAGGTTCCCGCCGTCGGCCAGCCGGGAGGGCAGCAGTTCGACGAAGGGCCAGCCGAGGCGGGAGGCGATGGCGCGGGCGAAGGTGGTCTTGCCGGTGCCGGGCGGGCCGAAGAGGGCGATGGCGCGCGGGGGTCGCACCCCGTGCGCGGCCGCCCGTTCCGGTTCGGCGAGCGGCAGCACCACGCGGCGCTCGATGAGGTCCTTCTCCGTCTCCATGCCGGCGACCTTGGCCCACAGGTCCCCCTGGAGGAAGCGACCGCCGAGGTCGTCGAGGAGGCCGGCCGCCGGGCCGTGCAGCGGCTCGGTCTTCTCGAAGTAGGCGACGGCCGGTTGGCGCGTGTAACCGGCGTTCAGGAGGCCTTCGCCGAGGAGGTCCTCCTCGGGCAGCACGTAGGCGATCCGGCCGACGCGCGCGGCGATGAGCCTGCGCTCCAGCTCCACGAGCAGGGCGCTGGCCAGTCCGCGACCGCGCCAGCCGGCGGCGATGGCGATGCGCATGACCCACGCCCGCTCCCCCGTCACGCAGGCGAGCGCCGCTCCGATCGGCACGCCTTGGTGGACGGCGACCACGCAGGGCTGGCGGTCGGTGAGCGCGCTGATGCACTCGGCGAGGGAGAAGACGGACTCCTGGCCGAGCTCGGCCGTGGTGTCTATGAGATGGACCACTGCCGCGAGATCGCTCTCGCGGTAGTCGTGGATGAGCCAGTTCACCGGGTACCGCCCCTCGTTCGTGCTCCTGCGGCGAGGCTAGGGGCCGCCGGTCCCGCCGCTCACGCTCCGTCGTGCACAACAGCGGGTCCGGAAGTCCGCCGCCGCGTCCATAGACTGGGATCTTCCGCCGAAGCCGCACACCGAGGACCCGGGCACCTTCATGAGTTCCGACATATCCGACGGCCCCCCGACCCACATACCGGGCGGTCGCTCGGGCAGAAGCCCGGGCGGCCGCGGGCGACACCTCGTGTGGCTGCTCCCCGTGCTGTGGACCCTCGCCCTCGGAGCGTGGGGGCTGTCGCGGCAGGACAGCGTGTGGCGCGACGAGGCGGCGACCTGGCAGGTGGCCGGTCGTACGCCCGGCGAGATCTGGGCCATGCTCGGCAACGTCGACGCCGTGCACGGCCTGTACTACCTGCTGATGCACCTCGTCTTCGAGGTGTTCGGCGCGAGCACGACGACGCTGCGCCTGCCGTCCGTGCTCGCGATCGCCGGCGCCGCCGCGTGCGTGGCCGTCCTCGGGCGCCGTCTGGCGGGCCCCTGGGCGGGCCTGGCCGGCGGGCTCGCCCTCGGGCTGCTGCCCGCCGTGCAGTTCCACCTCCAGGAGGGCCGCCCCTACGCGCTGGTCGCGGCGGGCGCCGGCCTGTCGACCCTGCTGCTGGTGTCGCTGCTGCGTCCCGCGGCCGGTGGGCGCGCGGGGCCGCGCTGGGCGGCGTACGGGCTCGTCGTGCTGGTGTGCGCCCTGCTGAACTGGCTGTCGCTGCTGATCCTGCCCGCGCACGCGGCGACCCTGTGGTGGGTACGGGCCCGGCGCGGGGTGTGGCTGCGCTGGTCGGCGTACGGGGCGGGGGCGGTGGCGGGCGCCGCCCCGCTGATCCTCTTCAGCCGGGGCCAGTCGGACCAGGTGTCGTGGATCCCCGCGACCACCTGGCACATGATGATCGGCCCCGCGATCCTCTTCGCGATCGGCGGCCTGGCGGCCCTGGCCGACCGTCCGGACCGCGCCCGGGTGTCGGCGTCGGCGGTCGGGCTTCCCCTGTTGGTGGTGCCGCAGCTGGGGCTGATCGGGCTGTCCCTCGTACGACCGCTGTACCTGGACCGGTACGTGCTCTTCGGCATGCTGGGGCTCGCCCTGCTGATCGGCGCCGCGCTGGGCGCCGCCGTACGGGCCTGCGCGCCCCGTTTCCCGAGGGCGTCGGCGCTGCTCGTCCCGGGCGTGGTCGGGGTGTCGGTGCTGGCGCTGCTGCCGGTGCAGCTCGGCAAGCGGGCCCCGGCGAGCCGGGTCGACGACGTCCTGTCGGTGGCCTCCGAGGTGGCCCGGCTGAAGCGGGACGGGGACGCGGTGGTGTTCGTGCCGGCCGCCCGGCGGGACACCGCCCTGGTGTCCCCGCGGGCCTTCACGGGCCTGGCGGACGTGGCGCTCGCCGAGAGCCCGGCGGCGTCGGCCACCCTGAAGGGCGTGGAGGACGAGGACCCGGCCGCGCTCCGCTCCGCCCTCCTGGCCCATTCGCGGATCCTGCTGATCGCGGACGCGGCCCGGGTGGCGAAACCGCCGGCCGCCGCCCGGGACCGGGTCAAGACGGCGGTCCTGCGCGAGCGCTTCACCCCGGTGGAGGAGCACGAGACGCGCGGGCGCCGGGTGACGCTGTACGAACGCCGCGGCTGATCCCGGCCGCCCCGGACCCGGCCGCCCGCCCCAGGCCCGGCCGCCGGCCCGGGAAGCCCCGCCCCGGGCGCCGGGCCCGGATTCACAGCCGATTCACATGGACCACCGGGCTCCGGTCACAGGTTCGCCGGGGAGGCTCGGTGCATGATCCAAACCAACCTCCCCCGGCGGGCGGCCCGGATCCTGCTCGCGCTGACCGCGGTGGCCGCGCTCGTGAGCGTGGACGTCCCGGACGCCCGCGCCGTACCGCCCCTCGGCGTCACCGCCGAGGCGCCGCCCGACACGACCTCCGCGCGCGTCGGCGCGCTGTTCGCGGGCGGCCTGGACGGCGGACACTTCTGCACCGCCGCCGTGGTGCGCGGCGCGGGCCGCGACCTGATCGCCACCGCCGCGCACTGCCTCGACCACCCGGACTCCACCGTGTTCGCGCCGGGCTACCGCGACGGGAAGGCCCCGTACGGGGTGTGGCGGCTGGACCGGGTGTACGTGTCCCCCGGCTGGACCGACGGGGAGGACCCCGACGACGACATCGCCTTCGCGACCCTCGTCCCGCGCGACGGGGTGCGCGTGGAGGATCTCGTCGGCGGTTTCCCGGTGGCCGCCGAGCAGCCGGACGACGTGACGGTGACCGTCCTCGGCTACCCGAGCGACCGGGAGGCGCCGCTGCGCTGCGCGAACTCCACCTCCCTGTTCTCGGACACCCAGCGGCGCGTCGACTGCCCCGAGCTGAGCGGCGGCACCAGCGGCAGCCCGTGGCTGGCGGACGGCGCGCTGGCGGGGGTGCTGGGCGGCCACGAGGGCGGGGGCACGGTCCCGGAGGTCTCCTACAGCGCCGTCATGGGAGAGGCGGCGCGGCGCCTGTACCGGGACGCGGCGGCCGCCGGCTGAGCGGTACGGGACCGCCCGCACCCGGGGCGGCGCACCGTGGGGCCGGCCCACCCGGACCGGAGCACCGTGGGGCCGGAGCACCGTGGGGCCGGCCCACCCGGGCCGGAGCACCCGGGTCGGGCCCCGGGGCCGACTCCCGGCGCGTCCCGCGTGCGGGCTACTCCGCGAGGACGCCCGCGGCCTCGAACCACGTCGGCTCGTCGCGCATCGCCCGATGGATCCGGTCGAGGGCGAAGGACCCCATGGGCGGCAGGGCGTCCGTGTCGAACCAGGCCACCTCCAGCGACTCCTCGTCGTTGACCCGCGCCCGGCCCCCGACGGCCCGGCACCGGAAGGTGATGTCCTGGAACTGGCAGACGTCGCCGTTCGGGTAGACGACCGGTCGCTGCATCTGGACGAGGACGACCCGTTCGGGCACGCACCGCACGGCGGTCTCCTCGTGGACCTCGCGCACCGCGGTCTCGGCGGGCTGCTCGCCCGGTTCGGCGATCCCGCCGATCACGGACCACTCGCCGTTGTCGGTCCGGCGCCCGAGCAGGACCCGGCCCGCGTCGTCGAAGACGACGGCGGACACGGCAGGCAGCAGGAGCAGCCGCTGCCCGGCGTGGGCGCGGATGGCGCGGATGAACTCGGGTGTGGACATGCCCCGACCCTACGAGACCACGGGACCCTACGCGTCCGTCCGGCGCGCCCCCGTCCGGCGGACCAGGACCCACCCGAGGCCGACGGCGGCGACCAGCAGCAGCGCGTACTCGGGCAGCGGGCCCAGGCGGGTGGCGGGGGTCTGCGTCGAGCGGAGCGGGATCTCGGAGACCAGCGCGTCAGCGGTGAACAGCTTCGTCTGCGAGACGACCGTGCCGTCGGGCCGGATGACCGCGCTGACCCCGCTGGTGACGGGCACCAGGACGGTCCGGCTGTGCTCGACGGCCCGGATGCGGTCCATGGCGAGCTGCTGGTAGGTCATCTCGGTGCGGCCGAAGGTGGCGTTGTTGCTGGGGACGGCGATGACCTGGGCGCCGGCGCGGACCGTGGAGCGGACCGCGTCGTCGAAGGCCGCCTCGTAGCAGGTGACCATGCCGACGCCGGTGCCCGCCATGTCGAACACGCCCGGCTCCTTGCCGGGACCGAAGTCGCGGCGGACGCGGTCCACGTCGGAGCTGAACAGCCGGACGAAGGAACGCATCGGGATGCGCTCGCCGAAGGGCTGGATCTTGCGCTTGTCGTAGGTGGCCGTGGGGCCCTTGACCGGGTCCCACAGGATCATCGTGTTGCGCAGCGGTCCCGTCTCCGGGGCCAGCACGGAGCCGATCGCGACGGGCACGCCGATGGCCTTCACGGCACGGTCGATGACGGCGTGGGCGTCGGGCTGCGTGTACGGGTCGATGTCGGAGGAGTTCTCGGGCCAGACGACGAGGTCGGGCTTGGTGGCGCGGCCCGCCTTGACGTCCTCGGCGAGCTGGATCGTCCGGTTGGCGTGGTTGTCGAGGACCTGGCGGCGCTGCGCGTTGAAGTCGAAGCCGGCGCGCGGCACGTTGCCCTGGATCACCGCGGCGACGGCCGTGCCGTCCTCGTCGGCCACGGAGACCAGCGGTCGGGCGGCGAGGGCCACGCCGATCGGGGCGACGACGGACAGGGCGGCGACGGCCGCGGTGCTGCGGCGGGGGTGGTCGCGGGCGACGCGCAGGGCCTCGTAGAGGCCGAAGCCGCACAGGGCGACGGCGAAGGAGAGCAGCGGGGTGCCGCCGAGCGCGGCGAGGGGGGTGAAGACGCCGTCGGCCTGGCCGAAGGCGAGCTTGCCCCAGGAGAAGCCGCCGAACGGCGCCCGGGCGCGCAGGGCCTCGCTCGCGACCCAGACGGCCGCGCCCCACAGGGGCCAGGCGGGCAGCCGGCCGACGAGGGCGATGCCGAGGCCGGCGAGTCCGATCAGCGCGGCTTCGAGGGTGACGAGCGCCAGCCAGGGCACCGGGCCGACGCCCTCGCCGGTCCAGACGAGCAGCGGCAGCAGGTAGCCGAGGCCGAAGACGAAGCCGAGTCCGAAGCCCGCGCGGGCGCGGCGGCCGCGCAGGCAGCCGGCCAGCAGCGCGAGGGCGAAGGGGGCCAGCCACCACAGGGGGCGGGGCGGGAAGCTGACGTAGAGCAGCACGCCGGCGAGCGCGGCGAGGACGGTCCGCAGGGCCCAGGCGCCCTTGCGCGGGGCGCGGGTCCCGCCGCTCGTGGCGTCGTGCGCGCGCGGGCCCCCGTCCGGGTCTTCGCTCCGGCTCCCGGGGCCGCCCGGGTGTTGGTTCGCGGGATCCGCCTGGGCTCGACCGGCGGCCCCGGAGGGCTCGCTTCCGGCGGCGCGGGTGACACTGCTGCTCATCTGGCGGAGTGTACGTCCCCGCACGCCGAGGACCGGTAAGGAGGCGTCGTGGCGGTCAGCGGGCGAGGGCGCGCAGGTGCGCGCGCAGGACGCGGACGGCGCTCTCGGCGTCGTCGACGGTCACCGTGAACACCTTGCCGTCGCCGAGGCCGAGCCGGACGCCCTCTCCGCGCCGGACGATCACGGCGGTGCCCTTCTCGGGGCGCCAGCGGCAGCCCCAGCCGCCCCACTGCTGCGGGGTGATGCGCGGGACGAACTCGGCCGAGACGACCTGGTCGAGGCGGATGGTGCGGCGCGGCAGTCCGATGTGGCCGCAGCGCACGGTCAGGGACTCGGAGTCGATGGTGACGGCCACGTGCACGAAGGCGAGGGTTCCGAAGAGGATCAGCAGGCCGGCGGCGAGGCAGCCGATCACGGCCATGAGGAGGGCGACGACGCCGCCGTTCCAGGAGTGGTCGACGGCGAGCTCGATCCCGAGCGCCAGGCAGGCGGCACCGGCCACCGCCAGCAGCCACTGCGCGCGGTTGGAGGCCCGGCCGGTCCACAGGGGACCCGGGGGGTGCGCCGTCATGTCCAGCAGCGTACTCACCTTCCGCATGGACGCCACCGCCTCTACGCCACTCGGGCGCATCGTGCCGCTTCTGGCCGGTTCGTGATACTTCAGGCCGAGTCAGGCTGGTTCAGGCCGATCGGGCTGCTTCGGGCACGGGGCGCCTTCCCCCGTAGACCTCGACCAAACTTCAGCTCACCGGTCCGAACCGCCCCCTCTCGGCCGCTCAGCCCGGCAGCAGCCGCACCAGGGCGTCGCGCAGGGCGGGTCGGCGGGTCGAAACGAGCCGGTGCAGGCTCCGGGAGCCGAAGGCGACGCGTTGCGCGCTGCGGCGGCGCTCGGTGTCGTAGGCGCGCAGCGCGGCGGGGAGCCCGGCCGCTCCGTGTTCGGCGACGGCCCGCGTGAGGGCCTCGGCGTCGAGCAGGGCGGTGCAGGCGCCCTGCCCGAGGTTGGGGGTCATGGCGTGGGCGGCGTCTCCGACGAGGGCGAAGCGACCGCCGGTGACGAAGGTGGGCAGGGCCGGGTGGAGGTGGCGCATGCCGTACCGGATCCAGGTGCTCGGGTCGGTGCGCGCGAGCAGGCGCGGGACCGGGTCGTGCCAGCCGGCGAAGGCGGCCCGCACCTCGTCGGGGGTGCCGGCGGGGAGGGTCGCGTACCAGTTGGTGCGGCCGGGCTCCACCGGGGTCATGCCGAAGAACCGGCCCGCGCCCCAGGTCTCGCCGTGGATCGACGTCTCGAAGTCCGCGATGCCGATCCAGGCGGTCGTGCCCACGGCACGGACCCGGGAGCGCGCGCCGAGCCGGGCGTCGAAGCGGGCACGGCGGACGGCGCTGTGGATGCCGTCCGCGCCGACGACGAGGTCGGCCCCGCCCTCCCGGGCGGCGAGGTCGGTGACACGGTGTCCGTAGCCGACGCGCGGGCCGCCGAGCCGCTCCAGCTCGGCGAGCAACGCGTCGATCAGGTGGGGCCGGGAGACGAGCAGCTCGGGCCGGCCGGCCCGGCGCTCGATCCGCTCCAGCGGGAGCGCGGCGAGCACGCGGCCGTCGGGGCGACGGATGTGCGCGGTGCGGTACGGCACGGCCCGCTCCCGGAGGGCGTCGCCGAGCCCCAGGCGGTCGAGGGCGCCCTGCGCGGTCGGGTGGATGCCGAAGGCGGTGCCGTAGCGCTCGGGGGCGGCCCGCCCTTCCAGCACGGTCACCGACCAGCCCGCCCGGCGCAGCCCGACGGCGGTGGCCAGTCCGCCGACCCCCGCACCGACGACGAGCGCCCGACCCGTCCCGACCCCGCTGTTCACGGCTCCCATGGCACGCCTCCGCCCGCTCGCCATCCCCGATGGGCACCACACCTGCGGTACCCCATCTGTGGTACCACGGGTGTGGTTATGCTGGCAACGTGAACCATGACCGCAGGGGCAGGCTGTGCGACGCCGCCATGGGCGTGCTCGCGGAGGCGGGCGGTCGGGGACTGACCCACCGCGCCGTCGACGCCGCCGCCGGGGTGCCCGTGGGCACCGCCAAGAACTACTTCCCGACCCGCGACGCACTGCTGCGGGCCGTCGCCGAGCGCTGCCTGGAGCGGTACCGCGAACTGTCCGAACGCCTCGCCGGATCCGGCCCGGGGCCGTCCGGGCGGGCCGGACTCGCCACCTTCCTCGCCGACCTGCTGCGCGACGTCGCCGGGCCGGGGCGCACGCGCGTACTGGCGTACCTGGAGCTCCGGACCGAGGCCACCCGACGCCCCTGGCTCACGGACCTGCTGGACCCCATCGCCGCGTCGGACTTCGCGGCGTACGGACACCTGCTGGCGGCGGCCGGACTGCCCGCCGGGGAGGACCGGGCCCGCGCGCTGACGCTCGCCCTGCACGGCGCCGTGCCGCACCTGCTGGCGGGCACCCCGCACACCCTGGCCGCGGCCGGGCTCGACGACCCGGACGCCTTCACGCACGCCCTGCTGGCCACCGTGTGCCCCGAGGGCTCCGGACCCGCCGCGTGACCGCGCGCACGCCGACCCGGCTCGACCGGGCCGAGGGCGCCGTCCTCGGCTCCGCGGTGGGCGACGCCCTGGGCGCCCCCTACGAGTTCGGCCCCGCCGGGGCCCTGTCCGAGCGCGGCGCGGAGATGCGCGCCGGCGGCGGCTGGGACCCGGGCGAGGCCACCGACGACACGCAGATGGCGGTCCTGGTCGGCGAATCCCTGCTGGAGCGGGGCGGGCTCGACCTGCCCGACGTCTTCGCGCGGTTCCGGCGCTGGGCGGCGGGTTCGCCGAAGGACATCGGCCTCCAGACCGAGGACGTGCTGAGCGGTGGCGCGCCCTGGGACCTGGCAGCGGCGCTGCACTTCCAGGTCAACGCCCGGGCGGCCGGCAACGGTTCCCTGATGCGGGCCTCGACCTCGGCCGTGTACTTCGCCCCGGCCGGGCGGGAGGCGACCATGGACGCCGCCCGGCGGATCGCGGCCCTCACCCACGGGGACCGGGCGGCCTGGGAGGGCACCGCCGTCCTCCACGAGCTGGTACGGATCGCCCTGGACGGGGGTGACCCCGTGGCCGCCCTGCCGGACGTGCTCGACGCCGTGCACCCGGGACACCGCGAGCGGTACGCCGTCGTGCTCGACCCCGCCTGGCACCCCGACCGGGCCACCGAGTTCAACGGGGCCGTGTGGCCCTGCCTGGGCTCGGCGGTGTGGGCGCTGCGCACCACGTCCGGGTTCGCGCAGGCCGTACGGGCCGCCGTGGACCTGGGCGGTGACACCGACACCGTCGCGGCCGTGACCGGAACCCTGGCCGGGGCGGTGTACGGGGCCGCGGACGTTCCCGCCGCCTGGACGGCCCCGTTACACGTGCCGCTGCCCGGGTTCGACGGACGGGTACTGGACGCGGACGCGCTGCGGACGCTCGCGCGACGCCTCGCGCACGGGCCGGGCTGAGGCTCCGGCCCGGCCCGGGACCCCCGGGCCGGCCGGGAACCGGGGACGTTGCCGCCGTCTCGACGGCCCCGTTACACGTGCCGCTGCCCGGATTCGGCAAGCGGGTGCTGGACGCGGACGCCCTGCGGACGCTCGCGCGACGCCTCGCGCACGGGCCGGGCTGAGGCTCCGGCCCGGCCCGGGACGCCAGGGCCGGGCGGGAACCGGGGCGGGGTGGGCGCCGGGGCAGGGCGGGAACCGGGGACGGCCGGCGCCGAGGCGGGTGGCGGAGCCGCGCGGGCCGGGCCGGGTGGGGGCGGTCAGCCGCAGCCGCAGCCGCCGCAGCCCCCTCCGCCGCAGCCTCCGTCGCCTCCGCACCCGCCCCCGGTGCCGGTACCGGCGGCGGTACCGGTCGCCGTCGCGCGGGTGGTCCTGCGGCGCCGGCTCGACTCCCACTCCTCCCGCTCGCGCACCTGACGCAGCGCCCGGTGGGAGATCCCGGCCGGGGTCCACGGGCCCAACCGGTGGCGCCGGCGCGGCGACAGGGGCGCGGCCGTGACGCAGGCGCGGATGCCGGAGCCCGACCCGTCGTGGACGGCGTACTCCAGGATGATCTCGACGCCCTCGCGGGGCTCCCCGTACAGCACCGCCTCGAAGGGCTCGCGCAGGGCGTCGACGTCGTGCAGCCCCGCTCCCGGCCGGCCGTCGGCCCAACCGGCCAGGAGCCGCCCCCCGGCCAGGGTGTCGTCCTCGCGGGGGCGGCAGGAGATCAGGGGCCGGCCGGTGGTGTCGTCGGCGTCGGGGTAGAGCCACAGGTGCCCGGACGGCTCGGCCCGTACGCCGACCACCAGCGCGGGCAGGCCCGCGCGGTACGGGCGGCGCGAGGCCCGGTCGGCGCTCCAGCCCCGCCCCAGGAGGGTGGTGCCGACGGCCAGCAGCGCCAGGCTCACCGTCTGCTGGCCCACCGCGTCGTACGGGAGAGCGGCCCCGCGCGCGGTCAGGTCCTCGACGATCCCGTCGACGAGGACGCCGACCCCGGCCAGGCAGAGGAACGCCCCGCCGGTGACGGCGCGCATGCCGCGGCGGTCGTGGCCGCGCGGCATGCGGTCCGGTGGCGCGAAGCGGGCCGGACCGGCCGCCGCGCGGGCGATCCGCTCCTGCCGGCGGCGGGACCACAGGCGCAGCAGGGCGCCCGTAAGGGCCCACAGGGACAGGGCGGCCAGCAGCAGGGCGTCGACCCGGCCGGAGGGGAGGTCCGGCGCCGATCGCGCGAGGAGCGCCGCGGCGGACACGGCGGCCGCGACCGGCAGGTACCGGTACCAGAGCGGCAGGAGCACCGAAAGGGCCGTCAGGAAGTGGTCGTTCCAGGTCGTTCCGACCGCGTCCGCCGAGCCTCCCGCCCACGGGGCCAGGGCGAGGACGACGGCCACCGGGATCGCGAGGAACCAACTCCCGGCGAGGGGCGCGAAGATGATCGGTACGAGCGCCCGGCGCCACCGTTCGGCCTCCGGAACTCCCCAGGCACGTACGTCACTTGCCGGTTTCACGCCGGCGGGAAGGTGCTTGGCGTAGGCCATCATGCGCCCAGTATGGGAGCGCGGGGCCGGCGACGGAACGGGGTGGTCGGGCGGTTCGCCAGGCGGCCTTCCCGGCGCTCCCACGCCCCCCGGCCCGGTGGGGGTCCCCGGTCAGCGGCCGACGGCGGCGTCGTGCGCGAGTTCCGCGATGAGGCGTCCCTCCGCATAGCCGAGGGCGGCGGCGGGCAGGGCGGAGGGGCGTCCGCTGAGCAACACGGTCAGGGTGCCCGTCGCGGGCAGTTCGGGCGCGGGGGCCACGCCGATCCGGCGCAGCGCCTGTACGGCGACGGCCTCGGCGGAACCGTGGTACACCGGCTGCGCTCCCCCGGTGCGCTCCGCGATGGCGGCCCGGATGGGTTCCTCGACGAGTTCGTAGTGCGTGCAGCCGAGCACCACGTCCGTGACGTCGGACGGGGTGAGGGCGGCGGCGGCGGCCACGGCCCGGACGACGGCCTCCTCGTCGCCGTGTTCCACGGCGTCGGCGAGTCCGGGGCAGGGCACCTCGGTGACGGCGGCACCGGCGGCGAACTCGCGGATCAGACCGCGCTGGTACGGGCTGCCCGTGGTGGCGGGGGTGGCCCAGATCGCCACCCGGCCGCCGGCCGCGGCGGCGGGCTTGATCGCCGGGACGGTGCCGATGACGGGGATGTCGGGCTCCAGGTCGGCCCGCAGGGTCTCCAGGGAGTGCACGGAGGCGGTGTTGCAGGCCACGATCAGGGCGTCGGGACGCAGGGCCGCGGCGGCCCGCGCGACGCCCCGGGCGCGCTCGGTGAGGTCGGCGGGGGTGCGCGGCCCCCAGGGCATGCCGTCCGGGTCGGACGACAGCAGCAGATCGGCGTCGGGCCGCAGCCGACGCGTCGCGGCGGCCGCAGCGAGGAGGCCGATTCCCGAGTCCATGAGCGCGATCTTCACCTGGTCACCTTAATCGACGCCCCCCTCACCCCCCAGCGCACCGACCCCGCAGCATCACAACGAATCGGTACAAACATTCCCACAACGCCGCCCGATCCGGCCGCGCCGTGAGCGCCGCGTCCGCGACAGCGCCCACGCCGTTCGGCACACTGCCGCCATGGGCCTCCTCCTCGTCGCCGCCTACGCCTCCCTCGCCGTCTGGCTCTGGCTCACCCTCGCCCAGGGCATGTTCTGGCGCACCGACGTCCGCCTCCCCCCGCGCACCGCGCCCGCCCACTGGCCGTCCGTCGCCATCGTGGTGCCCGCCCGGGACGAGGCCGAGGTGCTGCCGCACAGCCTGCCCTCCCTGCTCACCCAGGACTATCCCGGCGAGGCCGAGGTGGTCCTCGTGGACGACGGCAGCACGGACGGCACCTCCGAGCTGGCCGTCCGCCTCGCCTCCGAGTACCCCGGGCTGCCCCTCACGGTGATCTCCTCCCCCGGCGAACCGCCGGCCGACTGGACCGGGAAGCTGTGGGCGCTGCGGTACGGCATCGCCCACGCCCGTCGCGCCCACGCCGACGAACCCGACTACCTCCTGCTCACCGACGCCGACATCGCCCACGAACCCGACAGCCTGCGCGAGCTCGTCTCCGCCGCGACCTCCGCCCGCCTCGACCTCGTCTCTCAGATGGCGCGACTGCGGGTGGTCGACTTCTGGGAGCGGCTCGTCGTCCCCGCGTTCGTCTACTTCTTCGCCCAGCTGTACCCCTTCCGCCGGATCAACCGGCCCGCCTCCCGCACCGCCGCGGCCGCCGGCGGCTGCGTGCTGCTGCGCACCGAGGTCGCCGTCCGCGCCGGGATCCCGGACTCCATCCGGCAGGCCGTCATCGACGACGTGTCGCTCGCCCGCGCGGTCAAGGACGCGGGCGGTCGGATCTGGCTGGGGCTGGCGGAGCGGGTCGACAGCGTGCGCCCGTACCCGCGGCTGGTGGACCTGTGGCGGATGGTGTCGCGCAGCGCGTACGCGCAACTGCGCCACCGGCCGTCGCTGCTGTCCGGGACGGTGGCGGGGCTGTGCCTGGTGTACCTCGTGCCGCCGGTCGCCCTGTTCGTCGGACTCGCCTCGGGGCGGGCCGCCCTCGCGTGGGCCGGCGCGCTCGCCTGGCTGTTGATGGCCGGGACGTACCTGCCGATGCTGCGCTACCACCGCCGCTCCCCCGCGCTCGCCCCGCTGCTTCCGTTCACGGCGCTGCTGTACCTGTTGATGACCGTCGACTCGGCGGTGCGGCACTACCGGGGGCGGGGGGCGGCCTGGAAGGGCCGTACCTATGCCCGTCCCGGCGACGCGTGAAACCCGCGGGTGATCACCGTGCGTACGTCATCCGAGGTCACGCGGGCGTGACGACGCGTCGACGACAACAGGGTGTAACGACCAACCGGTGAGTACGAGTAGGAACAAGCCGGTGCGCAAGTGGCGAATCGTGCACGTGAACGTCTGGTGAAAGGTGTGGCGCTGACCTGGGAATATGCAGGTCAGGGCGGGGTTGACGGCACCTCGCTATGGACCCCGTGAAGTCGTGGGCTTAACTTAGGTCCCATGACCTCCCCCCGCTCCACTTATGGCGGCGGTTACTACTCCGCGCCCTCCTTCCCGGACACCCCCATCTACGACTCCCTCGTCGCCGAACGCGGGACTCCGCAGATCGCCCCGATCCGCGTTCCGGCCGCCTACGAGTCGCCCAGTGCCGGTTACTCGAGCGGTGGTTACCTGCCGGCCCTCCCTTCCGCTTTGCCCGCACTGCCGCCCGCCATGCCCCAGCAGCAGCAGGCGCAGGGGTACGGCTACCCGTACCCCCAGCACCAGGCTCCGCAGCAGCAGATGCCCGCGCCGATGGGCATGCCGATGCCGATGCCCCTCCAGCACGCGCCGGCGCCGTACATCCCGCAGCAGCAGCCGGTGCCGGCCCGCGTCGGGTACGCACCCCAGCCCCAGCCGCAGCAGCCCCGTCCGGTCGCCGCGGGCGGCTACGAGGCGATGCGCCCCGCCGCCCCGCGCCCCGTGGCGTCCGCGGCGCAGGTCCCCTCGTACGAGGATCCGTACGGTCGGGGCCACCAGGGCCGCGGCTACTGACGTGACGTGACGCGCGGGGCCCTGTGTGCCCTGCGCGAAACACCCTGGGGTCGGGGGCGGGGCGGCTGTCACAATGCCCCCATGCCGAACTTGTACGTCCATTCCCTCCACGTCCACCCCGTGAAGTCCCTCGCCGGCACCGCACCCGACGAGGCGCTCGTGGAGTCGTGGGGGCCGGCCGGCGACCGGCGCTGGGCCGTCGTCGACACCGAGGGCGCGGTCATCACGCAACGCCAGCAGGCGCGGCTGGCGTTGGCCTCCGCGCGTCCGCTGGACGGCGGAGGCGTCGCCCTGTCGGCGCCCGGCATGCCCGACCTGGTCGTGGAGGTGCCGGAACCGGGCCCGCTGGAGCCGGTGGTCCTGTTCGGCAAGAAGGTCGAGACCGTGGTCGCGGCGTCCGCCGCCGCCGACTGGTTCAGCGCGTACCTCGGGGTACCCGCGCGCCTGGTGCACATGGACGATCCGGCCGTACGCCGCCCCGTGGACCCGCGCTACGCGCTGCCCGGCGAGACCGTCAGCCTCGCCGACGGCTACCCGCTGCTGGCGGCCACCCTCGCCTCGCTGGACGCCCTCAACGCGTGGATCGCCGAGGGCGACGACCCGCAGGAGGGCCCCCTGCCCATGAACCGGTTCCGCCCCAATCTGGTGGTGGCCGGCGCCGAGGCCTGGGCCGAGGACCACTGGCGGCGCATCGCGATCGGCGACGCCGTCTTCCGCGGCGTCCGCGAATGCGGTCGCTGCGTCGTGACCACCACCGACCAGGCCACGGCCGAGCGCGGGCGCGAACCGCTGAAGACCCTGGCGAAGCACCGCCGGATCGGGAAGTCGCTGGCCTTCGGGCGGCAGCTGGTGCCCGTCACCCCCGGCACGGTGCGGGTGGGCGACGAGGTGCGGATCCTGGAGTAGTCGCGTCCCGTCGACGGACGCCGCATCCGAACACACCCAACGCACCGGACACACGGGGCACACGGGGCACACGGGGCACACGGGACGGAAGGCCCGGCCGGGGGTCCTCCGGCTGGAGGAGCGCTCGGGCACGCCTTGACCACGGCGGGCCGGATCACCCCTTCGGGGGGCTCCGGGTGTCCACTGGAACCAACGGACCGGGCGGGGCCGTTGCAGCGATCAGGACGTGTGACCGGCCCCGGGGCGTGTGCACCGGATCGGGTGACGGACGTCCGCGCGTCCCGGAATGCGCGTCCACCGGGCATGCGGAAGGCTAGGACGCGCAGGCAGACCAGTGACTCGCAGCGGCAGGGGGAGCCGGACGGTGCGAACGGCAATGGGAGTGTGGCGGTGGCGGCGGAACCCGCTGCGCCGGCGCACCGATCTCTTCGAGGCGTGGGTGGCGTTCGCCGCGCTGGTCTGCTTCCTGCTGGTGGCTCCGGCCGTCGGCTGGGTCGCCGGCCTCCAAGTGGACGGGACGCTCCAGCGGGCCGCGCGCGAGCAGCGGCACGAGCGCTACCTCGTGCCGGCCGTGGTGGTCCGGCCCGCCGCGGGCGCGGTCGCCGGATCGGCGACCGACCCGTCGGCGCAGCGCCAGTCCCCGGAGCGGACGCGGATCGTCGCCTCCTGGACGGCGCCCGACGGCAGCAGTCACCAGGGGACGGTGCCGGCGGCGGAGGAACCACCGCGCCCCGGCGACCGGTTCCGCATATGGACCGACATCCGCGGTCGCCTCGTCGGGCAACCGCTCGACCCCTCCTCCGCGTCCTTCCACGCGGGCGTGGCCGGCCTGGCCGCCGCGCTGACGGCGGCGGCTCTGGTGGAGACGGTCCGACGATTGGTCGTACGACGCCTCATGCATCGGCGGTACACGCGCCTGGACCGCGCGTGGGCCGCCGCCGGGCCCGACTGGGGTCGGGCGGGTGCGGGCAGCTGACCTGGCCACTCACCGGCCCCGCGCGCGCTACCGTGGCCCGTGGGGCCGCTTCGGCCCCTTCGGCGGCTGTGAACGGCTCCGGTCGCTCCGGCCGCTCAGGCAACACGAGTACGAGGGTGGGGGCACGAGCGCACCATGGCTCAGGGCACGGTCCAGTTGACGCACGGCGGGGCCTCGCGGTGGCGGCGTCGCTCCGGTGAGTATCCGACGCTGAGCGCGGCGCTGGCCGTCGCGGGCGACGGCGACGTGCTGTCGATCGCCCCCGGCACCTACCGGGAGAACCTGGTCCTGCGCCATGCCGTCACCCTGCGCGGGCCCGAGGGGAGCGTCGCCGGATCCGTGCGCATCGCCCCGCTCGACGGGGTGGCGCTGACGGTGCGCGCCTCGGCCGTCGTACGGGACCTGTACCTGGAGGGGGCGGACCGGGCGGCGCCCGCGCTGCTCGTGGAGGACGGCTCGCCGGAGCTCACGGACCTGCGCGTGCACACCCGTTCGTCGGCCGGCGTCGAGGTGCGCGGCGGGGCCCGCCCGCTGGTGCGCCGCTGCACGGTGGAGAATCCCGCCGGGGTCGGGATCCTCGTCCTCGACGGCGGCGGAGGGGTGTTCGAGGAGTGCGAGGTGGTGGCGGCCGGTCAGGCCGGGGTCGCGGTGCACGGCGGGCACCCCCGGCTGGAGCGCTGCCGCGTCCACCACGCCACGGGCGCGGGGATCTCCGTGACGGGCGAGGGTTCGGGGTTGGAGGCCCTGGGCTGCGAGGTGTACGAGATCAACGGCGCCGGTGTGCGGATCGCGGCGCGCGGCACGGCGAGCCTCACGGACTGCTCGGTGCACCGCACCTCGGCCGACGGGGTCACCCTGGACACCGACGCGGTCCTCTCCCTCACCGGCTGCGACATCCACGACATCCCGGAGAACGCCGTCGACCTGCGCGCCCGTTCGGTGCTGACGCTCGGTCGCACCACGGTCCGCCGCTTCGGGCGCAACGGGCTGTCGGTGTGGGACCCGGGTACGCGGGTCGAGGCCGAGTCCTGCGAGATCCACGACAGCACGGGCGACTACCCGGCGGTGTGGATCAGCGACGGGGCGACGGCCTCGCTGGAGGCCTGTCGTGTACGGGACGTTCCCGACGCGGTGTTCGTGCTGGACCGCGGATCGCGGGCCGACGTGGTCGACAGCGACCTCTCCCAGGTGCGCAACACCGCCGTGTCGGTGAGCGACGGGGCCACGGCCCGGGTGGCGGACTGCCGGATCCGCGAGGCGGGCACGGGCGCCTGGTTCCGCGACCACGGCAGCGGCGGCACGATGACCGACTGTGCCATCGACGCCGTGCAGACCGGGGTGATCGTCACCAAGGGCGCCGATCCGGTCCTGGAGCGGTGCACGGTGACCTCGCCGGCCGAAGCGGGCTTCTACGTGTCCGCCGGCGGCCGGGGCACCTTCACGGCCTGCCGGGTCGGCGACAGTTCGGGCTTCGGCTTCCACGTCATCGACGGTTGCCGCACCGTCCTGGACCGGTGCCACACCGAGCGTTGCGCGCGCGGGGGCTACGAGTTCTCGGAGGACGGCCCGCGGGCCGAGGGGTGCACCGCCGACGGCTCCGGCCCGCGGTTCGCCTCCCAGGTCGCGGGCGCCGCCCCCGCGGGCGGCCCGGCGGGTGAGCGTCCCGGGATCCGTACGGTCACGGCGGCGTCGGGCGCCGCGGCGGACCGACCGGTGCCCGTCCCGCGCGCCACCGACCTGCCCCCGACCGCGCCCGCTCCCGCTCCCGTCGTGGAGGCCGGGGAGAGCGCGGCCCCCGGTGCCGGCGAGGTGCTGGGTCGGCTCGACGCGCTGGTCGGGCTGGACAGCGTCAAGCGCGAGGTGCGGGCCCTGACCGACATGATCGAGGTGGGCCGCAGGCGTCTGCGGGCGGGCCTGAAGGCGGCCTCGGTCCGCCGGCACCTGGTGTTCACGGGCGCTCCCGGCACGGGCAAGACCACCGTGGCCCGGCTGTACGGCGAGATCCTCGCCTCCCTGGGGGCGTTGGAGCGCGGCCACCTGGTGGAGGTGTCCCGGGTGGACCTGGTCGGGGAGCACATCGGTTCCACCGCCATCCGTACGCAGGAGGCCTTCGACCGGGCGCGCGGCGGGGTGCTGTTCATCGACGAGGCGTACGCGCTGGCTCCGGAGGACTCGGGGCGGGACTTCGGGCGCGAGGCCATCGACACGCTGGTGAAGCTGATGGAGGACCACCGGGACGCCGTGGTGGTCATCGTCGCCGGGTACACGGCGGAGATGGAGCGGTTCCTGACCGTCAATCCGGGGGTGGCCTCGCGGTTCTCCCGGACCATCACCTTCGGGGACTACGGGCCCGAGGAGCTGTTGCGGATCGTGGAGCAGCAGGCGGAGGAGCACGAGTACCGGCTGGGCGAGGGGACGGCTCGGGCCCTGCTGGGGTACTTCACCCGGCTGCCGAAGGGTCCGGCCTTCGGGAACGGCCGGACCGCCCGGCAGACGTTCGAGTCGATGGTCGAGCGGCACGCGGGGCGGGTGGCGCAGCTGGCCGATCCGAGCACGGACGAGCTCACCCTCCTGTTCCCGACGGACCTTCCGGACCTGCCGGACCTGCCGGTGGCGGCGGGGGCGCCGATGACGTCGACGGGTGCGGCGGACGCGGCGGACATGGCTCCGGTGACGGCGCCCCGCTGATCCGCTGACCGGGGAGCTCCTTGGGCCCCGGCGCCCCGTCGCCCCGCGCGGCGGCGGCCAACCGTGCGAGGAGCAGGTCCCGTTCGACGGTGAACAGCGGATCGGCCTGGTAGTCGGCGTGCCCGAGGATCGGCGCGGGCAGCGGATGGCGGACGCTCCGGCCGTAGGCGAGCGGATCGGCGAGCGGTCCCCGGTCGACGCGGGCCCCGGGGCCCCCGGCGGTGGTGGCGACGGGTCCGCCGATGGGGTCGGTGGCCCGCCACAGGTTGCGCCAGCAGTCGAGGTCCCGGTGGAGGGCGGCGAGGGGACCGGGGCCGAAGTAGGCGGGGAACCAGCGGCCGTAGAGCCGCGCCAGCGGCGAACCGTACGTCAGCAGGGCGACGCGGCCGCGCGTCCGCGGCGGCAGTTGCCAGACGGCGGCGGCCGCGAGGACGCTGCCCTGGGAGTGGCCCGAGATGACGAGCCGGCCCCCGGTCTCGGCGGTCCAGCCGGTCATGCGCCAGGTGAGGTCGGGGACGGCACGCTCGGCGTAGCAGGGCGGGGCGAAGGGGTGCGCGGCGCGCGGCCAGAAGGTGCCGACGTCCCACAGGATGCCGATGGTGCGGCGGGCGGCGGGGTCGCGGTAGGCGCGGCGGCCCCAGGCGACGAACAGGGCGATGCCGAGGCCGATCAGCCAGGAGCCGGTGTCCTGGGCCGCGCGGGCGGCACCTTCCACGAGCGGGTGGGTGCCGCGCGCCGCCTCGCCCGGCACCTGTCCGGTGAGGCGGGCGCCGGCGAGGGCGCCCGCGCCGAGGAGCAGGGTGAGGACGCACAGCGTCCCGACGAACCAGGGTGCGGAGTCGGTGAGTCCGGCGGTGGCCCGCGCCGCGGCGATGCGCCGGCTACGGGCGGGGTCGGGCCGCTCGCCCGGGTACGCGGCGGCCACGCCGGCGGCGGTGCGGCGGCCGGTCCGGACCGCCCGGATGCCGACGCACAGCGCGGGCACGGTCAGGGCGAGCAGCAACGGCGGCAGGACGGCCGCCTGCCAGGACAGCACCACGGGCGGCCCGGGCAGCGGGGTTCCGGCCATGCCGGGGGTGGCTCCCCCGTCGAGCCAGTCGGCGACGCGCTGCGCGACGCCCCCGGACATGACCCCGCCGAGCGCGCAGCCGAGCAGGGCAACGGCGGGCCCGCCCAGGCCCCCGAGCGCCGCGCCGGAGCCCGGCCCGGCGCGGCGTCCCCGGCCGGCGCGGCGTCCCCGGCCGGCGCGGCGTCCCCGGCCGGCGCGGTGTCCCCGGCCGGCGCGGTGCAGGCGGGCCGCGCAGGCCGCGAGGGCGAGCACGCAGCAGCCCTGGCCGAACATCAGCGCCCCGAACGCGAAGTCGCCCGGGAGCCGTCCGGCCGAGGTCCAATGAGGGCGGGGCCAGGCGGCGTACAGGAGCACGGCGGCGAGGACCGCGAGGGAGGTGCCGGGCAGCAGGGTCACGGCGGCCCGGTCGAGTCGGTGGTCGGGGCGCGCCTCGGTGCGGCCGCGCCGGCAGACGACCCCGACGACGATGACGGCCCCCGCCACGATCAGGAGTTGCACGGTCCAGCCGACGGTCTGGAGGGCGGCGCCCGTGTCGGGGGCGCCCCGGTCGTGCCGGACGGTGGGGGCGGCGACCGCGGCGGCCACGGTGAGCAGTCCGGCGGCGGTGTGCGCCGCGCGCAGCCGGGCCACGATCCGGCGGCCGTACCAGAACCCGGGGCGGCCGAGCGCGGGACCGCGACCGTCGGTGTCGGTGTCGGTGTCGGCGTCGGCGTCGGCGTCGGCGTCGGCGTCGGCGTCGGCCGCCTCGGGGTCCGGCGCTCCGGACGCGGGCGGCGGCTGGGACTCGTAGGCGCTCCAGGTCCGGTTGGAGAGGTACCAGAGCAGCCCCGTCAGGGCCGCCGGGACCAGGGCGGCGAGCGCCAGCCGCCGCCCCGGCTGTCCCCACCGGCCGTCGGGCCGGAGGAACCCGAGCCCGGAGCGGGAGCCGGCGCAGGCGGTGTTCCCCGCGCACTGCCAGGCGAGGAGGTCGAGGGCGACCTCGCAGGCGGCGGCGACCAGCAGCACGGTGAGGCTGAGCGCGAGCAGGCGTACGAGGAGGCCGTACGCGCGCACCGCGCGCGCCGGCGCCCCGCCCGGCCCGGCGGCGGGGCGGGCCCAGTGCGCGAGGTTGGCGACCATGAAGGGCAGGAGCAGCAGCCACAGCGCGCGGGCGCCGTTGCCGGAGGTGAGGCGGGACCAGCAGTAGGCCTCGGGCACGGGCCGGTCGGCGTATCGCTCCGGACGGGCCTCGGCGTCGGCGTCCTCGGCCCGGCGGAACAGGGCGGCGACGGAGTCCCCGCCGACCCGGACCGGGTGCGGATCGCCGAGCAACTCCCCCGGGGGCGCTCCGGCGACGCCGTGGACCAGCAGTTCGAGGGCGAGGGGCGGGGCGGACCCGGCGGAGGGGGCCGGAGCGGAGGAGGGCGAGGGGAAGGCAGCGGGGAACGGGGAGGGAGCGGGGAACGGGGAGGGTTCGCCGGCGGGATCCGACATCGGAGCCTCCGCACGTGGGGAGTGGCAGGGCCTGGGCGGCTCCACCAGGATCCCGTGCCGCGCCGACGCTGCCCAGACCCCGTACGCGTGACGGCGCGGCCCGCGCGCCGGGCCCCGGTCGGCCCCGGTCGGGCCCCCGGCCGGATCCGCCGCCCGATCCCCGTTCCGGTGCGGACAACTGACGGAACGCCGGCTAAGGTGACCCGGCACCGCGCCACACCACCCATCCGCACCGCATCCCAGGGGGTTCCACCATGGTCCGCCGACTCCGCCCCGTGGAGCTGGACTTCATCGCCGCCGCGCCCGTGCGCCTGGAGTTCGAGGCCCTCGTCGCGGCCTCCCCGCAGGACGTGTACCGGGCCCTCGCGCAGGAGGTGACGGGCTGGCCGCGGTGGTTCCGGGCGATCACGCTGGCCCGGCCGACGCACGGCGGCGCGGGCCGGGAGATCCGGTTGGTGGGCGGCGTCCGGTTCCGGGAGACCGTGATGGCCCGCGAACCGGGACGGCGGTACTCCTACCGCGTCGACGAGACCAACCTGCCCGGCGTACGGGCCCTGTTGGAGGACTGGCGGCTGACCCCGGAGCACGGGCCGCAGGCGGGCGGCGCCGGCCCGGACGCGGGCGGGACCCGCGTCCGGTGGACGTTCGCCGCCGACGGCCCGGCCGCGTTCCGTCTGGCGCTGACCGCCGCCCGCCCGGGACTCGGGCACTCCTTCCGCGGCGCGGTCCGCGCGCTGGACCGGCGGATCGCCGCGCGGGGGGCCGGGGCGCGGTGAGGACGGCGCCCGCGACGGTCGGGGCGGGCCGTTACGACAGCGGGTGCTTCGGGATCGACTTCGCCCAGCCTCCCGCCGTCCACACCCTCACCCGGAACTCGTGGAGGGTCGACGGCGGGCCCTCCGCGTGGTGCACCGACCCGCAGCGGGCGCAGTACCACCCCTTGGACCAGACCCGGTCGGCGGCGGCCCGGCCGGTCCGGGTACGGCGGCGCCAGGAGGCCATGGAGAGTTGGAAGGCGCCGATCGCCAGCAGGCCGAGGGCGAACGCGGTCGCCGAGACCGTGCCCACCAGCGGGTGGAGGGGGGTTTCCGGGGCCGGGTGGTCGCCGAGGCCCGCGGTCGCGGCGCGCCGGGCGGCCGCCACGTGGTGGCGGTTCGCCGCGACCAGCCACCAGACGAACGTCCCGGCGGCGGCGAACAGCAGGCTCGCGCCCAGGCAGGCCGTCCCGCCGTTCTCGGGCTCGGGCGGGTGCGGGGCCAGGGCGCGGGCGAGGGCCGCGTCCCTGCGCGTGGTTGTGACCGTCGGTCGGCCGTCGGACCCGGCGTCCGTCTCCTCGCGGCGCGTGGCCCGGGCCTCCAGGTGGGCGGCGGGCACACCCGTCACCCGGTCCGCCCGGCCGCAGCGCGGGCAGGGCGGGACCGCCCCGCCGTCCGGCGCGCCGTCACCCGCCGTGCCGTCGCTCCCGCCCCCGTCGACCACCGTCATGCCGCCCCGCCCCCCGGCTTCGGCGCGCACGCGCCGGACGCCCGGAGCGTAGTCGGCAGCACCGCGGCCCGACAGGGCGTGGCGGGTGAACAGGAGGCGAGCGGAGGGGGAGCGGGGCTCTGCGGAGCGCGAGCCGGAGGCCACGGACCGTCAGGCGGCCGCTTCGACCGCCGGTCGACCCGCCGCTTCGACCGCCGGTCGACCCGCCGCCTCGACCGCCCCTCAGACCGTCGGTTCGACCCAGTCGCCCGTCGTCAGCAGCGTCTCCAGCGTCTTCGCGTACGGGGTGATGTCGAGGCCCTGCGCCGCGAGCCACTCGTCGGAGTAGTACTTGTCGAGGTAGCGGTCGCCCGGGTCGCACAGCAGGGTCACGACGCTGCCCGTCCGGCCTTCGGCCACCATCTCCGAGACGATCTTCAGCGCGCTCCACAGGCCCGTGCCGGTCGAGCCGCCCGCCTTGCGGCCGATGGCCGCTTCGAGGGCGCGGCAGGCGGCGACGCTCGCCGCGTCCGGGACCCGCATCATGCGGTCGATGGCGCCGGGCACGAAGCTGGGTTCCATCCGGGGGCGCCCGATGCCCTCGATGCGCGATCCGCAGTCGCTGCTCGCGTGCGGGTCGTGGCGCGTCCAGCCGTCGAAAAAACAGGAGTTCTCCGGGTCCGGGACGCAGACGCGGGTGTCGTGCTGCATGTAGTGCACGTAGCGGGCGATGGTCGCGGAGGTGCCGCCGGTGCCGGCGGTCGCGACGATCCAGGTGGGCTCGGGGTACCGCTCCAGGCGCAGCTGCTGGTAAATCGATTCTGCGATGTTGTTGTTGCCGCGCCAGTCCGTGGCGCGCTCCGCGTACGTGAACTGGTCCATGTAGTGGCCGCCGGTGCGGGCGGCGAGGTCGGCGGACTCCTCGTACATCTTCATCGGGTCGTCGACGAAGTGGCAGGCGCCGCCGTGGAATTCGATCAGCCGGCACTTCTCGGGGCTGGTGGTGCGCGGCATGACCGCGATGAACGGGACGCCGATGAGCTTGGCGAAGTAGGCCTCGGAGACGGCGGTGGAGCCGCTGGAGGCCTCGATGACGGGGCGGTCGGGACGCACCCAGCCGTTGCACAGCGCGTAGAGGAACAGGGAGCGGGCCAGGCGGTGCTTCAGGGAGCCCGTCGGGTGCGTGGACTCGTCCTTGAGGTAGAGGTCGATACCCCATTCCTCGGGGAGGGGAAAGCGCAGCAGGTGGGTGTCGGCGGAGCGGTTGGCGTCCGCCTGGACCTTGCGCACGGCCTCCTTGAGCCAGGCTCGGTAGTCCGCGTCGCTGCGGTCGACGTCGATCGTCGTCACCGCGTTCGAGGCCGTTTTACCGGTGGTGCCGGTGGTGCTCATGCGCCTTGCTCCCTTGTCCGTTCCATGGCCCCCTCTTTCGCAATGTACCCCCCTCACCTGCGCAAACGGATACTTTGGGTTTCCATGCGGATTGCTTTCGGTGGCGTTCGGTTGCACGTGGGGCGACGGTGGGTGACCCTTGTGGTGGGCTACCGAGGGTGCAGCACCCGTAACACTGATATCGGGGAGTCGCAGCCGTGATCAGTCATTCCCGTAGGCACTGCGTCGTGGAACTGCAGGCCTTGCCGGTGCGGATCGGACAGATCCGCAGAATCGTTTCTGCACAACTGCGCCACTGGCAGCTCGATCCGCTCGTCGACCGGGCCGCGCTCGGCGTGACGGAGCTGCTGAGCAACGTCCACCGACATGCGCAGCCCGACAAGGTGTGCAGGGTCGAGATCGAACTCCGCCTCGGCCGGGTCACCGTGTCGGTGCACGACAGCGATCCGCGACTGCCCGTACGGCACGAGGCCGGCGCCCTGGAGACCTCGGGGCGCGGGCTGGCGCTCGTCGAGGCGCTGAGCGAGGCCTGGGGGGCGCGGCCCCTGGAGGGCGCGCCGGGCAAGTCGGTGTGGTTCTCGCTGCGGGCCGCCCCCGCCCCCGGCCCGCAGGGGACCGCGGTCCGCATCGACGCCGTGGTGCCCGTACGAGAACCCGCCCGGCCCGTGCCCGTCGCCGTCGACGCGCGGCCCCTCTCGACCGGCGTGCCGGTGTCGGCCTCGGTCGGCCCCGGGCCCGGCTGACTCCCCCGGAGCCGGGGCGGTTCCCCGGTCCGCGCGCTCCCGCGCCCCGCCCGCCGGCGGGGGCGACCGGGGTCGACCGCGGCCGGTGTCAGGCAGCCGTGCCCAGCGTTCCGAGCGGGTCGTCCAGCACCGGCTGCCAGGCCAGCTCGGCGGCCCCGACCAGGCTGTTGTGGTCGAGGGTGCACGGCAGGATCGGCACTCCCCCGCTGCGCCCCCACAGGCTGCGGTCCGCGACCACCGCGCGCAGCCGTTCCGGGTCGGCGTACAGCAGTTCCTGGTGCAGGCCGCCCAGGATGATCCGGTCCGGGTTGAGGATGTTGACCAGGCCGGCGAGCCCCAGGCCCAGGCGGTCGATGAGCTCCTCGGCGGCGGTGCGCACCGCCGCCGAGGCGTACTCGGTGCGCAGCAGGTCGCGGGCCTGCTGGAGGAGGGACACCTCGGGGCCGGGGGTGCGGCCGGCCGCCGTCAGGAAGGCCAGCGGGTCGGCCTCGACGTCCAGGCAGCCGCGTCCGCCGCAGTGGCAGGGGCGACCCTCCGGGTTCACGGTGAGGTGGCCGACCTCCAGGGCCAGGCCGGCGCTGCCGCTGTGCAGGCGGCCGTCCAGGACCAGCGCGCCGCCGACTCCCCGGTGGCCGGTGGCCACGCACAGCAGGTGCTGGGCGCTGCGGCCGGCGCCGTGGCGGTGCTCGGCCAGGGCCGCCAGGTTGACGTCGTTGCCGGTCAGGGCCGGTCCGTCGATGCCGGCGGCCTTCACCCGCTCGGCGAAGATGTCCCGTACGGGAGAACCGGCCGGCCAGGCCAGGTGCAGCGGGTTGAGGGCGGTGCCGTCCGGCTCCGCGACCGCCGAGGGCACCGCGAGGCCGGCGCCGACGCAGCGCCGCCCGGTCTCGGCGAGCAGCTCGGCGCCCGCCTCGACGACGGCCCCGAGGACCTGCGCGGGGTCGGCGGAGACGGTCATCTTGCCGGGCGCGGTGGCCACGATCCGCCCGCCGAGGCCCACGAGCGCGGCCCGGAACCCGTCGGGGTGCACCTGGGCGGCGAGCGCCACCGGACCGTTCTCGTCCACCGCGAGGCGGTGGGAGGGGCGGCCCTGCGTGCCTCCGGCGCCGCCGGGGCGGGAGTCCACGCGGATCAGGCCGAGCGCCTCCAGTTCGGCGGCGACCGCGCCGGCGGTGGCCCGGGTGACGCCGAGCTCGGCGGTCAGGACGGCGCGGGTCGGGGCCCTGCCGGTGTGCACCAGCTCCAGGGCCGGGCCGAGCGCTCCGCGACCGCGTTCCAGCCGGCTGCGCGCGGAGGCCGCCGAGGCCGCGGACGCGGACCCGGGGGGCGAAGCCGCGGACGCCCCGGACCCCGCCGGGCCGGAGGACACCTCGGACACATCCCCGCCCCTCGGCGGGACCCCGTTGCCGTTCATGACATGGATCCTCGCATGATCGGGAGGTCTCGGGCGCCGCCCTACGGGTCCAGGCCGCCCACCCGCAGTGTGATGTTCAGCCGCCCGGTCAGGCCGAGGCCCGCCGGCCCGGTCCCGGGCATGACCCTCGGCACCCCGTGGTGGGCCGCCCGCGCGGGCCCGCCGAAGACGAACAGGTCCCCGCTGCGCAGCTCGACGTCCCGGTACGGTCGCCCGCGCGTGGCGGTGTTGCCGAAGCGGAACACGCAGGAGTCGCCGAGGCTCAGGGACACCACCGGGGCCGGGGAGCGTTCGTCGGCGTCCCGGTGCATGCCCATGCGGGAGTCGCCCCGGTAGAAGTTGATCAGGGCGATGTCGTACTCCTCCCCGCCCGGCGGGGGCGTCCCGTAGGCGGCGGTGACGGCCTCGCGCCCCAGTTCGGCGAGCCAGGCCGGCATCGGTTTGACGGGGGCCCCGTCGCCGTCGACGGCGGTGCGGGCGTAGCCGTACGGGTACCAGTGCCGGCCCAGGCACACCTGGCGGGCGGTCATCATGCCGCCGCCCGGGGTGTGGACCGTGCGCAGTCCGGCGGGCGGGCGGGCCCACTCCCGACAGGCGTCGAGCAGCTCGCGTTGGCGGCGCGGGCCCAGCCAGTCGGGCACGTGCACGGCGCCCGGCGCGATCTCTTCGCGCCCGCGCGCGAAGAGCTCCGGGAAGGGCTCCGCGAAGGGCTCGGCGAAGGGTTCCGGGAAGAGTTCACCATCCACCCCTCCATTGTCGGGCGGGCTGCCGGCAGACTCACGACATGAAGATCACGGAATATGTGGAGACGCTCGCGAGGGAAGGCGAGCTGCTCGCCGAGGCGGCCGAACGGGCCGGTACGGAAGCGGCGGTGTCGACCTGTCCCGAGTGGCGGGTCGGCGATCTGCTGCGGCACACGGGGGCGGTGCACCGCTGGGCGACCGGGTTCGTGGCGGACGCCCGGGTCGAGCCGGTGGAGTTCCCCGACCCGCCGGAGCTCGTCGGCGCGGAGCTGACGTCCTGGTTCCGGGAGGGGCACGCGACTCTGGTCGACACCCTGTCCCGGGCCCCGCGGGACGTGGCGTGCTGGACGTTCCTGCCGACGGCGCCGCCGTCCCCGCTGGCGTTCTGGGCGCGCCGGCAGGCGCACGAGACGACCGTGCACCGCTTCGACGCCGAGTCCGCTCTCGGCGGGGTCTTCGGCCCGGTGGACGCGGCGTTCGCGGAGGACGGCGTCGACGAGCTGCTGACCGGCTTCCACGCCCGGCCGCGCAGCCGGGTGCGTACGGAGGAACCCCGCGTGCTGCGGGTGCGGGCCCGCGACACGGGCGCGGTGTGGACGGTGCACCTGTCGAAGGAGCCGGCCCGCACGGTGCGCGGGGACACGGGGGAACCCGCGGACTGCGAGGTGAGCGGCGACGCGGCGTGGCTGTACGCCGCCCTGTGGAACCGCCTGCCGCTGACGGGCCCGGGCGTCACCGGCGACGCCGCCACGGCCCGCCTGTGGATCGAGACGTCGGGCATCTGAACCGGCCTTTTCCGGACGATCGGCGCGGGTCTCGCTTGTGGGGGCCGGCGGGCGGGGTGAGACTGCCCCGCATGGACAGCAGCGAGGCGGCGCGGCGGGACGCGGTGACCGTCGAGATCGGGTACGCGTTCGTCACGGGCTGCCTCGCCGCCGCCGTGGTCTTCGCCGCCCTCTATGGCGTCGCGTGGGCCCTGCCGCTGCCGGCCCGCACGGACGGGACGGCGATGGCGGTGAGCGGCGTCCTGGCCGGCGCGGCCTTCCTGGCGCGGGTCGGGCGCGTGCTGTGGCGGTTCGACCGCACGGGATCGGACAGCGCGGGATCCGACCGTGCGGGATCCGACCGTGCGGGATCCGACGGCGCGGGTCCCGGTCCCGGTCCCGGGCCCGGCGGGTGCGACGGTCAGCCGAGCGTGGAGGCGTAGCCGGTCTGGGCGCCGAACTTCCACGTCGGAGCGGCGTTCCACGGGTTGGGCATGACGGTGTCCGTCGCGTAGGCGTAGCCGGCGCCCCGGTCGAAGGCGGTGCGCAGGGTCGCCCGCATCGCGGGGTCGTCGGGGACCTCGTGGACGAGGTGCCAGAACGCGGTGCCGGTCGGGTCGAGTTCGGTGCCCGGGCGGTAGCCGGACTCGGCGTCGAACACGTTGCCGCCGCGCCAACCGTCGGTCGTGTACGCCGCGTAGGTGTCCTCGTAGGTCACGAAGATGTCGGCGGTGCGGTGGCCGGGCTCCAGGTAGCAGTCGGCGATGGCGGTGCCCGGGTTGTTCACGACCAGGTCGGTCGCGGTGGGATCGACCGCCCGCATCGCGTCCTGGACGTGGCGGCGCAGGGCGGCGTAGTGGTCGCGGGTGGCGTTGTCGGGGCCGCAGTCGCGGCTGACGACGTCGAAGAAGATGCCGTCGACGTGCAGCCGCCGGTCCTTCCCGAGGGGTTTGAGGTAGTTGTCGACGGAGGCCTTGACGGCCTCCGGGTCCCGCTTGCCGTGGTCGGTGTGGACGTAGCCGAGGACCTTGGTCCGCTCGCCGGTGGCGGTGGTGCCGGCGCGCAGGGCGTCGGCGCGCGCCCGCCAGGCCGCGTCGAAGGGGGCGTCGCCGTTGCCCGGGTTCAGGACGACGAGGGAGGCGGCGGGGCCGGTGGCCGTCACGTCGGTCAGCATGGGGGCGTCGGCCCAGACGTAGGCGGGGACGCCGATCTCCAGGCCGCGCACGCCGGGCGGCCGGGGCGTGGGGGTCACCGTCGGGGGCGCGGCGGGGGCCGGTAACGCGGTCCTGGACGGAGGCGGGGACGGGGAGGGGGTCGCGGAGGGGCGCGCCGCGGCGGGCACGCCGGTTGCGGTGGGGGTGCGGAAACCTTCCGCCACGGCGATGACCGCGGGAACCGAGGCGACGAGCAACGCGGTCAACAGGACGGCGTACAGGACCTTCACGGCACGGGGGCGGACCACGGGCGTTTCCTCCGGCGACGGGACGGTCGGATGACGGGGCGGGGCGGCGCGGGGCGGCGCGGTGGGGGGATCCGTCGAGAGTAGACGCGCGGAAAGTCGATGAACGGCGAACCATCAGGATTGGTGTGAGGAACAGACAAGCGAACCGTCACACGAGGGGCAGGCCGACCTCCCGCCCCAGCCGGTCCGCCGCGTACGCGAAGAAGGCGTCCCGCTCCTCCACCACCCGCTCGAACTGGCCGAACAGCTCGAAGGAGATCAGCCCGATCAGCTGCGCCCACGTCGCGACCAGGGCCGCCACGACCTCCGGCGGCAGGCCTTCGGCGAAGTCCGCGGCCATCCGCCGGGCCTCGGGGCGCAGGTCCCCGGGCAGGGGCGGCAGGGCGAGGCCGCGGCCGGCGTGGGCCGCGCGCAGGATGCCGATGAAGGTCTCGGCGGCGCGGGAGGCGGGGCCGACGGTGTCGAGGGGCGCGCTGTAGCCGGGGACGGGGGACCCGTAGATGAGGGCGTACTCGTGCGGATGGGCCAGGGCCCACCCGCGGATCGCCGTGCAGACCGCGAGCCAGCGGGCGCGCGGCGGGGCCCCCGCGGCGAGGGCCTCGGCGTCGGCGGCCTCCGCGACGGCGCCCACGCTGTCGTAGGCGTCGATGATCAGCGCGGTCAGCAGCTCGTCGCGGCTCGGGAAGTAGCGGTAGAGGGCGGAGGAGACCATGCCGAGCTCGCGGGCGACGGCGCGCAGCGAGAGTTTCGCCGCCCCCTCGGCCGCGAGCGCGCGGCGCGCCTCGTCCTTGATGGCGGCGGTGACCTCGATACGGGCCCGTTCCCTGGCTCCTCGCACGGTACTCATGCGGTGCAGTGTGCCAGGCGTGCAGAGCACCGCCCAACTTTCGGAGCACCGAACCATTCCGAGAGCACTGCTCTTGTTTTGGTGCACCGATCCGTGCACACTGGTCTCAAGCGAGAGCACCGCTCTCCCACTGCCCTCGGAGGCCATCGTGAACGCGCCCACCCCCACCCCCCACTACGTCCGGGCCGGCGCGGTCGGCGTCCGCTTCAACTCCCTCGTGGGCAAGCTCGCCCGCCTCGGCATCAGCCTCGCCGGCACCGCCGAGCTGTCGGTGCGCGGCCGCACCTCCGGCCGGATGCAGCGGATACCGGTCAACCCGCACGAGTACGACGGCGCGCGTTACCTGGTCTCGGCCCGCGGCCACTCCCAGTGGGTGCGCAACATGCGGGTGGCGGGCGGCGGGGAGCTGCGCGTCGGCCGCCGGGTGCGCACGTTCACGGCGACCGAGATCACCGACCCGGAGCGGAAGGCGGTCGTGCTGCGCGCCTACCTGGAGAAGTGGGGCTGGGAGGTGAACCGGTTCTTCCAGGGGGTCACCGCGAAGTCCTCGGACGCCGAACTCCGCAAGGCCTGCGCCGACCACCCCGTCTTCCTCATCACGGTCGAGCGGTGACCCCGGACGCACCGCCCGCCGCACCGCACGCCGCCAGGCCCGCCGCCCCGCGCGCGCCCCGCACACGCCCCGAACGCCCACCGCCCGGCGCGGTGGCGCGCCCCCGACGCGCGTCGCGCGCCGTGGACGGCCTCCGGGCCGGGCGGTGGGTCGAGTCGGGCGGTAGGTCGGGGCGGGCGGTGGGTCGGGGCGGGTCGGCAGCGGAAACGAGCGCCCGTCGGACGCGTCAGGCGTCGGTCCGGCCGTCGCGCGCCTGCCGGGCGTCCAGCAGGTGCAGTGCCTTGCGCGCCAGCGGGTAGGTGCGGACCAGGTCCGCCAGGGTCGTCGCACCCCGCGTGATCCGGGCGAACGCCAACCAGGCCGGTCGCAGACCGGTGATCGCCGCGTGCAGCATCCCCGGTCGGGCCTCGAACACCGTCAGCATCCGCTTGCCCACGGCCATTTCCACACCGAGTCCGGCCTTGATCGCGAAGGCGTAGTTCAGCGCCTGGCGCCGCGCGTCCACCGCGTCCTGCGCCTCGGAGATCTTCGCGGCCCACTCCCCCGCGAGGCGCCCCGAGCGCAGCGCGAAGGAGATGCCCTCCCTCGTCCACGGCTCCAGCAGCCCGGCCGCGTCCCCCGCCACCAGGACCCGACCGCGCGACAGCGGCGAGTCCGGCTTGCGGCACCGCGTCAGGTGCCCGGAGGAGACGGCCGGCTCGAACCCGGCGAGGCCCAGTCGGGCGATGAAGTCGTCCAGGTAGCGCTTGGTGGCGGCGCCGTCGCCCTTGGCGGAGATGACGCCCACGGTGAGGGTGTCCCCCTTGGGGAAGACCCAGCCGTAACTGCCGGGCAGCGGGCCCCAGTCGATGAGGACGCGCCCCTTCCAGTCCTCGGCCACCGTCGCCGGCACCGGGATCTCCGCCTCCAGACCCAGGTCGACCTGGTCCATCTCCACCCCGACGTGCGCGCCGATGCGACTCGCGCTGCCGTCCGCGCCGACGACGGCGCGGGCGAGCACCGTCTCGCCGTCCGCCAGGACCACCGCGACCGTGCGCCGGTCGGGCACCGCGGCGCCGTGCTGCTCGACGCGGGTGACGGCCGTCCCGGTGCGCACCGTCGCGCCGGCCTTCTCGGCCTCGGCGACCAGCGCGGCGTCGAACTCGGGCCGGTTGATGAGCCCGAAGAGCATGCCCTTCGAGCGGCGCGTGCGGGTCAGCTTCCCGTTCAGGGAGAAGGTGACCGCGTTGACGCGGTCGCGGAAGGGCAGGACGAAGCCCGGCGGCAGGGCGTCGCGCGAGGGGCCGATGATGCCGCCGCCGCAGGTCTTGTAGCGCGGCAGTTCGGCCTTCTCCAGCAGCAGGACGCGCCGACCGGCCTCCGCCGCCGCGTGCGCCGCCGAGGCGCCCGCCGGTCCGGCGCCGACCACCACGACGTCCCACACCTCGCCGGTCGCCCCGGCCGCGTCCGCCGGCGCGGCCGCCGCGGCCTCCTCGGGACCGGTCCCGGCGACGGGCCCGCCGTCCCGCGCACCGTCCGTCGTCGCGGCGTCCTTCGCCGTGCCGTCGGTCGTCGCGCCGTGCGCCGCGGCGCCGTCCGTCGTACCGCCCCCCGGGCCGCCTTCCGTGCCGCCTTCCGTGCCGTCCGCCGCTGCGGGCGCCGTCCCCTCGTCCGCCCCCTGAGCGGCCTGCTCTGCGCTTGCGCCGTGTACGTCGTCGTCGCTGCTCACGATGTGCTGCTGCTCCTGATCACGCGGTTGCTCGGATGCCGTGGAAATCCTACGGCGCGAGTGGGACCGGACCCTCTGTGCGAGGATCGTTGCCGGCTTCACCTTGTTTTCCGCCGTACGGGGACCGCCGTACCGCGACCGCGCAGTACCGCCGTACCGCCGTACCCCGGCACCCATACAACGTCGCACCCACGAGGAGCGTGCCCATGTCCCAGAATCCGATCGCCGAGACCATCGCCTCGCTGATGCCCCGCGCCAAGGCGGAGCTGGCCGAGTTGGTGGCCTTCCAGTCGGTCGCGGACTGGGCGCAGTTCCCCAAGAGCGAGAGCGAGGCCGCCGCGGCCTGGGTGGCCGACGCCCTGCGCGTCGAGGGCTTCCGGGACGTGGCGCTGCTCGACACCCCCGACGGCACCCAGTCCGTGTACGGCTTCCTGCCCGGCCCCGAGGGCGCCCCGACCGTACTGCTGTACGCGCACTACGACGTGCAGCCGCCGCTGGACGACGCCGCCTGGATCTCCCCCGCCTTCGAGCTGACCGAGCGCGACGGCCGTTGGTACGGGCGCGGCGCCGCCGACTGCAAGGGCGGGTTCATCATGCACCTGCTGGCGCTGCGCGCCCTGAAGGCCAACGGCGGGATCCCGGTCTCCGTGAAGGTGATCGTGGAGGGCTCGGAGGAGCAGGGCACCGGCGGTCTCCAGCAGTACGCCGAGGCGCACCCGGAGTTGCTGGCCGCCGACACCATCGTCATCGGCGACGCGGGCAACTTCCGCCTCGGCCTGCCGACGGTCACGGCCACCCTGCGCGGCATGACCCTGATCAAGGTCAAGATCGACACGCTGGGCGGCAACCTGCACTCGGGCATGTTCGGCGGTGTCGCCCCCGACGCGCTGGCCGCGCTGGTGCAGTTGCTCGCGTCGCTGCGTTCGGCCGACGGTTCCACGACGGTGGACGGCCTGGCCTCGGACGCCGTGTGGGAGGGCCTGCAGTACCCGGAGGAGGACTTCCGCGCGGACGCGAAGGTGCTGGACGGCGTCGAGCTCATCGGTGAGGGCACCATCGCCGACCGGCTCTGGGCCCGCCCCGCCGTCACCGTCCTCGGCATCGACTGCCCGCCGGTGATCGGCGCGACCCCGTCCGTGCACGCGAGCGCCGGCGCGCTGATCAGCCTGCGCGTGCCGCCGGGCGTGGACACCGGCGAGGCGATCAAGCTGCTGGAGGCGCACCTGGTGGCGCACACCCCGTGGAAGGCCCGCCTGGAGCTGGAGGTCGTCGGCCAGGGCCAGCCGTTCCAGGCCGACACGACGAGCCCGGCGTACGCCTCGATGGCGGCGGCGATGAGCGTCGCCTACCCCGGCCAGGAGATGCAGGTCAGCGGCATGGGCGGGTCGATCCCGCTGTGCAACACCCTGACCTCGCTCTACCCGGGCGCGGAGATGCTGCTGATCGGGCTGAGCGAGCCGGAGGCGCAGATCCACGCGGTGAACGAGAGCGTGTCCCCGCAGGAGCTGGAGCGGCTGTCGGTCGCGGAGGCCCTGTTCCTGGTGAACTACGCCGAGTCCAAGCGCGGCTGACACCCGCCCGCGGAAGGGGATTTCGCCCCGGGCGCACTGCGCCCAGGGCGTAGTCCGCTCCCGGTGAAGTCACGCGCGCGGAGCCGGTTCGGGCGTCTACGTTCCCCGCTATGGACCTCGTAGAACTGCTCCCGGACCGGCTCCACATGCTCCGCTTCCCGATCGGCCAGGCCTACCTCTGGCGGGACGGCGAAGCCCTCACCCTCATCGACGCCGGCCACGCCGGATCGGCCGGCGCGATCGAGGAGGCGATACGTTCCCTCGGGTCGCGGCCCGAAGGGTTGGAGCGGATCGTCCTGACGCACTGCCACCGTGACCACGTGGGCGCCGCCGGGGAACTGGCCGCCCGCTGGGGCGCGCGGGTGTGGGCGCACCGGCTGGACGCGCCCGTGGTCCGCGGCGAACTGCCCGTGCCCGAGCCGGTGCTGCTGGACTGGGAGGTCCCGCTGTACGCGCACGGCCTGACGGTTCCGCTGGCGCCGCCGACCCCGGTGGACCGGGAGTTGGAGGACGGCGAGGTGCTGCCGTTCGGCGACGGGGCGGTGGTGGTCCACGCACCGGGACACACTCCGGGCAGCATCGGCGTGCACCTGCCCCGGCACGGGGTCCTGTTCACCGGTGACTGCGTCGCGGGCGTGGGTCAAGTGATGCTGGGCGTGTTCAACGTGGACCGCGCGCGGGCCGTCGCGTCGTTCCGCCGCCTGGCCGAACTCGCGCCGTCCGTGGCCTGCTTCGGGCACGGCGACCCGTGGGTGACGGACACCGCGGAAACCCTCCTCGGCGCGGTGAAGGCCACCGAGGAGGCCGAGGCGACCGCGGCCGCGGCCCCCGAAGCCGCGGGCTGAGTCCGAGGCGGGGGGCAGGGGCCCGGGGCCGTCGAGAGGCGGGTCCGCCGGCGGGGCGTTCAGCTCTGCGGCTTGGCCCGGACGTGCATCCGCTCGCCCTGTCGCCCGAACAGGCTGAGGACCTCCACGGGCCGCCCGTCCGCGCTGCTGAACCAGTGGGGCACGCGGGTGTCGAACTCGGCCGCCTCGCCGGGCCCGAGCACGAGATCGTGCTCGGCGAGGACCAGCCGGAGCTTCCCGTCGAGCACGTACAGCCACTCGTAGCCCTCGTGCGTCCGGCGGTCGGGCTCCGAGCCCCGGTCGGTGATGATCATCTTGTACGCCTGGAGGGGCCCCGGGGTCCGGGTCAGCGGGACGACGGTCCCCCCGTGGGGCAGCGGATGCGGCTTCAGGCGGACCCGCGGGTCCCCGACCTCGGGCGCGCCCACCAGGTCGTCGAGCGGCACCCGGTAGGCGCCCGCGAGCGGCAGCAGCAACTCCAGACTGGGGCGGCGTTGACCGGACTCCAGCCGGGAGAGGGTGCTCTTGGAGATGCCGGTCTCCTCGGAGAGCGCCGCCAGGGTGAGCCCCCGCTGGGCGCGCAACCGCTTGAGCCGGGGTGCGACCTCGTCCAGTACCGACTGATAGGGCTCCGGTGTGTCCATGCGGGCATTCCACCCCGGTTTCCCGGAATCGGCAACACAAGTTGCCAGACCTTCGGGCGGGGCCGCACCCTCCCGGCATGACGACACACGCGCACCACGCCCCGGCCGGACGCCACGGCCACGACTCCGGCCACGACTCCGGCCATGACGGCCCGGTCGACGGACACGCCGCCCCCGCGCACGCCCACGGCCACGGCCACGGCGACCACGCAGACCTCGACTGGTCGGTGCTCGCCGACCACCTGGAGACCGGCGCCGAACTGCACCTCCCGGCCCACCGCCGCATCGCCGACCAGCTGGGCGCGCTCTTCGGCCCGGACCGGCCGGTGCGCCGCGTCCTCGACATCGGCAGCGGGCCCGGCGTGATGACCTGCCTGCTCGCCGAGACCTTCCCGCACGCCGAGGCCGTCGCCGTGGACGGCAGCGCCGCGCTGCTGGACCGCACCCTGGCCCGCGCCGACCGGCTGGGCCTGGCCGGCCGGGTCACCGCCCGCCACGCGCGCCTGCCCGAGGACCTGTCCGGGGACGGCGGCGTCGGCACCGCCGACCTCGTGTGGACCAGCAAGACCGTGCACCACCTCGGGGACCAGCAGGCCGCGCTGGACACGCTGGCCGGCGCCCTGCGGCCGGGCGGGGTGCTCGCCGTCGCGGAGGGCGGGCTGCCGATGCGGTTCCTGCCGCGTGACATCGGCGTGGGCCGGCCGGGGCTCCAGTCCCGGCTGGACGCCGCCCACGAGCGGTCCTTCCAGGACATGCGGGAGTCCCTCCCCGGGAGCACTCCCGTCGTCGAGGACTGGGCGGCCATGCTCCGCCGCGCCGGGCTGGGCGACGTACGCTCCTTCACGGCCCTGGTGGACGTGCCCGCCCCGCTGGACGACGCCGGCCGGGCCTTCCTGCACCTCCAGTTGAGCCGGCTGCGCGAGAACACGGGCGGATTCCTGGACGCGGAGGACCTGAGGACCCTCGACGTGCTGGTGGATCCCGCGTCGGAGGCGGGCGTGCTGCTGCGCCCCGACGTCTTCCTGCTGTCCGCCGTCACGGTCCACACCGGCGTACGGCCGCACGACGGTGCGCGGCGGGCCGCCTCGTGAGACGCCCCGACGCGAACCCCGACGCGAACCCCGCCACGGCGCCGGCCACGCCGCCGGCGGCCGGGGCCCGGCCCGCGTCGGCGCGGTGGGCGTTGGCCGCGCTCGCCCTGTCCGCGCTGCTGTCCTCGCTCGGCGCCGGCATCGCGAACGTCGCGCTCCCCTCCCTGGCACGGGAGTTCTCCGCGTCCTTCCAGGGGGTGCAGTGGGTGGTCCTCGCGTACCTCCTCACCGTCACCGGCCTGATCGTCGGGGCGGGACGCCTCGGTGACCTGCTCGGGCGCCGCCGGCTGCTGTCGGCCGGGATCGCCCTCTTCACGGCCGCGTCCGTCCTGTGCGGCCTCGCCCCCACCCTCGGGCTGCTGATCGCGGCCCGGGCGGCGCAGGGGGTCGGGGCGGCCGTGATGATGGCGCTGACCATGGCGTTCGTCGGCGGGACCGTCCCCCGCGAGGCCACCGGGCGGGCCATGGGGATCCTGGGCACGACCTCGGCGGTCGGCACCGCGCTGGGCCCCTCCCTGGGCGGACTGTTGCTCGCCGGCCCCGGCTGGCGGGCGATCTTCCTCGTCCAGGTGCCGCTCGGCGTCCTGGCGTTCCTCCTGGTGCGCCGCCGGCTGCCCGCCGACGCCCCGGCGCCCCGCGCCGACGGCCGGCCCCGCTTCGACCACGCGGGCACCCTGGTCCTCGCCGCGACGCTGGCCGCGTACGCGCTGGCCCTGGCCCCGGGCGGGGGCGTCTCCGGGCCGATGGTGTGGGCGTTGTCGGCGGTGGCGCTGTGCGGGGCGGTGGTGTTCGTACGCGTCGAGGCGCGGGCGGCGGCGGCGCTGGTGCGGCCGGCGGCCTTCCGCGACCCGGAGCTGAGCGCGGGGCTGGCCATGAGCGCGCTCGTGTCGACCGTGGTGATGGCCACGATGGTGGTCGGCCCCTTCCACCTGTCGCGGGCGTTGGGGCTGGACGCCGCCCTCACCGGCCTCGCCCTGTCGGTGGGTCCGCTCGTCGCGGCGTTGACCGGTGTCCCGGCCGGGCGTCTGACCGACCGGTTCGGCGCCCGGCGGACGACGGTCGCCGGGCTGCTGGTCATGGTCGCCGGTGCCTGCCTGCTCGCGGCGGCCTCCCCGAGGCTCGGCGTTGCCGGTCACCTGGCCCCGCTGGCCCTGCTCACGTGCGGCTACGCCGTGTTCCAGACGGCGAACAACGCCGCCGTGATGGCGGACGTCCCGGCGGACCGGCGGGGCGTGGTCTCGGGGCTGCTCAACCTGTCGCGCAACCTCGGACTCATCACCGGCGCCTCGGCCATGGGCGCCGTGTTCGCCCTGGCCTCGGGCGCGGCGGACGTCACGACGGCGGGGCCGGGCGCCGTCGCCGCCGGTACGCGGGTCACGTACGCGGTGGCGGCGGCCCTGATCGCCGTCGCGCTCGCGGTGTGCGCGGGAGCCCGGACGAGGGCCCGCCGGCGCCCGCGGCCCTCGTGACCACGGCACGGGGCGGCAGCGCGGCCCGGGCGGCCGCGACCCCCGGACCGCGCGCAGGGCAGGCGGGCGGGCACGTCTCGCCCCCGTGGCCGAGGGCCACGGCGCGGCCCGGGCGGCCCCGACCCGAGCACCGCACGGCCCGCACGGCCCGCACGGCCCGCGCGACCCGGCAGGCGGACGAAGGCCTCCCGGCCCGCGTCAGGGTGTGGGCCGGCCCGCCTCCAGGTACAGCGGGCGGCCGCGTTCCCGGGCGCGCAGCGCCCCCCGCAGGCGCTCGAAGCGGTGCGGCGGCAGCAGTTCGGCGGCCTCCGCCTCCGTGACGAACCGCCAGGCCCGCAGCTCCGGGCCGGGCAGGCGCAGTCGGGCGATCTGCGCGGGCGTCGGCCGGCCGCCGTCGAAGAGCAACCGCAGCCCCCCGTACGCCGGCGGGCAGGGCGGCTCCCAGTCGACCACGAGCAGGTCCGGTTCCCGGTCCAGGGTCAGGCCGAGCTCCTCCTCGACCTCGCGCACGCCCGCCCGGGTCGGCGCCTCGCCCGCCTCCACGACGCCGCCGGGGAACTCCCAGCCCGGCTTGTACGTCGGATCCACCAGCAGCACCCGGTCCGCGTCGTCGAAGAGCAGCACCCCCGAGGCCACCGTCTCGCGCGTCGGCTCCGGGGTCTGCACGATGTCGCAGGCCGGCGCCGTGCCGGACCGTAGGGCCTCGGCGATCCGCTCCGCCGTCTCGCGGACCGTGAGCTGCCCGTTGTCGATGACGTGCGCGTCGGCGCTCAGCCAGCCGAAGGCCTGTCGGTAGGCGGGGATGTGGTCGTACGCCCACTGTCTGACCCGGACGTCGACCGTCTCGGGCGCCCCGGGCTCCCGACGGGTGGCGATCCGCTCCCGCAGGATCGTTTCCGCCGGTGCGAGCAGCACGTGCCGCACGGCGATCCGGCGGGCCGCGAGCCCGCCGAAGATCTCGTCGCGGTACTCCTGGCGCAGCAGGGTCATCGGCACCACCAGCACGCCGCCCACCTCCGCCAGCAGCGCCGCCGCCCCGTCCACGACGAGGCGGCGCCAACTCGGCAGGTCCTGGTAGTCCGTGACCTCGGCACGGCGTTCGTCCGGCAGGATCCGCATCAGCACGTCGCCGATGAACTCCGGGTCGAACAGGGTGCCGTCCGGCAGAAGTCCGGTCAGTTCGCGGGCCGTGCTGCTCTTCCCGGCGCCGAACGTGCCGTTGATCCAGACAATCACGTCTACCCCTCTCCCGATGGCTCGCCTGCGAAGCCCCCAGTGGCTTGCCCGCACCACCCTGCCACGGAAACCCGCGCACCGGACGAGTGCTTATCCTCAAGGTCAGGGCCCTGCCCCAACCGTCGTCCGCCACCGCCGTCCCGGAGGTTTCCCCACCGTGCCGCACAGCCGCCGCCCGTCCGAGCCCCGATACGGCAACCGGCCGACCATGAAGGACGTGGCGGCCCGGGCGGGTGTGGGCCTCAAGACGGTCTCCCGGGTCGTCAACGGCGAGCCGGGGGTGACCCCCGACACCGAGCACCGGGTCCAGGAGGCCATCGAGGCCCTCGGGTTCCGCCGCAACGACAGCGCCCGCGTGCTGCGCAAGGGGCGTACCGCGACGGTGGGTCTGGTCCTCGAGGACCTCGCGGACCCCTTCTACGGTCCCCTGAACCGGGCCGTCGAGGAGGTGGCCCGCACGCACGGCGCGCTGCTGATCAACGGGTCCAGCGCGGAGGACCCGGACCGCGAGCGGGAGTTGGCCTTGGCCCTGTGCGCCCGCCGGGTGGACGGGCTGATCGTGATCCCGGCCGGGGACGACCACCGCTACCTGGAGCCGGAGATCCGGGCCGGGGTGGCCATGGTGTTCGTGGACCGTCCGGCCGGCCGGATCGACGCGGACGTGGTGCTGTCGGACAGCTTCGGCGGCGCCCGCGACGGGGTGGCCCACCTGATCGCGGGCGGGCACCGCCGGATCGGATTCATCGGTGACCAGCCGCACATCCACACCGCGACGGAACGACTGCGCGGCTACCGGGCGGCGATGGCGGACGCGGACCTGCCGGTGGACCCCTCCTGGGTGTCGGTGGGCTCCACGGCCCCCCAGCGGGTGTCGGGGGCGGCCCGCGCGATGCTCGAAGGCCCGGAGCCGGTGACCGCGTTCTTCGCCGGCAACAACCGGGTGACGGTCACCGTGGTACGGGTCCTCGCGGACCGGGACCGGCCGGTGGCGCTGGTCGGCTTCGACGACTTCGAGCTCGCCGACCTGCTGCGCCCCGGGGTGACGGTGGTCGCCCAGGACGCCGCCGCGCTGGGCCGGGTGGCCACGGACCGGCTCTTCCAGCGGCTGGCCGGCGCCGACCTGCCCCCGGCCCGGATCGAGCTCCCGACCCGCCTGATCCCGCGCGGCTCGGGCGAACTCCCCCCGGCGGAGCCGACGTCGTAGCGCTACGCCGCCCCGCCGCCGCCCACCAGCAGGTCGCCGAGGGGGCTGCGCCGGTACAGGACCAGCCGCCCGTCACGGGCCCGCGCCAACAGACCGGCGGCGTACAGCACCCGCAGGTGCTGGGACACGGCGCTCGGGGTGACCCGGAAGCGGCGGGCGATCTCCACCGTGGGCAGCGGCTCGTCGAGGAGGCGGAGCATCCGCGCCCTGGGGGCTCCGAGCAGGGCGTCCAGCGCGGACGCGTCGGCCGTCGGCGCCGGATCCCACAGCGTCGCCACCCCCCGGCTGGGATACACGAGCAGGGGAGGCTCCTCGGGGCTCACCGGGGGCGCGGGCTTGTGCGCGAACACCGAGGGGACCAGGAGCAGTCCCCGGCCGTGCGCCTCGACGTGGTGGGCGGCGAGCATCCGGTCGACGTACAGGACGCCGTCGTGCCAGCGCAGGTTGGGGTGCATCCCGGCGAACAGCCGGCGGGCCCCGCCCACGGCCAGTTGCCGGGCGCGGTAGGTCATGTCGGCCTCCAGCAGCGTCCGCATCCGGGGCCACAGCGGCCGGACGGCGACCTCCCAGTAGTCGCGCAGCACGTCGCAGACGGCGTCGCGCAGGGCGGCGACCCGCGCCGGGTCCGCGCGGGCGGCGTCCGCGAGCGGCGCGGGGAGGGGGTCCGGGGCGTACGCGGCGATCAGGTCCCGTCGGACCAGGTCGGGCGGGGTGGCGCGGACACCGGCCAGTTCCTCCTCGAACGCCGGGTCGAAGTCGGCCGGTCGGGGCGTCAGGAAGTCCGGCAGGGTGAGGCGCGGCGCGACCAGGGACGTCAACAGCCGGCCGTCGAGGACGTCGAGGCGGGCCAGGACGGAGGCGCGCCACGGCAGGTGGAGGGCCGAGAGGCCCGGCTCGCGGAGCACGCGCAGGCTGAAGACCGTCTCGCCCAACGGGGAGAGGGCGAACCGCGTGTCGGCGAGGTCCTCGACGCCGAGCCCGAAACTGATCATTAAGCATCACGCTACATCGATTGGCCGCGGGGCCCGGGTGCCGTGGACTCGACGCATGACACGAACAGCGGCCCCGCGGGCCGAGTTGGGGCGGGGAACCGTCCTGGTCCTGGCGTTGACCTGCGCCGTGGCCGTCGGGAACATCTACTTCCCGCAGGCGATCGGCCCCCTGATCGCGACGGGTCTGGACGTCTCCCCCGACACCGCCTCGCTCGTGGTGACGGCCACCCAGGTCGGTTACACGCTCGGGATGTTCCTGCTGGTCCCGCTCGGCGACCGGCTGCCGCACCGGCCGTACCTGGTGACCCTGCTCGCCCTCTCCGGCGCGGCCCTGCTCGCGGCGGGCTGCGCACCCGCGCTGCCGTTCCTCGTCGCCGCCGGCGTCTGCGTCGGCGTCTCGACCGTGGCCGCGCAGATCATCGCCCCGATGGCCGCCGGGCTGGTGGCCCCGGATCGGCGGGGCGCGGTGATGGGGACCCTGCTGAGCGGGTCCATCGGCGGCATGCTGCTCGCCCGTACGTTCAGCTCGACGCTCGGGGAGCGGCTGGGGTGGCGGGCCCCGTACCTGGCGGCGGCGGTCGTGGTCCTGCTCCTCGCGGGCGTCCTGGCCCGCGCGCTGCCGGCCACGCCCCCTCCCCCGCCCCGCCCGTACCGGACGCTGCTGACGGACGCGCCGCGGCTGCTGCGCGCGGAGCCCGAACTGCGCCGTTCCTGCCTCTACCAGGCGTCGGTCTTCGGGGCCTTCTCGGCCGTCTGGACCTGCCTGGCGCTGCTGCTGACCGGTCCGACGTACGGGATGGACACCCGGGCGGTGGGGATGCTCGCCCTGGTCGGCGCGGTGACGATGCTGTGCACCCCGCTCGCCGGGCGGTGGGTGGACCGGCGCGGTCCCGACGGGATGAACCTCGCCTGCCTGATCGGCGTCCTGCTCTCGGCCGGCGTCCTCGCCGGGGGCGTCGCGGGCGGTGCGTGGGGGCTGTTCGCGCTGACGGCGGGCACACTGCTGCTCGACGTGGCGTTGCAGTGCGGGACGGTCGCCAACCAGGCCCGGGTCTTCGCCGTGCGCCCCGATGCCCGGGGCCGGCTCAACACGGCGTACATGACCTGCGCCTACCTGGGCGGAAGTGCCGGTTCCTGGCTGGGCGTGCGCATCCACGGGTTCGCCGGGTGGGCGGGGGTGTGCGCGTTCGTGGCGGTGCTCGCCGTGCTCGCCCTGGGCCGGCACCTGTCGGGGCCGGCCGCGCGGCGGGCCCGGTCCGGGAAGGACGGGGCCCGTCCGGAAGGGTCCCGGACGGGCCGTGCGCCGGCGCGCGGCGGGGCCGGGTGACCCGGCGCCGCGCGCCCCGCGGGGTCAGCAGGTGGCGGTCAGGGTCGCCGAGCGGCGCGGGATGGCGAAGGCGTCCAGTTCGGCGCGGGTCAGGCCGGTGAGGGAGGTGACCTCCTCGATGCCGACGGCGCCGCAGTCCAGGCCGCGGACCAGGTAGCCGGCGAGGGCCTTGGCGGTGGCCGGCTCGTCCATCACGTCGCCCTCGATCTTGGCGACGTACGCCTTGAGGCGGGCGGCGGCGGCCTCCAGGCCCTCGCGGTAGAAGGTGAAGACGGCCGCGTAGCGGGTCGGGAGGTGGCCCGGGTGCATGTCCCAGCCCTGGTAGTAGGCGCGGGCCAGGGCGCGGCGGGTGAGGCCGTAGTGCAGCTTCCAGGCCTCGTGGACCTTCTCGGTGGTGCCGATCGGCAGCACGTTGGTGGAGCCGTCGGAGACCCGTACGCCGGTGCCAGCGGCCGCGACCTGCATGATCGCCTTGGCGTGGTCGGCGGCGGGGTGGTCGCTGGCCTGGTAGGCGGCGGAGACGCCGACGCACGCGCTGTAGTCGAAGGTGCCGTAGTGCAGGCCGGTGGCGCGGCCCTGGGAGGCCTCGATCATGCGGGCGACCGTGGCGGTGCCGTCGGAGGCGAGGATGGACTGGCTGGTCTCGATCTGGATCTCGAAGCCGATGCGGCCGGGGCGCAGGCCGCGGGAGGACTCGAAGGCCTCCAGGAGCTTGACGAACGCGGAGACCTGCTCGGCGTAGGTCACCTTGGGCAGGGTCAGGACGAGGTTGTCCGGGAGGCCGCCGTGGGCGAGGAGGCCGGAGAGGAAGACGTCGGTGGTGCGGATGCCGCGGTCGCGGACGTTGGACTCCATGCACTTCATGCGGATGCCCATGTAGGGGGCGTTGGTGCCGTTGGAGTACGCCTCGGAGATCAGCCGGGCGGCGCGGGCGGCCGCCTGGTCCTCCTCCTCGTCGGAGCGGACGCCGAAGCCGTCCTCGAAGTCGACGCGGAGGTCCTCGATCGGCTCGCTCAGGAGCTTGGCGCGGACGCGGTCGTAGACGGGGCCGGCCAGTTCGTCGGAGATGCCGAGGACCTTGGCGAAGGTGGCGGCGTCCGGGGCGTGCTCGTCGAGGGCGGCCAGGGCCTGGTCCCCCCAGGAGCGGATGGTGTCGGCCGCGAAGACGTCGCCGGGGACGTAGACGGTGTGGATGGGCTGACGGGTGCCGGGGTCGCCCGGGTAGTGACGCGCGAGTTCCGCGTCCACCGGCGCCAGGGAGGCGCTGATGCCCTCGCTGACCGCGCCTGCGAGGCTCGTCGCCACCTTCTCCTGCTGACCCATCGTGCACTCTCCTCTTTTCCGCTTCACGGAAGCTTAGATCCGCATAGCAGAATTTAGTCACGGGGTTCCGCTCAGTCAATGGTCCCCCCGCCGTCCCGGCCCAACGAGCCGGGGCCGTGTGGTGACAATCACCACACGGCCCCGCGGACGACACACGCGCTGGTCAGGACGGGGCCCCCGCCGCAGGCGCCCCGATACGACGCAGGGCCTCCCGGGCGGCGCGGACACGATCGTCCGCCCCGGCCCGGAAGGCCCTCGCGTCTGCGTTCGGGAGCCGGCGGTGAGCGCCGGCCCCGGGCGCCACTAGCCCTTGCGGGCCTTGATCTCGGCGGTCAGCTGCGGGACGACCTCGAAGAGGTCGCCGACCACGCCGTAGTCGACCAGGTCGAAGATCGGGGCCTCGGCGTCCTTGTTGACGGCCACGATGGTCTTCGAGGTCTGCATGCCGGCCCGGTGCTGGATCGCGCCCGAGATGCCGGAGGCGATGTACAGCTGCGGGGAGACCGACTTGCCGGTCTGGCCGACCTGGTTGGTGTGCGGGTACCAACCGGCGTCGACGGCGGCGCGGGAGGCGCCGACGGCGGCACCGAGGGAGTCCGCGAGCTCCTCGATGATCGCGAAGTTCTCGGCACCGTTGACGCCGCGGCCACCGGAGACCACGATCGCGGCCTCGGTCAGCTCGGGGCGACCCGTCGACTCGCGCGGGGTGCGCGAGACGACCTTGGTGCCGGTGGCCAGGGCGCCGAAGGTCACGGCGAGCGCCTCGACGGCGCCGGCGGCCGGAGCGGCCTCGACCGGGGCCGAGTTCGGCTTCACGGTGATGACCGGGGTGCCCTTGGACACGCGGGACTTGGTGGTGAACGACGCGGCGAAGGCGGCCTGGGTCGCGACCGGACCCTCGTCACCGGCCTCCAGGTCGACGGCGTCGGTGATGATGCCGGAGCCGATGCGCAGCGCCAGGCGGGCGGCGATCTCCTTGCCCTCGGCGGAGGACGGGACCAGGACGGCGGCCGGGGACACGGCGTCGTACGCGGCCTGGAGCGCGTCCACCTTCGGTACCACGAGGTAGTCGGTGAACTCGGGGGCGTCGGCGGTGAGCACCTTGACGGCACCGTGCTCGGCGAGCACGGCGGCGGTGGCGTCCGCACCGGCGCCGAGGGCGACGGCGACGGGCTCGCCGATGCGACGGGCCAGCGTCAGCAGCTCGAGGGTGGGCTTGCGGACGGCACCGTCCACGTGGTCGACGTAGACGAGAACTTCAGCCATGGGACTGCTCTCCTGCTGTTGCGAAGTATCCGGGGACGTGAGGGGGCGGCGGAGGTTCTAGATGAACTTCTGGCCGGCCAGGAACTCGGCCAGCTGCTTGCCGCCCTCGCCCTCGTCCTTGACGATCGTGCCCGCGGTGCGGGCCGGGCGCTGCGCCGCGGAGTCGACCGCGGTCCAGGCGCCTTCGAGGCCGACCTCGTCGGACTCCAGGTCCAGGTCGGACAGGTCCCAGGACTCCACCGGCTTCTTCTTGGCGGCCATGATGCCCTTGAAGGACGGGTAGCGGGCCTCGCCCGACTGGTCCGTCACGGAGACGAGCGCCGGGAGGGAGGCCTCCAGCTGCTCGCTCGCGGAGTCGCCGTCGCGGCGGCCCGTCACGGTGCCGTCCTCGACCTTGACCTCGGAGAGCAGGGTGACCTGCGGGACGCCCAGGCGCTCGGCGAGGATGGCCGGGAGGACGCCCATGGTGCCGTCGGTCGAGGCCATGCCCGTGAGGACCAGGTCGTAGCCCGCCTTCTCGATGGCCTTGGCGAGCACGAGCGAGGTACCCATGACGTCGGTGCCGTGGAGGTCGTCGTCCTCGACGTGGATGGCCTTGTCGGCACCCATCGACAGCGCCTTGCGCAGCGCGTCCTTGGCGTCCTCGGGGCCGACGGTCAGAACGGTGATCTCCGCGTCGTCCGCCTCGTCGGCGATCTGCAGCGCCTGCTCGACGGCGTACTCGTCGAGCTCCGACAGCAGGCCGTCGACGTCGTCGCGGTTCACGGTCAGGTCCTCGGTGAACTGCCGGTCGCCGGTGGCGTCGGGCACGTACTTCACACAGACAACGATCCTCAGGCTCACGCCGGCTCTCCTACCGCATCGTCTTTTAACTGGTACCGCCTTGTGAAGGCAGCATAGGCGCCTTGTGGGGCGGATCCCGGTCGGGGCGGGCCGCGCTCCGAAGGGAATGTTACTCGTCAGTACACAGTGGGTCTTCCCCGCTGGCAAGGCCGGCGAACTGTGATCTGGCCAACGCCGCCCGAACCCTCCCCAGCAGGGACGATTCAGTCGCGCAACGCGTTGAAGCGCCCCTGGTGGTACAGCAGCGGGCGGCCCTCGCCGGCGGGGTCCCCGGCCACGGCCTCGGCGATCACCACCCGGTGGGCGCCGGCCGGCACCCGGGCCACCACGCGGCACACCAGCCACGCCAGCACCCCGTCGAGCAGCGGGACCCCGTGCGGCCCGTCCGTCCACGCGGTGCCCGGGCCGAAGCGGTCGGCTCCGCTGCGCGAGAAGAGGCCGGCCAGCTCCCGTTGGTGCTCGCCGAGTATGTGGACCCCCAGGTGCTCGCTGTCGCGTACGGCCGGCCAACTGGAGGACCCGGTGCCGATGGTGAACGAGAGCAGTGGCGGGTCGGCGGAGACCGAGTTGAGCGAGGTGGCGGTGAAGCCGACCGGCCGGCCCCCGCTCTCGGCGGTGATCACGGCCACACCGGCCGCGTGGCGCCGGAAGACGGAGCGGAGCAGCTCGGGCGAACCGGGCAGGGCCGGGCGGCCCTCGTCGAAGGGGGCGGGCGGGGCCATCGGGACCGTGGGGGCCGTCATGGGAGGACTTCCTTCTGCCGCGAAAGGCGCGGACGCGATCGGGGATCGGGGGCCGGGGGCGTTCAGTGATCCCAACAGCGCGCGCTCGCGTGGCGGACGAGGTCCACATGGACCCGCCCGTAAAGCAGGAGTTCATACCGCATGCGGCCAGCCTGGCGATCTCACGCGTACACAGTCAAGCCGCAGCGGTCAGATGTCAGGCGCGTCACGCTGCGTACGGGCGCGCGCACCGGGGTACGGCACTCCTGCGGGCGCCGCCGCCGGAGCCCGCCCGGCCCCGCCGCGCCCCGCCGTCCCGCGCCCCGCCGCACCGGCACCGCCGCGCCTCGCGGGGCTCAGACCGCCGCGCCCAGGGCCGCGATCACGTCCGCTTTGCGCGGCATCCCCTCCGCCCTGCGCACGATCCGACCGGCGGCGTCCAGGACGAGGACGGTCGGGGTCTTCTCGACGGCCAGGGCCCGCACCAGTTCCAGGTTCGCCTCGGCGTCGATCTCGATGTGCTCGACCCCGTCCACCATGGCCGCCACCTCCGCGAGGATCCGTCGGGTCGCCGCGCAGGGCCGGCAGAAGGCGCTGGAGAACTGGACCAGGCTGGCCCGCTCCCCCGGCGCCCGACCCAGCTCGACGGCGCCCAACGGCCCGTGCCCGCCGGCGCCCGCCGCGTCCGGTTCCTGTCCCCGCACACCCACTCCTGTCTACGCTTCCCTTGTGCACGTACCCACCCGACCCTCGCCGGCCGGTGCCCCGGACGCGAGCGCCCCCGCGGCGCCCCGCGTTCCCGGCGCGCGGTCGCGCGTGACGAGAATCTCCCCGACCGGGGGCCCGCGGACTGGCCACCGGGCCCGGTTTGGGGCACGATCCCCATGGTCGCGTACCTACGCTGCCGTAACTTCCGGCCGGGAGCACCTCCCCAGGCAGAAAGCGGGGTCTCCCCATCATGGCTGAGCTCGTCTATCCCCCAGTGATCGGTGCCGCGCACACGCTCTTCCGCGCGCTCGACATCCGGATCGACATGAAGGGCACCGAGCACATCCCGCGCAAGGGCGGTGCGGTCCTCGTGTCGAACCACATCGGCTACCTCGACTTCATCTTCGCCGGCCTGACGGCCCGCCCGCAGAAGCGCCTGGTCCGCTTCATGGCCAAGGAGTCGGTGTTCCGGCACAAGGTGTCGGGCCCGCTGATGCGCGCGATGAAGCACATCCCGGTGGACCGCGAGCAGGGCGAGTCGGCGTACCGGCACGCCCTGGACTCGCTGCGGGCCGGGGAGATCATCGGGGTGTTCCCGGAGGCGACGATCTCCCAGTCGTTCACCCTCAAGAGCTTCAAGTCGGGCGCCGCGCGCATGGCCCAGGAGGCCGGCGTCCCGCTGATCCCGGTGGCGCTGTGGGGCACCCAGCGGCTGTGGACCAAGGGCCGCCCGAAGAACCTCAAGCGCAGCCACATCCCGGTGACGATGCGGGTCGGCGAGCCGCTGGAGGCCCCGGGCGACCAGTACGCGGGCGCGATCACCCGCCGGCTGCGCGAGCGCGTCCAGGAGCTGCTGGACGCCGCCCAGGCCGCCTACCCGGCCAAGCCGCAGGGCCCGGCGGACTCCTGGTGGCTCCCGGCCCACCTGGGGGGCACCGCCCCGACCGCCGCGCAGGTGCGCGAGGCCGGCTGACCGTTCGGCCCGGCGCGGCGACGATCCCGGCCGCGGGATCGTCGCCGCGCCGCGTCCGGCGGCCCCTCCGGTGCGCGGAGCGGGTGGTCCACGGCGTGCTCCGGCGGCGCGAAGGCGTACGCCGCGTCGATCCGACAACGTTGTCCACCGTCGCTTTGCCGCCTGCCGGCGCACGGCCCCGCCCCGTACCCTCCGAAAGGGGCAGCCCGCCGGCGCACGCCGGTCCGGGGCACGAGGGGGACGGGGATGGCGATGGGCGGCTTCGGCCGGTATCTGGGGGCGGCCCTGGCCGCGCGGTTCGCCTCCGAGGGCATGGGCATGGCGGTGGTGCTGCTCGCGCTGGAGCGCACCGGCAGCGCCGCCCACGGGGCGTTCGTCCTCACCGCCTGGCTGGCGCCGAACGTCCTGGCGGCGCCGCCGGCGGGCGTACTGGCCACCCGCACGCGCCGGCCCCGGCTGTTCTACCCGGGGGCGCTGGCCGGGTTCACGGTGGCCGTGGCGACGCTCTCCGTGCTGCTGGGGCGGGCCCCGACGCCGGTGGTGCTCGCGGTGGCGGTCCTGGGCGGCACCTGCGGGCCGATGGTGACGGGCGGGCTGTCGAGCCTGGTCGCGGGGCTGTTGCCGGAGGGGCCGCGGCGGGAGCGGGCCTACGGCTGGGACGCGTCCACGTACAACGCGGCGGCGGTGACCGCGCCCGCGGTCGTCGGCCTGACGGCCGCGTACGCCTCGGCGGCGCAGGCCATGCTGGCGCTCGCCCTCTCGGGGACCCTGGCCGTGGCCCTGGCGGCCACGCTCCCGTACGAGGACCGGGGCGCGGGTCCCTCCCGGGAGGGATCCCGGGTCGGGCTCGGCGCGGGGCTGGCGGCCCTGTGGCGGGTGCGGGAGCTGCGGGCCGTCACCTCGGCGACGACCCTGGCCTTCGTCGGCGTCGGGGCGCTGACCACGACGTCCGTCCTGCTGGCCCGGGGCCTCGGCAGCCCGGGCGGCGGCGGGGTGCTGGTGACGTCCTTCGCGGTGGGCGCGCTGGCGGGTTCCCTGACGCTGGGCCGGATGACCTCCGTCGCCCCGGGTCGGATGGCGTGCGGGGCGATGGCGGCCACCGGGGTGGCGCTGGCCGGGGCCGCGTTCGCGCCGTCGCTGCCCTTGACGGCCGTGCTGTTCGCGCTGGCGGGGGTGTGCGACGGACCGCTGTTGACGGCCACGCTGCGGATCCGCTCGGAGTTCGCCCCGCCGGGGACCCGGGCCCAGGTGTTCACCCTCGGGGCCGGGCTGAAGGTGACGGCGGCTTCCGCGGGCGCCGCCCTGGTGGGGCTGGCGGCCGCCGCGCCGGCGTGGACGCTGCTGCTCGGGATCGCCGGCCTGCAGCTCGCGGGGGCCGCGCTGCACGCGCTGGTGGCGCCGCGCGGACCCGTACGGGCGGCGGCGCGGACGCGAGGGGCGGCTACAGGTCCTTCGGCAGGCGCCCCCACAGCTCCCGCCGGTCCGCGGACTCCCGGAGCGCCGTGAGGGTGGCGGGATGCGGGGCGGCGTACACCCCGGGGTGGTCGACCTCGCCCAGTTCGGGGCGCACGGGGAAGGCGAGGCGTTCCTCGTCGAGGTCGAAGCGCGCGTCGACGCCGGGCCGGTTGCCCCGCGGGTCCACCCGGGACCAGCGGTCGGCTCCGGGCAGGCGCAGGGCGACGAGCCCGTGGAGCAGGGGGTCGGTGCCGTCGTCCTCGGTGAGCCGCTGGTAGCACAGGCCCGCCGGGATGCCCTGGGCGCGCAGGAGGGCGACGAGGGCGTGGGACTTGGCGTGGCAGATGCCGTTGCGGGTGGCCAGCACGTCGGAGGCGCGCCAGGTCACGCCGGGGTCGCCGGAGTCCGCGGAGTGCGGGATGGTGTCGCGGACGAATTCGAAGGCCACTTTGGCGTATGAATATGCGTCGCCGGTGGCGGACCAGAGGGCGTCCGCGGTGTCCTGCACCCGTGGGTGCCAGTGGTCGATCGCCCCGTCCGATGCCAAGTAGGCATGGATGTCCGGGTTCTGTTGGATCAGCTGCATACCCGGGAGCATAGGCATGCCACCGAGCGTAGATCAATAGATTTACGCTCGGTGGCATACCTATTCAGCCTGGGTGGTGGATCCGGCGCCTAGCGCGCCAGCTCCTCCTTCAGCGCCTGGAGGAAGCCGTCGACGTCCTCCTCCTGGGTGTCGTAGCCGCACATCCAGCGGACGTGGCCCTCGGCCTCGTCCCAGAAGTAGAAGCGGTAGCGCTGCTGGAGCCTGCGCGACACCTCGTGCGGCAGCTTGGCGAACACCGCGTTGGCCTGCACCGGGTAGAGGATCTCCACCCCGTCGGTCTCGCGCACCCCGGCCGCCAGCCGCTGCGCCATCGCGTTGGCCTGGCGGGCGTTGCGCAGCCACAGGTCCTTCGCGAGCAGGGCCTCCAACTGCACCGACACGAAGCGCATCTTCGACGCGAGCTGCATCGACATCTTGCGGACGTGCTTCATCTGCCGGACGGCGTCCGGGTTGACGACGACGACGGCCTCGCCGAACATCATGCCGTTCTTGGTGCCGCCGTAGGACAGCACGTCCACGCCGACCGTGTTGGTGAAGGTCCGCATCGGCACGTCGAGGGAGGCGGCGGCGTTGGCGATCCGCGCGCCGTCGAGGTGCACCTTCATGCCCAGGCCGTGGGCGTGCTCGCAGATGGCCCGGATCTCGTCCGGGGTGTAGACCGTGCCGAGTTCCGTGTTCTGGGTGATCGAGACGACCTGGGGCATCGCGCGGTGCTCGTCCTCGAAGCCCCAGGCCTCCTGGTCGATCAGCTCGGGGGTGAGCTTGCCGTCCGGGGTGGGCACCGCGAGCAGCTTCAGCCCGGCCATCCGCTCCGGCGCGCCGCCCTCGTCCACGTTGATGTGGGCGGTCTTGGCGCAGATCACGGCGCCCCAGCGGTCCGTCATCGCCTGGAGGGCGGTGACGTTCGCGCCGGTGCCGTTGAAGACCGGGAAGGCCTCGGCGTAGGGGCCGAAGTGGCTGCGGAAGACCTTCTGGAGGTGCTCGGTGTACTCGTCCTCGCCGTAGGCGACCTGGTGGCCGCCGTTGGCGAGCGCGATGGCCTCCAGGATCTCCGGATGCACCCCCGCGTAGTTGTCGCTCGCGAAACCCCGCACCGCCGGGTCGTGGTGGCGGCGGGCATCGGTCCTCACGGTTGCGGAGTGAGCCACAGACGCTGTCCGTTCACATCGGAGGCGGGCCGCTCCCACACGCCGGCGATGGCCTCGGCCAGCTCCTCGACGTCGGTGAAGCCCGCGAACTTCGCATTGGGTCGCTCGGCGCGCATCGCGTCGTGGACCAGTGCCTTGATGACCAGGATCGCAGCCGCCGCCCGCGGACCGTCCTCGCCCCCCGCCTTGCGGAAGGAGTCCGCCATCGCGAGCGTCCAGGCCTCGGCCGCCGCCTTGCCGGCGTTGTACGCGGCGTTGTTGGCGACCGGCTTGTGCGCGCCGGACTGGCTGATGAGGACGTACCGGCCGAGGTCGCTGCGCAGCAGTCCGTCGTGGAAGGCGAGCGAGGTGTGCTGGACGGTGCGGATCAGGAGCTTCTCCAGGAAGTCCCAGTCCGCGAGGTCCACGTCGGTGAAGGTCTTGCTGCCGCGCCAGCCGCCCACGAGGTGGACGAGGCCGTCGACGCGACCGAACTCCTTCTCGGTGCGTTCGGCCCAGGCCTTGGTGGCCTCCAGGTCGAGCAGGTCGACGGTGTCACCGGTGACGGTGGCGCCGCCGTGGGCGTAGCGGGCGGCGTCGACGGCTTCGGCGAGGCGCGAGGCGTCGGCGTCGGAGGCCACCACCGTGGCACCGGCCTCGGCGAGGCGCATCAGCGTGGCGCGGCCGGCGGGGCCGCCGGCCCCGGCCACCGCGACCACCGCTCCGTGGAGCCTTCCGTTGCCGTTCCCGGAGCCGTTCATCGGTGCAGCCTCCTGTGGGCGAGTGCTCACGCGGCGGCCCGCTCGGCCGTCTCGGCGTTCTGGGCGGTGATGCCCTTGGTCGAGGCGATCACGCCCTTGAGCTTCTTGGCGAGGGCCTCATAGAACATGCTGAGCGGAAACTCGTCGGGAAGCACGTCGTCCACCAGCTTGCGCGGCGGCTGCGACAGGTCGAGGGCGTCGGCGCCCTTGGCCCACTTGGAGCCCGGGTGCGGGGCGAGGTAGGTGGAGACCAGCTCGTAGGCCTTGAACCAGTGGACGAGCTTCGGGCGGTCGATGCCCGCGCGGTAGAGGTCCTCGATCTCGGCGCAGAGCTGGTTGGTGACCTGCGGGGCGCGCATCCAGTCGATCTTCAGCTTGTTGTCCGTCCAGCGCACCACGTCGTGCTTGTGGAGGTACGCGAAGAGGAGCTGGCCGCCGAGGCCGTCGTAGTTGCGGTTGCGGTCGCCGGAGACCGGGAAGCGGAACATCCGGTCGAAGAGGACGGCGTACTGGACGTCGCGGCCGTGCTCGTTGCCCTCGGACTCCAGCTTCACGGCCTCCTTGAAGGCGGTGAGGTCACAGCGCAGCTCCTCCAGGCCGTACATCCAGAACGGCTGGCGCTGCTTGATCATGAAGGGGTCGAACGGCAGGTCGCCGTGGCTGTGGGTGCGGTCGTGGACCATGTCCCACAGGACGAAGGCCTTCTCGCAGCGCTCCTGGTCCTCGACCATCTTCGCGATGTCCTCGGGCAGCTCGATGCCCAGGATGTCGACGGCGGCCTCGGTCACCTTGCGGTAGCGGGCGGCCTCGCGGTCGCAGAAGATGCCGCCCCAGGTGAAGCGCTCGGGGGCCTCGCGCACGGCGATGGTCTCCGGGAAGAGCACCGCGGAGTGGGTGTCGTAGCCCGGGGTGAAGTCCTCGAAGGTGATGCCGAGGAAGAGCGGGTTGTCGTAGCGCGTGCGCTCCAGCTCGGCGAGCCACTCGGGCCACACCATCTTCAGCACGACGGCCTCGAGGTTGCGGTCGAGGTTGCCGTTCTGGGTGTACATCGGGAAGACGACGAGGTGCTGGAGGCCGTCGGCGCGCTCGGCGGCCGGGTGGAAGGCCAGCAGGGAGTCGAGGAAATCCGGCACGCGGAAGCCGTCGGCGACCCACTTGCGCAGGTCGGAGACGAGCGCGCGGTGGTAGGCGGCGCCGTGCGGCAGCAGCGGCGACAGCGCCTCGACGCCGGTGACGACGCGCTCCACGGCGGCCGCGACGACGGACGGGGCGGGGGCGCCCTCCGCCTCGAAGTCGATGGAGCCGTCCGTGGCCTGCCAGGGGCGGATCTCCTCCACGGCGGCCTTGAGCTCGGGCCACGCCGGGTGGTCGACCACCCGCGCACCAGCAGCCGTCAGAGCAGCGCCAGTACCCGGCACAAGAGTTTCCGTCATGTCACTTCCTCCACAGGAGAACCTCACGTCAAGACAGCGTATGCATGCGAGGCTCTCCTACTCAAGAGGGAACTCGGGAAAATATCCTGCGCCACCCCCATCTTTACCGAAAGTCTTCCCGTCACTCAGGGTGGAAGCCGTGACTCCGCCCCGTATACCCCCCCTCAGCCCCTCGGGCCCGCGACCGACCCTCCCGAGCCCCTGAAGTGCGGAATCACCTTCTCCCCCCACTGCCGAAGCGTCTCCAGCGCCGCCTCCTGCGGGACGGTGCCCATCTGGATCAGGCACATCACCTCGTCCGCGCCCGCCTCCCGCAACCGCTCCACGTACGCCACGGCCTCCTCCGCCCCGCCGTACGCGTGGTCGGCGTTGAAGGTGGCCGTGGCGGTGGGCCGTACGGGAATGTCCTGCTCGTGCAGCCGGGCCACCACCTGCTCAGCCGCCCGGCGCATCTCCGCCGCCTCGTCGGCGCCGGCCACCACCGCCTCGTCCGGCACCCCCGCTCCGCCGTACCAGTGCCCGATGGACTGGGCGAAGAAGCGCTGGCCCCGCACCCCGATGCGGCGCGCCTCCTCGGCGTCGTCGAGGACGATGGTGGGGCAGAGCACCGCGAAGTGGTCGTTGACCACGGTGGAGACGAAGCGCGAGCCGTCGCGGGCCGCGCGGGCGGCGTCGTAGACGGACCGCATCGCGGCGATCGACTCCGGCCCCGCGAAGCCCATCACCAGCGCCCCGATCCCCAGCTCGGCGGCCTGCCTCAGGGTCTCCCCGCGACTGCACGCGAGGAAGAGGGGCGGATGCGGCCACTGCGCGGGGCGCGGCAGGATCGGGTGGGGGTCGATGTCCAGCAACGGTCCGTGGTACTCCAGCTCCTCCTCCCGCCAGGCCCGGCCGATGACGCGGAGCGCCTCCTCCACCTCTGCCGTGGTGCGCGCCGGATCCACCCCGCACAGGGAGGTCTCCTGCGCGGTGCCGCCGCGTCCGGCCCCGAGGTCGAGCCGCCCGCCGGAGAGCAGGTCGAGCATCGCGGCGCGCTCGGCGACGCGGACAGGATGGTTGAAGTTGAAGGGCATGCACACGACGCCGTGCCCAATGCGTATGGTGTGCGTCCGGGCCGCGACCCAGGTGAGGAAGATCTCCGGGGCGCTCATGTGCGCGTACCACTTCAGCGAGTGGTGCTCGACGGCCCAGATCCGGTCGAATCCCATGCGTTCGGCGAGCACCGCCTGCTCGACGCAGTCGCGGATGACCTGGTGTTCGCGTTCCACGGTCGGGTCGGCCAGCTGAGCTTCGAAGATGACGGAGAACTTCACGATGCCTCCAGGGATGCGTTCCGTGCCCGGTCTTACTTCTATTAGGAATATGACTAGTAGTCAGCCCTCGAAGAAGCAAGACCTTCCACCGACCGCATGGGCGGTTCTCGGCCTGTTGTCGTTCCCGGGCGAGCGCACCGGATACGAGCTGAAGAAGTGGGCCGACTCCTCCCTGCGCTTCTTCTACTGGTCACCCGCGATCAGTCAGATCTACGCCGAACTGCGCCGCCTGGAGGAGCGCGGCTACGCGGCCTCCACCCGCTCGGGCCCCGAGGAGACGCGCACCAAGCGCCGCTACGGCATCACCGAGGCGGGCCGCGCGGCCCTCGCCGACTGGGCCCGCGACACCGCCGAGGCCGGCCCGCCGGTGCTCAAGCACGGTCTCCTGCTGCGGGTCTGGCTGGGCCACCTGGCCGAACCCGAACGGCTGCGGGCGATGGTCACCGACCACATGGAGCGGACCCGGGGCGAACTGGCCGCCGTGCGCGAGGCCATGGCGCACGCGGCGGGCGTGCCGGAGTGGAGCTTCCCGACGCTGGCCCTGCGCTGGAGCGAGCGGCAGCACCTGGCGGAGCTGGAGCTCGCCGAGGCCCTCCTCGCGGACCTCGCCGAGCTCGTGACGGCCGGGTTCCCGGACACCCCGACCCCCTCCGACACCTCCGGCCCCTCGGGTGCCGGCGGCTCCGCGGGCGTGCCGCGTCAAGCCACGGGGGACGCGCCCACGCCCGGGTGACGCGCCGGCGCGACCGCGGCCCGCCGGGCGTCGTACGACCCTGGCGGGAAGCGGCCGGACGGCTTCCGCGAGCCCCCGCACGGCCGGTCCCCCCGCGGGCGCGGCGCACTAGCATGCGTCCTCACCGCGCGCGGCCGGTCGGGACACCGCGACCGCGCGGAGCCGCCGTCGACGGAAGCGAGAGAACCTTGACTTTCCTCACCATCGGTCACCGCGGGGTCATGGGTGTCGAGCCTGAGAACACCCTGCGGTCGTTCGTCCACGCGGAACGCTGCGGGATGGACGTCATCGCACTGGACGTCCGTCTCAGCAAGGACGGCGCCCTCGTCGTCCTGCACGACGCCGAAGTGGACCGCACCACCGACGGCGCGGGCGCCGTCGCCGACCTGACCCTGGCCGAGCTGCGGGCGCTGGACGCCGGCGCGGGCGAGCGCGTACCGGTCCTGGAGGAGGTGGTGGACGCGGTCCGCACCCCGCTCCAGGTGGCGGCCCAGGACCCGGCCGCCGCCGGGGCCCTCGCCGCCTCGATCGGGCGCCTCGACCTGACCTCCCGCGTGGAGGTGGCCTCCCGGGACGCCGCCGTGCTCGCCCTCGTGGCCGAGCGGGCACCGGGCGTACGGACCACTCTGCGGGTGCCCGGGCACGGCGAGGACGTCGTGGAGCGGGGGTTGGCCGCCGGCGCGCGGACCCTGGCCCTGGACCTGCGCCGGATCACGCTGGAGACGGTGGAGTCGGCGCACGCGGCGGGACTGCGCGTGACGGGGTGGACGGTCGATTCCCTGGACCAGTTGCGCCTGGCGCGGGCGCTCCAACTCGACGGCGCGGCCACGGGCCTCCCGGAGATCCGCAGCACGGGCCGCTTCACGGCCTGAGCGGCCTGGGCGCCCTGAGCGTCGCGCGTGAGGCGGCGGGCCCGGGCGGGAGCGCCGTCAGAGTTCCTTGACGAGCGTCTCGAAGGCGAGGTCGTCGCGCAGCGGCACCCCGAAGCGCTCGTCGCCGTAGGGGAAGGGGCTCAGTTCGCCGGTGCGCCGGTAGCCGCGGCGCACGTAGTAGGCGATGAGCTCCTCCCGTACGTTCACCACCGTCATCCGCATCTCCTTCGCGTCCCAGGTCTCGCGGGCGCGGCGCTCGGCCTCGGCGAGGATCTCCTTGCCGAGACCGGCGCCCTGGAGACCGGGGCGCACCGCGAACATGCCGAAGTACACGTGGTCGCCGCGGTGGGCGGTGTGGCAGCAGGCGACGAGCTCGCCGGCGCGCTCGACGACGAGCAGCAGGCTTTCCGTGTCCCGGACGATCTCGCCGACGCCCTGCGCGTCGGTGCGCTGACCGTCCAGGAGGTCGGCCTCGGTGGTCCAGCCGGCGCGGCTGGCGTCCCCCCGGTAGGCGGACTCCACGAGCGCCACCAACGCCGGTACGTCGGCCTCCACTGCGCTGCGGTAACTGAGGGCGGCGGGCTGCGCGGTCGACATCGGGTGGACTCCGTTCGGTGCGGCGGCACGTGATCATGCCGCGTCTGGCACCCCGAGCCTAACGGGGATCGCGGTCGGGTCGGCGTGAAGGGGAGCGCAGGGGGAATCCCTTCCGGTGACGCCGACGAACCGGGAGGTTCCGCCGTGCACGGTCCCGCGATGCCCCTCTCCCTCCTCTCCCCCCTCGCCGTCAGCGCCTGGCTGGTGGTGGTGCTGTGCGCCGTGAGCGGTACGTACTGTCTGCTGCGGGCGCGCAGAGCGGACGGGGCGGCGCGCGGCGCGGCCGCGGGCGAGGCGGTGATGGGCCTGGCGATGGCCGCGATGGCCGTCCCGTTCGGGACCGGGCAGTGGGGCGCGCGGGTGCTCGCGGTGGTGTGCTGTGGTGCGGTGGCGCACGCGCTGTGGCTGCTGCGCGGGGACCCGCGCCACGCGCACCACGCGCACCATCTCGTCGGCTCGCTGGCGATGGCGTACATGGCGGCCTTGGCGCTGTCCGCGGGCGCGGGGCACGGGCACGGCCGCGGGGGGCTGCCCGCGGTGACGGGCGCGCTGCTCGTCTACTACGCGGCCTACGTCCTGCTCGGCGGGGCCCGGCTGGTGACCGTCGGGGGCGTCGTCCCGAGGCCGGCGACGCCGGGCGGCGGCGGGACGGGCGGCGGCGCCGTCGGGAGTGCCGTCGCGGGGGCCGGGGAGCTGACGCGGGCCTGCCGACTGGCCATGGGCACAGGGATGTTGGTGATGCTGCTCGGCATGTGAGGGGCGGCGAAACGCCCCTCCGACGTGTCCTGCGTCACCAAAACCCCGTGGGCGTACCCGTTGGCGACGCCGCGCTCATAGGCTGGCGGACATGATGGTCCCCGCCGTTCTCCTGCTGCTCGGCGCACTGACCGCGGTGCTCGCCCCCCGTCTGCTGTCCCGGGCCGAGTGGCCCGAGCGCGAACCGGTCGTCGCGTTGTGGGTGTGGCAGTGCGTGGTGGGTGCGACGCTGCTGTGCCTGGCGCTGTCCATGCTGCTGAGCGCGGCCGCCGCCTGGCAGGCCGTACGGGGACGACTGTTCGCGGTGGCCCCGCACGGCGTGGTCGACGCGTACGCGCTCGGCGCGGCCGGCGGCCCCTGGGCGACGGCCACGGCCCTGGCGCTGGCCGGCGGGGGCCTGTGGACCGCCGCCATGCTGACGCGGGAGGTGCTGCGGGCCCGGGCCAGGCGCCGTGCGCGGGGCGCCGAACTGCGCCTGCGCGCGCCGCTGTTGCCGGGCGAGGACCCGGGGCAGGCCCGGCTGGTGGTGCTGGAGGGACCGCGTCCGGAGGCCTGGTGGCAGCCGGGGTCCGCGCCGCGCCTGGTGGTGACCACGGCGGCCCTGGGCCGACTCAAGGGGAGCCAGCTCGACGCCGTGCTGGCGCACGAGCAGGGGCACGTGGCGGCCCGGCACGACTGGCTGCTGCACTGTTCGCGGGCGCTGTCGCGGGGGTTCCCGCAGGTCCCGGTGTTCGCGGCGTTCGAGGCCGAGATGCACCGGCTGGTGGAGCTGGCCGCCGACGACGTCGCCTCGCGGCGCTACGGGCGCCTCACGATCGCCCTGGCGTTGGTCGGGCTGAACGAGGACCGGGGCGTCTTCGACCCCTGCCACCCGCAGGCCCACGTGCCGCAGCGGGTGCGGCGGCTGCTGTCGGCGGCCCCCCGGCTGTCGGCCGGCCGCCGGCTGCGGCTGACCGCGCTGGCCACCCTGGTCCCGGCCGTACCGCTGCTGGTGGCCTTCGTACCCGGGCTCAGCGCCCTGCGGTAGCCACCGCGTCCCGCGGCAGCCGCCGGGCGCGGCGGGACCGACCGACCGATCCGGAATGCGCCGCCCGGCGGGGGCGAGGGCTCCCGCGCGCCGTGACCCCGGGCGTGTCGCGGGCCGGGTGCTGCGAAGATCGAGTGCATGCGGAGCACAGTTGCGTCCAGGACCGGGGTGGGCTGCGCCCTGCTCGCCGTCGCGTTGACCGCCCTCGTCGCGGTCCGGTGGCCGCCGTTGATCGGCGTCGACGAGGGGATCGCGGGGAGCCTGCACGCGCACGCCGTCACCCACCCGGACGTCACCCGGGCCATGCGGTTGCTCAGTGACTGGGTGTGGGACCCCTGGACCATGCGGGCCCTGGCGACGGCGGCCGTCGGGTGGCTGTGGTGGCGCGGGGACCGGGTGCGCGCGCTGTGCGTGGCGGCGGCGACGCTGGTGGCCTCGGCGGTGCAGCAGGGACTGAAGGCCGCGGTCGGACGGGATCGCCCGCAGTGGCCGGACCCGGTGGATTCGGCGCATTACGCCGCCTACCCGTCGGGGCACGCGATGACGGCGACGGTGGTGTGCGGGCTGCTGCTGTGGCTGGTGCCCGCGGGGACGTCGAGGCTCGCGGTGGGCGCGGCGTGGGCGGTGGCGTCCGTGTCGGTGCTCGGGGTCGGTTTCACCCGGCTGTACCTCGGCGTGCACTGGCTCTCGGACGTACTGGCCGGCTGGCTGCTGGGCGTGGCCCTGGTGGTGGCGACGGTGTTCGGATGTGCCTGCCTGGGGCGATCCCCCGCGTCGCCCCAGGCAGACGACTCCGTGCGCTGAGTATATTGGCTCCGAGCCAGTCAACGCAGGAGTAAGCATGGTCCCGCGCAGCGCATCGGTCAATGAAGAATTGCGCAGACGTTCCCGGGAGCGACTGCTGGAGGCCACGGTCGAACTGGTCGACGAACGCGGCTACGAGGCGACCAAGCTCGGCGACATCGCCGATCGGGCGGGCGCGGCCCGCGGCCTGGTGTCCTACTACTTCCCCGGCAAGCGGCAGCTCCTCCAGTCGGCCGTGCACCGTCTGATGCACCTGACGCTGGAGGCGGCCCTGGAGGCCGAGCCGCGCACCGAGGACGGGCGCGAGCGCCTCGCGCGGGCGATCGACGCGATCCTGGGGCTGGCCCGGGACCGTCCCCGGCTGATGCGCACGCACATGGCGGGGATCCTCCAGGCGGACGGTTTCATCCGGTGCCCGGAGCAGCAGCGGCTCGCCCACCTGCTGCGGGACACCGTGGAGCGGTACGGCTCGACGGACGTGGACACGGACTACCCGCTGCTGCGGGCCCTGCTGATGGGGGCGGTGGTGGCGGTGCTGCTGCCGGGGGCGCCGATGCCGGCGTCCCGGCTGCGGGCGGAGCTGTTCCAACGCTACGGATTGGACTGGGACCTCGGCGTCCCGCCCGGCGGGGAGCCGCCGGGCGGGAGCGTCGTCGCGGGCTGAGCCTCACGGATCGGGCGTCGGCGCCGGTCGGGCGCCGTCGCTCGCGCGTCAGCGGTGGTCGGGCGTCAGCGGTAGTCGGGCTGGGTCTGTACGTTGAGGCGGTCCATCCAGACCCACTTGGCGCTCTCGGTGCGCCAGTCGCGGAGCTTCAGCACGTCGAGCCCCTTGACGATGTCGTTCGAATAGATGTGTCCGTTGTAGTAGTACGCCGACCAGGAGCCGCCGAGGCCGAGTGCGTCGGTGGTCAGCGGGCCGCGCTCGAAGTAGGCGATCTCCTTGGGACGGCTGGAGTCGGTGAACTCCCAGACCGAGACGCCGCCCTGGTACCAGGCCTGCACCATGATGTCCCGGCCGCCGCCGACGGGGATCAGCGAGCCGTTGTGGGCGACGCAGTTCTCCGTCTCGGCCTGGTGGCGCGGGATCTTGAAGTAGCTCTTGAAGACGAGCTTGCGGGCGTCGCCGCGGCCGGTGATCTCGTAGATGCCGTCGGCTCCCCGGTCGGGGCCGGTGGCCGCGTCGCAGGTGGCGCCGGTGCCGCCGCCCAGCTCGTCGGTGAAGACCACCTTGTTCGCGCGTTCGTTGAAGGTGGCGGAGTGCCAGAAGGCGAAGTTGACGTTGTCCTGGACCCGGTCGATGACCCGCGGCTGTTCGGGCCGGCTGATGTCGAAGAGGATGCCGTCGCCCATGCAGGCGCCGGCGGCGAGGTTCTTCGAGGGCAGGACGGTGATGTCGTGGCAGCCGGTGGTCTTCGAGACGCCGGGGTTGGCGGGGGCGCCCGGGTTGCCGCCGTCGGGGAAGAGCACCGGGAAGCCGACGACGGCGGCCCGCGTCGGGTCCTTCTTCGGGACCTTGACGACGGAGATGCCGTCGTGCGGCGGCTTGCAGTCCGGGTAGGCCTCGTTCGGCGAGTACGAGGCGACGTAGACGTACACGTCCTTGGCGCCCGGCACCAGGGTGTGGGTGTGGGAGCCGCAGGCCGTCTCGACGGACTTCACGTACTTGGGGTTCCGCTTGTCCTTGATGTCGAAGATCTTGATGCCCTCCCACGAGGACTTCTCCGTGGCGGGCTGCGAGACGCTGTTGCAGGAGTCGTCGCTGCGCGAGGAGTCGGTGGAGAGGAACAGCAGGTCGCCCAGGACGGAGACGTCGTTCTGGCCCCCGGGGCACAGGACCCGGCTGACGACCTTGGGGGCCTTGGGGTTGGCGATGTCGTAGATCGTGAAGCCGTCGTAGTTGCCCGCGTAGGCGTACCGGCCCTGGAAGGCCAGGTCGGTGTTGATGCCGTCCGGGTTGGCGCTGGGGACGTTGGCCAGCAGTTCGATGTTGCGGCTGTGGACGATCTCGTCCTTGCCGGGGATCTCGCCGGGCGCGAGGTCGCGGCCCGCGGCGGGGGCGGCGTCCTGCCGGGATCCGGCGCCCGGGGACAGGTCGCCGGGGTCGGGGGTGGCCGACGCCGGTCCGGCGCCGACCAGCAGGGTCGTGAGGAGTCCGGCGGCCGCCAGGGCCACCCCCAGACTCCGGCGGCGCACTCTGACGGTGTGCAACGAGGTCACTGTGCCTCCCGTGGGGGCCCGCGCGTTTCGTTCCTCGTGGGAACGGAACCTGGACCCCGGCAGTATCTTCCTTTCCATGGACATGGCACATGCGTTACTCGGCCGATTCCTGGGGGCGGCCCTGGCCGCCGGACTCCTCCTGACCCTCGCCGGCTGCCGGGACGACGGCGCCGGCGCACGGGACGCGCGCGAGGGCGGGGCCGTGGTGGTCGCGCCCGGTCGACCCGGCGAGCCGGCGCGCACCCTCTCGCCCGAACAGGCCGCCCGGGAGCGGCCCGACGACAGTCCCAACGCCGCCGACCTGACCTACGTCCGCCACATGATCGAACACCACCGCCAGGCCCTGACGATGAGCGCGCTCGCGCCCGAGCGGGCCTCCGCGGAGGCCGTGCGCCGGCTCGCCGAGCGGATCACGACCGCGCAGCGGCCCGAGATCGAGGCCATGAGCCGGTGGCTCGACCGCCACCCCGGACCCACCCCCGACGCGGGCGCCCACGACCACTCCCCCATGCCCGGCATGGCGACGCCCGCGCAGCTGGAGGAGCTGACGGGCGCCCGCGGGGCGGACTTCGACCGGCTGTTCCTGCGGCTGATGACCACCCATCACGAGGGTGCGCTGAAGATGGCGGGCGAGGCGCTCGCGGCCGGCAACAACGTGGCCGTCGAGGAGATGGCCACCGAGCTGGTGGCCACGCAGACCGCCGAGATCCACCGGATGCGCGCGATGGGCTGACGGGCGCGGTGGCCGGTGCCATGCTGGGAACACCTGCGGGAGGAGCTCCGCCGTGCTTCGTGTGGCCGTCGTCGGTTCGGGCCCCAGCGGGGTCTACGCCGCCCAGAGCCTGGTCCTCCAGCGTGAGGTGCCGGGCGTGCGGGTCGATGTGCTGGACCGGCTCCCGGCCCCGTACGGACTGGTGCGCTACGGGGTGGCACCCGACCACGAGAAGATCAAATCGCTGACCGGAAATCTACGGTCGGTCCTGGAGGACGAGCGGATCCGCTTCCTCGGCGACGTGGAGGTCGGCGGCGCGGCCCTGTCCACCGCCCGGCTGCTGGAACTGTACGACGCGGTGGTCTACTGCGTGGGCGCGGCGCGCGACAGACGGCTGGACGTCCCCGGCGAGGACCTGGCCGGCGTGCACTCGGCGACGGCGTTCGTGTCCTGGTACAGCGGACACCCGGACGCCGCCCCCTTCGACCTGACGGGCGTGCGCTCGGCGGTGGTGGTCGGCGCCGGGAACGTGGCGGTGGACGTGACCCGGATCCTGGCGCGCGGCGTCCCGGAGCTGGAGCCCACCGACATGCCGCACCCGGCGCTGGGCGTCCTGGCCGCGAGCGGGGTGCGCGAGGTGTCGATGGTGGCCCGGCGCGGCCCCTCGCAGGGACGTTTCACCACCAAGGAGCTGCGGGAACTGGGCACCCTGCCCGGGGTCGGCGTCACGGTGGACCGGTCCGAGGCCGCCCTCGATCCCGCGTACGCCGACCCGGACGCGGCGGCGGCGCTGCCCGCCGTCGCCCGGCGCAACCTTGAGGTGCTGCGGGGCTGGGCGCAGGCCGGGGCCGACGGGTCGGCGGCCGGGTCGGCGCGCCGGATCGCCCTGCGGTTCCACCTGCGGCCCGTCGAGGTGCTGGCCGGGCCGGACGGCCGGGTCCGCGCGGTCCGCTTCGAGCGGACCGCGCCGGACGGCCGCGGCGGGGTGGTCGGCACCGGCGCCCACGAGGACGTCGAGGCCCAGCTCGTCCTGCGCTCGGTGGGCTACCTGGGCGTTCCGCTGCCCGGCCTGCCCTTCGACGCCGCCCGGGGTACGGTCCCGCACGCGGCGGGCCGGGTCCTGCGCGCGGGCCGGGTGTCGGTGGGCGAGTACGTCGCGGGGTGGATCAAGCGGGGGCCGACCGGAGTGATCGGCACCAACCGCCCCTGCGCCAAGGAGACCGTCTCCTCGCTGCTCCAGGACGCGGGGGCGCTGGCCGCCCGTCACGGACCGGCCGGGGACCCGCTGGACGCCCTGCGGGCGGCGGGGCTGCGGCCGGTGGAATGGCCGGGCTGGCTGGCCATCGAGGCGGCCGAGGAGCGGCTGGGCCGCTCGTTGGGCCGCCGTTCGGTGAAGATCCCCGACTGGGCGGGGCTCAGGGGCGCGGCGGGACGTGCCTAGCCGGCCCGCACGGCGGCGGTCCGGGGCTCGGGGAGGGGCGCCCGGTCAGCAGCCGCCGCAGTTGTAGTAGATGACGTCCCAGTGGTTGCCCTCGTCGGCGTACACGTTGCCCGAGCCCGACTTCCACTGCGGGGCTCCGTCACCGGGGCGGGCGCCGATGGGCGTGAAGGTGTTCTTGATGTACGAGTTCAGGCAGGAGGCCTTCCCGAAGTCCAGCTTGTAGCCGTTCCAGTGGGAGTAGGTGCCGCCCGCGTGGCCCGTCTCCGTGCCTCCGGTGATGTTCAGCGAGCAGCCGCTCGCGCTCTTCAGCGTCTGCGCGGCCTTCGCGGTGTCGAGGTTGAGCTGCTCGAAGGAGGTGCAGTTGGGGTTGTTGCGGTCGGAGCAGTTGCCCGAGGAGGACCAGGTGATCCCGGACTGGCGGAACATCGACGTCGCGGTGGCGTGGCTGATCTTGCCGGCCGCGTGGGCTTCGCCGGCGGCCGTCAGGACGCCGAAGCCGGGCGCGAGGAGCGCCGCGGCGATGAGGGCGAGCACGGTGACCAGGGAGCGGAGGAAGGGGCGCGGGCGGAGGGATCGGGGCGAGGAAGTGGGCACGGACGGCTCCTCGGTGTCGGTGACCGTACGGACACGGCGATCGTCCCGCACCCGCTCGGGCCGCCACCAGGGCAGGTCTCGGCCACCGGTCGGCGTCAGTCGGTGGAGGTCGCCTCCGCCGTGCGGGCCTCCTCGGCGGCGGCCGCGGCCAGGACGCTGTCGAGCAGGTCGGGGAAGAGGGCCTGGAGGTCGGCGCGGCGCAGGCCGTTCATCTTGGCGGTGCCCCGGTAGGTCTGGCGGATGACGCCGCTCTCGCGCAGGACCCGGAAGTGGTGGGTGGTCGTGGACTTCGTGACCGGGAGGACAAAGTACGAACAGGCCAGCTCCGCCTCCGAGGCGGCGAGGTCGCGCACGATGCGCAGCCGGATCGGGTCGGAGAGGGCGTGCAGGACGCCCTCCAGCCGGATCCCGTCCGGTTCGGGGTGCGGGAGGGCTCGGGCCGTGTCACGTTCCGTCATGTTCTGCTCCGCTCCGTCGGCTTGCCCGGGCCGGCCCTGCCGGGGGTTCCATCGTACGAGAACCGTCGTAGGACCGGGGTGGGTGAAGGGGGGCGACCCGGGGGCGGTGCCGGCGCCCCCGGGTCGCGCGTCGCTCACCAGGAGCGGTGGTACTGGTCCGGGACCGGGATCTCGGCGCCCAGTTCACGGGCGGCCCGGCGGGCCCAGTAGGGGTCGCGCAGGAGTTCCCGGCCGAGCACGACGGCGTCGGCCTCGCCGTCGGCGAGGATCTTCTCGGCCTGGCGCGGTTCGGTGATGAGGCCGACGGCGGAGGCGGGCAGGCCGGTCTCCTTCTTGACGCGGGCCGCGAAGGGCACCTGGTAGCCGGGACCGACGGGGATCTTGACGTGCGGGGCGAGGCCGCCCGTGGACACGTCGAGCAGGTCCACGCCGTGTTCCCGCAGGACGTCGGCGAACCGGACGGTCTCGTCGGCCGTCCAGCCGTCGCCGTCCAGCCAGTCGGTGGCGGAGATCCGGAAGAGCAGCGGGAGCTCCTCGGGCCACACGGCGCGGATCGCGTCGACGACCTCGACGGCGAAGCGGGTGCGGTTCTCGAAGGAGCCGCCGTAGGAGTCGGTGCGGCGGTTGGAGTGCGGGGAGAGGAACTCGCCGATGAGGTAGCCGTGGGCGCCGTGGACCTCCAGCACCTCGTAGCCGGCGGCCAGCGCCCGCTCGGCGGCGGCCGCGAACTGCCCGGTGATCTCGTGGATCTCCTCGACGGTCAGCTCGTGCGGTACGGGGTGGGCCTCGGAGAAGGGCAGGGGGCTGGGGGCGCTGGGCCGCCAGCCGTGCTCCTCGGGGCCGACGGGGCTGCCGCCCTTCCAGGTGCGGTCCGTGGACCCCTTGCGGCCGCTGTGACCGATCTGGATGCCCGGGACGGTGCCCTGCGACTTGAGGAAGGCGGTGATCCGGCGCAGGGCCTCGACCTGGGTGTCGTTCCAGATGCCGAGGTCGTAGGGGCTGATGCGCCCCTCCGGGGAAATGGCGGTGGCCTCCTGGATGATCAGGCCGGTGCCGCCGGTGGCGCGGGCCGCGTAGTGGGTGAAGTGCCACTCGTGGGCCACGCCCGCGTTCGGGCCGAAGGCCTCGGCGCTGTACTGGCACATCGGGGCCATCCAGATCCGGTTCGGGATGGTCACCGAACGGAGGGTGTAGGGCTGGAACAGGGCGGCAGCGGCGGGCGCAGCACTCATGGGGAGTCTCCAGATGTGACCGGACACGCACCGGGGATCGGCGCTAAGTACGAGAACCACCGTACTACGAAATCCCTCGTAGTACGAGAGATCCCGTACAAAGAATGCCGTCGTTCGCGCGCCGCCTCCGCCGCACTGTCGGCGCGCGGGTGCACACTGGCCGGACAGCTGTCGTCTTGAACCAGATGAGCCCGATTGTCCGGAGGTGTCGACCATGACCGATCTGCTGCTGCTCGCGGGAACCCGCAAGGGGCTGTTCATCGGCCGGCGGCGGGGCGAGGGCCCGTGGGAGTTCGACGGTCCGCACTTCAACGCCCAGGCCGTGTCGGCGGTCGCCTTCGACGGGCGCGGACCCACGCCCCGGATCCTGGTCGGCGGCGACAGCTCCCACTGGGGGCCCTCCGTCTTCACCTCGGACGACCTGGGGGCGACGTGGCGGGAGCCGGCCGCTCCGGCCGTGCGCTTCCCGGCGGACACCGGGGCCTCCCTGGAGCGCGTCTGGCAATTGCACCCGGCGGGCCCCGAGGCCCCCGACGTGGTCTACGCCGGCACGGAACCGGCGGCCCTGTTCCGCTCCACCGACCGGGGGGAGTCCTTCGAGCTGGTCCGACCGCTGTGGGAGCACCCGACCCGCTCCGAGTGGGTACCGGGCGGTGGCGGCGAGGGCCTGCACACGGTGATCACCGATCCCACCGATCCGGACGCCGTCACGGTGGCCGTCTCCACCGCCGGCGTCTTCCGCACCCTGGACGGCGGAGCGAGCTGGGCGCCCTCCAACCACGGGGTCTCGGCGGTGTTCCTGCCGGACCCCCGCCCGGAGTTCGGCCAGTGCGTGCACAAGATCGCCCAGGACGCGGGGAACCCTGACCGGCTCTACCTCCAGAACCACTGGGGCGTGTACCGCAGCGACGACGCGGGGGCGCGCTGGACCGACATCGGCGCGGGACTGCCCTCCGACTTCGGCTTCGCGGTCGCCGCCCACCCCCACCACCCCGACACCGCCTACGTCTTCCCCCTCAACGCCGACTCCGACCGGGTCCCCGCGGAACACCGCTGCCGGGTCTTCCGCACCCGCGACGCGGGCGCCGCCTGGGAACCGCTGTCACGGGGCCTGCCGGACGAGGACCACTACGGCACCGTCCTGCGCGACGCCCTGTGCACGGACGACGCGGACCCGGCCGGGATCTACTTCGGCAACCGCAACGGCGAGCTGTACGCGAGCCACGACGACGGCGACAGCTGGCGGCTGCTGGCGGGGCACCTGCCCGACGTCCTGTGCGTACGGGCGGCCGTCCTGCGCTGAGCCCCCGCGCGGGCGCAGGACGGCGGCGTTGTCCGTGTGGGCCAGTAGAGTGATCAACCATGGCAGCACGACCGTTGAACGAGATCGTCGAGCCGGGCTGGGCCCGGGCTCTGGAGCCGGTGGCGACGCAGATCGCCGCGATGGGCGACTTCCTGCGCGCCGAGGTCGCGGCGGGGCGCACCTACCTCCCGTCGGGGGCGAACGTGCTGCGCGCGTTCCAGCAGCCCTTCGACGAGGTGAGGGTGCTGATCGTCGGACAGGACCCGTACCCCACCCCGGGGCACGCGATGGGGCTGTCCTTCTCCGTCGCGCCCGAGGTGCGGCCGGTGCCGCCGAGCCTGGACAACATCTTCCGCGAGATGCACACCGACCTCGGGCTGCCCCGCCCGGTCAACGGCGACCTGACGCCCTGGACGCGACAGGGCGTCCTGCTGCTGAACCGCGCGCTGACCACCGCGCCGCGCAAGACCGGCGGCCACCGGGGCAAGGGCTGGGAGGCGGTCACCGAACAGGCGATCCGCGCCCTGGCCGCGCGCGGCAAGCCGCTGGTGTCGGTGCTGTGGGGACGTGACGCACGCAACCTGCGGCCGTTGCTGGGCGAGCTGCCGGCCGTGGAATCCGTGCACCCCTCCCCCATGTCCGCCGGGAACGGCTTCTTCGGCTCGCGACCCTTCAGTCGGGTCAACGACCTGCTGCAACGCCAGGGCGCGCAGCCCGTCGACTGGACCCTGCCCTCGGTCAGTTGAACCGTATATGACATTGCACGGCGGTATTCAGTGGTCATTCACCGGATAAATACGGACAGATGCCGCCTGACCAGGCCCTGCCCGAACACCCGGTTCCGATAAGCCAGTAGCATGCGGCGCCATGAGCTCCCCCACTGGGCCCGCAAACGGCCTGCCCGTACGAATGCCGCGACCCCGCCAGACGGGGCGGCACCGCCGACCCGAGCCCGCGGTGGCGCCCGAGGGCGCCCCCGCGCTGGTGCTCGCCGTGCCCGGTGCCCCCTCGGCCGCCTCGCGGGGGCTCGCGGAAGAGATCCTCAGCATCGGCCGCTCCGAGCTGCCGGGCCTGGACGCCCGCATCGGCTACCTGGAGGGCGACGACTCCCAGGGCTCCGAGTTCCCCTCGCTGTCCGGCGTCCTGACCGCCGTGGCGGACGAGCGGAACGCCCGCGCCGAGTTCGCCCGCGCGGCGGGCCACGAGGTGCCCGCGCCCACCGGCCCGGACGCCGTCGTGGTGCCCCTGCTGGTCGGCCCGGACGGCGACCTGCTGCGCCGGGTGCGCCAGGCGCTGATGGACTCCTCCGCCGCCGCCGAGCTGGCCGACGTGCTCGGCCCGCACCCGCTGCTCGCCGAGGGCCTGCACGTGCGGCTGTCGGAGGCCGGCCTGGCCCGCGCCGACCGCGCCCGCCTGTTCACCGTGGCCACCGCCGCGGACGGCATCATCCTCGCCACCACCGGCGGCGAGGAGGCCGTCCAGGCCGCCGGCATCACCGGCATGCTGCTGGCCGCCCGACTCGCCGTGCCGGTGATGGCCGCCGCGCTGGACCAGGAGGGCTCGGTGGCCGCCGTCGCCGCCGAGCTGCGCGGTTCCGGTTCGACCCAGCTGGCCCTGGCCCCGTACCTGATCGGCCCCGAGGCGGCCGACGGGCTGCTGGACACCGCCTGCAAGGAGGCCGACTGTTCGGCGGCCGAGGTGCTCGGCGCCTACCCGGCCCTCGGCAAGCTCGCGGTCGCGCAGTTCAGCGCCGCCCTCGGCATCACCCTGAACGCCGCCGCGCACTGACGCGCGCACCCCTACGGCGAGGGCCCGCACCCGGTACGTCCGGGGACGGGCCCTCGCCGCGTTCGGGGCGCCCGCCGGGGGACGCCACGCGGACGCCCTTCAGTCGAACACCACGCAGGTGGCGGCCGGGGCGGGCAGCGCGCCCGCGCGGTGCGGCCGACCGGTGTCCGGGTCCACGTCGAACCAGACGACCTCCCCGGACCGCTCGTTGGCCGCGTACAGCCGACGTCCCGAGGGGTCGACGGCGAGGTCGCGCGGCCAGGCCCCGCCGCTCGCGGTCGTGTCGGTGAGCCGGGGCTCCTCCGGGTCGTCGACCAGGGAGAAGGTGACCAGGGTGTCGGTGCCGCGCACGGCCGCCCACAGGAAGCGGCCGTCCGGCGAGGCCACGATCGCCGAGGGATAGGCCCGCACGCCCCCTGGAGCGCCCCCAGGGGCGACCGGAACCTCGCGGACCGGTTCCAGCCGCCCGGAGGTCGCCTCCCAGCGGCAGACGGTCAGCTGCGGCTCCAGCTCGTGCAGTACGTAGACCGCCCCGCCCGCGGGGTGGAAGGTCAGGTGGCGCGGGCCGGTCCCGGGGCGCAGGGCGACCTCGGCGTGCGGGCGCGGGGCGCCGTCGGCCGGGTCGAGCGCCAGGACCCGTACCGAGTCGGTGCCGAGGTCCACGGCCAGCGCCCAACGGCCGGTGGGGTCGGGCAGCACCTGGTGGGCGTGCGGGCCCTCCTGCCGGTCCGGGTCGGGACCCGAGCCCTCGTGGGCGAGGATCGAGGCGGGGCCCGACGGCAGCCCCTCGGCATCCAGCGGCAGACTGCTGACGTCGCCGGACGTGTAGTTGGCGGTGAGCAACCGGTCCCCCGCCAGGCCGAGGTGGGTGGGGCCGGCGCCACCGACGGGGACGGCAGCGCCCAGGGGGGCGAGTCCCCCGCCGGTGGTCCGGAAGGCCCCCACCGCCCCCGGGGCGGTCTCGCTCACGGCGTAGAGCACGCCCCGGCGCCGGTCGAGCGCCAGGTACGACGGGTCCGTCAGGACGTCGGTCGCCGCGAGGGCGGTCAGGGCCCCGGTGGACGGATCCACGGCCGCGGTGATGACACCGCGGCCGCCCCCCGAGGTGAACGAGCCGATGTAGGCCCGGTGTCCGCCGCCGTGGTCCGTACCGTTCGTACCGTCCGTACCCCGCGCGCCGCTCACAGGTGCCTCTCTCCGCCGTCCCGGATCCTTCCGAAACGGTAACAGAAGGTCTAGACCAAGTCCCGTCTCCTGGCCCGTTCCTGGGCCCCTTCGTGGTGCACGTACGCGGTGGTGCTGGGCCGGTCCTCGTAGGTCCGGTGGAATACCGGGGTCGCGGAACCGGAGATCGGCGGGACGATCCACGACCAATCGGCGCCCACCTCGCGGCCCTTGCGCTCCTCCCGCTCCAGGTGGGACAGGAAGCGCCGGGACTCGCTGTGGTGGTCGGCGATGGTGACGCCGGCCCGGTCGAAGGAGTCCAGCACCGCCCGGTTGAGCTCGACGAGCGCGCGGTCCCGCCAGAGGGAACGCTCGCTGGACAGGTCCAGTCCGAGCCGACGGGCCACCGCCGGCAGGAGGTTGTAGCGGTCGGTGTCGGCCAGGTTGCGGGCGCCGATCTCGGTACCCATGTACCAGCCGTTGAAGGGCGCGGCCGGGTAGTGGATCCCGCCGATCTCCAGGCACATGTTGGAGATGGCCGGAACCGCGTGCCAGCGCAGGCTCCAGTCCGACCAGTCGTCCTGGGGGTCGGGGTGCCGGATCGGCACCTCCAGCACGGCGTCCGCCGGGGTGTCGAACCAGCGGGGCTTGTCGTCGACACCCTGGACCACCAGCGGAAGGAGGTCGAAGGGGGTACCGGCGCCACCGGACCACCCGAGCCGCAGGAGGGCCTCGGTGAGTTCGGCGTTGCGGGCGTCGCCCACGGTGACGGAGTGGTGGTCTCCGTAGCCGGCGTAGCGCACGAGCTGCTCGCTCCAGATCAGCGGGCCCGGGCGGCCCGGCGCGTCCGGGGCGAAGACGGTGATGGTGGGGCGGACACGGCCCCCGTTGGTCGCCTCCCGCAGGTGCTCGAAGCACTCGGCGGCGATCTCCGACCCCTCGGTCAGGCCCCGGCGGTCGCGCACCCGCAGGGAGTTCCAGTAGAGCCGGCCTATGCAGCGGTTGCTGTTGCGCCAGGCCACCCGGGCGCCGTGGACCAGCTCCTGCGGGGTGTGCCGGTAGGTGCCGGTCTCCGCCAGCTCGGCCCGTACGGCGGCGAGTCGGGCACGCGGATCACCGGCTTCCCGGTTCTCCCGATGGAAGAGCCCGATGAACTCCTCGGCTTCCTCCCACACCCGAGCGGTGTCGGAGTGCTGTTGAAGTATTTCCATTCCGGGCGGTTACCCCCTGTCCGACCAGATCCACCCTGTACGTGCCGGATGAACGTGCAATGAACACTCACCCGTTGTACATGCCGCAGGTCAGCGCCGTGCCCGTGCAAGGCCCGCTCCACACCTCCGGGTGATCTCGCTCCGTTGGACTGCGCGGAGCCTGTGAGCGCCGTATCATCCCCGCCGGTCCGGGAGTTGGGGTCGATGGGCGTCCGGACCGTGTACGTGCCGCGCCCCGAACCCGCTCAGCAGGGACGACTCATGAACAGGGCCTGCTCCCCGGCGGCCGGGGTGCCGTCGTAGAGGGTCGTGTCGAGTCCGCACAGGGTGAAGCCCATCCGACGGTAGGCGTGCACGGCCGGGGCGTTGACCGTGCTGACCTCCAGCCACAGGTGCGCCGCGCCGCGCTCGCGGGCGAAGTCGGCGGCGAGCTCCATCAGGGAGCGGCCGATGCCGCGGCCGCGGTGGGTCGGGGCGATCTCGATGTCCTCGACGACCAGGCGGCGGTTCCAGGCGGAGTGGGCGACGGCGACGAAGCCGCACAGGACGCCGCCGTCGAGGGCGACGAAGGTCCGGCGGTCCGCGTCACCGGCGTCGTCGTCGCCGTCCGCTTCGTCGTCCGGCTCGTCGTCCTGCGGGAACACCTTGCGCACCGGCGGGTCGACCGGGACCTCGCGCAGGACGAAACCGTCCTCCGGGCTGGTCACTTCGAAGACGCTGCGGGTGACGAAGGACCCGTCGAGGGCCTCGATGGCGGCGCGGTCTTCGGGGCGGGCGGTGCGGTACGCGACGGACGGGTCGGCTGTGGTGGTCATCCCGCGACGGTACCCGCGCGGGCCGGCCCCCGGGCCCTTCCCGGGGAAGGGGGGCGGGGGCCGGCCCGGGCTCAGGCGTCGACCAGCGGGGAGGGCCGGGAGCTGCGCAGCGGGTGGGCGAGGTCGACGAGGGCGCGTTCCAGGCCGTGCAGGTGCGCGAGGGCGCCTGCCGCCTCCGGGGCGTGCGGGTGCTGCTCGGGGGCGGGGGCGCCGGGGCCGCCGGCGGTGAGGGCCTCGACGGCGGCCTCGACGCGCCAGCACGCGGCGGCCAGGCGGGCGTCGTGGGAGGCGTCCGGGTCGGCGGCGACGGCGACGAGTCCGCGCACCTCGCGGGAGCAGTCGTCGAGCAGGGCGATCACCCGGCGGGCGCGGGCCTTGCGGGCGGGGAAGGGGCTGAGCGGGTGGACGAGCGGGGCGAGCGCCATCCGGACGCGGGCGAGCAGGGCCTCCAGCTCGGCGGCGTGCGGGGCGGGGTCCGCGGTCGGTGAGCCGGCGAGGCGCGCGGTGGCCTCGGCGGTCGCGGCGTGCACGCGGCGCAGGGCCCGCTGGATCCAGGCGTCGTTGGTGGCGTGGGTGGTGACGGGGAGGATCAGGACCACGGCGAGCGCGGCGCCGATCGCGCCGACGGCGGTCTCCTGGAAGCGCAGGAGGAGCAGGCCGGGGTGCAGGACGCCGAGGAGGCCGTAGAGGAGCCCCGCCATGACGGTGACGAAGAACATCATCCAGGAGTAGGAGGGGGCCGCGGTGTAGAAGATCCCGAAGACGCAGACGGCGACGAGGGCGGCGGTGGGGGCCGGAGCTCCGTGCAGGGGGACGGCGATCAGCAGTCCGGCGGCGATGCCGATCACGGTGCCGAGGACCCGGCGGAAGCCGCGGACCAGGGTCTCGCCGCGCGAGGCGGTGTTGACGAAGATCCACCAGGCGGTGCCGACGGCCCAGTACCAGCGGTCCTCGGACAGGGCCTGGCCGATGGCCAGGGCGAAGCCGCAGGCGGCGGTGGCCTGGAAGGCCTGTCGGGTGGTGGGGCGGCGCAGCCCGGTGCCGGGCAGGCCGGGCGGGGCCGGGGCGGGCGGGGTGCGGCGTTCGATGGGCCAGAGCAGGAAGCGCACCGCGCCGGACGCGACGAGGGCCAGTCCGACGGCGGCGTACAGCTCGGGGAGCTGGGCGGGGACCGCGTGCAGGAACTGGGTGACGAAGAACATCATGAAGCCGAAGATGCCGAGGGCGTGGCCGCGCGGGCCCCAGCGGCGGGCGTATACCCCGGCGAAGACCACGGCGAGGAAGGCCGCGTCGCGCAGGGGCGGCGTCCCGTGGAGGGTGGTGGCGAGGGCCAGGACGGGGAAGCCGGCGACGGGCAGCAGGGCGGTGGTCACGCGCTGGGCGCGGACGGTGGGGTCCAGGACGGTGAACAGGGCCAGCAGCGCGGCGAGCCCGCCGGTGATGGAGGCGGTGAGGGAGAGTCCCGCCAGTTCGGCGACGGCGACGGCGAGTCCCACGCCGACGACCGCGCGCAGTGAGTTCCTGAGTCTCAGGCGCCCCGGGTCCGGAGCCACGAACATCCTCTTCACGGCGGTGTGCCGCCCCCCTCGCGATGGAGCACGCCGGGCCGCCTTCCGCCCGGGGGTGGTGGGCGGTGTGGGGGCACGGCGAAGGCGCCACGGTCCGGATCGGCCTCGTTGCCGTCCGGCGCCGCGTGGCGCCGTAAGTACATGGATGGTGCACAGAAAACCATCCGGGGGTGCTTTGGCTCAAGTGACGCGGTCATGGGTGGGCCATTGGTCCAGTCCGGGCGGGGGTTCCTCGGCCGGCGGCGGGCCAGTGGACGGCCGGCGGCGGAGCGGGCCGGCCCGGCCCCGCGTGCGGGGCCGGGCCGGTGCTGCGCGTGTTCGTCGGTCGGTCGGGTGTGCGTCAGCTCACGTCGAGGGCGACGTCGTCCACGACGAAGGAGGTCTGGAGCGACTGGTCCTCCACGCCGTTGAACTTCAGGGTGACGCTCTGGCCCGCGAAGGACGCCAGGTCGTAGGTCTTCAGGGTGTAGCCGGAGTTCGCGTCCACGTTGGACAGCGTCTCCAGGGTCCGGCCGCCGACGGAGACGGTGAAGCGGTCGTAGACCACGTTCTCGGTCTCGTCGGTGTCGATGTGCAGGTGGAAGGAGAGGCGGTACGAGGAGCAGCCGGCGGGCACGGTCAGCGTCTGGGCGGCGCTGTCGGTGCGCGGCGAGCCCCAGCCGTTGAGCCACGCCTTGTAGCTGCCGCCGTGCGGGGGCTGCCCGGCCTGGTTGGTGATCACGCCCGAGGTGGTGGTCCACGGGCTGGTGCCGCTCTCGAAGCCGCCGTTGACGACGAGCTGGCGCGGGGTGCAGGTGCCGCCCCCGCCGGTGACGGTCAGGGTGTAGGTGGTGGTGTGGCTGACGGTGCCCGCACCGGTGACGGTGAGGGTGTACGTGCCGGGTACGGCACTGGCGCCGACCTGCACGGTGAGGGTCGCGGAGTCGCCGGACTGGACGGAGGCGGGGCTGACGGAGGCGCTGACGCCGGCCGGGGCGCCGGAGACGCTCAGGGCGACGGTCTGGGGGCTTCCGCTGAGGGTGGTGGTGTTCACGGTGGCGGTGGTGGACCCGCCGGGGGCGGCGCTGCCGGCGGCGGGGCTGGTGGCGAGGGAGAAGTCGCGGGCGGGGGTCTCGCCGCCGACGGCCTGCTTCCAGATCGTGTGGGCGACGCCGTCGGCGCTGCGGTCCAGGACGGTGGCGTTGATGTTGTTCGTGGTGTCGCAGGCGCTGTGGTAGCAGGGGTCGTAGGCGGCGTTCGCGGTGCCGCCCCACTTGCCGGCCTGCGCCGAGGTCTTGCGGGCGGAGGCGCCGGCCGCGTAGCCGGAGGTGGGGATGCCGGCCTGCTGGAAGGAGTAGTCGTCGCTGCGGCCCTGTCCTTCGGTGTTCTCCTCGGGGGCGAGGTTCAGCGAGGTCCAGTAGGCCTTGAGCGGGGCGGCGGCGGTGGAGTTCAGGTTGTTGATGAAGTAGCCGCCGTTGGTGGAGCCCACCATGTCGAAGTTGTAGTAGGCCTTGATGGCGGTGCGCTGGGCGGCGCTCAGCTGGCTGACGTAGAACCGGGATCCGTTGAGGCCCTGCTCCTCGTCGGTCCACCACGCGAAGCGGACGTGCTTGGTGAGGGTGGGGTTGCGCTGGGCGAGGGCGAGGGCGTTCTCCAGCAGGGTCGCGGAGCCGGAGCCGTTGTCGTTGATGCCGGGTCCGGCCGACACGCCGTCGAGGTGCGCGCCGAACATGACGGTCTGGTCGGCGGGGCCGCCCGGCCAGTCGGCGATCAGGTTGTTCGACGGGTAGGTGCAGTTCGTGCAGGTCTGCTCGGTGACCGTGTAGCCGGCGGCCTGGAGCTTGCCCTTCACGTAGGCCAGCGACTGCGTGTAGCCGGCGCTGCCGGCCCGGCGGTGGCCGCCGTTCTGCGAGGCGATGGTGTTGAACTGGGTGAGGTGCGCGCGGACGGCCGCGACGTCGATGTTCGGCGGATCGTTGCCGGGCGTGGTGCCGCCGACGTTGAGCGCGAAGTCCACGGTGTGGGAGAGGGCGGTGCCCTGGCCCTTGACGACGACGGTGGACGCGCCCGGTGCCGCGTTGGCGGTGGCGGTCAGGGTGAGGACGGAGGACTGTCCGGCCTGGACGGTGGCCGGGTTGAAGGAGGCGCTGACGCCGGCGGGGAGGCCGGAGGCGGTCAGCGTCACCGACTGGGCGACGCCGGTGGTGACCGTCGTGCCGACGGTGGTGGTGAGGGAGGCGCCCTGCTGCACGGTGCCCGAGGCGGGGTTCAGCGCGAGCGAGAAGTCGTTGTTCTGCCCGCTCGGGGTGCAGGTGGGGTCGGCGGTCTGGGCGGGGACGGTGATGGCGTCCCAGGCGGCCTTGGTCTTGAGGAACAGCTCGCAGGTGGCGTCGAGCGACTTGGCCGAGCTGAGGGTGGCCGTGCGGTACTTCTTGTACGACATGCCGCTGGTCTTGAGGAGCATGCCGCCGTAGAAGATCTTGCCGGCGTTCTGGATGCCGACGCCGGTCAGCGTGCTCTGGTTGCAGGTGCTGCTGTTCGGCTTGCCCCCGCCGGGGCTGGTGCCCTCGGCGAGCAGGTAGAACCAGTGGTTGAGCGGGCCCGCGGCGGCGTGGACCTCGGTGCCGGGTATCGCGGAGCTGTAGCAGGCCGGGTCGTTGTTGACGGCCGGCGGGTTGTACATGTTGCGGATGGGGCCGCGGCCCTGGAGGTTGATGACCTCGCCGACGGTGTAGTCGGGGACGTCGTAGGGGGCGGGCTGGTTGACGTAGGCCTCGGTGAGCGCGCCGAAGATGTCGCCGGTGCCTTCGCCGAGTCCGGCCTCCTGGCCGCTGGTGCCGCCGGGGGTGTTGCTGTCGATGGCGTGCCCGTACTCGTGGGCCACCACGTCGATGCCGGCGATCCACTCGTTCGCGCTGTTGCGGCCGATGGTGACGGAGCTGCCGTCCCAGTAGGCGTTGAGGTCGCTCAGTCCGACCTTGGCCGGGAAGGATCGGCCGTTGCCGCTGACGCCGTTGCGGCCCAGCCACTGCCCGAGCATGTCCCACTGCTTCTGGGCGGCGAACATCAGGTCGACGCAGCCGGTCTCCTTGCTCGTGGGGTTGCCGGTGCCCCAGGAGTCGGAGGACTTGGTGAAGACCGTGCCGGTGCTGTAGTCGGCGCAGCTCAGTCCGGTGCGGTTCGGGTCGCGCAGGGTGTACGTGGAGCCGGAGTTGGTGGTGTCGATGGTGATCGGGCCGGGACCGTTCCACTTGCTGTTGCCGGTGCCCGCGACCACGTCGTCGTAGGTGTCGACCACCGCGCCGGTGCGGGCGTCGACGAAGACGTGCATCCTGCTGGGCGCGTGGTCGGTGCGGCCCGAGAGGACGGTCTCCCAGGCCAGGACCGGCTTGTCGTCCTTGAGGCGGACGACCAGGCGGCTGCTGTCGACCTTGTCGACGGCGGCCAGCCTGCCGCGCGAGGTGTTCTCGGCGGTCTTGGCGGTGACCTCGGGGGCGGTCGCCACGTCGATGCGGACGGCGGAGGCGGACTGCAGGGCGCGCACCCTGCCCGCTCCGTCGGCCAGGACGACGGCGTCGCCGCCGACGACCGGCAGGCCGCGGTAGCTGCGTTCGTAGGCGACCGAGTACAGGTCCTGCACCCAGGGGGTCACCAGGCGGCGCTCGTACTGTTCCTGGGAGGAGTTGACCAGGGTGTCCAGGCCGCTGCGGACGGCCTGGTCGGCGGCGGCGACGGCGCGCGAGGCGGGGGTGTCCTGCGCGGCGGCCCGTGGGGTGGGCTGGGCGGCCGAGGCGGTGGTGGCCGCCAGGGCGCCGGCGAGGCTCGCGGTCAGCGCCATCGCCGCCACGCTCGCCGTCCATCTGTTGGGGTGCACGTCCACTCCGTTCGTGGGGGGGGGTGAGTGCTCGTTCGCCGCAGTATGGGCGTGGACATGGCGAGATTGGGACATATCGGCAGGCATAAGGCCGGAGTTATGGTCGGCGGTGCGGCGCTCTCGTACGCTGCCGGGATGCAGCTGGAGTTGAGACATCTGCAAGCCGTCTGCCGGATCGCGGAAGCGGGCAGCCTGGGGGGCGCGGCACGCCGGCTCGGCGTGTCACAGCCGGCGCTCTCGGCCCAACTGCGGCGCATCGAGCGGGTCACCGGCGGGGAGTTGTTCGTCCGGGGCCGGGCCGGCGTCGAGCCCACGGCACTGGGCCAGTTCGTCCTCGCCAAGGCGCGCCGGGTGTTGAACGAGATGGACGCGCTGGGCGCGGAGGCCCGGGCGGTGGCCGACGGCACACCGCTGCGGCTGGGATGCATCCTGCTGGTGCTGCTCGACGGTCTCCTCGCGCAGACGGACCGGTCCATGTCCGGCCGGGAGATCACCGTCGACCTGGAGGACTCGGTGACGACGCTGACCCGGATGCTGGGCGCCGGGCGGTACGACGCCATCGTGTACGGGGAGGTGGGCGACCACGAGGTGCCGCTGCCGGAAGGCGCCCGGGCCCGGACCCTGGTCGCCAAGGAGCCGTTCTGCATCCGCGTCTCGGCCCGCCACCCGCTCGCCGCCCTGGACCGCATCGCCCTGCCCGACCTGGCCGGGGAGACCTGGATGGCCCTCGTCGAGGACGACGACGGCGGCCCCGAGGCCCTGTCCGCCGCCTGCGCCGCGGCGGGGTTCACCCCGCTGCTGCGCCACCGGATCACGGACCGCAAGATGCACTACGACCTGATCGCGGCGGGCCGGGCCGTCTCCCTGAGCCAGCCCACGGCCCCCGACGTTCCCGGCACGGTGATGCGACCGCTGGTCGGCTCCCCCGTCACGGGCCGCATCCGGCTCGCCTGGATGCGCTCCGCGCTGTCGGCGGAACAGGCGGCGCTGCTCTACCGCGCCGCCGCCCGGGCCCACCTCGCCAACGTCGGCAACCACCCCTTCCACCAGGCGTGGTGGAACGCCCACCCCGAGGCGCATCCGGCGCTCGACTGACCGGGCGCGCGGGCCCCGCCGGCCCCCGCACCGCACTGCGGTGGCCGCCGCCGGCGGGCGAGGCCACCATGGAAGGGTGCACGGCGAGACGGCGGACGTACTGGTCGCGGGTGCGGGCCCGGTGGGCCTGACCGCGGCGGTGGAACTGCGTCGGCGGGGGGTGGCCTGCCGCCTGGTGGACCGGCTGCCCGCGCGGCTGCCGTACGCGAAGGCCGTCGGCGTACAACCGCGCACGCTGGAACTGTGGGACCGCGCGGGCCTGGTCCGGGAGGCGCTGGAGGTGGCCGTCCCGCTGCGCGGGCAGCTCCTGTACGTGGGCGGCGTCGAACGCGGCCGGATCGAGCTCGCCCTGCCGCCCGAGGTGCCCTACGGGTTCGCGGCGATGCCGCAGTACGAGACCGAACGGATCCTGGAGGAGTTCCTCGCCCGGTTCGGGACCCGGATCGAGCGCGGCACCGAACTCGTCGGGTTCGCGCAGGACGCCGACGGGGTCACCGCCCGACTCCTGGGCCCCGACGGGGAGGAGGAGCTGCGCACCCGCTACCTCGTGGGCTGCGACGGGGCGCACAGCACCGTCCGCAAGGGGCTGGGCCTGGACTTCGCCGGCGGGGCCTTCCCCGAGGAGTACATGCTCGGGGACGTGGAGGTCGACTGGGACCTGCCCGACGGCTGGGCGCTGCGCTCCACGCACCTCGACCACCGCGACCGCCCCGACGACGTGTTGGTGTGCGTCCCGCTGCCCGGACCGGGGCGCTACCGGATGTCGATGATGGTGCCGCCCGAGCTGGCCCCCGCGCAGGCGCCCCCGGCCGGCGGGGACGGCGTCGTACACGGCCTGGAGGGCGACCGGGCCCCCGGACTCCCCCACATCCAGGCCGTTCTGGACCGGCTGTCACCGCAGCCGGTGACCGCGCGGAACCTGCGCTGGGCCTCCGTCTTCCGGATCAGCCACCGGATCGTGGACCGGTACGGGCGGGGCCGCGTCTTCGTCGCCGGGGACGCGGCGCACATCCATCCCCCGACGGGCGCGCAGGGCATGAACACCGGGATCCAGGACGCCTGGAACCTGGCCTGGAAGCTCGCGCTCGCCGTCGAGGGGTCCGCCCGCGCGGACCTGCCCGACAGCTACGACGCCGAGCGCCGGCCCGTCGGCGAGGAGGTGGTCGGGCGGACCGTGCGCCACGCCCGCGAGGGCATGGACGTCGACCCGGCGGACGCGACCACCCCGCTGCTGCGCGAGGCGCAGCTCCTGGTCGGCTACCCCGACGGCCCGCTCGTCCCCCCGGAACCCGACGGCGACGGGCCCGCCGGGCCCGGTCCGCGGCCCGGCGCGCGCGCCCCCGACTGCGGCGGGCTGCGCGGCGCGATCCCCGCCTTCCCCCTGCGCCTGCACGACCTGCTGCGCGACCGTGATCACGTGTTGCTGCTGTACACGGACGGCGCACCGGACCCCCGGCTCCCGGAACTCGCCGCGTGGGCGGCCGGGTTGCCGCCGGGACGGCTCACGGCGTACGCGGTCCTCACCGAGGGCGGGACCGCGCCCGCCGGGGCTGCCGCGTTCCCCGTGTACCGCGACGCCCGGGGCGAGTTCGCCCGCGCCTACGGGGTGAACGGGCCGACCGCGTTCGTGGTGCGCCCGGACGGCTACGTCGGCGCCCGCGTCCATCCTCCGACGGCCGAGGGCGTGGCCGCGTACCTGGCCCGCGTCTTCGCGGACTGACTCCCGCCGGCCGGCGCGCGGCGGGCATGCTGCACAATCGGCCTTTCGAAACGATCGACGGGGGCGGGAACGGCATGCGCGTGGTGGGTATCGGCGGAGCGGCACGGCGGGTGGCGGGCTTCGCCGTGGGTGCGGCCCTGGTGGCCGCGACGGCCGGATGCGCGGGGGGCTCGGAGCCCGCCGCGGCCGGGGCCCCGGCGACGCCGGCCGCGGCGGGCGGCGGTGCGAGCGCCGCCGCGAGCCCCTCGGCCCCGGCGAGCCCGAGCCCCGTCGGCACCCCGGGCCCGGCCGCGGACCGGCTGAAGGAACTGCTGGTGGCGCCGGCGACCCGGATCGGCCGCTACCAGGTCTCCGAGCCGGTCCTCGACGAGCCCTTCAGCGAGATGTACGAGGCCGTCCCGGTCGTGTGCACGCCCCTGAGCACCCTGAGCAAGGCGGGCCACACGGCCCAGGCGTACGGCACCGTGCTCGTCCCCGAGAAGCCGCTGGAGGTGGGCACGGCGATCCTGCTGCGCTCCTACCCGCACGAGACCGCGGCCAAGGCGGCCCTGGCCTCGCTGGCGGAGGCCGGCAGGCAGTGCGCGGGCGGCTACACCGAGGACCGGGCCCTGGCCGAGGCCAAGGTGCTGCGCGTCGAGGAGGTCAAGGCCCCCGCGATCGGCGACGAGGCCCGCGCCTACCGGATCGTGACGCAGGACCTGAAGGACGAGAAGATCTCCCTGTACCAGTACCTGACGGTGGTCCGCACCGGTTCGGTGACCCTGTCCTTCGACTCCAGCATCATCGCCACGCACGACTTCGGCGGGGTCCCGCAGGAGATCGTCACGGCGCAGTGGAAGAAGCTCTCCGAGGGACTCGCCGCCTAGGTGTACTGCCCAGGGCCCCTGGCGCCCGCGGCGCGCCGCGCTACGGCTCCTCGGTCGGCACGCACAGCACCGGCACCCGGGACAGGTGCAGGAGCTTGTGCGGGGTCGAGCCGAGCAGGGCGCCGCGCAGCGGGCTGTCGCCCCAGCTGCCGACGATGATGACCCGGCCCCCGTGGCGTTCGGCGGCGTCGAGCAGGGCCTGCGCCGGCTTCTCGTCGACCACCTCGACGGTCGAGGGCACCCCGGCCTCGTCGGCGGCGGCGACGGCCCGCGCGAGGGCGCTGCGCCCGGCCTGGCGGACGGCCTCCTGGTGGGCGCGGTACTCCTCCCCGCCGGAGCCGGGGGCGGCGGCGCCGTAGACGAGGACCAGCGGTTCCCCGAAGGCGGAGGCCACCTCCAGGGCCACCCTCAGGGCGCGTTCGGCGCCCGGTGATTCGTCGTATCCCAGGACCACGGACATCGGGTCTCCTCGGCTCCTCGGTCGTGATCGGGGTCGTGATCGGGGTCGTGGTCTGCCGCGCGTCAGGTCTTCCTGCGGTGCACCAGCGCCGGGTCGACGACGCCGCGCCGCTCCTGCCAGAACCGGCCGTCGCGGACCCGCCAGAAGCACATGAGGAGCACGCCGACGACGGCGATGCCGATCCCGATGACGAGCGGCGGCCCGAGTCCGAACCAGGCCACGCCGCCGGCCGAGTTCTCCGGGTTCGACATGTCGCCGATGGACTCGACGAGCAGCCAGGCCAGCAGACCGGCGCCGACGAGGGGGCCGACGCCGATCAGCAGCAGGTTGTGCGCGCTCTCCAGCAGGTGGCGGCGGTAGTAGACGGCGCAGGCCAGGCCGGTGAGCGCGTAGTAGAAGGCGATGAGCAGGGAGAGCGCCGTCAGGGAGTCCAGGAGGGCGTTCTCGCTGATCCGGTTGACGACGACGTACCAGGCGATGGCGATGCCGGCCACCCACCAGGTGCTGACCTCGGGGGTGCGGAAGCGCGGGTGGATGTGGGCCAGCCGCGGGGGCAGCGCGTGGCGGCGGGCCATGGACAGCGCGGTCCGCGAGGCGGGGATGATCGTCGTCTGGGTGGAGGCGAGCGCGGAGGTGCAGACCGCGAGGAGCACCACCCAGTCCCAGCCGCCCATGACCTCGTGGGCGAGGACGGCGAAGACGGCCTCCTCCTCGCCGGCGTTCTCGGCGAGGAATCGGGTGCCCGCGTAGGCGACGACCGCGTAGCCGACGGACAGGTAGGTGACCAGGAGGACCACGGTCGACCAGATGCCCGCCTTGCCGGGGGCGGTCGCGGAGTCGTGGACCTCCTCGGTGAGGTTCACGGCCGACTCCCAGCCCCAGTAGATGAAGACGCCGAGCAGCAGGCCGCCGGTGAGGGCGGTGCCGCCGGCGCCGAAGGGGTTGAGCCATCCGAGGGAGGGGGTGGTGCCGTCGAGGGTGTCGGTGCCGGCGTAGACCCGGTAGAGGGCGACCACGGCGAAGACCAGCAGGAAGAACACCTGGGCCAGGATCAGGACGTCCTGGAGGCGGGCGGACATCTCGGTACCGATGACGCAGACGGCGGTCATGGCGAGGATCACCGCGACCGTGAGGCCCTGGCGGATCCACTCGTTCGCGGCCCAGCCGTCGAGGCCGGCGGCGAGCAGTCCGAAGTGCACGGCCACGTCGGCGAGCGAGCCGATGACCAGGACGCCGGTCATCGTGATGGCCCAACCGCCGAGCCAGCCCGCCCAGGGCCCCATGGCGCGGGTCACCCAGGAGAAGGTGGTCCCGCAGTCCTGGTCGACCTTGTTCAGGTAGTAGAACGCGGCGGCGATCAGCAGCATCGGGACGAAGGACGCGAGCATCACGCCGGGCGCGTAGACCCCGGCCAGGGCCACGATGGGGCCGATGACCGCGGCCAGGGAGTAGGCCGGGGAGGTGGAGTTGAGGCCGATGACCAACGCGTCGAGGAAGCCGATCGCGTCCGCCTTCAGGCCGGGCTCGGCCTCGGGTGGGGGCAGCCGGTCGGCGGTGCCCCGGCCCGGCCCGCCGCCTGCGCCGTCGTCGTCCATGTAGGCATCGTCGGGTACGCGGCCCCGCCGCGCGAGGCGGGGCCGCCCGACGGGCGACGTGCGGCGGCCTCAGTCGATGGACTGGGCGAAGCGGAAGAAGCGGTGCGGGTCGTAGGTCCGCTTGACGCTCTGCAGGCGGGCGTAGTTGCGGCCGTAGTAGGCCTCGCGCCAGTTGGTGAGCGCCGGGTCCATGTAGTTCTGGTACGAGCGGCGGCTGGAGCGCGGGTAGAGGGTTCCGTAGCCGCCGTCCACCCAGGCCTGGGCCCGTTCGCGCTGCTCTCGGGCCGGGTCGGGGACGGTGAGCCCGACCTGGAAGCCCGCCTCGAACAGCACGTCGCGGTGGACGAAGGCGGTGGCGCCGGGCGCGACGTCGTTGATCCGGCCGCCGTAGGAGAACAGGCCCAGGAAGCGGAACTGGCCGGGCTGGGGGTCGGTGTGCAGGACGGCCAGCGCGGCTTCGGCCGTGGCGCGGCTCCACCGCTGGTTGAAGTAGACGTTGCGGTAGGTCGCGTAGTTCTCGCGGGGCAGGCGGGCGCGGGGTGAGTAGCCGATGCGGTGGCACTCCTCGACGGTGGCGTCCCAGCAGCCGTACACCTTCATCATGGCCCGCTGGTACGGGAGCTCCGTGACCTCGCGGCTCGCGGTGGGCCGGCCGGCGGCCCGGACGAGGCGGTCCAGGTGGCGGTCGGCGACGTTCTGCGCGCCCAGGTACGCGCCGGAGACCACGACGGTCGGGGCGGTGCCCTCGGGCGAGTCCTCGGGGAGCAGGACGAGCAGTTCGGAGGCCAGCTCGCGGGGGCCCTCGGTGATCCAGTCCTGCCAGGCGAGGATCACGTCGGCGGCGTGGGCCCCGTCGAAGGTGAGGTTGTACACGCTCATGGAGGGCACGGAGACGGGGCGCAGCTCGACGTCGGTGAGCACGCCGAAGTTGCCTCCGCCGCCCCCGCGCAGGGCCCAGTACAGGTCGGGGTGGGAGTCGGCGGACGCGTCGACGATCGAGCCGTCGGCCAGGACGACCCGGGCGGACACCAGCCGGTCGCTGCCCATGCCGAAGGCACGGGCGGTCAGTCCGAGGCCGCCGCCCTGGACCCAGCCGCCGACGGCGACGGTGGGGCAGGTTCCGGAGCCGAGCTGGAGGCCGAGGGGGGCGAGGGTGTTGAGGATGTCGACGCCCTGGCTGCCGGGGCCGAGGCGGACGGTGCCGCGGCCGGGGCGGATGGAGTTGAGCCGGGAGACGTCGATGACGAGGCCGGTGGTGGTCGAGTAGCCGGCCTGGCTGTGGCCGCCGCTGCGGACGGCGACGGGCAGGCCGTGGTCCTGGGCGAAGCGGACGCAGTGGACGACGTCGGCGCTGTTGGCGCAGTAGGCGACGGCCTGCGGGCGGATCACGTCGTAGCGCGCCATCTGGAGCTGCTTGGCCTGGTCGTAGCCGGCGTCGGTCGGCAGGACGAGGGTGCCGGTCAGCCGGGCGCGCAGGGTGGCGAGCGGGGCGGGACCACCGGCGAAGGCCGCGCCGGCGAAGGCCATGCCGGAGGCGGCGAAGGCGGTGGCGCCGGTCGCGGCGCCGGCTCTGAGGACGGTCCGTCTGCTGATCATGTGCGGGTCTCCGGGTTCTCGTGAAGGGCCGTGCGGGGTGGGTGGGTGGTGCGGGTGCGGGTGGTGCGGGTGCGGGTGGTGCGGGTGGTGCGCTCGGGGGCACGCCGGTTCGGGGCGTGCCCCTTCGCGGGGTTCGGGGGGTGGGTCGCGGGGGCCTCGGGGGGCTCGGGGGCGGACCTCGGGGCGGTGGCTCGGGCGTTGGCTCAGGCGGTGGCGGCGCGGCGGGTGCGGAAGGCCGGGTCCGCCTGGCGCAGGAGTTCCTCGGCGTCGTCCATCGGCGGCCTGATCCACTGGGCGGTCAGGGTCCGCTTGAGGGTCTTGGCCTCGGGGCCGGTCAGCCGTACGGTGCGTTCCCAGCCGGTGGTGGACACCGCGCCCGCGGCACCGAGGTCCAGGGTGGTGACGTAGGGGGCGGGGGCGAAGGGCAGCGGCGCGGCGCCGGTGAGGTCCGCGGCGGCGTTGTGCCCGGCGTGCTTGCCGAGCGGGATGGCGTACTGGCAGCTCGGCAGCGTGGTGTGGCCGGAGTCGGCGCGCGCGGCGGCGGTGTCCCCGGCCGCGTACACCCCGGGGACGCCGCGGACCCGCAGGAACGCGTCGACCTCCAGGCGTCCGAGCGCGTCCCGGCCGGCCGGGAGCAGGGCGGTCAGGGCGCTGGCGCGGACCCCGCCGGTCCACACGACGGTACGGGCGGGCAGCCGGGTGCCGTCGGACAGGACGGCGGCGTCGGGTTCGACCCGGGCCAACGAGGTGTTCAGCCGGGTTTCGACGTCGAGGGTCTCCAGCGCCCCGGCGATCACCGGGCGGGGCCCGGGGCCGAGGCCGGGCGCGAGGGTGTCGGCGCGTTCGAGGAGCAGCACGCGGACCTCGGCGGCGGCTCCGTGCGGGGCGGCGAGCGCCCGCAGCCGGCCGACGAGTTCGGTGGCCGTCTCCAGGCCGGTGAAGCCGGAGCCGACGACCACGGCCGTGTACCGGCCGGGCCCGGGGCCGAGTGCGGGCAGGCCGCGCAGGTGGGTGTCGAGGGCGGTGGCGGTCTCCAGGGAGTCCACGTCGAACAGCAGGTCGGCGCCGGGCAGGGCCGGTCTTTCCAGTCGGCTCCCGCTGGCCAGGACGAGCCGCTCGTAGCGCAGGCCGAGGGCGCGGCCGCTCGCGTCGAGGGCGGTGATCCGGCGCCCGTCGGTGTCGAGGCCCGTGACGGTCGCGGAGGTGCGGCGGACCCCGACGGGGCCCAGGACGCGGTCGAGCGGGACGCGCATGGTGTGGGGTTCGGCTTCGTACAGGCGCGGGCGCAGGACGAGGTCGTCCCCGGGGCTGACCAGGCCGACGCTGTGGTCGGCGCCCGCCGCGCGCAGGGCGCGGACGGCCGCGGCGGCGGCCCACACCCCGGCGAACCCCCCGCCGACGACGAGGATGTCCGGCATCGGCCTCAGCCTCCCGCGCGGGCGGCGTGGAGGGCGGCGGGCCGGGTGATCAGGTCCAGCAGGGCGTGCGCCTCGTCCACGGCCCCGACGGTCGCGGGGTCGGCGCCGGGGCCCGTGAGCAGGGGCAACAGGGATCCCAGCAGGCCGGCCAGGCGGCCGTCGTTCTCGTGGATCAGGGTCATGGTCCCCTCGGCGAGCGCGGCCCGCACCCGGGGGGCGGTGAGGGTGCCGTCGCCGGCGGAGGCGGTGAGCAGCAGCTCGCAGAGCCGGTGTTCGAGGGGCGTGGGCGTCCAGTGGGCGGCCTCGATGTCCTTGCGCAGGGCCCGGACGAGGACGCGGACGCGGTCGGGTGCGGCGGTCCGCGACGCGGGGGTGCGGCGGGCCGTGGCGGAAACGTGCTGGTTCATGTGGGTCAGCGTGGGGGGCCTCGCGCAGGGCGTGACCAAGAACCGGCAAGGACCGGGAAGGGCGGGCGGGTGTGGCCGGTTATCGGCCGGCGCCCGGCGCCCCGTTGGTGTCGACGGCGAAGTGCAGGGCCCTGATGGTCAGCGCGTGCCGGTGGTAGAACCGGTGGGCGCGCTGGTTGGTGACGCCCGAGTCCAGTTCGATCCGTACGCAGTCCCGGGCGCGGGCCAACGACTTCAGCTCGTCGAGGAGCCGTTCGCCGATGCCCGCGGAGCGCAGTCGGGGGTCGGTGACGAGGTCGTCGACGAACAGCACCCGGCCGCGGCTGGTGGCGAGGACGCGGTGGCCGGCGACGCCGAGGCAGCGGTCGGACTCGTCGTAGGCGGCGGTGAACTCCAGGCCCTGTGCCTGGGCTTCGGCGCTGAAGCGCTCGAAGCCCTCGGCGTCGAGCGCGGGCCGCAGGGTCCTGATGAGCGGGCCGACGTCGGAGCCGATCCTGGGGTCGCCGGCGGGAAGCCGGCGCAGGGTCACGGGCGTGGTCATGTCGGCAGGCTAGGAGGGTCGGCCGGACGGGCGCTGGAGCGCCGACCGCGTGCGACTTGACGTGTTCCGACGGGACTTGACGGAACCGGGACGGCCGGCGGGGGCGCCGGGGCGGGGAGGTGACACACCAGCGCCGGGGAGGTGACGGACCTCGGGCGTTGATCGGCTCCGGCCACCCCGGGGCGCCTTTTCGCCACCAGACTCCGGGACATGCGAGCTGCCTACATAGATGAACTCGGCCCTCCGGACGTCATCCGCCACGGCGAACTGCCCCCGCCCGTGCCCGGAGACGACGAGGTGCTGGTCGACGTCGAGGTCACGGCCGTCAACCACGTGGACACCTTCGTGCGTTCGGGTGCCTGGCGGACGCCGGTGCCGTTCCCCTTCGTCATCGGGCGGGACCTGGTGGGCACCGTGGTGGCGGCGGGCCCGGAGGCGCCGGGCTTCGCCCCGGGCGACCGGGTCTGGTGCAACAGCCTCGGGCACGCGGGCCGGCAGGGCGCGGCGGCGGAGCGGGTGGTCGTCCCCGCGGACCGGCTGTACCACCTGCCGCCGGGCGTGGACGCCGTCGACGCGGTGGCCCTCGCCCATCCCGCGGCCACCGCCCACCTGGCCCTGTTCACGCACGGGCGGGTCCGGGCCGGCGAGACGGTGCTCGTCCTCGGGGCCGCCGGGAACGTGGGCAGCGCCGCGGTGGTGATGGGCGTACGGGCGGGTGCCCGGGTGATCGCGGTCGCCTCCGGGCGGGACGCCGCGTACGTCCGCTCGCTCGGCGCCTCGCACGTGGTCGACTACCGGACGCAGGACGTGCCGGCCGAGGTGCGACGGTTCGCGCCGGACGGGGTGGACCTGCACATCGACACCTCGGGCCGCAACGACCTGGAGACGGCGGTGGACCTGCTGGCCTCGCGCGGCCGGATCGTGATCCTCGCGGGGCTGCGCACGCGGCCGGTGCTGCCGGCCGGGGCCCTGTACCTCCAGGACCGTTCGGTGCACGGGTTCGCCATCTCCCACGCCCGGGCCCCGGAGCTGGCCGACGCGGCGGCGAACATCAACCGGCTGCTGGCCGAGGGGGTGTTGAAGCCGCACGCGACCGAGGTGCTGCCGCTGAGCGAGGCGGGTACGGCGCACCGCCGGCTCGACGAGGGTCGGGTGCGCGGGAAGCTCGTCCTGCGCGTCTCCTGAAACCACCGCGAACCCCCGGAACCTCCCCTGAGAATTCATTCCCTCTTGCGATGCACTTCCCCGGAAAAACGAACCTGACGGATCTCGTTTTCGCCCGTTGACCGCCCCGATGGATAAAGACAGGATTTCAGCCATGACGAACATCATCGAAACCTCCCCGCTCTTCGAACTCGACGCCCGCATTCACGTGAACGCCACCCCCGAAGAGGTCTACGCGGTCGTCAGCGACCTGCCGCGCAGCGCCGAGTGGAGCCCGGAGTGCATGGGCGGCGAGTGGATCTCCGGCGAGCCGTCGCAGGTCGGCTCCATCTTCCGCGGCGAGAACCTCCGCAGCGAGCAGGTCGTCGCCTGGGCCCCGCTGGTCCGCGGCACCTGGTACACCGACGCCCGCGTCACGGCGGCCGAGCAGGGCCGGACCTTCCGCTGGATGATGCTGACGCACGCCCAGGAGGACCAGGAGAGCATCTGGGGCTTCGACGTCGAGGCCGACGGCTCGGGCACCACGCTCACCCACCACTTCCGCATGGGCAAGGCGACCGCCGGCATCCACAAGATCGTCGCCGACCTCGACGAGGACGGCCGCAGGCGTTTCGTGGAGGACTGGACCGCGAAGCTGGAGAAGGACCTCGACGCCACTCTCGTCCGCATTCGGGACGTCATCGAGAAGGGCTGAACGGAATCGGGTTCCCGCCGGCGGGAATCCCGTTCCTCGACGGCCTGCACATGACCACCGAATTTCTTCGAAGATCCCCGTAGAGAATTCGCCACCGGGAATTCAAACACGAGAGAGTGACGGATGTTTCTCCAGCGCATAGGTAACAAGGGAATTCGCCTCGGCACGCTGTTCGACCGCGCCGCCGCCCGGCACCCCGGCAACTTCGTGGTCCTCGACCACGACCTCGACATCGCCCCGGAGTTCGGTCGGCGGGCCACGCTCACCGAGGTGTCCGAGCTGGTGGCCGAACTGGCCTCCCGACTGTGGTCGGTGGAGGTCCGCCCCGGCGACCACGTCGTGGTGCACAAGGGCGACGGCTTCGACATCACCCTGCTGGCCTGCGCGATCGCCCGCATCGGCGCGGTCCCGGTCCTGCTGTCGCCCAAGCTCGACGGGGCGACGGTCGCCGAACTGCTGCGCCGCGTGGGACGGCCCTTCCTGGTGACCGACCAGGAGAAGCTGGAGAACTCGCTGCCGGCCGAGGTGCTCACCCTCTCCCGCAAGGTGCTGCTCGCCTCCGGCGAGTTCGACGGCGCGACCACCTTCGCGTCGCTCGCCGGAGCCCCCCGGGTGCCGGCGGTCGCCATGCCTGCCGACCACCCCACCCTGATCACGCACACCTCCGGCACCACCGGCACCCCGAAGCTCGCCGTGCACACCGGCACCAGCTTCCAGGCCCGCTACCGGCCGCAGGCGACCGTCGTCGCCTCCGCGGTCCGGCGCAGCGAACCGATCGCGGTGCACGTGTCGTTCGTCCACTCGCGGATGTTCACGGCGATGCCCATCGCCGTCCTCCAGGGACACCCCCTGATCGTGCTGCGCGACGACGACCCGGAGACGGTCGGCGAGCTGTTCAGCCAGGTGCCGCCCGGCTTCATCGAGGCGCACCCCAACACCTTCCTGCGCTGGGAGGTGCTCGCCGAGGACCCGCGCCGGCCGCTGGCCAACGTCAAGTACTTCTCCAGCACCTTCGACGCGATCCACCCCCGGACCGTCAACCGGTTGCTCCAGGCCTCCGCCCGCAAGAACCGCCGCTTCGCCCAGGCCTACGGCCAGAGCGAGGTCGGCCCGATCGCCGCCCGTACGTACTCCCCCAAGGACGGCGCCGACTTCAACGGCCGCTGCATGGGCGTCCCCTTCCCCGGCATGACGGGCGTACGGGTCGTCAGCCGCGACGGCAACCCGCCGGACCGGGACAACCCGGGCTGGATCGAGGTCCGCAGCGACGGACGGATCATCAGCTACCTCGGCGAGCACGCGCGCTGGGAGAAGCAGGTCAACGACGGCTGGTGGCGCATGGGCGACGTCGGCTACCGCACCAAGTGGGGTTGCCTGCACCTGCTGGACCGCGAGGTCGACGAGATCCCGGGGGTCCGCAGCACCCTGGAGATCGAGGACAAGCTCTTCACCCGCGTGCCCGAGCTGGTCGAGGTCATCATCATCCCCGGCCCCGACGGCACCGCCGTGCCCGTGGTGAGCACCCGCGACGACAAGCCGCTCGACGCGGTCGCCTGGAAGGCGGCCGTGGCCGACCTGCCGCCGTTGGCAGAGCCCGTGCAGTGGCGGCTGGAGGACCTTCCGCAGACCGCCACCACCAAGATCAAGCGCCTGGAGCTGGCCCGCCTGCTCGGCGACCGGGAATCCGCCCACTGACGCCTCGCGCACCGACGCGGGAAAGGAGCACCCCCACATGACTGCCAAGAAGAGCCGGATCGAGCTCGCCGTCATCGGCGCCGGGCCGCGCGGACTGTCGGTCCTGGAGCGGCTGATGGCCGCCGAGCGGACCGCGCCCTCGCGCGAAGCCGTCGTCATCCACGTCGTGGACCCCTCGGCGCCGGGCGCCGGGACCGTGTGGCGCACCGCCCAGTCCCGGCAGCTGCTGATGAACACCGTCGCCTCGCAGATCACCGTGTTCACGGACGACAGCGTGCGCATCGACGGCCCCATCGAGCCGGGGCCGAGCCTCTACGAGTGGGCGCAGGGCCTGGCGCTGCTCGGCGACCGCGAGAGCCACGACGAGGCCACCCTCGCCGAGGCCCGCCGGATGGGCCCCAACACGTACCCGACGCGGGCCTTCTACGGGACCTACCTCGCCGACTGCTTCCGGCGGGTCGTCGAGGGCGCCCCGGGCCACGTCACCGTGCACGTGCACCGCACCCGGGCCGTGGCCATGGCCGACACCCACGGCGTGCCCGGCGGCCCGCAGGGCGTCCGACTGGAGGACGGGGTCCGCCTGAACGCCCTGGACGCCATCGTGATGGCCCAGGGGCACGTGGCGGCCCGACTGACCAGCCGCGAGGCCCGCACCGCGAGCCTGGCCCGGATCCACCACCTGACGTACCTGACCCCGGCCAACCCGGCCGACCTCGACCTGAGCGGCATCCAGGCCGGCCAGAACGTCCTGCTGCGCGGTCTGGGACTGAACTTCTTCGACCACATGGCGCTGCTGACGGCGGGCCGCGGCGGGGAGTTCGTCCGCGAGGGCGAGCGGCTCGTCTACCGGGCCTCGGGGCAGGAGCCCCGGCTGTACGCCTTCTCCCGGCGCGGGATCCCTTACCACGCGCGCGGCGAGAACGAGAAGGGCGCCCACGGGCGCTACCACCCGAGGCTGCTCACCCCCGAGTTCATCGCCGCGCTCAAGCGCGACGCCGCGGACGGCACGCCCGTCACCTTCGGCGGCGACCTGTGGCCGTTGATCTCCCGCGAGGTCGAGAGCGTCTACTACGCCACCCTCCTGGAGCGGCGCGGACGGGCCTCGGCGCGCGAGGCGTTCACCGAGGCCTACCTCGCGCTGGAGCCCGACGCCGACCCGGCGCCCCTGCTGGCCGGCCACGGCATCGAGGCGGCGGACCACTGGGACTGGGAGCGGCTCTCGCGCCCGTACGGCGACCGGGAGTTCACCGGCCGCGAGGACTTCACGGCCTGGCTGCTGGAGTACCTGGCGCGCGACGTCGTCGCCGCGAAGGAGGGCAACGTCAGCGGTCCCGTGAAGGCGGCCCTCGACGTCCTGCGCGACCTGCGCAACGAGATCCGCCTCGCCGTCGACCACGGCGGGTTGGAGGGCACCTCGCACCGCGACGACCTGGAGGGCTGGTACACCCCGCTCAACGCCTTCCTGTCGATCGGCCCGCCGGCCTCGCGCATCGAGGAGATGGCCGCGCTGATCGAGGCCGGTGTCCTGACGATCCTCGGCCCCGGCGTGCAGGTGCGCATCGACACCACCGCGCAGCTCTACGTCGCCGAGTCCTCCGTGGTGCCCGGCCCGGCGATCCGCGCGACCGCGCTGATCGAGGCCCGACTGCCCGAGCCGGACCTGCGGCGCACCGCCGACCCGCTGCTGCGCCACCTGCTCGACACCGACCAGGCGACCCCGTACCGCATCGAGGCCCAGCAGGGCGGCAGCTACGAGACCGGCGGCCTCGCCGTCACCGAGCGGCCGTTCCACATGCTCGACGCGCGCGGCCGGGCGCACCCGAGGCGGTTCGCCTACGGGGTGCCCACCGAATCCGTGCACTGGGTGACGGCGGCCGGCATCCGTCCGGGCGTCGACTCGGTCACCCTCGGCGACTCGGACGCCATCGCCCGCGCGGTGCTGTCGCTGCCGACGGTCACGCACGTGCCCACCGGGCTGGCGCCGGTGGACGCGGGCACCGACCTCACGGGAGTGATCGTCTGATGCCGGGCGGCCTGGGCGGTACGGGCGGGCTGCGCCTGGTGGGCGCGGCCGGGTCCACGGGGCCCGCCGGCTCCCGCGGCGCCGGGGGCGTCCGGGCGACGGGAAGTCCCGACGGGGTCGCGACCGCGGCCGGTCCGACCGGCCCGGCCGTCGCCCCCGACGCGGGGCTCCTGTCACCGGTGCGCGCCGGCACCCCCGTCGAGGCGGCGACCGGCGACCCGGCCTGGCTCCAGGCCATGCTGGACGCCGAGGCCGCCCTCGCCCGGGCCCAGGCCCGGCTGGGCACCCTGCCGTGGCCGGCCGCCGACGCCATCACGGAGGCGGCCCGCGCCGAACGGCTGGACCTGCGCGCCCTGGCCCTGGCAGCCCGGGAGACCGCGAACCCGGTCGTCGGGCTGGTCCGGGCGCTGACGGCGGTGGTCGCCTCCGACGCCCCGGAGGCCGCCGAGTACGTCCACCGGGGCTCCACCAGCCAGGACATCTTCGACACCGGGGCCATGCTGGTGGCGTTCCGCGCCCTGGCCCTCGTACGGGACGACCTGGAACGCACCGCCAAGGCGCTGGCCGTCCTCGCCGGGGAACACCGCGACACCCTGATCGCGGGCCGGACCATGGCCCTCCAGGCCGTGCCGACCACCTTCGGTCTGAAGGCGGCGGGCTGGCTGCGGCTGGTCAAGGAGGCCGAGCAGCGCCTGATCCGGGTCCAGGAGCAGGGACTGCCCGTCTCCCTGGGCGGCGCGGCCGGCACGGTGGCCGGGTACGTCCAGTACGCGGTGCTCGACGCCGCGGACGGCCCCGGCGGCCTGCACGAGCCGGGCTCCTACTACGACCGGCTGACCGCCGCGTACGCCGCCGAGACGGGTCTGGCGCGGCCGGTGCTTCCCTGGCACAGCCTGCGCACCCCGCTCGCGGACCTGGCGGCGGCGCTGGCCTTCACCGCGGGCGCCCTCGGCAAGATCGCCGTGGACGTCCAGGGGATGGCCCGCACCGAGGTCGGCGAGGTCGCCGAGCCGGGCGGCGCCGGACGGGGCAGCTCCTCCGCCATGCCCCACAAGCGCAACCCCGTGCTGTCCACGCTGATCCGCAGCGCGGCCCTCCAGGTGCCGGCGCTCGCGGGGGCCCTGACGGCCTCGCTGGTGTCGGAGGACGAGCGCTCGGCGGGCGCCTGGCACGCCGAGTGGCTGCTGCTGCGCGAGTGTCTGCGCCTGGTCGGCGGGGCCTCGTACACCGCGGCCGAGCTGGCCGAGGGGCTGGAGGTCCGGCCGGACCGGATGCGCGCCAACCTCGACCTGACCGGTGGCCAGGTCGTCTCGGAGCGGGTCGCCGCCGTCCTCGCACCCCGGTTGGGCAAGGCCGAGGCGCGGAGGCTGCTGAACGAGGCCGCCGCCACGGCCGCCGACGAGGGCCGGCCGCTGGCCGAGGTGTTGGCCGGCTCCGCCGAACTCGTGGGGGTGCTGAGCCCCGAGGCCGTGGCCGCCCTGTGCGACCCGGCCGGGTACACCGGCGCGGCGGGCGCCCTCGTCGACCGGGCGCTGCGGTCCTGACCGTCCCCGACGGCCCCGTCCCCGCCCGGCGTGCCGTGCGGACCCCGTCCGGTCCGCACGGCACGCCCGTGCCGTCCCCCCTTTCGCCGTGCCCCTTGCCATCCCCTTTTGCCATCCCCCCTTTTTGCCATCACCCCTTTGAGCGAGCCGAGGAGACCGAGGAGACCATGAAGACCCGACGACCCGCTTCCGGGCGGTGGATCGAAGGCTGGGACCCGGAGAACGAGGAGCAGTGGGAACGCTCCGGTCGCCGGATCGCCCGCCGCAACCTGGTGCTGTCGGTGCTCTCCGAGCACATCGGTTTCTCGGTGTGGAGCATGTGGTCGGTCCTGGTGCTGTTCATGTCACCGGAGATCGGCCTCGGGTTCACCCCCGGGGAGAAGTTCCTCCTGGTGGTCGTGCCCACCCTGGTGGGGGCGGTGCTGCGGCTGCCCTACAGCTACGCGGTGACCCGCTTCGGGGGCCGCAACTGGACGGTGTTCGCCTCGACCGTCCTGCTCGTGCCGGCCGTCCTCGCCTTCGTGTTCGTCCAGCGCCCCGGCACCCCGCTGTGGGTGTTCCTGCTGATCGGGGCCACGGCCGGGGCGGGCGGGGCCAACTTCGCCTCCTCGATGACGAACATCACCACCTTCTTCCCGCAGCGCCGGCAGGGCTGGGCCCTCGGTGTCAACGCGGGCGGAGGCAATCTCGGGGTCGCGGTGGTGCAACTGCTGGGCCTGCTGGTCATCTCCACCGTCGGCGACACCCACCCCGCCTACGTGGCGGCCGTCTACCTGCCTCTGATCGCGGTCTCGGCGCTGCTGTCGGCCCTGCTGATGGACAACGTCGACGCGGTCCGCGCGGAGCCCGGCGCCCTGCGGGAGGCCGCCGCCAACCGACACACCTGGTGGATCTCCTTCCTCTACATCGGCACCTTCGGCTCCTTCATCGGCTACGGCTTCGCCTTCGGCCTGGTGCTCCGCTACGAGTTCGGCTCGACCCCGCTGGAAGCGGCCTCGTACACCTTCATCGGCCCCCTCCTCGGCTCGGTCTCGCGCCCGCTGGGCGGCAAACTGGCCGACCGGTGGGGCGGCGCCCGCGTCACCCTGTGGTCCTTCGTGGCCCTGGCCCTCGGCACCGCCGGACTGCTGCTGGCCTCGTGGGCGCAGTCCTTCGGGGCGTTCGTCGCCGCGTTCACGGTGCTGTTCGTGCTCAGCGGCCTCGGCAACGGCTCGACGTACAAGCTGATCCCGGCCGCGGCGGCCGCCGAGGCCGAGGCCACCATCACCTCGGGCGGCGAGGCCACGGCGGCGTTCGCCCGCGCCCGCCGGATCTCCGGCGCCACCATCGGCATCGCCGGCGCGGTCGGCGCCCTCGGCGGCGTCGCCATCAACCTGGCCTTCCGTTCCGCCTACGAGGGCGAGGGCGGCAGCGGCACGGTCGCCTTCGCCTGCTTCCTCGGCTACTACGCCCTGTGCATGGCCGTCACCTGGTACGTGTACCTGCGCCCCGCGCGGCGTACGCCCGGCGTCCCGGCGCCGGCGCGGGAACCGAGGCCGGCCCATGTCCGTTGACCTGACAGCCTCCGTCCCCGTCCCCGCTCCCGCCGCCGGCACCGCCGTCGGGCCCGACACCGCCGGCACCGCGACGCACTGCGCGTACTGCGCGCTCCAGTGCGCGACCGTCCTCGCCCGCGAGGGCGACGGGGTCACCGTGCGGCCCGCCGACCCCGCCGAGGGCGGCCTGTGCCGCAAGGGCTGGACGGCCCCCGAGGTGCTGCGCGCCCCGGACCGCCTGCGCACCCCGCTGCTGCGCGGCCCCGACGGGGAACTGGCCCCCACCGACTGGGACACCGCGCTGGACTTCGTCGCGGACCGGCTGCGCGCGCTGCGCGCCGGGCACGGCGCCGACGCGGTGGCCGTGTTCGGCAGCGGCGGCCTGACCAACGAGAAGGCCTACCAGCTGGGCAAGTTCGCCCGGGTCGCCCTGGGCACCAGTCGGATCGACTACAACGGACGCTTCTGCATGTCCTCGGCCGCGGCGGCCGGGAACGCCGCCTTCGGGCTCGACCGGGGCCTGCCGTTCCCCACCGCCGACCTCGGCCGGGCCGACGTGATCATGCTGGCGGGCGCCAACCCCGCCGAGACGATGCCGCCGTTGATGCGGCACCTGACGCGCGCCGACCTCATCGTCATCGACCCGCGCCGCACCCGTACCGCCGAACTGGCCGCACTGCACCTCCAGCCGGTGCCCGGCACCGACCTGGCCCTGGCCCTGGGCCTGTTCCACCTCGCCGTCACCGAGGGCCTGCTCGACCGGGCCTACCTCGACGAGCGCACCTCCGGCTTCGACGCGGCCTGGCAACGCGCCCTGCCCTGGTGGCCCGAACGCGTCGAGGCCGTCACCGGGGTCCCCGTCGCCGACATGCGGCGGGCCGTCACCATGCTGGCCGGGGCCGGACGCCGCTACGTGCTCACCGGGCGCGGCGCCGAACAGCACAGCCGGGGCACCGACACCGTCGCCGCCTTCGTCAACCTGTCGCTGGCCCTGGGCCTGCCCGGCCGCGAGGGCAGCGGCTACGGCTGCCTGACCGGCCAGGGAAACGGGCAGGGCGGGCGCGAGCACGGGCAGAAGGCCGACCAGCTGCCCGGCTACCGGACGATCACCGACCCCGCCGCGCGGGCCCACGTCGCCGGCGTGTGGGGCGTGGACCCCGACTCGCTGCCCGGACCGGGACTCGACGCCTACCGTCTCCTCGACTCCCTCGGAACCCCCGGCGGACCGAAGGCCCTGCTGGTCTTCGGCTCCAACCCCGCCGTGTCCGCCCCCCGCGCCGGCCACGTCGGCGAGCGGCTGGCCGCCCTGGACCTGCTCGTCGTCGCCGACTTCGTCCCCTCGGAGACGGCCCTCCTGGCCGACGTGGTCCTCCCCGTGACCCAGTGGGCCGAGGAGGAGGGCACCCTGACCAACATGGAGGGCCGGGTCCTGCGCCGCCGACCCGTCCTGCCCCCGCCGCCGGGGGTGCGCACCGACCTGGAGGTGCTGCGCGAACTGGCGGTGCGCCTCGGGCAGGATCCCGCGCGCTTCCCCGCCGCCCCGCGCCTCGTCTTCGAGGAGCTGCGCCGGGCCTCGGCCGGGGGCCGCGCCGACTACGCGGGCGTCAGCTGGGAACGGCTGGACGCGGGCGAGGAGTTGCACTGGCCCTGCCCCGCACCCGACGCCTCCGGCACCCCGCACCCGGGCACGCCCCGGATGTTCCTGGACCGCTTCGCGCACCCCGACGGACGGGCCCGCTTCGCGCCCGTCGAGTACCGGGGGTCCGCCGAGGAACCGAACGCCGAGCTGCCGCTGTACGCGACGACGGGCCGCGTGCTCGCCCACTACCAGTCCGGGGCCCAGACCCGCCGGGTGCCCGAACTGGCCGCCGCCGCACCGGAGGCCTTCGTCGAGGTGCACCCCGACACGGCCGGCCGCCACGGGCTCACCGAGGGCGCCCTCGCCCGGGTCGTCTCGGCGCACGGGGCCGTCGTCGCCCGCGTCCGACACGCCCCCGACCTGCGCACCGACACCGTCTTCGTGCCCTTCCACTTCCCGGGCGAGGGTCGGGCCAACCTGGTGACCGGGGCCGCGCTGGACCCCGTGAGCGCCATGCCCGAGTTCAAGCTCGCCGCCGTGCGCGTCGAACCGCTGCGGGGGGCGTCGTGAGCACCACCGCCGCCGTGCCGTCGGCCGGAGCGGGGGCGGGGACCGGGGCCGGGGCCGTGGTCGTCGTCGGCAACGGGCCCGCCGCCCACCGGTTCGTGGAGGCCCTGCGCCGCCGGGGCCACCGGGGGCCGGTGACCGTGCTCGGGGCCGAGCCCACCCCCGCCTACCACCGGCCCCTGCTGCTCTCGGTCCTCGACGGCACGCTGCCGGCGGGGGCCCTGGCCCTCGCCCCGCCCCCGGACGGCGTGAGCGTGCGCACCTCGACCGCCGTGACCGGCGTCGACCGGCGCCGCCGCCTGGTGCGCACCGCCGACGGCGCCGACCACCCCTACGACACGCTCGTGTTGGCCACCGGCTCCCGGCCCCGGTCTCCCGGCTTCGAGGGCCCCGACGTGCGCGTCGCGCGCACCCTCGACGGGGCCGCGCCGCCCGCCGAGGGCCCCGTGGTGATCGCCGGCGGCGGCCTGCGCGGCATCGCGACCGCCGCCGCCCTGCGGCGCGCCGGGCACGAGGTCACCCTCGTCCACCCCGACCCGCGCCTCGCCCACCGCGACCTGGACGCGGCCGCCTCCGCCGTCGTCGCCGCGGCCCTGGAACGGGCCGGGGTGGTGCTCGAGACGGGGCGGCGGGTCGTCGGCCGGGAGGAGGGCAAGGCCCTCCTGGACGACGGCCGGCTGTCCGCCGCTTCGACCCTGCTGGTGTGCGCCGGCGAGGTCCCCGAGACGGGGCCCGCCCGGGCCGCGGGCCTGCCGGTGCGCCGGGGCGTCCTGGTGGACGAACGGCTGCGCACCGCGGACCCGTACGTCCGCGCCATCGGCGACTGCGCCGAGCCCGCCGGACCGTACCCGGAGGCGGCCGCGGGCCCCTCCCTGGCTTCCGCGTGGGAGCAGGCCGAGGCCCTCGCGACGCTCCTCACCGGCGGCGACGCCGCCCACCGGCCGGCCCGCCGCGTGCTGCGCCCGGACATCGCGGGCCTGGACCTGACGGTGGTCGGGCCGCGCGGCGCCCTGCTCGCCGAACCGGAGCCGGGCGAGGAGAGCGTGACCCTGTCCGACCCCGCCCGCGGCCGCTACGCCCGCCTCCTGCTGCGCGGGGAGCGGATCCACGCCGGGATCGTCGTCGGCCTCCCGCGCGCCGGCGCCGCCGTCGGACGGCTGTACTCCGAGGACCGCCCCGTGCAGAGCGACCGACTGGCGCTGCTCCTCGGCACCGCCGGGGGCTACGCCGCGTCCGGGGAGCTCCCGGACACGGCCGTGGTCTGCCAGTGCAACGGCGTGACCGTGGGCACCCTGAAGCTCGCCTGGCGCGAGGGCGCGCGCGAGCCGGCCGACCTGGCCGCGGCCACCCGCGCCACCACCGGCTGCGGCACCTGCGGACCGGCGGTGGGCCGGCTGTGCGAGCGACTCGCCCGCACCCCCGGCGCAGCCGGGACCGCCGAAGCCGAGGCCGGCGACACCCCCGACACCGGCGCGGACCCCGCACACCCCACGGAAGGACGCGCGAGCGCATGAAACGCACCCTGGTCGTCGTCGGGTACGGGATGACGGCGCACCGGCTCGTCGAACACCTGCGGGCCGGTGACCGCTCCGCCCGGTGGCGGGTCGTCGTGGCCGCCGAGGAATCGCGCCCCGCGTACGACCGCGTGGCGCTGTCCTCGTACCTGGACGGCAAGAGCGCCGAGGACCTCACCCTGGCCGGCCCCGACGTGGGCCTCGACCCGCGGATCGACGTCCGGCTGTCCTCCCCCGTCGTCTCCGTGGACCAGGGGGCCCGTACGGTCACCTTCGCCGACGGCTCCCTCGTCCGCTACGACGCGCTCGTCCTGGCCACCGGATCGCGGCCCTTCGTCCCGCCGGTGCCGGGCCACGACCTGCCCGGCACGTTCACGTACCGCACCTTCGACGACCTCGACGCCCTGCGCGAGGCCTCCGCGCCCGGTGAGGCCGGAGTGGTCATCGGCGGCGGACTCCTCGGGCTGGAGGCGGCCCAGGCGCTGCGCTCCCTGGGCATGCGCCCGCACGTGGTGGAGCTCTCCCCGCACCTGATGCCCCTCCAGATCGACGAGGGCGGCGGCGCGGTGCTGGCCCGGCTCGTCGGGGAGCTGGGCATGCGGGTGCACTGCGGGGTGAGCGTCGCCTCCGTGGACGCCGGCCCGGACGGCCGGGTGCGCGGGGTGACCCTCTCCGACGGCACGGTCCTGGAGGCCCGGGCCGTGGTGTTCTCGGCGGGGGTGCGCCCCCGCGACGAACTCGCGGAGCCGGCCGGTCTGGAGCGCGGCGAGCGCGGGGGCTTCCTGGTGGACGCCTTCTGCCGCACCGCCGACGCCCGCGTCTGGGCGATCGGCGAGTGCGCGGCCGTCCTGGGGCGCTGCCACGGGCTGGTGGCCCCCGGCTACCTGATGGCCGAGAGCGTGGCCCGTCAGCTCCTGGCGGGGCCGCCCGCGGCGCCGTTCCCGGGCGCGGACACCTCGGCGAAGCTGAAGGTGTTCGGGGTGGAGGTGGCCGGTTTCGGCGACGTCCACGGCCGTACGGAGGGCGCGTTGTCCTTCGTACGGGAGGACCGGGCGGCGGCCACGTACGCCAAGCTGGTCCTCTCCCCCGACGGCCGTACCCTGCTCGGCGGCGTCCTGGCCGGTGACGCGCACGCCTACGGCGAGCTGCGCGCGATGCTGGGCCACGAGCTCACCGGCCCGCCGGAACTGTTGCTGGCCTGACCCGAACGCCCCGAAGCGGCGCCCCCCTTGTGCGACGGGGGCGCCGCTTCGGCATGTCCGGACCCGCTCCGCGGGCGCCGGCCGGCCGGGGAACCGGGCCCCGAAGGCCCCGGGAAGGCCCGGGAAGGCCTCTCTACGCGCCGGCGACCACCAGACGGTAGCCGTAGTCGACGGCCTCCCGGTCGAGGAGCCCGGCGTGCCGGCGGTGCCACAGGCCCGAGTCGAGGTCCGCGCGCAGCCGGTCCATCGCCGGTTCCACGACGGACGGCGGCAGTTGGGCGAAGGTGGAGCTCGCCAGGCGGATCGCGGGGTCGAGGTAGGACTCGGGCCGGCGCCAGTGGGCGGTCTGGAAGGCGTCGGTGAAGTCGTGCGGGATCGGGAAGGGCAGCACGGTGTGCGCGTCCAGCGCGTCGACGATCTCGGCCAGGGGCGTACAGCGGGCCTCGTCGAGCGCGCCGATCTCCGGTAGGTACTCCTCCAGCCACAGCCATGGCCGGTGGGCGGGGTCCCAGGTGAAGACGACCTGTTTGCGGGCCACCCGCCGCAACTCGGCGAGCCCGCGGTGCGGATCGGTCCAGTGGTGGACGGTCAGGACCGCCATGGCCGCGTCGAAGGCGCCGTCGGTGAAGGGCAGTCGTTCCGCCCGCGCCTTGATCCTCGCCGGCCCCGGGTGCTGGTCGAGCATGACCCCGGAGGGGTCGACGGCCGTGACGTCGGTGCCCTCGGGTTCGTAGGAACCGGCGCCCGCGCCGACGTTCACGATGCGGCGGGCCCCCTCCAACGCCTTTCCGATCAGGGCGTGCAGGCGGGGGTCGGGGCGCCGGACCCGGCTGTAGCCGGTCCCGATGCGGTCGTAGACGGCCCGCGTCGGGCCGGGTGTGGTGGTGTCCATGGGGCAAGCCCACCACGGCGGCCCCGCCGGGCGACGGGCCTGTGACGCGAACCTCACGACCCGCGGCGCGACCGGGGCCCGGACACGCGAAAGGGCCGGACGCGACTTCGGTGTCGAAGTCGCGTCCGGCTGTCCGCCCCGCCCGCGGGGGACGGTGGTGTACGGGGCGGACGATCAGTGGGCGGCCGCGGTCTCGCGCTCCGCGGCCTGGTCGGTGGCGGCGGCGGGGGTTCCGCCGCGGCGACCGACGAACAGGAGGGTGACGAGGGCCAGACCGGCGCCGATGTACAGGACGCTGACGGTGGCCAGGTTGTCCACCGCGAAGCCGCCGAAGAGGGCGCCGAGGGCGATGGAGAGGTTGAAGGTGGAGACGTAGAGGGAGGACGCGGCCTCGGTCGCCTCGGGGGCGGCGTCGAGGATCCAGGTCTGGAAGGTCACCGGCACGGCGCCGTAGCCCAGGCCCCACAGGACCAGGATGATCGCGGCCGTCAGGGTGGTGTTGCCGACGAAGGCGAGGAGCAGCATGGCCACGGTGAGGACCACCGCGATGCCGACGACCGTCTGCCGCAGCCGCTTGGCGATCAGGGCGCCGGCGATGAAGTTGCCCGTGATGCCGGCGATGCCGAAGACCAGGAGCAGGACGCCGATCATGCTGTCGCTGACGCCGTCGTCCTGGAGGAGCGGACGGACGAAGGTGTAGGCGAGGAAGTGGCCGGTGATGACGAGGAAGGTGATGGCGATGCCGATGCGGACGCCGGCGTTGGACTTCCAGACCTTGGGCAGGTCGCCGAAGGTGATGGTGCGCTCGGCGGGGACCTTCGGCATCAGGAACAGCATGGCGACGAGGGCGACCAGGCCCAGTCCGCCGACGGCGGCGAAGGCGGTGCGCCAGCCGGAGAGGTCGCCGAGGAAGGTGCCGGTGGGCACGCCGAGGACGGACGCGGTCTCGACGCCGCCGAAGATGACGGCGGTGGCGCGGGCCACGTGTCGTTCGGGCACGAGGCGCAGGGCGATGCCGCCGGCGATGGACCAGAAGCCACCGACGCTGATGCCGATGAGGAAGCGGGCGACGAGGACGACGGCGAAGCTGGTCGCGAAGGCGGAGGCGAGGTTCGCCAGGCCCACGATGGCGATCAGGATGACCAGGACGAGCCTTCGGTCGAACTTCCCGGTGGCGACGGTCACCAGGGGGGCCGAGATCGCGGCGACCAGACCGGGGATGGTCACCATGAGGGCCGCGGTGCCCTCGGAGACGTCGAGGGCGGAGCCGACCGGCGTGAGCAGGCCCACGGGCAGCAGCTCGGAGGTCATCAGGGAGAAGATGCCGAGGGTCACCGCCAGGACGGCGAGCCAGCCGCGGAGCGCGGACGGCTCCTTCTGGGGGGTGTTCGGTACGGATTCGAGCGTGGTCACGGTGTCATTCCTTCGTCGGCGGTCCCCCTCAGGTGCCGGGAGACGGAATTCGGGGTGGTGCGCGGGGACGGGTGGTGCGGGGGTGCGTGGAGCGGGGGTGCGTCGTACGGGGGCGGGTCGCGCGGAGGCGTTCCGTTCGGCGGTCCGCGGTGGGTGGTCGCGTCCCGCGGGGGTGTGCGGGCATGACGGGGGCGGTGGCCTGGCCGATCAGGCGGAGGCCACCGCCCTGGTGCGTCGTTATGGGGTCTGGAAGGGTCGTGGACCGGGTGGCCTACTCGGTTCCGGGGGTCTTGCGGGTGGTGGCGTTCATCCGGTTCCACACGTTGGTGGTGAAGATGAGGGCGATGATGTGGGCCAGCTCCTCCTCGCCGAAGTGGCGGGCGGCCTCGTCGTAGACGGAGTCCGGGACACCGTGGGGCAGGAGGGTGACGGCCTCGGTCAGGGCGAGGGCCGCGCGCTCCTTGACGGTGAAGAGGCTCGACTCCTCCCACGCGCTGAGCTGGTAGATCCGCTCCTCGGACTCGCCGCCCTTGCGGGCGTCGCCCGTGTGGTAGTCGATGCAGTACGCACAGCGGTTGATCTGCGAGGCGCGGATCTGGATGAGCTCCAGGAGGACCGGGTCGATGCCCTGGCGGGAGGCCCCGTCGAGGGCCAGGACGGCCTTGAAGATCTTGGGGGCGACGGCGGAGAAGTTCATTCGCTCAGGAACCTGAAAAGTTGTCATGTGAAGAATCTAAGGGCCCAATCGGCCCCGAGTAGGGTTCATTCCCATGCAGAGATCATGGGTCAATTCCCCTTCCGACGAACCCTCCGAACAGCCCGCCGAGGACCCCGCCGAAACGGCCTCCGCCCCGCTGACCCGGGCCGCCGCGCAGGCCCTTCCGGAGCCCCCCGGCACCGGCAGTGACCTGCACCTGGAGCTGACCGGCGAGGGCAGTCTGCGCAACCGGCTGATGCACGCGTTACGCGAGGCCATCCACTCGGGCCGGCTGGCCCCCGGCACCCGGTTGCCGCCCTACCGGGCCCTGGCCGTCGACCTCGGGATCGCCCGCAACACCGTCGCCGACGCCTACGCCGAGCTGGTCGAGGAGGGCTGGCTGTCCGCCCGCCAGGGCTCCGGGACCCGGGTCGCCAAGCGGGCGACGCCGCTGCGGGGCGACACCGCGCGCGGCCCGGCCCGGCCCACCCACCGGCGTACCGTCCACGACCTGATGCCCAGCTCGCCCGACGCCTCCGCCTTCCCCCGCACCGCGTGGATCGGCGCCGCCCGCAGGGCCCTGGCCGCCGCCCCGCACGACGCCTTCGGGGTCGGCGACCCGCGCGGCCGGATCGAGCTGCGCCGCACGCTGACGGAGTACCTCGCACGGGTCAGGGGCGTACGGACCTCCGCGGACCGGATCGTGCTGTGCGCCGGGTTCGCGCACGGACTGGGGCTGCTCGGGCAGGTGTTGGAGGGGCCGATCGCCGTGGAGTCGTACGGGCTGGGCTTCCACCGGGAGGTGCTGGAGGGGGTCGGGCTGGAGACCGTGCCGCTGACCGTGGACGACAGCGGGGCGTGCGTCGAGGAACTCCCGGGGACGAAGGCCCGCGCGGTGCTCCTGACCCCGGCCCACCAGTTCCCCACCGGCGGGCCGCTGCACCCCGAGCGCAGGGCGGCGGTGGTGGACTGGGCACGGGCGAGCGGTGGAGTGGTGGTCGAGGACGACTACGACGGCGAGTTCCGCTACGACCGCCAGCCGGTCGGCGCCGTCCAGGGCCTGGACCCGGACCGGATCGTGTACATCGGCTCCGTCAGCAAGAGCCTGTCGCCGGCGCTGCGGCTGGGCTGGATGGTGCTGCCGGGGTGGCTCGTGGACGACGTGCTGGCCGTCAAGGGCTCGCGCGAGATGTGGTCCGGGGTGACGGACCAGCTCACCCTCGCGGAGTTCATCTCCTCGGGCGGCTACGACCGCCACCTGCGCCGGATGCGGCAGATCTACCGGCGCCGGCGCGACCTGCTGGCGGCCCGGCTCGCGGCGGAGGCGCCGCACGTCAACGTGAGCGGGGTCGCGGCCGGGCTGCACGCCGTGCTGGAGCTTCCCCCGGACACCGAGGAGGCCGCCCTGCGCGCGGCCCGCAGGCAGGGCCTGGCCCTGGACGGGCTGAAGCCCTACCTGCACCCGGACAGCTCCATGACCCCGCGCGACGGGTTGGTCATCGGCTACGGCACCCCGCCCGACCACGCCTTCGCCGCGGCCCTGGACGCGCTGTGCCTGGCCCTGCCCGATCCGCCGCAGGGGCCGGAGGAGCCCGACGAGCCGGTGCCGGTGCGCCGGCGGGGCTGAGGGGCCGCGCGCGGGCGGCCAGCCGGGGAGGCCGCCCCGGGGCTGCCGCGCGGCCGCCGGAGGGCCGTCAAGAGGCGCCGGAAGGCCGGTGCGAGGCGCCCAGGGGCTTGCGCGCGGCCCGGGGCCGCCGGGGGGGGGCTGCCGCCGGGCACCCGGAGGCTTGCCGCGAGGTGCCGCGAGGCCGCCGGAGCGCGTTCGAGGGGCCCGTGAACGCGCGAGCGCCGCCTCCCGGTGTTCGGGGAGGCGGCGCTCGGGGCGGTGCGGTCGTACGGCGGTGCGGTCGTACGGCGGTGCGGCGGTGCGCGCGGGGATCAGGCCTTCAGGAGTGCCTGGCCCAGTTCCGCGTCGAGGCGGTCGAGGTCCTCGGTGTGCCCGTGGGCCGCGATGTGGCCGTCGGGGCGGATCAGGAGGTAGCCCGGGTGGTCGCACAGGGCTCCCGCGCCGGGCAGGGCCGGGGTGGCCCGCAGGATCCGCAGGCCCGGCCAGGGCGCCGCGGCCGCCTCCGCGGCGGCCGCCCAGGCGGTGTCACGGGCGGGCGGGCGCAGCAACAGCGTCCAGCCGGCGGGTTCCGTGCCCGGCCCGGCGAGGCCCAGGGCGAGGGCGGCCGGGCGGGGGAAGACGGAGCCCGCTCCGAGCCCGCCGGGCAGGCGGTCGCGTACCCGACAGGCACCGGTCGAGGGCCCCTGTGTGGGGCGGACCGGGGTGTAGGCCAGCCGCCGCCCGGCCATGACCGGGGCGTAGAGGCGGGCCGCGGCCCCCGAGTGGTCGAGCAGCCGCATGGCGGCGTCGCGCAGGACGACGCGGCGGCGGGTGCGGGCGGTGAGGGCCCGCGTGTGCAGGTCGGTGTCGCGGACGATCCGGCCGGTGGCCTCGATCCGCTCCCGGCCGTAGCTCTCCAGGAGGCTCGCGGGGGCTTCCCCGGCGAGGACGGCGGCGAGCTTCCAGGCCAGGTTGTGCGCGTCCTGGAGGCCGTTGTTCATGCCCTGCCCGCCGGCCGGGCTGTGCACGTGGGCGGAGTCCCCGGCCAGGAAGACCCGGCCGCGCTGGAACTCGGTGGCCCGTCGGGCGTGCACCCGGAAGACGGTCTCCCACACCGGTTCGGTGATCCGTACCCCGTGCGGGCCCCGGGTGTCGATCAGGGCCTGCATGTCGGCGCGGGTCAGGCGGGTGCCCTCGGGCATGACGGACAGGAACCGGAAGACGCCGTCGGGCTGCGGGACGACGACCAGGGTGCCGGAGGTGCTCTGGTAGTAGGAGATCTCGTCCGGCGGCAGGTACCCGTCGATGCGGGTGTCCAGCAGCGCGAAGGCCATCTCGTACGTGGACCCCTCGAAGCCGATGCCCAGCTGCCGGCGGACGTCGCTGCCGGCGCCGTCGGCGCCGATGACGAACGGGGCGGCGAACCGTTCGACGAGGCCGTCGCCGTGTTCCAGGACGGCCGTCACGGTGCCCCCGGGCTCGATCCGCCCGGAGTAGTCGACGTCCTCCAGGCACAGCAGGCGCACGCCGCGTTCGATCTTCCCGCCGAGGGAGTGCAGCCGCTCGGTGAGGATGCGCTCGGTCTCGGGCTGCGGGAGTTGGCGGGCGGCCAGCGCGTCGGTGAAGGTCAGCGAGGCGACGGGCTGCCGGTCGGAGAAGTAGCGGAACGCCCGGACGGGGACGGAGGCCGCCTCGACATCCTCACCGACGCCGAGGTCGGTGAGGATGTCGCGGACCCGGGGCCACAGGGACAGGGCCTTGGGGACGGAGGCCGCCTCCGCGGCCCGGTCGACGATGCGGACCCGTACGCCGCGCCGCAGCAGTTCGCAGGCGGCCAGCAGACCGGTGGGGCCGGCTCCGACGACCAGGACGTCCACGTCGGCGGGGGTGCTCACCGGGCGGCCTGTCGCTTGAGGCGCGCGCTCAGCTCGATGCGCTGGACCTTCATGGTGGCGGTGCGGGGCAGCTCGGAGAGCTTCATCTGGACGGGGGCGGCGAGCTGGGGCCATTCGGCGACGGCGGTGCGCCAGCGGTCCAGGTCGAGCGGCAGGTCGTCGCGGGTGCTGACGACGGGGACGCCGATCTCCCCCGGGCCGGGGACGACGACGAGTTCGGTGATCTCGTCGAGCCGGCCGATGACGGTGTCCTCGATCTCCAGGGTGGAGGCGATGCCGGGGATGGAGTCGACCTCGCGGTCCAGCAGGTGCAGGCAGCCCTCGTCGGTGCGGTAGCCGAGGTCCATGCCGCGCCACCAACCGCCGTGCACCTGGGTGTCGTAGCGCTCGCGCTCGCCGAAGTAGCCGAGGGCCCGGCCGGCGGCCTGGACGTCGATGTAGCCGGGGTTCTCGCGGGTGACAGGCTGTCCGTTGCGGCTGACGAGACGGAACTTGGTGTCGGAGGGGAAGGAGTGGCCCTGGCAGCGGCCGTCGGCGCCGAGGGCGGTGGCGCGGGTGAAGCCGCGGCCGACGAGCGGGCCCGTCTCGCTCTGCCCGTAGATCTGGTAGAAGAGCGGCGAGCTGCGGTCGGTGGCGTGCAGCAGCTTGTGCATGGTGCTGGGGTGGATGGCGTCGAAGGTGGTGCTGAAGTACTTGACGTTGGCCAGGGGACGCAGCGGGTGCTCGGTGAGGACCTCCCACTCCATGAAGGAGTTGGGGTGCGACTCGATGAAGCCGGGGCGGGTCTCGGCCCACAGCTTCGCGGCGTGCTCGGGCTCGGCGTCGTTCATGATGACCATCGGGTTGCCGCGGGGCAGCAGCACGGCGAGGGCCAGCGGCATGCGGGAGTGGACGTAGCTGACGTGCAGCGCGACCGTCTCGTGCTCGCGGATCATGTCGAAGAGCTTGGCCTGGGGGCGGTAGCGGCCGTGCAGGGTGCGGGCGGAGTGGACGACGAGCTTGGGCAGGCCGGTGGTGCCCGAGGTGTGCGTCATCAGCGCCGGCAGGTCGAGGTGCGGGACGACGGGGGCCTGGCGCGGGGAGCCCGCGAGGTCGGCGAGGGAGACGGTGCCGGGGCGCGAGCCCGCGACGATGATCACCTGGGCGGTGATCTCGGCCAGGGGGGCGTCGGCGAAGGAGCCGTCCAGCTTGTCGGTGTCGGTGACCAGGAAGGGGGCGCCGAGGCGGCGCAGCAGGGCGAGCACGCTGTCGGCGTCGAGGTAGGGCGAGAGCTGGACCGGCACCGCGCCGAGGCGGGCCACGGCGGAGGAGACGATGTTGATGTCGAAGCCGTTGGACTTGTGGATGGCGACGTGCTCGCCGCGGCGCACGCCCGCCGCGTACAGCCGGGCGGCGGTGTCGTCGATGTGCTCGGCGAGTTCGGCGAAGGTCATGCGGCGGCCGGCGTCGGGGAGCAGGTCCAGGTCGTGGTCGAGGATGATCAGCTGGTCGCCGTGGTCCTCGGCGGCGCGCTCGGCCACGAGTCCCATGTAGAGGCCCTTGTCACTGCCGTTGACGGGAAGCATTGCGGAGCTCCTTCGGTGCGGGGTGCGCGGTGGAATGGGTCGGTGTACGGGGTGTACGGGGTGTACGGGTCAGACGAGGTCGTTGAGCAGGGACTCGACGATGCGGACGCCGTCCCGCGTGAGTACGGACTCGGGGTGGAACTGGACGGAGGCGAAGTGGGGTCCGCGCAGGGCGTGGACCTCGTCGGTGGCGGGGTCGCGGCTGACCTCGACGACGCCGACGCCCTCGCACTCGACCTTCTCCTCGGCGCTGCGGGCGGCGAAGGTGTTGTAGAAGCCGACGTGTTCGGTGTGGCCGAACAGCTTGATCTTTCGCTGGACGCCCTGGTTGGGGGTGTCGCGGCGGGCGAGTTCGAGGCCCAGTCGGCGGGAGAGGACCTGGTGGCTGAGGCAGACGGCGAGGAAGGGCCGCTGTCCGGCGAGGAGCCGGTGGATGTCGCCGGTCAGCCGGTCGATCTTGGGGTGGGCGGTGTCGCGGGGGTCGCCGGGGCCGGGGCCCATGACGACGAGGTCGTGCGCCTCCAGCTCGTAGGGCTCGTCGAACCGGCTGACCGTCACCTTCAGCCCCATGGAGCGCAGTTGGTGGGCGATCATCGAGGTGAAGGTGTCCTCGGCGTCCACGACGAGCACGGACCGGCCGGCCAGTCGGGCCCGGGGCAGGGCCCGGTCGGCCTCGCCGGCGAGCCAGTAGCCGGCGATGGAGTCGTTGCGGCGGGCGAGGGCGGCCCGTACGTCGGGGTGGGTGGAGAACCCGCCGACGCGGTCGGCCTCCAGGGCGGCGAGCAGGCCGGCCGCCTTGGCCTTGGTCTCGGCGACCTCGGACTCGGGGTCGGAGTGGCGCACGAGGGTGGCGCCGACGCCGATCCGGACCCGGCCGGAGTCGTCGATGTCGGCGGTGCGGATGAGGATGGCCGAGTCGAGCGCGGGCGCGCCGTCGTCGTCGCGGCCGATGAGGGCGGCGACGCCGCTGTAGTAGCCGCGTCCCTGGGGTTCGTAGCGGCTGATGACCCGGGAGGCGCTCTCCAGGGGGCTGCCGGTGACGGTGGGGGCGAACATGGTCTCGCGGAGGATCTCGCGCGGGTCCCGGGTGGTGTGGCCCTCGATCAGGTACTCGGTGTGCGCGAGGCGGGCCATCTCCTTGAGGTAGGGGCCGACGACGCGGCCACCCCCCTCGCAGATGCGGGCCATCATCTTCAGTTCCTCGTCGACGACCATGTACAGCTCGTCGGTCTCCTTGCGGTCCGCGAGGAAGTCCATGACCTGCGGCAGCGTGGGGCCGGTGGCGGGGTAGCGGTAGGTTCCGCTGATGGGGTTCATGACGGCGGTGCCGGCGTGGACGCTGATGTGCCGTTCGGGGGTGGCGCCGACGAAGGTGCGGCCCCCGGTGTGGGCGACGAAGGTCCAGTAGCCGCCGGACTCCCGCTCGAGCAGCCGGCGGAAGAGGGTGAGCGCGTCGTACGGGGTGTAGCCGTCGATCTCGGTGGTGAAGGAGCGCTTGATGACGAAGTTGGCGCCCTCGCCGGTGCCGATCTCGTCCGCGATGACGCGGCGCACGATGTCGGCGTACTCGGCGTCGTCGATGTCGAAGCCGCCTCCGGAGAGCCGGATGGGCCGGTCCTCGATGCGGGCGACGGCCTCGGCGAGGGGGAGGCGTTCCTGGGCGGTGACGGTCAGGGCGATCAGCGGGGAGCCGTCGTCGGGGGCCTCGAAGCCGCGTTCGGTGATCTGTCGGAACGGTACGAGGACCAGTGCCTCGTGCCGGCCGCCGGAGCCGGGGGCGGGCGGGGTCTCGTCCAGGGGGACGGCGGCCAGGGTCTCGGGGTGGGACACCTCGCCCACCAGGATCTCCAGGATCCCGGGCCCGGTGGTCTCGGGGCGGTGCAGCAGGGCGAACGGTGGTGGCTCGGGGGCCAGGATCCGGGCGAGGAGGTCCTGTCGGTCGGCGCTCACGCGAGGACCTCCTTGGCGGTGGTGACCACGGCGCAGCGCTGGGCGGCGTAGGTGAGGGTCCGGTGGTGGTCCTCCTCGGTGAAGTCGGCGAGGGCGTCGGCGACGAGGAAGGTCTCGATGTCGTGGCTGAAGGATTCGACGGCGGTGGCCAGCACCCCGACGTGGGCGTACACCCCGCACACCACCAGCTGGTCGCGGCCCGAGTCGCGCATGCGGGCCAGCAGGTCGGTGTGGTGGAAGGCGCTGTAGCGCCACTTGGTGAGCATCCAGTCGTCGGGGCGGGGGGCGAGGGGGTCGACGATCTCGCGGTCGGACCGCGAGGTGCGCATCCCCGGTCCCCAGAAGTCCTTGAGCAGTCCGCGCTGTCGGTCGGTCATCCCGCCCGGCTGGGCGGTGTAGGCGACGGGGACGCCGAGTGCGGCGCAACGCTCGCGCAGCAGGGTGGCGTTGTCGACGAGCTCGGTGCGCAGGGGCTCGGGCAGGGGGGCCAGGAAGTAGCGCTGCATGTCGTGGACCAGCAACACGGCGCGGTCCGGGTCCACGGACCAGGTGGCGGTGTTGAGGGGCAGGTCCCCCGATGTCGGCATCGGGTAGGCCTCGATGGTCGGGATGCCGGCCATGGCCGTCCTCTCGTTGTCTCGTGAAGAACGCGGAAGGAAGGGGGGCGGTCAGGCGCCGAGGGTGGCGCCGCCGTCGACGGTGAGCGTGTGCAGGGTGATGTGCGAGGCCTCGTCGGACAGCAGGAAGACGACGGCGTCGGCGATGTGCCAGGGCTGGGCGAGGCGGCCGAGCGGGATGCCCACGCGGAACGTCTCGCCGTTGCCCTGGATGGAGGCCGTGGGTCCGGACTCGTCGTGCCACATCGAGCGGAGCATCGGGGTGTCGGTGGAGCCGGGGGCGACCACGTTGCAGCGGATGCCGTGGCGGGCGACCTCCAGGCCGAGGCTCTTGGTGAACATGGTGGCCGCGGCCTTGGAGGCGGCGTAGGCGGACATGTCGCTGCGCGGGGTGCCGGCCGCGTTGGAGGCCACGGTGACGAGGGAGCCCCCGCCGCGTTCGGCCATGCGGTTGACGACGGCGCGCGAGACGTGGAAGACACCGGTCGCGTTGACGGCGAAGGTGGCGTTCCAGTCCTCGTCGGTGAACTCGCGGGCCTGGCCGAGGCGCAGGACGCCGGCGGCGTTGACGAGGTGGCCGATGGGGCCGAGTTCGCGTTCGACGGTCTCGACGGTGCGCTCGACGTCGGCGCTGTCGGTGACGTCGGTGGGGTAGGCGGTGGCCTTGACGCCCTGGGCGTTCAGTTCCTCGACGGCCCGGGCGAGCTGCTCGGGGTCGCGGTCGACGGCGGCGACGAGGACCCCGCGCCGGCCGAGTGCCTGGGCCACGGCGCTGCCGATGCCGCCGGCGGCGCCGGTGACCAGGGCGATGGTGCCGTCCATGCCGTCCATCAGTAGCTCCAGCTGGACACGACCGAGATGGCCTGTCCGGGGTTGAGGCGCGGGTCGCAGTGACTGGTGTAGAACTCGCCGACGCGGTCGATGGCGCTGGGGTCGGAGACGCATTCGGTGACGGCGTCCGGCGTGGTCTCCAGGTGGAAGCCGCCGGCGACGCCGCCGGCCTCGGTGACCGCGAAGTGGAAGGCGACCGCCTCGCGTTCGACGGTGGCGACGTAGCGGGTCTTGTAGCCGTCGGGGGTGCTGACGGTGTTGCCGTGCATCGGGTCGGTCAGCCAGATCACCGGGTGGCCGGCCTCGCGGACGGCGGTGACCAGGGGCGGCAGGGCGTCGGGCAGCGCGTCGGCGCCCATGCGGGAGATGAGGGTGAGGCGGCCGGGCTCGCGGTGGGGGTCGAGGCGTTCGCACAGGGCGAGCAGCTCGGCCGGGGTCATGTTGGGGCCGACCTTGCAGGCGACCGGGTTGCTGACGCGGGAGAGCAGTTCGACGTGCGCGCCGTCGACCTGACGGGTGCGCTCGCCGATCCAGGGCCAGTGGGTGGAGGCCAGCATGGTGCCGCCCGCGTCGTCGGGGCGCAGCATGGAGACCTCGTAGTCGAGGAGCAGGGCCTCGTGGCTGGTCCACACCCTGGCGTCGATTCCGGCGCCCGCGGCGCCGGCGCGCCAGCCGAGGTTGCGGATGACGTCGTCGGCGGCCATGTAGCCGGTGAGCAGGCGCAGCGGGTCGGGGCGGCGGCTGTCGGGGTCGGCCTCGGGCCCGTTGACCATGTGGCCGCGGAAGACGGGCAGTTCGACGCCGTCGACGTCCTCGGTGGGCTTGGAGCGGGGCTTGGCGTACTGGCCGGCGATCCGGCCGACGCGCAGGACGGGCTTGCCGGTGATCAGGCGCAGGGAGCCGGCGAGCAGGTCGAGGACGGCGGCCTTGCGGGAGACGTGGTCCGGGGTGCATTCGGCGGGGTCCTCCGCGCAGTCGCCGACCTGGACCACGTGGGCCTGGCCCGCGGCGACGCGTGCGAGGAGGCCGCGCAGGGTGCGGACGTCCTCGCCGTCGACGAGGGGGGGCCGGACCAGGAGTTCCTCGCGCACCCGGCGCAGTTGTGCGGGGTCGTCCCAGTCCGGCTGCTGTAGCGCGGGTTTCAGCCGGATGCCGATGTCGGCGTTGTCCACGGAGTTCCTCCGAGTAGATGGGCGGGGCGGCGCTCGCGCGGACGGTGCGCGCGGCGGCGGAGTGAAGGAGAGGGGGAGCGCGAGGAGCGGAGCGGTACGGAGCCGTGCGGAGCGCGAGGGGGCTCCGGGACCCGGCGGTGCGAAGGGGCCGGGTGTCTCGTGGTGCGAAGGGGGCGCGTGCCGGGGCGGCCGGGTGGGGGCCGTGCGGCAGCGCCGGCGCCTGCCGTGGGGGAACGGCGGCGGGGTGGGGCGACGGGCGCCGGGAGGGAGGTTCCCGGCGCCCCGTGGTGCGGGGCGGGGCCGAGCCGGCGGGGACGGCGCCGGCGTGGACGTCGGCGTCCCGGCCCCGCCGGGTCAGGAGGCCGCGAGGCCCGCGCGGAGCGCGGTGGTGATCTCGACGGTGCGACGCGCCTGGTACTCGATGGCGGCCAGGTTGTCCTCGGTGACGTTGCCCGCCTCGTTGCGCGAGACGCTGCTGACGCCGTACGGGTTCCCGTTGGTCGGCGCGAGCTGGATCGGGTCGGCGACGCCGGGCGGGACGATGATCGCGCCCCAGTGGTAGAAGGCGTTGTTCAGCGCGAGCAGGGTGCTCTCCTGGCCGCCGTGGAGGGTGGCGGTGGAGGTGAACGAGGACATCACCTTGTTCAGCAGCCCGCGCTTGGAGTGCAGCGGGAGGGTCTGGTCGATGAACTGCTTGAGGGAGGCGGCGGGCAGGCCGTAGCGGCCCGGGGTGCCCCACAGCACGGCGTCGGCCCATTCGAGGTCGTCGAGCGTGGCCTCGGGGATGTCGGCGACGGCGTCCAGGTGCTGGGCCCAGTTCGCGTTCCAGGTGTCGTTGCCCGGGACGACCGTCTCGGTGGTGAGTTCGGCGGTGCGGCGCAGCCGCACCTCCGCGCCCGCCTTCTCGGCCGCGGCCGCGGCGGCCACGGCGAGCTGGTGGACGTTCCCCTGCGAGGAGTAGTAGATGACGGCGACCTTGGTCATATCCGGGGTTCCCTCGGTTTCGTTCGGCTGGAATGCACCGATCCTGTGCGAGGAGGCGGACGCGGCCAACGGCCCGCCGGACTTTCCGTCAACTGCTCAGCTCGCTAGGTCAGGTCGGTCACCGAGGTCCGTCAGGTACCCGTGGTCGAGCCCCTCCTGCCGGCCCGAATCGGTCAGGTCCACGATGTCGCCGTCGACTCCGCGACGGGCCTGCGGTCGGCCGCTGAGCAGGGCGATGGCGTGCGCGGCGGAGGCCAGGGTGGCGTGCCGGTGCCAGCCGTTGAAGGAGCGTCCGGAGAAGTCGCGGATGCCGACCTGGTCGGCTACCTCGGTCAGGTCGCGGTCGACGCGGTGGGTGAGGCGGATCAACTGGGTCAGCTCGGCCGGGCGCAGTGCCGTCAGGTCGGTGAGCCACAGCTCGGCCGGCCACTGTCCGGTGTCGGTGACGCCGAGCAGCAGGAGTTCCTCGGGGCGGCCGCCGGGGCGGCCCACGGGGGTGCGGGTGTCGGCGGTGAGGGTGGCGGAGACGGAGACCAGGGAGCCGGGCCGGCGGACGGCCCGCAGGTGCGGCGCCTGGCCCGGCGGCCCGGCCTGGCCGGTCGTGCCGGCGCCCTGCCGGCGGGGATCGGGGCGGCGCATGTGCCAGGCGGTGGACATGATCTGCTGGGCCGTCATGCTGGCGCCGCGTCTGGGGAACGTCGGCTCCAGTACGGTCAGGCGCACGGAGGGGTCGACGCGCAGCAGCCAGGGCGTGCCGGCGGCCCGGAGCCGGTGGACGGTGGTGAGGACGTCGGCGTTGCGGGCGTCCATCACCAGGGGGCGGATGGGCAGGCCCGACCCGCGGATCATCCCGAGGTAGGCCTCGACCGAGCACTGGGCGAGGCTTTCCTGCACGGTGGTCTCGGGAATGGAGGCCTGGCTGCGCCGGTTGTGGTCCTCCAGCCAGCGGGACGTCAGGTGCAGCCGCCAGTGCAGGGGCGAGCTCCAGTCCTCGGCGGCGGCCCAGACGCCCACCGCCTGCTGCGCGTTGATGACCTGACCCAGTTCCGGCACGAAGCGGCGTTCGACGCCCACGGAGGTCTCCCCCGCCTTCGGGATGATCATCGGCCGTACGACGTAGGCCTGGGGCGGCGCCATGCGTTCGATGTGCTGGGCCAGGGCCCGGCGGACCGGCGTCCAGTCCCAGGTGGAGCTGGAGATGAAGTGGTGCAGGCTCTGTTCGGCGGCGTCGCCGCCGAGCAGGGTCGCGATGTTGCGGATGGACTTGCGGCCCTCGGCGCCGAGCAGTCCCCGGACGTAGTGGATGGCCTTCACGCGCTGGTCGGTGCGCGGCATGGACGCGAAGAGGCCCGAGCACAGCTCGAACACCACCGCGTCCTGACCGTCGGCGCGTCGGGTGGTGCGCGGTCCGGCGCACTCGACGGCTCCGTGGTCGTCGCCGTCGTGCTCCGCCGGCCGGATCTCGCCGCCGGTGACGGCCCCGCCGGTGGTGCGGTCGGGCGTCCTCGTGCCGGCCCCGGCGACGCTGCCGGTTGCCCCGTTGACGCCGGTCGAACCGGTCGTGTCGTCGTGCCGCAGGATCGTGCTCCTCATGGAAGTCTCCCCTCCGGCCGGGGGTCCGCCCCGGCCAGCCCGCCTGCCTGTGTCTGCTGGGCGACTGCCGTGTCGGGGCACGACGGTCGCAAGGACGCAGCCTCATGCCAGGCGACCAAGCGGAGGCAAAGGAACGGAAAATCCGGACTACGTGAGGGGGCGCCCGGCGTACGCCGCCTCCCGTCCCGGCACCGGCAGGGGCGCCTGCTCCCGACCCGACTGCTCCGCGCCGCCCATGAGCGCGAGCCGGATCAGTTCCGGGATCCGGAAGGTCGGTACGGCCGCTTCCGGGGACGCGGTGTAGGTCAACGGCCCCAGTTCCACCGCGTGGTGGTCGAGCAGGATGCCCAGCACCTGCTCGGCGGCGTCGGAGGGGACGCCCAGCAGTTGCGCCGCGTCGCGGACGCCGAACGTGCCGACGACCGAGCGGCTGAGCACGGTCAGTGCCTCGCGCGCGCGGCCGGGGAGCCTGGCGCAGGACTGTTCCACCCGGGCGAGGACGTCCCAGGTGCCTGCGCGCAGTTCTACCCGCCTTTGGCTCTCGTTCGCCAGTCGTTCGGCGAAATCGGTCGCCGACCACATGGGGCGGGCGTCGAGGGTCTCGCCCATCGCCCGGATGCCGAGCGGGACGTGACCCATGAGGCGCACGATGCTCCGCACGGCGGCGGGGTGGCCCGAGGCCCGCTCGGGGCCGATCACCGAGGAGAACAGGGCGGCCCCGTCGTCGGTGCTCATCGGTCCCACCGTCAGGTGCGCGGCGCCGGGCAGTCCGGGCAGCCGCACCCGTGAGGTGGCGATGACCGTGCTGCGGTCGCCGCCGGGCAGCAGCGGCAGGATCTGCCGGGCGGACGCGGCGTCCTCCAGGAGCAGCAGCAGGGCCCGGCCCGCCGTGTGGTCGCGGAACCGGCGGGCGAGTTCGTCCTCGGCCCAGCCGCCGGGGTCACCGTCCGCGGTCGGTACGGAGTCCAGGTGCAGGTCGCGCAGGAACGAGCGCAGGATCAGCGTCGGGTTGAGCGGGGTCTCCCGGTCGCTGTGCAGGCGCGCGTAGAGCTGCCCGTCGGGGAACCGGCCGCTGAGCAGGTGCGCGGCCCGTACCGCGAGGACGCTCTTGCCCGCGCCGATGCCGCCGAGGACGGTCACGATGCGCGGGGCGGTGCGCCGCTGCGCGTCGTCCCCGGGGGCGGCGAGCGCCAGCAGCCGGTCGAGCTCCTGGCGGCGGCCGGTGAAGTCGGGCGTGTCGGAGGGGAGCTGGGACAGTCGGGGCAGGGTCGGGGCCGGCCGCGCGGACACGGTGAGGGGCGCGGGCGCCCCCGGCGACGCCTGCGCGAGGGGGACCGCGAGCGGCGGCGCGAGCGGGTCGGGGCCGGCCTGCGCCGGCGCCATGGCGAGGGGGGCCGCCAGCGCCGCGCCCCCGGCCGCGAGCGCCCCCGGGAGCGCGCCCGGCTGCGTCGGGAGGGGCTGCCCCGGACGGCCGCCGGGGTCGCCCGCGCGCACGAGGTGGGCGGGGGTTGCCACGCCGAGCGAGGGCGCGGCGCTGAGCACCTCCTGCTGGAGCTTGCGCACCCAGTCGGAGGGCTCGATGCCGAGCTCCCGCACGAGGTTGCGGCGCAGCCGGGTGAAGGCGTCGAGGGCCGTGGCGCGCTGTCCGGAGCGGTGCGCGGCGAGCACCAGGTCGGCGGCGAGCCGCTCGTTGAGCGGGTGTTCGGCGGTGAGCTGACGCAGTTCGTCGAGGAGCGCGCCGTGCCGGCCGAGCTGGAGGTCGGCCTGGATCCGCATCTCCAGGGCGCTGATCCTCGTCGCCTCGATCCGGGTGATCCGGGCGGCCAGTTCGGGCCCCGCGGGGACGTCGGCGAAGGCGTCTCCGCGCCACAGGGCGAGGGCGCCGCGCAAGGTGGCGGCCGCCTCTTCCGCGCGACCCGCGTCAAGGGCGGTTCGGGCCGTTCCCACCCGGCGTTCGAAGTCCCAGAGGTCGACCTCCTCCGGGCGCAGTCGCAGGAGGTAGCCGTTGCTGCGGGTCTCCAGGCGTTCCGGATCCTGCCGGCCGAGGGGTCGGTCGAGGGCCCGGCGCAGTTGGTAGACGTACGTCTGGACGGTCTTGCGGGCCAGCCGCGGCGGGTCCGCCTCCCAGAGTTCCTCGATCAGCGCGGTGAGCGGGACCGGTCGGCCGGCGCGCAGCAGGAGGACCGCGAGGACCCGCCTGACCTGCGGGGCCGTGGGGGTTCGGGACGCTCCGTCCAGGCTCACTTCGAGGGGGCCCAGCACACCGATGCGCAGCGCCGGCTCCCCGGGTGCGGCGGGTTCCCGCGAGACCAGCGCGATGGACTCCATGGACGGCTCCTCTCTGCACGGTGCGCCCTACCGGCCCGCCGCTTCGAAAACATACGCGAGCGGCGGTATACGGCCGGTCACTCCTCGCTATGGTCCGGCTCGCGTTCCCCGAAGAGCCCCGACGGGCCCGGTCGCAGGGGCGGATCGACGGTTTCAGGGGCGCGTGTTCCAGCCGGCCACCACCGGAAGTCCGTGCTCCGTGGACAGCACGCCCACCGTGCCGGTGCGCAGCAGGAACAGCCCTCCGCCCGCGGGGGGCAGGCCGAGGTAGCGGGCCGTCAGCACGCGCAGGAAGTGGCCGTGGGCGACGAGCACGGCCTCGCCCCGGTCGGCGGCCAGGACCGGGGCGACCCGGGCCAGGACCCGGTCCGCCCGGGCGCCGACCTGCTCGGCGCTCTCGCCCGGGTGGTCGGCGTCGCCCGGGGGCACCCCGTCGCTCCACAGGGACCAGTCGGGGTGGGTGCGTCGGATCTCGGCGGTGGTGACGCCCTCGTAGCCGCCGTAGTCCCATTCGTGGAGGTCGGGGTCGGGGACGCCGCCGCTCAGCCCGGCGAGTTGCGCCGTGGCCACGGCCCGGCTGAGGGGGCTGGTGAGCACCAGGGCGGGGTGGCGGTCGCGGAAGTACGGGGCCAGGGAGAGGGCCTCGTCGACCCCTCGCGCGGTCAGCGGGACGTCCGTCAGCCCGGTGTGGCGTCCCGTGGCGCTCCAGTCCGTCTCACCGTGTCGTACCAGCAGCAGATCACTCATGGTGGGGACCCTAGGTCGTGACGGGGTCGGGCCCGGCATGTCGGCGGGGGCGGGGCGGGTCGGCGTGTCACGCTCGGGCGTCATGAACGGTGCGCAATCCCCGGAGCCCTGCGCCCCGCGCCCGTCCCCGGTGCGGCTGACGTGGCCGCTGCTGGTGCTGACCTGGGTGACGGGGGTCGTCGAGGCCGTCAGTCTGCTCGCGCTGGGGCCGGTCTTCACCGCGATGCAGACCGGGAACGTGCTCTTCCTGGCCTTCGGCGCCGCCCACGTGGGCGACCTCCCCGCCCTGGCGCCGGCCCTGTCGCTGCTCTCGTTCGCCGTGGGCGCCGTGTGCGCCGCGCGCCTGGAGGCTGCGGCGGAGTCCCGGGGCGCGCATTGGTTCGTGAGGGGGCTGGCCGTCGAGGGGACGCTGCTCCTGGGCGCGGCGGCCGTCGCCTGGGGCCTCGAACCCCGCTACGGGGCGCCGGCCGCCCGGCACCTGGCCGCGGCGGCCCTCCTCGCGATGGCCATGGGGTTCCGCAACGTCACGAGCATGCGGGTGAACCTGCCCGGGGTCCCGACCACCCTGGTCACCCGCTCGATGACCGCCTTCCTGGGCGGCTCGGCCCTCGGCCGCGACAGCGCCTTCGGCTACGGCACGGGCGCGTGGGGGCGACGGGCCTGGGCGATCGCGGCGATGTTCACGGGCGGGCTCACCGGTGGCCTCCTGATCCGCGCGGGCTGGACGGTGAACTGGCTGCTGCTGCCCGCCGCCGTCCTGGTCCTGGGCGTGGCGCTGACCCACCGGCGCGGGCCCGCCCTGCGCAGCGCGCGCTGATCCCCGCTCCCCCGCGCACGGGGCCGGCCGCACCGCTTCGGGATTCGCTGCGAAATCGATGCGAGTTGGTGGGGGCGCCCCTCCTCGCGAGGCTCGTGTCATGGACGACGACCCCTCCGAGGACCGGGGCACCGCCCTCGCCGACACCGTCCTCGCCACCGGCTTCGCGGCGGGGGACGAGGACTGCGTGGCGGCCGCCTACCGGCGCTGGCGGCCCCTGGTGCTCTCCCTGGCCCGGCGCGCGCTCGGCGACGAGGGCGAGGCCGAGGACGTGACCCAGCAGGTGTTCCTGGCGGCCTGGCGCGGCCGGGGCGGCTACCGCCCCTCGCCGGGCGGGCTCGGGGCCTGGCTCACCGGCATCACCCGGCACAAGATCGCCGACGCCCTGGAGGCGCGGACCCGCCGGGCCCGCGCGGCGGCGGCCGCGGCGGCCACGCACGGGGTGCCCGCGCTCCGGGACGGCCCCGCCGCCGTCACCGACCGGTCCCGCGACCCGGAACGGGCGCTGGACCGGGTCCTGGTCCTCGGGGAACTGGCCCGATTGCCTTCGGCGCAGCGGCGCGTCCTGTGCCTCGCCTTCTACGCCGACCTGACCCAGAGCCAGATCGCCGACCGGACCGGGATCCCGCTGGGCACCGTCAAGAGCCACATGCGGCGGGCTCTGGGGGTCCTGCGCCTGTCCCTGGGGCCGGTCCCGGAGCCGGCGGGGGCGCTGTCGGGTCCACCGGCGGCGACACCAGTGCCGAGATGACCTCCAGCCCCGAGCGCAGCCCGAACAGCCGCTCCGTGCGCGGCGCCCGCGTCCGCGGGTCCCAGCCCGGCCCCGCCAGCAGCAGCGCCGAGTGGCCGCGCGCCCCGCGCAGCCCCCATTCGATGCCGGCCACCGACCGGGCGAGGGCCCCGTCGGCGGTGGTCCGCGACTGCGACCAGAGCACGGCGGCCCTCGGCCCCGTACGCCGCACCGCGTCGCGCAGCGCCTCGGCGGGCAGCGCGGCGCCGAACATCCGTACCGGCAGGCCCCGTTCGCCGAGGGCCGCGGCCAACGCCTCGATGGGCAGGCTGTGCAGCTCCCCGGGCACGCACGCGAGGAGCACCGGCGCCACGTCGGGCCGTCGCGGGGCGGGCCTGATCCGGTGCAGGGCGGCCGAGACGTGCCAGGACAGCAGGTGTTCCACCTCGACGTAACGCTCCCCCGCCGAGGCCCACTTGCGGCCCACCGCGTGCAGGGTCGGGGTGATGACCTCCTCCCACGTGGTGACCAGCCCGAACTCGGTCAGGGCGGCTTCGAGGAGGTCGGCCACGACCTGCGCGTCCAGGCGTACGGCGGCCCGTGCGAGCCCCCGCGCCTCCGGCCGGACCTCCCCGAGCGGGAGGGTGCCGGGCCCGCCCGGGGTCACCCTCGCGCCGGGGGTCGAGGGGAGGGCGGCGGGGGCGGCGCCGAGCGCGGCCCGGGCCGCCTCGGACGGGGGGACGCCGCGCGCGGTGAGGCGGCACATCTCCTCCAGCCGGGCGATGTCGGCCGGGGTCCACCGCCGGTGGCGGCCGTCCTCGCGCAGGGCGGGGCCGATGGCGTAGCGGCGTTCCCAGGAACGCAGCGTCGTCGGGGACACCCCCAGGCGGCGGGCGACGGCTCCGGTGCTCAGCGCGGCCCCGCCGGGCCCGTGCGCGGCGGCCTCGGCGGCGCCGGCGAGGGCCGGTTCGACGGAGGGCGGTCCGGCGAGGGGCGGTCGGGTGGAGGGCGGCGGTGCGGGGTCCACCCGGTCACGATACGTCGCCGGAGCGCCCCCGGCGGAACCGGTCGAGGCCGTCGGCGAGGTCGACCAACGGCGGCGGGTAGTCGTAGGCCGCCCGCTCGGCCTCGGGCAGCCGCCACGGCTCGTGCACGCCCGGGGCCGCGAGTCCCGCCAACTCCGGTACCCAGCGGTGCACGTAGCGGCCCTCGGGGTCGTAGCGCAGGCCCTGGCGGACGGGGTTGAGGACCCGGTTGGGGCGGGTGTCGGTGCCGGTGCCGGCCACCCACTGCCAGTTGAGCTGGTTGTTGGCCACGTCGCCGTCCACGAGGAGGTCCAGGAAGTGGCGGGCCCCGACGCGCCAGTCCACGTAGAGGGTCTTGGTCAGGAAGCTCGCGGCCAGCAGGCGGGCCCGGTTGTGCATCCAGCCCTCGTGGCGCAGTTGACGCATGGCGGCGTCGACCACCGGGTAGCCGGTGCGGCCCTCCTTCCAGGCCCGGATCTCCTCCTCGGCGGCCGGTCCGGTGCGCCAGGCGTCCCGGCGCGGCCGGTAGTCCAGGCGGGCCGCGCCGGGGCGGGCGGCGAGCACCTGGTGGTGGAAGTCGCGCCAGCACAGTTGGCGGACGAAGGCGTCGGCCCCGGGGCCCGGTGCGCCGGCGCAGCGGTGGACGACCTCGGTGGGCGAGAGGGTGCCGAAGTGCAGGTGCGGGGAGAAGCGGGAGGTGGCGTCGGCGGCGAGGTCGTCGTGGACCTCCTCGTAGGAACGGACCCCGGAGCGCAGCCAGTTGGTCAGCAGCCGGCGGGCGAGCGTCTCGCCTCCCCGCGCGAGGCCCGGGGAGGTTCCGCTCACGTCCGAGCGCCGGGGCACCTCCTCGGAGCGGATGTCCTCGGGGACGCGTACGAGGCGCGGGGCGGCGGCCACGGCCCGCGGTGGTAGTTCCGTCCAGCGGCGCAGGTAGGGCGTGAACACGGCGAAGTGGTCGGCCCCGGAGCCGCTGGGGAGCACCGCCCCGGGTGCCACGGCCGTGACGACCGTGTCGTGGACGTACAGTCGCCGGCCGCGCGCCTCCAGGGCGGTGCGCAGGCGTTCCTCCCGGGCGTGGGCGTAGGCGCTGACGCCGGCGGCCATGTGGACCTCGTCGGCGTCGGCCTCCTCCACGAGGGCCGTGACCTCGTCGACCACGTCCCCGGAGCGGATGACGAGGCGGCCGCCGCGTTCGCGCAGGCCCGCGTCGAGGTCGGCGAGGCAGTCGGCGAGGAAGGCGAGCCGGTTGGGCGCGGCGAACCCGGCGGCGTCGACGGCCCGGTCGCGGACGAAGAGGGGGACGACGCGGTCGCAGGCGGACTGTGCGGCGCGCAGCGGCGGGTGGTCGTGCAGGCGCAGGTCCGAGGTGTACAGGACCACGGCGGTGTTCATGGGGCTCGGCTCCGGGTCAGGGGCGGGGGCGGCTGTCGCCCGGTACTTCCCGGGCGGGGCCGCCGGCGGATGCGCCGGCGGCGGACGCGTCACGGTCGGACGCGTCGCCTTCGGCGGCCTCCCGCGCGGCCCGTTCCGCGCGCTCGGCGGCGCCCGCGATGTTGCGGGCCATTCCGCCGAAGACGACGGCGTGGAAGGGCGACACGCTCCACCAGTACAGGTGCCCGAGGAGGCCGTGGGGGTGGAACAGGGCCCGCTGCCGGTAGCGCGAGCGCACGCCCGGGCCGCCGACGGGCCCCGCCCCCTCCTCGCCCCCGGCGGCGCGGTCGCCGGCCACGCGTCCGTCACTCCCGGCATGTCCGTCACTCCCGGCAACGCCGTCGCGCCCGCCGCCGTCGCCGTCGCCCTCGTCGCCGGTCTCGTCCGCCGCGTACAGCTCCAGCCAGGCCAGGCCGGGCAGCCGCATCTCGGCGCGCAGCCGCAGCAGGCGGCCCGGCTCGATCTCCTCCACCCGCCAGAAGTCGAGCGAGTCGCCGACCCGCAGCCGGGCGGCGTCACGGCGTCCGCGGCGGATGCCGACGCCGCCGAAGAGGCGGTCCAGCCAGCCCCGTACGGCCCAGGCGAGCGGGAAGGAGTACCAGCCGTTCTCCCCGCCGATGCCCTCGACGACCTGCCACAGGGCGGCCCGCGAGGCCTCGACGTCCCGTTCCCGCTCGTCCTTGTAGAGGCTGCCGCCCGCCCAGTCGGGGTCGGTGGGCAGCGGGTCGCTGGGCGCGCCGGGCAGCGAGGCGGAGGACCAGCGGGTGGTGACGCGCGCCTCCCGCACCCGTTGGAGGGCGAGGTCGAGGGCCAGGTCGAAGCCGATCGGGGTGCCGGACGGATCGGGGACCCACCGGGCGATGTCGTGCTCGTCGCAGACCACCTCGTGGCGCAGCGATTCGGCGAGGGGGCGGGCGAGCCCCCTCGGGACGGGGGTGACCAGGCCGATCCAATGGCTGGACAGGCGCGGGGTGAGCATGGGGACGCGCAGGATGAGCCGCTTGGGCAGCCCCGCGACGACGGCGTAGCGGCGCATCATCTCCTCGTACGTGACCACGTCCGGGCCGCCGATGTCGAAGGCCCGGCTGACCTCCGGCGGCATGGTGGCGCTGCCGACGAGGTAGCGCAGCACGTCACGGACGGCGATGGGCTGGATCCGGGTCCCGACCCAGCTGGGGGTGACCATGACGGGCAGCCGTTCGGTGAGGTAGCGCAGCATCTCGAAGGAGGCGGAGCCCGAGCCGATGATGACGGCGGCGCGCAGGGCGGTGGTGGGCACCCCGGAGCCGAGGAGGATGCCGGCGACCTCGGCGCGCGAGCGCAGGTGCGGGGAGAGGTCCCGGGCGGGCACGTCCGAGGGGGTGAGGCCGCCGAGGTAGACAATGCGGCGCACCCCGGCGGCGCGGGCCTGCTCGGCGAAGATCCGGGCGGCGGCCCGGTCGCGCTCCTCGAAGCGGGGTCCGGTGCCGAGGGAGTGCACGAGGTAGTAGGCGACGTCGATGCCCTCCAGGGCCGCCGCGACGGAAGCCGCGTCGGTGACGTCGCCCCGGACCACCTCGGCGCGCCCCGCCCAGGGGTGGTCGCGCAGCTTCTCCGGGGTGCGGGCCAGGCACCTCACGCGGTGTCCGACGTCGAGGAGTTCGGGCACCAGACGGCCGCCGATGTAGCCGGTGGCCCCGGTGACCAGGCAGTGCAGGCCGGTCATGGACGTCTCCGCTCCTCGTGGGCCGCCGGCCCGTCCGCCGCCGGCCCCGCCGATGCCGTTCCCTCCCCGGGACATTTCCGTTCGCGGGTCGTGGTCGGATGCGCCGTACGCGCGGAAGGCCGCGTCCGCCCCCGAGGGGCGGCGCCGGAGGGTGGCCGACGGCGCACGACGACCGTAACCGGCGCGGGCCGCCCCGGCCCCTCGGGCCGCCGGACCCCCGCCCCCGGCTCCGCCCCCGGCTCCGCCACCGGCCCCGGCCCCGGCCCCGGGCCACCGACCACCGGCCGGCCGGCTCCTGGACGGCCCCGCGAGGGGGCCATTGGTACAGTCCAGGCATGGCGGTGGACGAGCTCGACACCCGAATCCTGCGCCTGCTGATCGAGCAGCCGCGCACCAGCGTCCGCGAGTACGCCCGGATCCTCGGCGTGGCACGCGGCACCCTCCAGGCCCGACTGGACAGGCTGGAACGCACCGGGGTGATCACCGGCACCGGCCCCGTCCTCTCCCCCGCCGCGCTGGGCCACCCGGTGCTGGCCTTCGTGCACATCGAGGTCACCCAGGGCCGGCTGGACGAGGTGGGCGACGCGCTGGCCTCCGTACCCGAGATCATCGAGGCGTTCTCGATCACCGGTGGCGGGGACCTCCTCACCCGGGTGGCGGCCCGCGACAACGCCCACCTGGAGGACGTGATCCAGCGCCTGATCCGGCTGCCCGGCGTGGTCCGCACCCGAACCGAGGTCGCCCTGCGCGAACGGGTGGCGCACCGGCTGCTGCCGCTGGTCGAATCCGTGGGACGGGCCGCCCGCAAACCCTGACAGGATGGTCGGGACAGGCATACGACCGGCAGGACGGGCACAACGGATGATTTCCGTCATATTCGATCTCGACGGCACCCTCGTGGACAGCGAGCCCAACTACTACGCGTCGGGCCGCCTCACCCTGGAGCGGCACGGAGTCCCCGATTTCACCTGGGAGCAGCACTCCCGGTTCATCGGCATCGGCACCCTCGAGACGCTGGAGATCCTCAAGGAGCGCTACGGCCTGTCGGCCCCGGTGGAACAGCTGCTGGCGGAGCAGAACGCCGCCTACCTGGAACTGGCCCGCACCGCCACGCCGGCCTTCCCCCGGATGCGCGCCTTCGTGGAGCGGCTGCACGCCGAGGGGATCCCCATGGCGGTGGCGTCCGGGTCCTCCCGTGAGGCGATCGACGCCGTCCTGGCGGGCACCGGCCTGGACGCGCTGCTGACCACGGTGGTCTCCGCCGAGGAGGTCGAGCACGGCAAGCCGGCCCCGGACGTGTTCCTGGAGGCGGCCCGCCGGCTGGGCGCGGCCCCCGCGGACTGCGTGGTCGTCGAGGACGCGGCGCCCGGCGCCCTGGCCGCCCGGGCCGCGGGGATGGCCTGCGTGGCGGTGCCCTACGTGGCGGAGACCGCGGGGGACCCGGCCTTCACCGGCGCCGGGCTGCTGTTCGCGGGCGGTCAGGCGGAGTTCAGCGCGGACGCGGCGTACGACTGGCTGAGCGCGCGGGCCGTCGGCTGATCCGCCCGGTCCGCCCGACCGGGAAGATCCGGGCACTGCCGCCAGTTGGTAGAACCGTGAACGATATGGCGCGGGGTGCGACGGACGCGGAAGCGACGGATGTCGACGTGGTGGTCATCGGTGCCGGGCAGGCGGGCCTGTCCGGGGCCTACCACCTGGCACGGGCGGGGATCGAGCACGTGGTCCTGGACCACGCGCCGCGCCCCGGCGGGGCCTGGCAGTTCCGCTGGCCCTCGCTGACCTACGGCAAGGTGCACGGCATGCACGCGCTGCCGGGCATGGAACTCGTCGGAGCCGACCCGCTGCGGCCCTCCTCCGAGGTCATCGGCGCGTACTTCGCGGCCTACGAGGAGCGCTTCGACCTTCGCGTACGCCGCCCCGTGGACGTGAGCGCGGTGCGCGACGCGGGGAGCAGGCTGCTGGTGGAGTCCTCGGGCGGCCTCTGGTCGGCGCGGGCCCTGATCAACGCCACCGGTACCTGGGACAGGCCGTTCTGGCCCCGCTACCCGGGGCAGGAGCTGTTCCGGGGTCGACAGCTGCACACGGCGAACTATCCGGGTCCCGAGGAGTTCGCGGGCGCCCGGGTCTTGGTCGTGGGCGGTGGCACCTCGGCCGTGCAGCACCTGCTGGAGATCTCCGAGGGTGCCGCGCGGACGACCTGGGTGACCCGCAGGCCGCCGGTGTTCCGCGAGGGGCCGTTCGGCGAGGCCGACGGACGCGCGGCGGTCGCCCTGGTGGAGGAGCGGGTGCGGCGGGGCCTGCCGCCCCGCAGCGTGGTCAGCGTGACCGGACTCGCCCTGACCGAGGCCGTGCGCGCCGGGCGGGAATCGGGCGTGCTGGACCGGCTCCCGATGTTCGACCGCGTCACCCCGACCGGGGTGGCCTGGGCGGACGGACGGATCCTGGACGTCGACGTCATCCTGTGGGCCACCGGGTTCCGGGCCGCCGTCGACCACCTGGCGCCGCTGCGGCTGCGCGAGAGCGGGGGCGGCATCCGCGTCGAGGGCACGCGGGCGGTCCGCGACGAGCGGGTCCACCTGGTCGGCTACGGCCCCTCGGCCTCCACCATCGGCGCCAACCGCGCGGGCGGCGCCGCCGTCCGCGAGATCCGCCGCCTCCTGGCGGCACCGGCCGGGGCCCCGGCCCCGGGGGGTGCGCAGGCGCCGGCGACGGTCTGAGCCGTCCGAGCCGGCGGCGCCTCGACCGCCGGTGGGAGCGGGACCCGGAACGGATCGGCGGCCACGGCCGCCGAAGGCGGGGCCGGGCCGGGGCCGCCCCCGGATCACCGCCCGGGGGCGGCCCCGGCGGCGGGCGGGCCCGCCGGGGCGCGTGGCGGCGTACCGGCCGCGGCCCGGAGCCGGTTGAACTCCGCGACGTGCTTCCTGTGCTCGTCGTACGTGGCGGAGAACCGGGTGTCGCCGGGCTTGACGGTGACGAAGAACAACCAGTCGCCGGGGGTCGGGGCGACCGCCGCCGCCATCGCCCGCAGCCCGGGGCTGTCGATGGGGGTGGGGGGCAGGCCCTGGCGCGCGTAGGTGTTGAAGGGGTGGTCGATGCGGGTGTCGGCGATCGTGGTGTCCACGGTGCTGCGCCCCAGGGCGTAGTTGAGCGTGGAGTCCATCTGGAGCGGCATCGACCTGGCCAGCCGGTTGTGCACCACCCGCGCGACCTTGCCCATGTCGGCCGGGGAATCGACCTCCGCCTCGATGACGCTGGCGAGGGTGGCCGTCTGGTACGGGGTCATGCCGTGCGCCTTGCCGCCGTCCGCGACGGCCCGGGTGGCGAGGTTCCGGTTGGCGGTCCGCACCATGTCGGCGAGCAGCGAGGCCGGGGTGGACTTCGAGGTCACCGGGTACGTCGCCGGGAAGAGGTAGCCCTCCGGGTTGCCCTTCGCCTCGGCGGGCAGGGCCAGTGCGGCCGTGGCCGCGGCGGCCTTGGTGGATCCGGCGGGGAGCTTCAGCTCGCGGTCGACGGCGGCGTACACCTGTGGGGCGCGCCAGCCCTCGGGGATCACCATCCGGCGCGGCTTCTCCGGCGCCTCCTCGTGGTGCAGGAGCGGGACCAGGGTGATGACCCCGAGCCCGAGCAGCGTACCGAGGAAGAGCGCCAGGCGGCCTCGGCGGGTCAGCCGGGAGCGGCTCTGTGGCGGCAGGTGCTCATGAGGCATACGGGCAAGCTAACCCCCGTATCGCCACATTCGAGTCAGAACACCCTCCGGTCCGTCATACGATCACACGTTCACCGGAGTGGGTACGGGCCCCTGCGCCTCGTCCCGCCCGGACGGCCGGCCCTCCGACCCGGCGGAGGTCCGCGCGGCGTCCCGGTCCCGGCGCACGAGGGCGGCGTACCGGCCGCCGGCACCGATCAGCTCCTCGTGGGTACCGCGCTCGGCGATCCGGCCGGCGTCGAGGACCACGATCTGATCGGCGTCGCGGATCGTGGAGAGGCGGTGCGCGATCGTGATGGTGGTCCGTCCCTGCGAGAGGTTGTCGATGGCGCGCTGCACGGCGTGCTCGGTGCGGGTGTCGAGGGCGCTGGTGGCCTCGTCGAGGATGAGCACCGGCGGGTCGCGCAGGATGGTGCGGGCGATCGCGAGGCGCTGCTTCTCGCCGCCGGAGAAGCGGTAGCCGCGCTCGCCGACGAGGGTGTCGTAGCCGTCCGGCAGCGAGGCGATGTGGTCGTGGATCTGGGCCGCGCGGGCGGCCTCGACGATCTCCTCGTCGGTGGCGTCGGGCTTGGCGAAGCGCAGGTTGTCGCCGACCGAGGCGTGGAAGAGGTAGGTCTCCTGGGAGACCACGCCGATGGAGCGGGCGAGGGAGTCGAAGTCGAGGTCGCGTACGTCCACCCCGTCGAGGGCGACCCGGCCGCCGGTCACGTCGTAGAGGCGCGGCACGAGGTAGCTGAGGGTGCTCTTGCCGGATCCGGTCGGGCCGACCACGGCCAGGGAGCCGCCGGCGGGGACGGTGATGTCGATGCCGCTGAGGGTGGGGCCGCCCTTGGCCTCGTAGGCGAAGTGCACGTCCTCCAGGCGGACCTCCCCCTTGGCCCGGTCCAGGCGCATCGGCTCGGCGCGCTCGGTGATGTCCACGGGCAGGTCGAGGTACTCGAAGATGCGGGCGAACAGGGCGAGCGAGGTCTGGATCTGCACGCCGGTCGACAGCAGGCTGACGGTGGGGCGGAAGAGACCCTGCTGGAGGGTGACGAAGGCGACGAGGGTGCCGACGGAGAGCGAGGGCGCGCCCGTCTGGAGGGCCAGACCGGCGGCCCAGTAGATCAGCGCGGGCATGGCGGCCATGACGATGCCGATGGTGGACATCCGCCACCGGCCGGCCATGCTGGAGCGCACCTCCAGCCCGACGAGCTTCTCGGACTCCTCGGCGAAGGCGTCGGTCAGGGACGCGGAGCGGCCCATGGTGCGGCCGAGCAGGATTCCGCTCACCGAGAGGGACTCGGTGACGGTGGCGGCCATCGCCGCCATCTGGCGCTGGCGCTGCATGGTGATCCGCTTGCGCTCGCGGCCGACCCGGCGGCTGATCCACACGAACAGCGGCAGCAGGAGCAGCGAGACCACGGTCAGGCGCCAGTCGAGCGCGAGCATCGCGACGACGGAGGCGATGACGGCGGTCAGGTTCGAGACGAGGGAGGTCGCGGTCGAGGTGACCGTGGCCTGCATGCCCCCGATGTCGTTGGCGATGCGGGACTGCACCTCACCGGTGCGGGTGCGGGTGAAGAAGGCCAGCGGCATGCGCTGGAGCTGCGCGTACACGGCGGTCCGCAGGTCGTGCATGACGCGCTGACCGACCGTGGTGGAGATCAGGGTCTGGAGCACGCCGAAGACGCTGGTGACGACGGCGGTCAGGATCATGCCGAGCGCGAGCAGGCTGAGCAGGCCCGTGCGCCCCTGGGGTATCGCGACGTCCAGGATCTCCTTGAGCAGGAACGGCGACGCCACGCCGACCAGCGAGGAGGCGGCCACGAGGGCGCCGACGAGCGCGAGCCGGCCGCGGTAGGGGCGGAACAGGGCGACGATGCGGCGCAGTTCGCGCGGGCGGTCCGACGGAGCCGGGCGGGAGGGGTCGAGGGCTTCGTTCGATGGTGTCCAAGTCGGTTCTTCGGGGCGCATGGGCCTCCTTCTGACGAGACTCCGATGAGCTTAGCTCATTGTTACCTATGCTCACAATGAATCCGGTCCTGGTACTGTTCCCAGTATGAGCACCGGTTCCCAGACCGACACCCGCGAGAGCGACACCCGCGACACCACCGACGGGGTCCTCGCGGAGCAGCTGCTGCGCCTCACGCGCAGGCTCCACCGCATCCAGAAGCGGTACATGGAACCCCTCGGGATCACCCCGGCCCAGGGCAGGCTGTTGCGCCTCGTCTCGCACCACGGCGGCGACCGGCCGCCCCGGATGGCCGATCTGGCCGCCCGCCTGGAGGTCGTGCCGCGCGCCGTGACCACGCTGGTCGACGGCCTGGAGGCGGCCGACTGCGTGCGCCGCGTGCCCGACCCGGCGAACCGCCGCGTCATCCGGATCGAGCTCACCGAGACCGGCCGCGCCACGCTACGCCGTCTGCGCAACGCGCGGACCGACGCGGCAGAGGAGATCCTGGCTCCATTGACCGCCGAACAGCGCGAGGTGCTCGGCGGCCTGCTGAACGCGCTGACGGACGCCCCGGCGGAACGTCACTGCTGAGCCGGCCGTCCCCGCCCCCGCGCCGACGGACCGCGCCGGCGCCCGATCGCGCCGTGCGCGCCGTACGAGGGGATGCCGCCCATGCCGCTCCTGGAACCGAAGCCGGGCGCGCTGCGCCCGCGCACCCCCCGCGGCCCCGCTCCCGACCGCGTCCCCGACCGGCTGGCGGCCGGCACCCCCGAGACCCTGCGCACCGAGCTGGCCGAGCTGCTGGGGCCGGAGAAGGTGCTGTGGAAGGTCTCCGACCTGGTCCGCTACGCCACCGACGCCTCCCCGTACCGCTTCGTGCCCCAGGTCGTGGTGGTCGCCGAGGACATCGACGACGTCTCCGCGGTGCTGTCGTACGCCCACGGCAGGCAGCGCGAGGTCGTCTTCCGGGCCGCCGGGACCTCCCTCAACGGGCAGGCCCAGGGCGAGGACATCCTGGTCGACGTACGCCGCCACTGGGTCGGCGTCGAGGTCCTCGACGAGGGCCGGCGCGCCCGGATCCGCCCCGGCACCACCGTGGCGCGGGCCAACGTCGCGCTCGCCCGGCACGGCCGGGTCCTGGGGCCCGACCCGGCCAGCGCCCTCGCCTGCACCCTCGGCGGCGTCGTCGCGAACAACGCCTCGGGCATGACGGCGGGCACCACCCGGAACTCGTACCGCACCCTGTCCTCGCTGACCCTCGTCCTGCCGACCGGCACCGTCGTCGACACCGCCGACCCGCTGGCCGACGAGGAGCTGGCCCGCGCGGAACCCGCGCTGTGCCGCGGACTGCTGGAGATCAAACGGGAGATCGAGGCCGATGCCGCGCTGACGGCCCGGATCCGCGCCAAGTACGAGATCAAGAACACCACCGGCTACCGACTGGACGCCTACCTCGACGGCACGACGCCGGTGGAGATCCTGCGGGGCCTCATGGTCGGCTCCGAGGGCACCCTCGGCTTCATCTCCGAGGTCGTCTTCGACACCCTGCCCTTGGACCGCGAGACCACGACCGCGCTGCTGTTCTTCCCCTCCCTGCCGGCGGCGGCCGCCGCCGTGCCGCTGTTCAACGAGGCGGGCGCGCTCGCCGTCGAGCTGATGGACGGGAACACCCTGCGCGCCTGCGTCGGCGTCCCGGGGGTGCCCGCCGACTGGGCGGAGCTGCCCCGGGACACCACGGCGCTGCTGGTCGAGTTCCGGGCCGCGGACCGGACGGGGCGCGAGGCCCACGAGCGGCGGGCGGCGCGGGTGCTGGGCCGGCTCGACCCGGTGGCGCCGGTCGCCTCGATCACCAACGCCTTCACCCACGACCCCGCCGTCGTCTCCGGCTACTGGAAGGCCCGCAAGGCGTTCGTGACCGCCGTCGGCGGAGCCCGCCCCCCGGGCACCACCCTGATCACCGAGGACTTCGCCGTCCCCCCGTCCCGGCTCGCCGAGGCCTGCGAGGCCCTCCTCGCGCTCCAGGAACGGCACGGGTTCGACGCGGCCGTCGCCGGCCACGCCGCCCACGGCAACCTGCACTTCCTGCTGGCCTTCGACGCGGCCGACCCGGCCGACGTGGCCCGCTACGGGGCCTTCATGGAGGACTTCTGCCGGACGACGGTCGAGCGGTTCGACGGTTCGCTGAAGGCCGAGCACTCCACCGGCCGCAACATGGCCCCCTTCCTGGAACTGGAGTGGGGGCCGCTCGCCACCGAGCTGATGTGGCGCACCAAGCGGCTCGTCGACCCGGAGTGCGTCCTCGCCCCGCGCGTCCTGCTCGACCGCGACCCCCGCGCCCACCTGCGGGGCCTGAAGACGATCCCGCGGGTGGAGGCCGTGGTCGATCCCTGCATCGAGTGCGGGTTCTGCGAACCGACCTGCCCCAGCGAGGACCTGACCACCACTCCCCGCCAACGGATCGCGCTGCGCCGCGAGATGATGCGCCAGACCTCGGGCTCGCCCGTCCTCGACGGGCTGCTGGACGCCTACGGCTACGACGCCGTCGACACCTGCGCGGGCGATTCCACCTGCCGGCTCGCCTGCCCGGTCGGGATCGACACCGGCGCGCTGATGAAGGACTTCCGCCACCGGCGGCACTCCGCCCGCGAGGAGCGGGTCGCCGCCCTGGCCGCCCGGCGCTTCGGGGCCGTGGAGGCCGCCGCGCGCCTCGCCGTCGGCGCCGCCGCCACGATCACCGCCCGGGTCGGGGACCGGCCCCTGACCGCCGTGACCGACGCCGCGCGCAGGATCGTACGCCCCGACCTGGTCCCCCGGTGGCTGCCGCAGGTGCCCGGCGCCGCCGCCGGCACGCTGCCGCCGACCCGGCGCGCGGGCGCGTCCGCCGTCTACTACCCGGCCTGCGTGAACCGCGTCTTCGGCGGCCCCGAGGGCGATCCGGGCCCCTCCCTGCCCGAGGCGGTGGTCGCCGTGTCGGAGCGGGCCGGCAGACCGGTGTGGATCCCGGACGACGTGGGCGGGACCTGCTGCGCGACGATCTGGCACTCCAAGGGCTACGAGGAGGGCGCCCGTCTGATGGCCAACCGGATCGTGGACGCCGCCTGGGGTTGGACGGCCGGGGGCCGGCTGCCGCTCGTGGTCGACGCCTCCTCCTGCACGCTGGGCCTCGCCCACGAGGTGGTCCCGTACCTGACCGAGGAGAACCTCGCCCTCCACCGCGAGCTGCGGATCGTGGACTCCGTGGTGTGGGCGGCGGAGGAGCTGCTGCCGCGCCTGGAGGTCCTGCGCACGGTCGGGTCGGCCGTCCTGCACCCCACCTGCTCCATGCGCCACCTGGGCGACGAGGCGCAGCTGCGCGCGGTCGCCGCGGCCTGCGCCGAGGAGGTGGTGGTCCCGGACGACGCCGGCTGCTGCGCCTTCGCCGGGGACCGGGGGATGCTGCACCCGGAGCTGACGGCCTCGGCGACGGCCCGCGAGGCGGCGGAGGTGACGGCCCGGACCTACGACGCCCACCTGTCCGCGAACCGGATGTGCGAGGTCGGGATGGAGGGGGCGACCGGGCACGCGTACCGGTCGGTGCTGCTCGAACTGGAGCGCGCCACGCGCCCCTGATCCCGGACGCGCCCCCGCGTACGCCCTCCCCGACCTGCCCGGCCGGGGAGCGGGCGTACCGCGAACCCCGTCGCGCGAGGCCCTGGCCAACGCAAAATCGATTGCCCGACGCCCGCCCGGAAGGCGAACCTTGCTCGGTTTGGACCACTCGACCAGTCATGGGGCGTCATGCAGATCAGCGATCTTCCGTATCCGGATCCCGGGGTACCCGACGCCCGCTCCGGCCCCCGCCTGCTGCTGTGGCTCGGCCGGGGACAGCTCGGCGGACAGGCCAAGAGCCTGGCGTGGGGGGTGCTGCACTTCTGCGGGGTCACGGCCCTGCCCTACGCGGTGGGCCTGGGCGTCGAGGCGGTCGTACGGCGCGACGGGCGGGGGTTGTTGCTCGTCGGCGCCCTGATGGTCGCCCTCGGGATCGCGATCTCCGTCGGCGACGCCATGCTGCACCGCACGGCCGTCACGAACTGGATCACCGCCGCCGCGCGGGTGCAGCAGTTGCTCGCCCGCAAGACCGCCGAGCTGGGCTCCGCCCTGACCCGACGCGTCGCGGCCGGCGAGGTGGTCGCGGTCTCCACGGCCGACGTCGAGAAGATCGGCTGGTTCGTCGAGGCGGTCTCCCGCTTCCTCGCCGCCGTGGTCGCCGTCGTCGCCATCTGCGTCGGCCTGCTCTTCTACGCGCCCGCCATCGGCGTGGTCGTCGCCGTCGGCGTTCCGGTGCTGGCCCTGTCCGTCCTGCCGCTGCTGCCGCGCGCCACGCGACGCGCCGACGTGCAGCGCGAGAAGGCCGGCAAGGCCACCGAGCTGGCCTCCGACACCGTGGCGGGCCTGCGGGTGCTGCGGGGCATCGGCGGCGAGGAACTGTTCCTGGGCCGCTACCGCGAGGCCTCGCAGCAGGTCCGCGAGGCCGCCGTGCGCAGTGCCCGGATGTGGGCCCTGATCGCGGCGATCCAGGTGATGCTGCCGGGCGTCCTGCTGATCGTGGTCGTCTGGTACGGCGCGGGACTCGTCCTGGACGGGCGGCTGGAGGTGGGCGAACTCGTCGCCGCCTTCAGCGCGGTGGCCACCCTGCTGTACCCGCTGCGGCACTTCCAGGAGATCGCCATGGCGTACTCCTTCTCGCGGCCGTCCGCCGCGCGCGCGGCCCGCGTCCTGGCGCTGACGCGCACCGAGACCGAAGCCGAAGCCGACGCCGGGACCGCTGCCGGGACCGCTGCCGGAGCCGGAGCCCTCGCCGGGGACACCGCGCCCCCGGCGCCCCCGGCGCCGGGCGGGGACCTGTACGACCCCGTGACGGGGCTGGTGGCCCCGGCCGGACGGTTCACCGCCGTGGTGTGCGGGGACCCGGACCTGGCGGGCCGACTCGCCGAGCGCCTGGGCGGGCACCCGCTGGAGGGACCCGCGGGCCCCTCGGGCCCCGTCGCCGCCGAGGAGCCCTCGGTGCTGCTCGGCGGGGTGGCGCTGGACGCCCTCGCGCTGGACACGGCGCGCGAGCTGGTCCTCGTACAGGACAAGGAGCCGGTGCTGCTGTCCGGGACCCTGCGCGAGCTGCTCGACGTACCGGCCTCGGGTGCGGTGGAGCCCGGGCGGGCCCTGACGGCGGCGCAGTGCGGCGACGTCCTGGACGCCCTGCTCCAGTCCGCGCCCGACGGGGTGGACGACCCCATGGACGCCCGGATCACCGAACGCGGCCGGTCCCTGTCCGGCGGGCAGCGCCAACGCCTCGCCCTGGCACGGTCCCTGGTCACCGACCCGGAGGTGCTGGTGCTGGACGAGCCGACCTCCGCGGTCGACTCCCACACCGAGGCCCGGATCGCCGACGGGATCGGCTCCCTGCGCGCCGGACGCACCACCGTGGTCCTGGCCTCGTCCCCGCTGCTGTTGGACCGCGCCGATCGGGTCGTCCTCGTCCACGAGGGCCGGGCGACGGCCACCGGCACGCACCGCGAACTGCTGCGCACCGAGCCGCGCTACCGGGCCGTCGTCACCCGCGAGACCGACGAGGAACAGCGGCTGGCGGAGATGGAAGAAGCACTCACAGAGATCGAGGAATCCGCATGATCGGCGTGGCACCGCCGCAATACGATCCGGCGGCCCCCGAGACCGCCGCCACCCTGCCCGTGGGCACGTCGGCGACGGTACGGGGCTACGTGCGCGACCTGTTCCTGCGCCACCGGCGGGCCTTCGTGCTGCTGGTGACCGTCAACGCGGTCGCCGTGGTCGCCTCCATGGTCGGCCCGTACCTGCTGGGACGGGTCGTGGACGAGCTCGCGCGCGGCGCGCGGGACCTCCACCTCGGGTGGGTGGCGCTCGCGTTCACCGCGGCGCTGACCGTGCAGACCGTGTTCACCCGCATGGTGCGGCTGCGCGGGGCGATGCTCGGCGAGGAGATGCTCGCCGATCTGCGCGAGGACTTCCTGGTGCGTTCCGTGGGCCTGCCGCCGGGGGTGCTGGAGCGCGCCGGCACCGGCGACCTGCTGTCGCGGATCACCACCGACATCGACCGGCTGGCCAACGCGATGCGCGAGGCCGTGCCGCAGCTGGCCATCGGCGTGGTGTGGGCGGGGCTGCTCTTCGGGGCGCTCGCGCTGACCGCCCCGCCCCTGGCCCTGGCCGCGCTGCTGTCGCTGCCCGTCCTGGTGATCGGCTGCCGGTGGTACTTCCGGCGGGCGCCCTCCGCGTACCGTTCGGAGGCGGCCGGGTACGCGGCCGTCGCCGCGGCGCTCACCGAGACGGTGGACGCGGGCCGCACGGTGGAGGCGCACCGCCTGGGCGGGCGCCGGATCGAGCTGTCGGAGCGGCGGATCAAGGAGTGGACGGCCTGGGAGCGGTACACGCTGTTCCTGCGCACGGTCCTCTTCCCGGTCGTCAACGTCACCTACGTGACCATCCTCGGCGCGGTGCTCCTGATCGGCGGCTACTGCGTGCTGCGGGGCTGGATGTCGGTGGGGCAGCTGACGACGGGGGCGCTGCTGGCGCAGATGATGGTCGACCCGATCGGGCTGATCCTGCGCTGGTACGACGAACTGCAGATCGCGCAGGTCTCGCTGGGCCGGCTCGTGGGGGTCCACGAGATCGAACCGGACGCCGGTGACGAGACCGTCGCCCCGCAGGGGCGCGGCGTGCGCGCGGACGAGGTGCGCTTCGGGTACCGCGAGGGCGTGGACGTCCTGCACCGGGTGTCGATGTCCGTGCCGCCGGGCACCCGGATGGCGCTGGTCGGGCCCTCCGGGGCGGGCAAGTCCACCCTCGGCCGGCTGTTGGCGGGCATCTACGCGCCGCGGACCGGCGAGGTCACCCTCGGTGGCGCGCGGCTGTCGCGGATGCCGGCGGAACGGGTCCGTGAGCACGTGGCGCTGGTCAACCAGGAGCACCACGTCTTCGTCGGCTCCCTGCGCGACAACCTGCGCCTGGCGCGGGCCGGCGCGGCGGACACCGAGCTGTGGGCGGCGCTGACCGCGGTGGACGCGGACGGCTGGGCGCGCGCCCTGGAGGCCGGTCTGGACACCGAGGTCGGTTCCGGCGGGAGCGCGCTGACGCCGGCGCAGGCGCAGCAGGTGGCCCTGGCCCGGCTGGTCCTGGCGGATCCGCACACGCTGGTGCTGGACGAGGCGACGTCGCTGCTGGACCCGAGGGCGGCCCGGCACCTGGAGCGTTCCCTGGCCCGGGTGCTGGACGGCCGGACGGTCATCGCCATCGCCCACCGCCTGCACACCGCGCACGACGCGGACGTGATCGCGGTCGTGGAGGAGGGCCGCATCAGCGAGCTGGGCTCCCACGACGAGCTGGTGGCCGCCGACGGCGCGTACGCGGCGCTGTGGCGCTCCTGGCACGGCTGAGCCCCACGGCTGAGCCCGTCCCGGCTGAGCCCGTCCCCCCACCGGATCCCGCCCGACCGGCGGGCTCCGGTGGGGGCGGCCGTCCGGGGGCGCCGGTCCGGTGGGCCCGCCCGGTAAGCCCGCCGGGGGACGGCTCAGATGAACCCGAGGGCCGAGGCGCCGCCCACACCGCCGAGCAGCATGAACGCCGGCATGAGGACCTTCAGCTCCACCCAGCTGCCCGCCCGGAACCGCATCCCCTTCGGGGGGCCCACCGGGTACCAGCGCTTGCCGGCGATCGGCAGGGGCCACAGGATCGGGCAGCCGGAGACCGTGAGCGCGTCGCCGATGTCGTGGACGAGGGCCCCGAGCAGGATCGGCAGGCCGAGCCAGAGGTACTCCTGGCCGGGGGCGGTGAACAGCCAACCGGCGCCGTTGCCCGGCTCGTCCAGGACCCCCGCGAGGATCCAGGCGCTGGTCGCGCCGAGGAGCCAGACGAGGATGTCGCTGGACATCCGGGCGGCCCGCCACAGCAGCCCCTCCACGGCCAGGACCAGGTGGACGAAGAGCAGGAGGAGCACGCCCCAGCGGTCGATGCTCACGGCGAGGGCGGAGGAGCCGGCGCCGATCAGCACCGCCCAGAGCCAGGTGTGGGTCAGGGTGCGGTGGCCGCCGGTGCGGCGGGCGTCGCGCGGGGCGCGGGTGGCCTTGTAGACGGCGTAGGAGAGCTTGTCGACCACCTCGCACAGGCCCCGGGAGAGGGGGCCGAAGGCGCGGGAGATCGTCGCCGACTTGTGGTCGAGGTCGGGTGCGAGGGCGGCGCCCGCGCAGATCAGCGCGCCGACGACGAGGACGGGCCAGGGCATCGGGTGTCCCGCGGCGGCGGTCGCCGCGCCCACCCCCAGCCAGGCGGCCGCCCCGGACAGTGAGTGCGCCGGACCCATCATGCTCGTTTCCCGCCCCGGTCCCGTCGTGGTGGGGCCCCGTCGATGGTTTCGTTCGGGCCGCCTCGACGGCACAGAGTACCTGCGATGATCTTCCTTGCGTCCGCCGGTTCCCTCTTCCGGTGAGAAGCCAGGCAAGATGGGGGGCGTGACCCTCATTGATCAGCTCCCGCCGAACGCCGACCCCGACGCCCTCTTCGAGGCTTTCTCCTCGTGGGCGGAGGACCAGGGCATCACCCTGTACCCGGCGCAGGAGGAGGCGCTGATCGAGGTCGTCTCCGGGGCGAACGTGATCCTTTCCACCCCGACGGGCTCCGGCAAGAGCCTCGTCGCCGCCGGCGCGCACTTCACCGCGCTGGCCCAGGACAAGGTGACCTTCTACACGGCGCCGATCAAGGCCCTGGTGTCGGAGAAGTTCTTCGACCTGTGCAAGCTGTTCGGCACCGAGAACGTCGGCATGCTGACCGGCGACGCCTCCGTGAACGCCGACGCCCCCGTCATCTGCTGCACCGCCGAGGTGCTGGCCTCCATCGCGCTGCGGGACGGCAAGTACGCCGACATCGGCCAGGTCGTGATGGACGAGTTCCACTTCTACGCCGAGGCGGACCGCGGCTGGGCGTGGCAGATCCCGCTGCTGGAGCTGCCGCAGGCGCAGTTCGTCCTGATGTCGGCGACCCTCGGCGACGTGAAGCGGTTCGAGGAGGACCTGACCCGCCGCACGGGCCGGCCGACCTCGGTGGTCCGCTCCGCGACCCGGCCCGTTCCGCTGTCGTACGAGTACGTCACCACGCCGATCACCGACACCATCACCGAGCTGCTGGAGACCCGGCAGTCCCCGGTGTACATCGTGCACTTCACCCAGGCGCAGGCGGTCGAGCGGGCGCAGTCGTTGATGAGCATCAACATGTGCACCCGTGAGGAGAAGGACAAGATCGCCGATCTGATCGGCAACTTCCGCTTCACCACGAAGTTCGGCCAGAACCTGTCCCGGTACGTGCGGCACGGCATCGGCGTGCACCACGCGGGCATGCTGCCCAAGTACCGGCGGCTCGTGGAGAAGCTGGCGCAGGCCGGTCTGCTGAAGGTGATCTGCGGTACCGACACCCTGGGCGTGGGCGTCAACGTCCCCATCCGCACGGTGCTGTTCACGGCCCTCACCAAGTACGACGGCAACCGGGTCCGCACGCTGCGGGCCCGCGAGTTCCACCAGATCGCCGGCCGCGCCGGCCGCGCCGGTTTCGACACGGCGGGCTTCGTGGTGGCGCAGGCCCCCGAACACGTCATCGAGAACGAGAAGGCCCTCGCGAAGGCGGGCGACGACCCGAAGAAGCGCCGCAAGGTCGTCCGCAAGAAGGCTCCCGAGGGGTTCGTCGCCTGGTCGGACACCACCTTCGAGAAGCTGATCGCGGCCGACCCGGAGCCGCTGACCTCGCGTTTCAAGGTCACGAACATCATGCTGCTGTCGGTCATCGCGCGGCCGGGCGACGCCTTCAAGGCGATGCGCCACCTGTTGGAGGACAACCACGAGCCCCGCAAGGCCCAGCTGCGGCACATCCGTCGGGCCATCGCGATCTACCGGTCCCTGCTGGACGGCGGTGTCGTGGAGAAGCTCGACACCCCGGACGCCGAGGGCCGCACGATCCGGCTCACCGTCGACCTCCAGCAGGACTTCGCGCTGAACCAGCCGCTGTCCACGTTCGCGCTGGCCTCCTTCGACCTGCTGGACCCCGAGTCCCCGTCCTACGCGCTGGACATGGTCTCCGTGGTCGAGTCCACCCTCGACGACCCGCGTCAGATCCTGGCCGCGCAGCAGAACAAGGAGCGCGGCATCGCCGTCGGGGCGATGAAGGCGGACGGGATCGAGTACGAGGAGCGCATGGAGCGCCTCCAGGAGGTCACCTACCCCAAGCCGCTCGAAGAGCTGCTGCTCCACGCGTACGACGTGTACAGCAAGAGCCACCCGTGGGTCCGCGACCACCCCGTCTCCCCGAAGTCGATCATCCGCGACATGTACGAGCGCGCGATGACCTTCAGCGAGTTCACCTCCTTCTACGAGCTGGCCCGCACCGAGGGCATCGTGCTGCGCTACCTGGCGAGCGCGTACAAGGCGCTCGACCACACCATCCCCGACGACCTGAAGTCCGAGGACCTCCAGGACCTCATCGCCTGGCTGGGCGAGCTGGTCCGCCAGGTCGACTCCAGCCTGCTCGACGAGTGGGAGCAGCTGGCGAACCCGGAGGTGGAGACGGCGGAGCAGGCCCAGGAGAAGGCCGACCAGGTCAAGCCGGTCACGGCGAACGCCCGCGCCTTCCGCGTGCTGGTCCGCAACGCCATGTTCCGCCGGGTGGAGCTGGCCGCCCTGGACCACGTCGACCAGTTGGGCGAGCTGGACGCCGAGTCCGGCTGGGACGCCGACGCCTGGGGCGAGGCCATGGACGGCTACTGGGACGAGTACGACGACCTGGGCACCGGCCCCGACGCGCGCGGCCCGAAGCTCCTGCAGATCGAGGAGGACCCGGCGCACGGCCTGTGGCGCGTCCGCCAGACCTTCGCCGACCCGAACGGCGACCATGGCTGGGGCATCAGCGCCGAGGTCGACCTCGCGGCCTCCGACGAGGAGGGCCGGGCCGTCCTGCGGGTCACCTCGGTGGGCGAGCTCGGCGCCCTCTGACCGCGACGGCCCCGCGGCCGGCCCCACGGGGCCGGCCCGGTCCGCCCGACCCGTCACCCCCACCCCTTCCCCGGCACGCGCGACACCCGCCGGACCCGACAGCGGAGAACGTGGAGAACCCGTGATGACGAACCCTGCCGAGAGACTGGTCGATCTGCTCGACCTGGAGCAGATCGAGGTCAACATCTTCCGGGGCGCCAGTCCCCAGGAGTCCCTCCAGCGCGTGTTCGGCGGACAGGTGGCCGGCCAGGCCCTGGTGGCCGCCGGCCGCACCACCGAGAGCGACCGCCCGGTCCATTCGCTGCACGCGTACTTCCTGCGCCCCGGCATTCCCGGGGTGCCGATCGTGTACCAGGTGGAACGGGTGCGCGACGGGCGTTCCTTCACCACGCGCCGCGTCACCGCGGTCCAGCAGGGCAAGACCATCTTCAACCTGACCGCCTCCTTCCATCACCCGGAGGAGGGCAGCATCGAGCACCAGCTGCCTCCCCGCCTCGACTTCCCCCACCCGGACACGCTCCCGAAGGTCGCCGACGAGATCCGCGAGCACCTCGGCGCGCTGCCCGAGGCCCTGGAGCGGATGGCCCGCCGGCAGCCCTTCGACATCCGGTACGTGGACCGGCTCCGCTGGACCCCGCAGGAGCTCAAGGACGCCGATCCGCGCAGCGCGGTGTGGATGCGGGCGGTCGGCCCCCTGGGCGACGACCCGCTCGTGCACACCTGCGCCCTCACCTACGCCAGCGACATGACCCTCCTCGACGCCGTGCGCATCCCCGTGGAACCGCTGTGGGGCATGCGCGGATTCGACATGGCCTCGCTGGACCACGCCATGTGGTTCCACCGGCCCTTCCGGGCGGACGAGTGGTTCCTCTACGACCAGGAGTCACCCATCGCGCACGGCGGCCGGGGCCTGGCCCGCGGCCGCATCTACGACCTGGAGGGCAGGCTGCTGGTCTCCGTGGTCCAGGAGGGACTCTTCCGCCCCTACTCCCCCAAGACGCACCCGGCCGGCCCGACCGTCTGAGCCACGGGCCTCCCCCAAGGCCGGCCCGCCCCCACCGTCACCGCCTTCCCTCCCGGAGAACAGAACCGCCATGTCCACCCCCGACCGTCCCTGCCCCTGCGGGCTGCCCGCCACCTACGCGGCGTGCTGCGGCCGTTTCCACTCGGGCGCCCAGGCGGCCCCCACGGCGGAGCTGCTGATGCGCTCGCGCTTCAGCGCCTTCGCCGTCGGCGACACCGCCTACCTGCTCCGCTCCTGGCACTCCACGACCCGGCCGCCCCGGCTGGAACTGGACCCCGGACAGCTTTGGGAACGGCTGGAGATCCTCGCCACCGAGCGCGGCGGGATGTTCGAGACCCGGGGGGCGGTGGAGTTCCGCGCCCACTACCGCGAGGGGCGGCACACGGGCTCCCTGCGCGAGCACAGCGACTTCTCCCGCGAGGACGGCGCCTGGGTCTACGTCGGCCCCCTCTCGCCCGTCGAGTTCGACTGAGCGCGCGCTCCCCGCAGCGCGAAGTCGAGGCTGGTGCGGTACCAGTCGGCCTCCTCCGGGAGGTCGGCCGTCAACAGCGCCCGGGCCACCGCCTCGGCCGCCGGGACCCGCGGGTGGCCGTACGGCGGGGGCGGTGCGAGGGCGGCGAGCACGATGCGCTCGGCCGGATCGGGCACGGCCGCCCGTACCGCCTCCTCGGGCAGGACGGACGCGAGCACCGCGGCCCGCTCCCAGGGGTCGGCGGTCGCTCTGAGCGACAGCCCCACGTGCCGGGCCCGCCACCGGCGCGGGCGCAGGTCCGCCCGGGCCTCGACGAGCTCCCGGTCCCTCGGGGAGGCGACCCCCCGCAGCATCCCCGGCTCCCGGGCCGCGAACTCCCGCAACTCCGCGACCGGGTACGACCAGACGACGACCCGGTAGCGGTTGATCCGGTAGCCGAGCGGTGTGAGGTGCCCGCAGCGCGCGAGCCGGGTGAAGCGGCTCGGCCCGATGCCCAGCACCTCCGCGCCCGCGTCGGCGCCGGCCACGGTCTCCAACCGGGCGCGCAGCGCCTCGGGGAACCCCTCCCGTGCCCGGACCCGCTCCACCTCGGCCCGCAGGAACCTCGCCGGTCCCGCCGGGGCGCGCGGGACGGGCCGTACCAACCCCAACTGCACGGCCCGGACGAACTCGCCTCGGCCCAGACCCAGTTCAAGAGCCGCCCGGACCCCACCGAGCAGTGGCTGCGGCCGCGGTCCCCCGGCTCCGCGCGGTCCCGGCCCCGGCCCCGTCCCCGGAGGCGTCCGGTCCTGTTCGGGGCACCGCTCGGCGACGCCCCGCACGTCTTCCCGATCGCCGTCCGCTCCCCTGCCCACGGACGTACACACCGGCGCTTCCACCTTCATCACGGTCCTCCCCCACGAGTGCCGATCACCCTGGCGGCGATCACTCTGTGTGAAGACCGTAACTCCCCGCGACCGAACCGCGCGAGGCCTGTGGATAACCCTCACCCCGCCCCGCGACGCCCCGCCCCGCGACGCCCCGACTCCGGCTCGGAGCCCGACTCCGGCTCGGCGCCCGCTCAGCCCCCGGTGATCCGCCGCTCCGCGACCCCCAGGTGCTCCCCGACCCGGTTGACCAGCAGCGTCATCTCGTAGGCCACCTGCACGATGTCGGCCTCGGCGGCGCTGAGCGCGCACAGGCAACTGCCCGATCCGGCCGCCACGACGAAGAGGAAGCCCTCGTCGTACTCGACCATCGTCTGGCGCACCTCACCCGCCCGGAAGTGTCGCCCCGACCCCTTGGCCAGGCTCTGCAACCCGGCGGCGACGGCCGCCAGGTGCTCGGCGTCCTCCCGCGCGAGGCCCGCGCTCGCGGCCGTCACCAGCCCGTCGTTCGACAACACCACCGCGTGCCGGACCTGTTGCACCCTGCGCGTCAGATCGTCCAGAAGCCAGTCGAGCTGCTTGTCCAGTGCCATTTCCAGCCCCTCCCCGTCGACGCGGCCGACGTGGCCGCGCCCCACCCCGCGTAGTCGTGCCGCCAGCCTTCCCCACCAGCGGCTTTCCGGCAAGGAGGATGGACCCATGGCACAGAAGATGACTCAAGAGGAATGGCGGGCGTTCGTCTCGCACTCGACCCGCACCGGGAAGCTCTCCACGGTCCGCGCGGACGGGAGCCCGCACATCGCTCCCATCTGGTTCGTTCTCGACGGCGACTCCTTCGTGTTCAACACCGGTGCGGACACCGTCAAGGGGCGGAATCTGGCCCGGGACGGCCGGGTCGCCCTCTGCGTGGACGACGACCGCCCGCCCTTCTCCTACGTCGTCCTCCAGGGCCGGGCCCGGATCAGCGGCCACGAGGACGACCCCGAGGGGCTGCTCCACTGGGCGACCCGGATCGGCGCCCGGTACATGGGCGAGGAGCGCGGCGAGGCCTTCGGTCGCCGCAACGGCGTCCCCGGCGAACTCCTCGTCCGGGTGCCGATCGACAAGGTGATCGCCCTGGCCGGCATCGCCGACTGAGCGCTCGCCGAGCCGACCGGTTCCGCCTCATGCGGAACCGGCCCGGGGCGCCACCGAGTCGAGCAGCCGGGCGGTGTGCACCCGCCCGGCGTACTCGACCAGCCGGATCAGCACCTCCTTCCCCGAGTCCTTGTCCCGCGCGTCACACAGCACCACCGGTGTCCCCTGCTCCAGGTCCAGTGCGCGCGCCACCTCGGTCTCCCCGTAACGCCGCGCCTCGGTGAAGCAGTTGACGGCCACCACGAACGGGATCCGCCGGTGCTCGAAGTAGTCGACGGCCGGGAAGCAGTCCTCCAGCCGCCGGGTGTCGGCCAGCACCACCGCCCCGAGCGCGCCCTGCGAGAGTTCGTCCCACAGGAACCAGAACCGGTCCTGGCCGGGCGTCCCGAACAGGTACAGCGACAGGCCGGAGCGGATGGTGATCCGCCCGAAGTCCATCGCGACCGTGGTCGTGGTCTTCCGGTCGACGCCGGCCGTGTCGTCGATCAGTTCGCCCGCCTCGCTCAGCGCCTCCTCCGTGCGCAGCGGCCGGATCTCGCTGACCGCGCCGACGAGCGTGGTCTTGCCGACGCCGAACCCCCCGGCCACCAGGATCTTCAGCGCGAGTGCGGACGTCTCCTCCTCGTCCGCCTCCGAACCCGCCCGCCCCGCCGGTCCGTTGTCCCGCAGTCCCATCACAGTGCTCGCAATCCCTCGATGACTTCCCGCAGAATCCGCTCGTCGGGCAGCCGCGCGGGCGGCACCGGGCGGCTGACCTTGACGTGCCCCGCCTCCAGCAGGTCCCCCAGCAGGACCCGTACGACACCCACCGGAAGGTCCGCGTCCGCCGCGAGTTCGGCCACCGACTGGGTCTCGGCGCGGCAGAGCCCGAGCAGCGCGAGGTGTTCGGGGCCCAACAGCGACTCGTCCGCCCCGCCCGCCGCCGGGTCCACCACGACCAGCGCGATCAGGTCGAAGCGGACCCCGTGCGGTCCGGGCTTCGTCCGTCCGCCGGTCAGGGCGTACGGACGCACGAGCGGGCCCGCCTCGGCGTCGTACCACTGGTCCTCCACGGCCCGGACCGCCGCGCTCACCCGGCGGCCGGCGGGCGGACCGCGAAGCGGGGCGGGGCGTAGAGGTGCTCGCCGACCCGCTTGACCAGGCGGGCCATCTCGTAGGCGATCAGGCCGATGTCGGCCCCGGCCCCGCTGAGGACGGCCAGGCAGGAACCGTCTCCGGCGGCGGCGACGAAGAGGAACCCCTCGTCCATCTCCACCATCGTCTGGCGCACGCCCCCGGCGTGGAAGTGGCGTCCCGCACCCTTGGCGAGGCTGTGGAATCCCGAGGCCACCGCCGCCAGGTGCTCGGCGTCCTCCCGGCTCAGGGCGCTGGAGGAGCCGACCGCGAGGCCGTCGTTGGACAGGACGACCGCGTGCCGGACCTCGCGGACCCGCACCACCATGTCGTCCAGGAGCCAGTCCAGTTCGCCGGTGCGGCGCAACCCGTCGAGGTCGACCCTGTGGTGTTCGATCATCACACTTCTCCTTCGCTGCCTGCGTGGGGGGAGTTCTCCCGGGAGCCGCGTGCCCACCCGTCGCGGTAGGCGGCCATCCGGTCGCGGGCCTCTTCGGGGCTACGGGCCTTCGACGCCCCGGTGTGGCCCCCGCCGTCCATGCCCCCGGCCCCGTGGGCCTCGCGCAGCTGCGGGACGAGGCTGGCCTGGCGCACCCGGCGCGGCAGTTCGGTCACCGAAGCCGCCCCGCCCGACGTCCCGGCCGAGGCCCCAGCCTGCGGGGCGGGCTGCGCCGCTAAGGGCGCGGACGGGGACGGCGGCGCGGGCGTGGCCGCGGCCGGGGCCGGGGACGGCGTACGGGGCTGCGTACGCGGCGGTGTGCCGCCGGGGCCGCGCGGGCGCAGCGCCGCCACCGGTGCGGGGCGCGGCTCCTCGACCTCGGGGGCCGGCCGGGGATCCGCTCCCGCCGGCCGGGGTCGAGGGCCCGCCGGGGGCTGCCGCGGGGGCGTCGGCCGTGCGGCCGGTTCGGCGTGCCGCTCCGGCCGCGCGGCGCCCGCGGGCGGGGGCTCGATGGCCGCCTGGAGCAGCACGCCCGGCAGCAGCACCACGGCGGTGGTGCCGCCGTAGGGCGAGGTCCTCAGGTGGACCCGTACCCCGTGGCGGGCCGCGAGGCGGCTCACCACGAAGAGGCCGAGTCGGTCGCTGTCGAAGAGGTCCAGGTCCTCGGACTGCTCGATGCGGCGGTTGGCGTCGGCCAGCGCCTCGCGGCCCATGCCGAGCCCCCGGTCCTCCACCTCCAGGACGTACCCGGCGCCGACGGTCTCCCCGCTGACGCGGACCTTGGTGTGCGGCGGGGAGAACTGCGCCGCGTTCTCGATCAGTTCCGCGAGGAGGTGGGTGAGGTCCGCGACGGCCGAGCCGACGACGGCGGCCTCGGCGAGACCGCGCACGTCGACGCGCGGGTAGTCCTCGATCTCGGATACGGCCGCGCGGACCACGTTGGTCAGCGGCACCGGAGTCCGCCAGGCGCGGCCGGGGGCGGCTCCCGAGAGGATGATCAGGCTCTCCGCGTGGCGGCGCATCCGGGTGGTGAGGTGGTCGAGGCGGAAGAGGTCGCCGAGTTCGGCCGGATCGTCCGCGCGCCGTTCCATCGAGTCGAGCAGGTTGAGCTGCCGGTGGACGAGGACCTGACTGCGGCGGGCGAGGTTGACGAAGACGCCGCTGATCCCGTCGGCCAGTTCGGCGCGTTCGACGGCGGCGCTGAGGGCGGCCCGGTGGACGGTGTTCAGGGCCGCGCCGACCTGCGTGATCTCGTCGTCGGCGACCGCGCCGGTCGGCGCCTCGGCCGCCACGTCGATGTCCTGCCCGGACCGCAACCGGTCCATGGCGTGCGGCAGTTTGCGGTGGGCGATCTCCAGGGCCGTGTTGCGCAGGGAGACCAGCTCGACGACCAACGCGCGGCCGATGCGGACGGAGATGACGAGCGAGGCGGCGACGGCGACGAGCCCCAGCAGCACGGCGGCGCCCGCCGGCCCCATCGCGCCCTCGGTGAAGGGGTCGGCGTCCCCGACGAGGCGGGCGTGCGCGGCGCCGGCGATCTCGCGCATGGAGGAGCCGACGCTCGCGTGGGCGGCGTCCCAACCGGCGGGGGTGCCGCCTGCCTCCTCGGCCTTCCTCGGGTCCCGCGCGTCCTTCGGGTCCTTCGCGCCGTTGCCGCCCGCGCCCGCGCCCGTGCCCGCGCCCGTGCCCGTGCCCGCGGGCGTCGGGGCGTACGCCGCCAGGGCCTTGTCCTCGGCGGTCGTGAGCTCCTCGTACGCCGCGCTCCTCACCACCGTCTCCCACGCGGCGCGCGGGCCGGCGGGCAGGTCCCGGGCGGCGGCTCCGGACAGGGCGCGCCGGGTCTCGACGGCTCCGGCCAGGCGGCGGAGCGTTTCGGCGGAGCGCGGCGCGGCGGGGACGGCGAGCAGCGCGTCCTCCCGCGACAGCATCTCCCCGGCTCGGGCGAACTCCAGCAGGACGCGGGCCCCGGGGCCCAGCGCGGGGTGTTCGCCGCCGGAGAGGGCGCCTTCGGCGGCGAGGGCGGCCTCGGTGACGCGGGTGTACGTCTCGTACGCGGCGTCGGGGCCCATGCGGCGGGCGGCGACGTCCGTCCGGGCGCCGGTGAGCGCTTCGGCGGCGGTGACGAAGGCACCGAGTCGGGCGACGACCTCGGTGGGGTGGTCGCCGGTGTCGGCGACGGTGTGCCGGTCGCCGAGGCGCAGCCGCTTCACGGCGGCGTCGGTGCGGCGGGCCTGCTGCTCCAGGGCGGGGCCCTGGTCGGAGGCGGGGTCGGCCAGGAAGCGGACGGCGGCCCGGCGTTCGGCCTGGAGCTCGGTGAGGGCGGCCGCGAGGGGGGTGCGCAGGGTGGCGTCGACCTGGCGGACGTCGCCGAGCCTCGCGATCTCGCGGGCGGTGCTGACGGTGGCGAAGCCCCAGAGGGCGAGGAGGGAGACCACGGGGAGCATGAGCAGCGAGATGATCTTCGCCCGGACCGTCGCGGGCCGCAGCCGGACCCGTCGGCGGGCGGGCGCCGCCTCCCCGACCGGGTGGGTCGTACGGAGGGGATCCGGCGCGGCGGCCTCGTCGGCAGGCGGACCGGCGTGCGCCCGGCGGCCGCGCGGCGCGGGCTGTCGTGGTGGCGCGGCCGCCTCGGGTCTGGTGCGGGGTGTGCGCATGGACTCCTCGTTCCGGGCGGTGCACGGATGCGGTGGCGGGCTTCGGGTCGACCGATCGCGGCGGGGGGACCGGGCGACGCGGGTGGGGCGGTGCGGTCGGGGCGGGTCGGCGACGGGCGGGTCGGCGACGGGCGGGCGGAGGCGGGCCGCGGGCGGAGGCCGCCGCCGCCCGGGGTCAGTGGACGGGCGCGGCGCTGGCGCCGGGACCTCGCACGGTCGCGGCGGAGGCCGTGGCGGCCCGCTCGTCCGCCGTCGGGGAGAGCGCCACGAAGGCGGCGGTCAGGAAGAGGTAGGAGCCCAGTCCGACCGCGAGCGGGAAGATGAACTGCATGGCGGTGGCTCCGGGCAGGGCCTGGTCGGAGGGGGTGACGCGGACGGTGACGGCCAGCATCCCGGTGTAGTGCATGCTGCTGACGGCCAGGCCCATGACGAGCGAGGCGGCGGCGACGGCCACCGGGGCCTTGATGTTGAGCGCGGCCCACAGGGCGGCGGTGGCCGCGACGACGGCGATGGCGATCGAGAGCCCGACGGCGAGGGGATCGTAGGAGACCCGGCCGTGCAGTCGCAGGGCGGCCATGCCCAGGTAGTGCATGCTGGCGACGCCGAGCCCGGTGGTGAGCCCGCCGAGCACGAGGGCCCGGCCGCGGTTCCTGCCGTAGCCGACGGCGAACACCCCCGCGCCCACGACGAGCATGGCGACGAACAGGCTCAGGAGCGTGAGCGGTACGTCGTAGTGGATCTCGGTGCCGGTGACGTGGAAGCCGAGCACGGCGACGAAGTGCATCGTCCAGATGCCGGTGCCGATGGCGGAGGCCGCGGTGAGGAGCCAGTTGCGGCGGGTGGCTCCGGTGGCCGCGAGCGCGCGAACGGTGCAGCGCAGGCCGAGGGCGGCGCCGATCGACGCCATCACGTATGACAGCACGGGCGTAAGCCACCCGTAGGCTGCGTGGTCCAGGTGTCCCATGGCCACGGGACGCTAGTCCGGGTGAGGGCACGAACAAGGGGAGCATTCCGAAAGCCGCTGCAACTGCTGGAATATGACAGAGATACGTTCGTCTTCGATCACACGGCGCGCCACCTTGCGCACGGTCCGCAGCCGGCCCCGGGAGGGGAGTGCGGGATCATGACCGCATGAGCCGTAATGACCGAAAGAGCGAGGACCCCGCACGCGTGCAGGAGTTCTTCGGGGTGCGCGCCGACGACTGGGACCGCAAGTTCCCCGACGACGGGCCCGCCTTCACGACCGCCGTCACCGAGTTCGGCCTCGCCCCGGGCGACCGGGTGCTGGACGCGGGGTGCGGCACCGGCCGGGCGCTGCCCGCGCTGCGCGCCGCGGTCGGACCAGGGGGAACCGTGCTCGGCGTCGACGTCACCGCCCCGATGCTGGCCGCTGCCGCGCGGGCCGGCCGGGCCGGGGCCGGCGCCCTGCTGCGCGCGGACGTCGCCCGGCTCCCGCTGCGCGACGGCGCCCTCGACGCGGTGTTCGCCGCCGGACTGATCGCGCACCTGCCCGACCCCGGGGCGAACCTGGGCGAACTCGCCCGCGTGGTGCGCCCGGGAGGCCGGCTCGCGCTGTTCCACCCGATCGGGCGGGCGGCGCTCGCCGCGCGCCACGGCCGCGCGCTCACCCCGGACGACCTGCGCGCCGAGCCCAACCTCCGCCCCCTGCTGTCCGCCTCGGGCTGGGAGCTGACCTCGTACGCCGACGAGGACTCCCGCTTCCTGGTCCTGGCGACCCGCCGGGACTGACGCCGCCGGCACCGGCGCCGGGACCGGTACGTGACCGGTACGTGACCGGTCGCGGCTAAGCGGGCGGCTGCGCCTCGGCTCCGGCGGGGCGGCGCGGAGGGGGCACGGGGCAGCCGCCCGCGCCGGGGACGGGGAAGGTGCCGAGCTCGCCCACGTCGTAGCCGTCGCGGTAGCCCTTGATCTCCGGGTTCTGGCGGGCGTGGTGCGGGGCGCGGCGCGGCGGCATCAGGCGCACCGCCCGACCGCGCAGCCGCAGGGCTCCCCGGACCAGCCGGCGGACGCGGGGGTGCGGGGCCTCGTAGCGGAAGGCGTCGATCAGGGAGTCGTCGAGCAGGGCGAGACCGCCGCCGCGCACCGCCGGGGCGAGCGGGCTCGGGTACCAGGAGGCCATCAGGTCGAGGGTGGCGTCGGCGACCTCGCGGCCGCCCTCGGACGGGCCGAAGTGGGCCTTCTCGTAGGCGTCGAGGGTCTCCTCGAACTCCTCGTAGGTGCCCGGGACCTCCTTGACGCCCAGGTGACGGCCGAGGGTGGCGTAGTAGTTGGCGCAGGCCCGGCGTTCGTGGTGGGTGAGGGGGCGCCAGCCGTAGGCGTCGATCCAGCGGGCGGGGATCACCACGAAGGTGCACAGGACGTAGCGCATGTCGTCGTCGGAGATGTCGTAGCCGCGGTGCATCTGGTTGACGCGCCGGATCGCGGTGCGGCCCGTGTCGCTGTCGAAGCCGTGCTCGACGACCGCGTCGAGGAGCAGGGCCGTGTCGTCGTAGCGCTTCTGCGTGCGTTCGGTGAACTCGGCGGTCTCGGCGAGCAGGCCGCCGATGGCGGGGACGGCGTAGGTCCGGAAGAGGGCCAGTTCGAGGGCCCGGGTGAAGTCCCAGGGGAACTCGTAGGTGGCGGTGAGCCGGTAGATGGTCAGGAAGTCCTTGTCGGGGTCGAGACGGAGGATCTCCCTCAGCCGATCGTAACGACGCACCGGTCTCCCTTTCTGTCGCGGGGCCCCAACTCTACGTGCGGGCGGCGACCGTGGGCGTGAGGGCCTGACCGGCACGGATGGACGCGGATCGGCGTGCGGAAACCCTCGACGGCTCCGCCGGTCGCTGGTTAAGGTGCGCCGACGAGACGGCGTCGGAATCGGGAGGGCACGTGTCCGACGAGGAGGACGGGGGCTCGCTGTACGTGCTGACCGCCGTACTGCTGACCCCCACGCGGTTCCCGACGATGCTCGGTGACGACTTCCCGGAGGCCTGCGCGCTGCTGGGGATCCCGCCGGCCCCCGACGGGTACGGGCTGGTGCTCGGGCAGGACCAGGAGGGGGCCCGCTGGACGGTCGTCGTGGACGACGTGGCGCTGGTGGCCTCCGCCGTCGCCGCCTGGGACTGCGGGATCGACCACGAGCTGTCGCCGGACGAGCGGAGCATCGTGGTGTCGCTGGCGGGTTGGCCGCTGGACCTGACCGTGGCGGCGCCCGGGATACCGGAACCGCACGACCCGGAACAGGGCGCGGACGGTACCGGTCGGGTGCCGTTGGCGCCGCCCTCGGCGGACGCGTGGGGCCCGGTGCAACGGCGTCTCGGCGCGGACCAGATCGCCCGTGAGTGGGCGGACTGGGGCGGGCGGGAGGCGGAGGACGGCGGGGCGGCCTCGGCGGCACACCCCGGTCTGGCGCGGGCGCTGCGCGAGGCCGTGGCCTACGCACGGGAGACGCCGCCCCCGGGCCGGGTGCGGTCCTCCTTCGCCGGCGAGGGCACGCGGACGCTGCGCGCGGACGGGCCCGGCTGGTCGCTGGTGGCCCGGACCGACGGCGCGGCCTTCGTCCTGCTGGACGAGCTGCCGGGCGAGGTGTTGAGCGTCCCGCGTACGGGCGCACCCGCGCTGCGCGAGGGCCCCGCCGACCTGCCCGCGCTGGCGGACCTGCTGACGGCACTGGACCGGGTCGCCCTCCGGCCGGCGTGAGCCCGGCCGCCCGGCGTCGGGAGCGCGCGGGTGTCCCCGGGCGCCCACCGGGGCCGGACGCGTCGGACACGCCCGGCCCCGCCAAGACCCGTCCGGCCCCGTCAGACCCGTTCGAGCGGGACGTGCGGGAGCGGCGGGAGGGTGACCGTGATGACGTCCCCCGGGCGGATCGTGCCGCCCCGGCGGACGACGCCCATGATCCCGGCCCTGCGGACGAGACGGCCCTCCTCGTCCCGTCCGACGACCTGCTTGAGCAGTCCGCCTCGGAAGTCGTCGATCTGCCGGCAGGGGTTGCGCAGGCCGGTCACCTCGACCACGGCTTCCCCGCCGAGGCCCAGCAGCGCGCCGGTCGGCAGGGCGAGCAGGTCCAGGCCCTGCGTGGTCACGTTCTCCCCGAGACCGCCCGGTCCGACGTCGAAGCCGGCCGCGGCCACCTCGTCGAACAGCTCGCGGTGGATCAGGTGTACCTGGCGCAGGTTCGGCCGGGTCGGGTCCTGGGCCACGCGCGAGCGGTGCCGGACGGTGACCCCGGCGTGCACGTCCCCCTCCACGCCCAGTCCGGTGAGCAGGGTGATGCTCTCCCGGACGGGCTTGGTGAAGGAGTACACGCCGTTGCTGCTGACCGCCGCCACCCGTGCGGTGCCGGTGTCCATCGAAGATTCCCCCCTCGTCGGCCTCAGCGGCCGAGTTGCCTTCTGGAACCGCCCCGCAGTCGACGCCGCTGGGAGGGGTCCAGCAGGAGGTAGGCGACGGCCGGAACCCCGATGAGGACCACCAGTCCCGCCCAGAATCCGACCAACCAGAACAGCACGACGGCCGCCGCGACTCCGGCGACCGCGACCTTCCCGTTCCTCGACACCCTCGAACACCTCCTCCGGACCCTGCCCGCCCGCTCGGGCGGCTGTCCGGTGAACGCCCGGGCCCTCCCGTACGTTCCCACGCCGCCGACGTTCACGGACGGGGACGGGACCCGCCAGGCCCCGTCCCAGCCCGGCCGGGTTTCGGCGCGGACTGGCCGACGCGGCGCTTGTCGGGCTCGCGGGGCGGCACGACGATGAGGGCGCCCACGCCCGCCCACGCCCGCCCACTGCCCGCCCACGCCCCGCCCGCGCGGACGCGCCCGCCCCGCCCGCGCGGACCCGCTTCCCGCACAGCCCCGCATTCCCGCGTTCCCGCGCACCACCGTCCCCGGGAGGACGCATGGCCGATCCGTCGTTGGCACTGCCGGGCGGGGCCGATCCCGCCGAACGCGGTCGCGTCCTGCGGCGGGCCCACACCGCCTTCACCCGGGACGGGCGCGTGGAGCCGCCGGTGCGGTCGGTGATCGCCACGTCCTGGCGGCGGTGCGCGCGGGCGCGCGTCAGTCCCGAGTGCGCTCCCCGGCTGGAGCTGGCGGAGCCTGACCTGCGGGCCTACCGGGACGAGCATCCGCTGGCCCGGGTGATGCCCCTGTTCCGCGACCTCGTCGGGGCGTTCGCCGCGCACGGCGCGCACCTGCTGGCGGTGTGCGACGCGCGGGGCGGGCTGCTGTGGGTGGAGGGCGAACCGGCCACCCTGCGCAGGGCCGAGCGCCTGGGCTTCGTTCCGGGCTCGCGCTGGGCGGAGGCGACGATGGGCACCAACGCGCCGGGTACGGCGGTCGCCGTCGGCCGGCCCGTGCAGGTCTTCGGGGCGGAGCACTTCAGCCGCCGCGTCCACCCCTGGACCTGCGCCGCGGCGCCGGTGCGGGACCCGGCGACCGGTCTGGTGCTGGGCGCGGTGGACATCACGGGCGGCGACGGGCTGGCCCACCCCCATTCGCTGGCCTTCGTCCAGGCGGTGGCGCGGGCCGCCGAGGGGCAGTTGGCGCTGCTCGCCCCGCCGCCGGCCGGCGACCGCGACACCCTGGCCGCGCTCGGTCGGGACGAGGCGCTGCTGGTGCTCGGCGGCCGGCGGATCCCGCTCGGGCGGCGGCACAGCGAGATCCTGACGCTGCTCGCGCACCATCCGGAGGGCCTGTCCGGGGAGGAACTGGCCCACGCCCTGTACGAGGAGGAGGAGTCGGTGTCCGCGGTGACCGTGCGCGCGGAGCTGTCACGGTTGCGGGCCCTGCTCGGCGCCGGCGCGCTGTCGAGCCGCCCGTACCGGACCGCGGTGCCGCTGGAGGCCGACTTCACGGCCGTGACCCGGCACCTGGCGGCCGGCGCCGTCTCGGCGGCCCTCACCCGCTACCCGGGACCGCTGCTGCCCGCCTCCCGCGCGCCCGGCGTCGTACGGCTGCGGCGGCGCATCGAGGACCAGGCGAGGGCGGCGGTGATCGCGCGGGCGGACGCGGGGCTGCTGGCCGACTGGGTGTGCCGGCCGTGGGGCGCGGAGGACCGCGACGTGTGGCGGGCCCTGGCGGACGCCGCGCCCGCGGCCGGTCGGCCGGCGGCCCTGGCCCGCGTACGGGCGCTCGACGCGGAGCTGGGCGCGGACCCGCTCCGGCCGGCGCCGCGGCAGCCGGCGCCGGGATCGCTCCCCGCCCGCCCCTCCACCGGGCGTGCAACGTCCCCGCAACCCCGGCGCCCCTAGCCTGCCCGCGAGCGCCGCCCGACGGCGGGCGGCGCCCGGCCAGGGGAGGACACCATGACCCGATACGCCGCGCCCGGTACCGAGGGCGCCCTGATGTCGTACGCGTCCCGCTACGACCACTACATCGGCGGCGCGTACGTGGAGCCCGCGCGCGGCCGCTACTTCGAGAACCGCTCCCCCGTCACCGGGCTGCCCTTCACCGAGGTGGCGCGCGGTACGGCCGAGGACGTGGAGCGCGCCCTGGACGCGGCGCACGCGGCGGCTCCCGCCTGGGGGCGCACGTCGGCGACCGAGCGCTCGGCGATCCTGCTGCGCGTCGCGGACCGCATGGAGCGGAACCTGGAGGCGCTGGCCGTCGCGGAGAGCTGGGAGAACGGCAAGCCGATCCGCGAGACCCTGGCCGCCGACATGCCGCTGGCCATCGACCAGTTCCGGTACTTCGCGGGCGCGCTGCGCGCCCAGGAGGGCGCGCTCAGCCAGCTCGACGAGGACACCGTCGCCTACCACTTCCACGAGCCGTTGGGCGTGGTCGGGCAGATCATCCCGTGGAACTTCCCGATCCTGATGGCGGTGTGGAAGCTCGCCCCGGCGTTGGCGGCCGGCAACACGGTCGTCCTCAAGCCGGCCGAGCAGACCCCGGTCTCGGTGCACTACTGGCTCAGCCTGGTGGCGGACCTGCTGCCTCCGGGCGTGGTGAACATCGTCAACGGCTTCGGCGAGGAGGCCGGCAAGCCGCTGGCGTCGAGTCCGCGCGTGGCGAAGGTGGCCTTCACCGGGGAGACCTCCACCGGCCGGCTGATCATGCGGTACGCGGCCGAGCACCTGGTCCCGGTCACCCTGGAACTCGGCGGCAAGAGCCCGAACCTCTTCTTCGACGACATCTGGACCACCGACGACGACCTGCGCGACAAGGCCCTGGAGGGCTTCACGATGTTCGCGCTGAACCAGGGCGAGGTGTGTACGAGCCCGTCGCGCGCGCTGATCGAACGGGGCCGGTACGCCGACTTCCTGGACGCGGCCGTGGCGCGCACCGAGCTGATCGTGCCGGGGCACCCGCTGGACACGGACACCATGATCGGCGCGCAGGCCTCCGAGGAGCAGCTGAGGAAGGTGCTCTCGTACGTGGAGATCGGGCAGCGGGAGGGCGCGAAGATCCTCACGGGCGGCGAGCGGATCGAGCACGGCGGGGAGTTGGCGGGGGGCTTCTACGTCCGGCCGACCATCTTCGAGGGCGACAACCGGATGCGGATCTTCCAGGAGGAGATCTTCGGCCCGGTGGTGTCGGTGACCTCCTTCCAGGACTTCGACGACGCGATCCGCATCGCGAACGACACCTCGTACGGCCTGGGCGCGGGGGTGTGGACCCGCGACGTCAACACGGCCTACCGCGCGGGCCGCTCGATCCAGGCCGGCCGCGTCTGGACGAACTGCTACCACGCCTACCCGGCGCACGCCGCCTTCGGCGGCTACAAGCAGTCGGGCATCGGCCGCGAGACCCACAAGATGATGCTGGAGCACTACCAGCAGACGAAGAACCTGCTGGTCAGCTACTCCCCGAAGAAGCTCGGCCTCTTCTAGGGGAGGCCGACCGCCAGGGTGAGTTCGAGGACCCGGTGGGGCGAGGCGAGGTCCGGGAACAGGTCCCGCAGCTGGGCCATCCGGTAGCGGACCGTCTGGGGGTGGACGAACAGCGCCGCCGCCACCTCGTCCCGCCTGCCCTGGTGCAGCAGCCACGCCCGCAGCGTCTCCTCCAGCCGCCGCGCGGTCGCGACGGGCAGGGTCCGCAGCGGGGCGAGGGCCCGGGCGCGCAGGTCCGCGAACGCGTCCCCGTCGGCGCTCAGCACCAGCTCGGGCAGGTGTTCCTCGGTGTCGCGGATGGCGGAGGACAGGGAGCGCGCGCGTGCGGCTCGCGCGTACGAGGCGCAGGCGCGGGTCCACGGCCGGGCCGGGCCGACCACGGCGGTGCGGTCGGTCAGCTGCCGCAGGAGGTGGGGCCGGTCGGCGTCGGGGACGAGCAGCACGCCGAAGGCGTCCGGCAGGTCGTCCAGGACGAGGGTGCTCGGGTCGAGCGTGCGGTAGGCGGGCCGGGCCTGGGCGGCGGGCAGCAGGACGGCGGTCAGCGAGACCGGGGGCTGCCACCCGGCCCGCTGGACGGAGGCCAGCAGCACGTCGGGGCTCGCGCCGGCGAGGAGGTCGCGGGCCAGGTGTTCCAGGTGGCGCTCGTGTTCCCGGCCCCGGGCGGCCAGCTCGTCGGCGTGGCCGGCGGCGCTCGCGGCGGAGAGCTCGTCGATGTAGGCGAAGGTCAGCTCGGCGAACCTGGCGACCTCGGCGGCGGGCAGACCCGCGGGTACGGCGCCCGCCGCCAGGCACCGCCAGGCCACGCGGGCGCCGACGCGGTAGGCGCTGAGCAGGGCGTCCATCGAGCGCCCGTCGCGCACCTCGCCGCGGCCGAGCTCGTAGGCCGCGTCACCGGCGTCGCCGCCCGTGGCGTTCCCGCTCGCGAGGTCCAGGTAGTGCCCCAGGGCGGTGCGGACGGCCCGGCGGATGGTGACGCCCATGCGGCCCGACAGGGCGTTCGCGTAGGGAGGGACCTCGTCGATGATCGCCTGGACGACCTCGTCCGCGGTGGTCCTCAGCGCGGCCCGAAGTGCGGTGACGGTTGTCCGATCCAGGGCCGGTTCGGTGACCATCCGGATGGGGTGACTCATATTTTATTCCCTGCGAACAATTCAGCCGACGAAATTTACGTCTTGTGGTCAGGACTTTACGCCTCGCGGCGCATCAAGCTGGAGTCATGACGAGTACAACCCTCCGCAGTAGGGCGTGGAAACTGCTGGAGATGATCACGACGCCGCTGCTGCCGTCGGACTACCTCGACCTGGTCAGCCCGCTGCGGGCGGGTGCCGACCTGCGCGGGCGCATCGAGGCCGTGCACCCCGAGACGGGGGACGCCGCGACCGTCGTGATCAGGCCGGGCAAGGGCTGGCGCGGCCACACGGCCGGCCAGTACGTGCGCATCGGGGTCGACGTCGACGGGAGGCGCCTGTGGCGCGCCTACTCCCTCACCTCGCCAACGGACCGCCGGGACGGTCGCGTCACGATCACTGTGAAGGCGATCCCGGACGGCAAGGTCAGCAACCACCTGGTCCGCAGGGCGAAACCGGGCACGCTGATCCGGCTCGACCAGCCGACCGGTGACTTCGTCCTGCCGGAGGTCAAGCCCGCCAAGGTGCTCTACCTGACCGCGGGCAGCGGCATCACGCCCGTGATGGGCATGCTGCGCGACACCGGGTTCGACGACGTCGTCATGGTGCACTGCGCGCCGCGGCCGCAGGACGTGATCTTCCGCGGCGAGCTGCACGACCTGGTCGCGGAGGGCAGGCTGCGGCTCACCGAGGTGCACACCGACACGGAGGGCGTGCTCGACATCGCCCGTCTCGACGAACTGGTACCCGACTGGGCCGAGCGCGAGACCTGGGCCTGCGGGCCCGCGGGCCTGCTCGACGCCGCCGAGGGGTTCTGGCGCGGGCGCGGCGTCGCGGAGCGCCTGCACACCGAACGCTTCCGCGCCGGCGTCGGCGTCGTCGCCGGTGACGGCGGCGAGGTCACGTTCAGCGCCACCGGCAGGACCGTCGACGCGGACGGCGCCACGCCGTTGTTGGACGTCGGCGAGGAGGCCGGCGTGCTGATGCCGTCCGGGTGCCGCATGGGCATCTGCTTCGGCTGCGTCACGCCGCTCAAGGCGGGCGCCGTCCGCGACCTGCGCACCGGCGAGATCACCGAGGCCGAGCCGGGCGTCCTCATCCAGACCTGCGTGTCCGCCGCGGCGGGCCCCTGCGACATCGAACGGTAGGAGCACCTTGACCGCCATCGACCCCACCGCCCACCTCACCGCGGAGCAGATCGAGGAGCTCGGCCGCGAGCTGGACGCGATCCGCGACGCGGTGATCGCCGACCGCGGCGAGAAGGACGCCGCCTACATCCGGAAGGTCATCTCGGCGCAGCGCAAGCTGGAGCTGGCCAGCAGGGGCGTGCTGCTGTTCTCGTTCTTCCCGCCCGCCTGGCTGATCGGCACAGCCGGGCTCTCCGTGGCGAAGATCATGGACAACATGGAGATCGGCCACAACGTCCTGCACGGCCAGTGGGACTGGATGCGGGACCCGAAGATCCATTCCACCACCTGGGAGTGGGACCACGTCTCGCCGTCCGATCAGTGGCGGCACTCGCACAACGAGCTGCACCACACGTACACCAACGTGATCGGCAAGGACAACGACCTCGGCTACGGCATCATGCGCGTCGACGAGGACCAGAAGTGGCACCCGTTCCACCTCGGCCAGCCGCTGTGGAACTTCATCAACGCCTGCTTCTTCGAGTACGGGATCGCGGCCTACGACCTGGAGCTCGGCAAGAACCTGCACAAGCGCCGCCGCAAGAACCCGGAGTTCCGCGCGCGGGCCCGGGCCGTCGGCCGCAAGATCCGCAAGCAGGTGCTCAAGGACTACGTGATCCACCCGCTGCTGTCGGGCCCGTCCTTCCTCACCACGCTCGCCGCCACGTTCACCGCGAACCTGGTCCGCAACCTCTGGTCCCACTCGGTGATCATGTGCGGGCACTTCCCCGAGGGCGTGCAGGTCTTCGAGCGCCGGTCGATCAAGGGCGAGACGCGCGGCCAGTGGTACCTGCGCCAGATGATGGGCTCGGCGAACATCAGCGGCAGCAAGGCCATGCACTTCATGACGGGCAACCTGTCGCACCAGATCGAGCACCACCTCTTCCCGGACCTGCCGAGCAACCGGTACGCCGAGGTCGCGGTCGAGGTGCGCGCGCTGTTCGAGAAGTACGAGCTGGAGTACGTCACCGGGCCGCTGCCCAAGCAGGTGTTCTCCGCGTGGCGCAAGGTCTTCCGGCTCTCCCTGCCGAACAGGAAGCCCAAGGTCGACGCCCCGGACCGCGAGAAGGAGCTCGTCGCCGCCTGACGTCCGACATCGGTACCGAGCGGGGTGCGCACATGTTTTCGGCATACTCGAACGGGCGATAACCGTCTTGATGATGCCCGTGTGTCGGCAGGGGGGTGAGATGAAGTACGACCTGTCCCACCGCGTCGTCATCGGGATCGCCTCCAGCGCCCTGTTCGACCTCTCCGAGTGCGACGCGGTGTTCCGGCAGCAGGGCGAGGACGCGTACCGGAGGTACCAGGAGGCCCACGTGGACGACGTCCTGGGCAAGGGGGTGGCCTTCCCCTTCGTCCGGCGTCTGCTGTCGCTGAACGACCTCGCGGATCCCCTCGATCCGCTGGTCGAGGTCATCATCCTGTCGCGCAACGACCCGGACACGGGCCTGCGCGTCATGCGTTCCGTCGCCGCGCACGGCCTGCACATCAGCCGGGCCGTGTTCCGGCCGGGCCGGTCGTCACACCGCTTCATACCCGCCCTGAACATGTCCCTGTTCCTGTCGGCCAACGGCTCCGACGTTCGGGAAGCGGTGGCCGACGGCCTGCCGGCGGGGCACGTGCTCCAGACCGAGCGGGTCGACGACGACACCGACCGGGAACTGCGCATCGCCTTCGACTTCGACGGCGTACTGGCGGGCGACTCCTCGGAGCGGATCTACCGCACCGCCGGCATCGACGGGTTCCGCGCGCACGAGGTCCTCAACGCGGCCACCCCTCACGACCCGGGCCCCCTGAAGGACTTCCTCGCGGGCATCAACCGCATCCAGCTCCGCGAGGAGGAGGAACGCCGCGAGGACCCCACCTATCGGCCCCGCCTGCGCGTGTCCCTGGTAACCGCCCGGGACGCCCCCGCGCACGAACGCGCCCTGCACAGCCTCAAGCAGTGGGGGCTGCGCGTCGACGACGCCTTCTTCCTCGGCGGCATCGACAAGGCCGCCGTGATGCGCGCCCTCGACCCGCACATCTTCTTCGACGACCAGGTCGCCCACCTGGCCGGCACCGCGCCCGCCACCCCGAGCGTCCACGTACCGTTCGGGGTCGTCAACGCACCCCTTCCGGGGCCTGAATGAGTGGCGTGCCCGCGGCCGCGCCCGGTGCGCCGACGCACCGCACCGGAGGTCGATCGGCCCACTCGGTAGCGTGATCGTCCACCGCGTGGAGCGACCACGCGACCGGCCGGTCCCCGCGAGGGGGCCGGCGGAGAGGAGCGAGCCGCGATGAGCGAACCGACCAAGCCGGAGATCGAACTCCCCGAGGGCGAGGCACCCGAGGAGTTGACCGTCCGCGACCTCGTCGTCGGGGACGGGCCGGAGGCGAAGCCCGGCCGGGTGGTCCGGGTCCACTACGTCGGGGTCACCTTCGCCACGGGCAGGGAGTTCGACTCCTCCTGGGAGCGGGACCAGCCGTTCAAGTTCGCCGTGGGCGGCGGCCGGGTCATCAAGGGCTGGGACCGGGGCATCAGGGGGATGAAGGTCGGCGGACGGCGCGAGATCATCGTTCCGCCGCGCCTCGGCTACGGCGGGCAGTCCCCCTCGCCGCTGATCCCGGCGGGCTCCACGCTCGTCTTCGTGGTGGACCTGCTCTCGGTGGTCTGAGGACGTGAGCGGTGGGATCCGTGGAAAGCCGCGTGCGGGCGCACGTGCTTCTGGCACGATCCGTCCATGCACACCAAGGGGGAGGGGCTCCGCGCCTGGGTGACCGGGCTGGACGACCGCGCGCTGCGGGAACTCCTCGCGATTCCGGGCATGTTGGCGCAGATACCGGGCATCGCCACCACCGGGAACGGGCCGGCGCCGCGCCTGCGGCGCCGTGAGGTCCTCGCCGCCCGTACGTGGCTCAACCGTACGAGCGCGGCCGGCCTCACGGCGATCGCGCACTACGCGTCCGGTTGGACGATGTACCGCCTGGAGCGGTGCTACGGGCATCCGCCCGCGCGGTTGGCGAGGCCGGAGGCGGAACAGCTGCGGCGGATGCTCCGGGAGGTCGATCCGGTGCTCGCGCAGATCACCCTGTACGGCCTCGCCGACGACCGGCTCGCCGAGGGCGGATCGGTCGAGGAGCGGTGGGAGGACCTGTGGGAGGCCGCCACGGCCCCCGGGACCCCGTGCGGGTGCGAACCGGGCGGCGGACCCTGCCGCCCGGCCGGCGCGAGCGCCGAGGACGGATCGGACGCCGACGAGGAAGCCGTCGGGACGGACGACGTACAGGAGGAGGGCGGCCCGTTGGCCGTGGAGATCAGCGAGGACCGACTGCGCGCGTCGCGGCGGATGCTGGGCGAGCGATCGGCGGAGCTCGACCGCGTGTTGGAGGAGACGCTCGGGCGGGTGCGGGCCGGACGGGCCGTTCCGGACCTCCTGGCCGTCCGGTTGGAGGAATGGCGGCGGGAACGCGCCCTGATCGCGGACCTGCTCGCCGCCGACGGCCGTACGTGGCCCGGGGAGGCGGGTTTCGCCGAACTCGACGCGCTCGCGCGGGAGCTCCGGGACGCGGCCGCGCGGCGCGCCGAGGAGCTGCTCCGGCTGGACGAGGACCGCGCGGACATCCTCGTCCTCCTGGACAAGACGGCGCCCGACGCGCCGCACCACGTCCTGTTGCAGCAGTCGCTGACCGCGCTGGAGACCCGCATCGGCGAGCTCCTGGCGGCCGGAGCGGCCGGCGCGCTCCCGGACGGCGCCCCGCCCCCGTCGGCGTCCGTGCCCGCACAGGGACGGGCGCCCGACGCGGCCGCGCCGTCGTCCGGGCCGGCTACGGAAACGGAAGCACGGCCGGAGGCGGAGTCGGAGGCGGAACCGGAGTCGTTGCCGGAGCCCGAGCCGGAGCCCGAACCCGAGCCGGAGGCGGACCCCGCGGCGGAACGGAGCGGCCCGTCCGACGCGACGCCCGAACCGGTGGCCGGGGCGGCCCGGACCGCGGCCCGGACCGAGGCGCCGACCGCGCCCTCGGAGCCGGAACCGGAGCCGGAGCCCGAATCGCTTCCCGAACCGCTTCCCGAACCGCTGCCGGAACCGGAAGCGGAACCCCGAACGGCCCCGGACGCGCAGGCGCCCGCCCCGCCCCCGGAAGCGGTCGCGGAGCCCGTCTCCGCACCGGAGCCGCAGCCCGCCCCGGCGCCCGCGCCGCAGCCCGCGCCCGCCCCCGCCGCGGCCCCGGCCCCGGCCCCCGAGGCGGCGCCGGCGGCCGAACGCTCCGGCGCGGACGCCTCCGGCGCCCCGGAGGACACGGCGGCCCCGAACACCGGCCCCAAGGCCCCGGAGCACTCGCGCTTCACGCCCTGGACGCCGCCGGAGGCGCCCGACGGCGCGGAGGCCGCGGTGGCCCGGCTGATCGCCCAGGGCCGCTTCCAGGAGGCCTACTGGACGACGGTCGGCTCGGCGGAGCCCCCGCACCGCGCCGAGACCCTCGCCTTCGCCGAGGCCGCCTTCGCCTGCGGCGACGAGGGAGAGGCCGCGGCGGTGATGACCGGCTTCGCCCTGGAGATCGAGGCGCTCCAGGCCGACCGCCCCGCCCTGGTGCTCGCCGCCGTGGCCTCGCTGCGGGCCGGCCTGTTGGTGGGGTGGCCCAACGACCTCCTGATCCAGGCCGAGCTCTCCTCCAGCGTGCCCGGGAACTGGGGCAAGCTCCTCGAACGGGCCGTCGACGCGCTGCGCCGCTACCACCGGCTCGACCTCAGCGCGACCCGCCTGGCCACCGACACCGTGGTCGGGCTCACCCCGGAGCAGCTCTCCTCCGAGGCCGACGAACTGCGCGACGCCCTGCGGCGCCAGCGCATCGGCTACACCCGCGCGACCCAGGTCAGGACCCGTCTGATCGACTCGGACCAGCCCCTGGGGAAGGCGCTGGAAGCGGTCGGCCACTGGGCCGCCGGCACGGCCGGGCCGGCCGAGCTCGACCGGGCGTGGGAACTCTTCCGCAAGCGCGGCTCCGCCGAGCGCATGATCGAGGAGGCCGACGCCGAGATCCGTACGCCGAAACAGGCGAAGGAGCACATCGAGGCCGCCGCCAAACGGGCCCTGCTGCGCAGCATCGAGCAGGTCTGCGACCTGCTGTCGCGCGCCCGGGCGCTGGCCGCGCCCGTCGTCGACGAGCGCGCGGACGGTGCCGCCACCACCCTGCGCCACGCCCTCGAACAGGTACGCGACGAGACGCCCCCGCCGGGCGTCGAGGGGGCCGCCCTGCTGCGGCTGCGCACGTGGCTCCTCGAAGGCGACCGTTCGCCCGGCACCGCCGTCCCGGCGCGGGACCCCGATGCCGTACGGGTGATGGACCAGCCCCGGACCGAGGCCCTCCTGGCCGCATCGGGACTCCCCCGGTCCCCCGAGGGGGCGCCGCTGCCCGCCGAGGAGGGGTTCGAGGAGGCGGTGCTCACGCTGCTGGACCCCGTCGACGCCCGCGCGGTGCTCCGGCGCTACTTCGAGCAGGGCGACCTGCACCTCGCCGACGCCCTGGTCGCGGCGCTGGAACAGGACCTCGTCCCGGCGCTCCCCGCGGGGCCCGACGCCGTGCCCCGCGACTGGCGGCAACTGCGCGACCCCGAGTGGACGCGCTGGAGCGCCGTCCACCGCAAGGCCCACGCCGCCGCGAGCGGTCTCCTCGCCGAACTGCGCACCCAGCAGCTCGACATGCAGACGGAACGCGAAGTCGTCGGCCGGCTCGAAGAGCTGCGCCGGCCCGCCCCGGAGGGCGCGTTCGGTCGGGCCTGCGCCGGCATCACCGTCCTGGAGGGCGAGATGCGGGCGGCGGTCCGGGCCTACGTGGAGCGCCTCCACGAGAGCGTGACGGCGCTGAACCCGTCGGACGAGGAACTGCGTCGGCTCACCTCGCTGCTGGACCTCGGGGACACGGTCACCGCCGAGGAGTGTCTGGCGCTGCTGCGGGAGGGCAAGCCCCTGCCCGACTGGAGCACCACGGACTCGGGCGCGGAGCTGGAGCGCTTCACCGCCGGGATCGAGCTGGCCGGGGTGCGCAGGACATCCGGCGCCCAGGGCTACTCCGCCCGCCCGTGGGCCGAGTCCTATCTGGACGGCAACCCCCTGACCGAGGGGGCCCGCAGCGGGCTGGACTCGTGGGACGCCCTGTGCCGGCCCTCGACCCGGGGCTCGGAGTGGCAGCGGCACATCCCCTCGGTCCTGCGCGTGCTGGGGCTGGAGTGCCCGCACACGCCGGTCCGCGACCAGCAGGGCCAGGTGCGCGGGGTGCTGCGGCTCACCGCCCGGGCGCGGGCGAGCGAGACGGCTCCCGGGTACGTGGCCGCCCTGGGGTCGGCCGCGTCCTCGTACACCATCCTCGTGGTCTCCGACGAGCAGCGGGGTCGCAGCCCGCTGGAGCTGCTGGACAGCAGCGACTCCGGGGCCTGCCTGATCCTCTACCTGTACCCGCTCGGGCTCGGCGGGCGGCGGGAGATGGCGGGGCGGGCGCGCACCGCCGCCTCCCAGCAGGCGCTGGTGGTGGACCCCGCCGTGTTCGGCTGGGTGGCCGCGCGCTCCCCGCGGTCCTTCCGGGCCACCCAGCGGGTCACCCTTCCCTGGACGGCGTACAACCCGTACACGCCCTTCGTGGCCGGGCTCGTGCCCCCCGAGGTGTTCTACGGGCGGCAGGAGGAGATCGCCGCCGTGACGGACCCGCTCGGGGCGCTGTTCCTTTACGGCGGGCGCCAGTTGGGCAAGTCCGCCCTGCTGCGCAAGGTCCAGGCGTCCTTCCCCGGCACGCCCGGCCACAAGGCCATCTACGTCGACCTCAAGGCGCGCGGGGTGGGTGAGGCCGAGCCGGCCGAACGCGTCTGGGCCGTGCTGGAGGACGAGCTGCGGCGCGTGGGCGTGCTGGACGCGTCGGCGCGTTCGGACGACACGCCGGACGCCATGCTCGCCCGGGTGGAGCGGTGGTTGGAGGAGGGGCACGACCGGCGGGTGCTGGTGCTGGCGGACGAGGCCGACGCCTTCCTGACGGCGGATTCCAAGGCGGTGCGCGGGCGGGGCGGGGAGGCCACCTTCGCCAACGTGCTGCGGCTCAAGGGCCTGATGGACCGCACCGACCGGCGGTTCAAGATCGTCTTCGCGGGTCTGCACCAGGTGCAGCGCTTCGGCCACCTCTCCAACGTGCCCCTGACGCACGGCGGTCCGGACGTGCTGATCAGTACGCTGAAGCCGGCCGAGGCGCAGCGTCTGGTCGTCGAGCCGATGGCGGCCTTCGGATACCGCTTCGAGCGGCCCGAGCTGGTCTGGCGGGTGCTCGCCGCGACGAACTACCAGGCGTGTCTGGTCCAGATCTTCTGCGAGCGGCTCGTGGCGACCCTGCGGACCAAGTCGGTGGCCTCGGCGAACTGGCCGATCACGGTGACGGACGAGGACGTCCGGTCCGTGACCGGGTCCGCCCAGGTCCACCGGCACATCGCGGAGCGGCATCGCATCACGATCAACCTGGAGGACCGCTACCGGGTGCTGGCCCTGGTGATCGCCTTGCGCAGTCAGGAGGACCTCTACCGGTACGGCTACGACGCCGACGAGCTGTTGAGGGCGGCCAAGGAGCGCTGGCGGGAGGGTTTCGGTTCGCTCACCGCGACCGACGTACGGATCTACCTGGACGAGATGGTCGGCCTGGGCCTGCTCATCCAGCTGGCCGACGGGCGCAGCTACGCCGTGCGCAGCCCCAACGTCGTCAGCATGCTCGGTACCCGCGAGGACCTCGAACTGGAACTGCGCCAAACGGAGTTCGGGCTCCCGTACGACTACAACCCGCGCTTCTCGCGGCGGTTCGTCGGCACGGACCGCGCGAACATCGCCCGCTACAGTCCGCTGACGGAGCACCAGCTCCACACGGTGACGGCCCCGGGCGTGGCCGCGGTGTGCCTGACCGAGGCACACGGTCCGGCGCTCGTGAAGGCCGCGGTGAAGTCGTACTCCACCGCGCGCGGGCTGGAGTTCCGGGAGGCGCCCGCCGACGCCCCGCCGCGGGCCGTGGCGCGGGACGCGGACGACCGACCGCTCCTGATCCTGGCCGACGTCCGGGGCAGGGGCCCCGCCGAGGTCGCGGACTGGACGAAGGCCCTGCACGCCCGTACCTCCCCGCCCGAGGGCGGGATGCCCCACCGGACGGCCGTCCTTCTGGTGGGTCCGTCCGAGTGGGGCCGCAAGGACGAGGTCATCACCGGCGTCGTGCGTCCCGAGCGGTGGACGACGGACAGCCTGCGCGCCTGGCCGGAGTGTCCGTTCGACACCCCGGACAAGCGGCGCAGGGTCATCGAACTCACCGGCGGCTGGCCGCACCTGCTGGAGCGGACGGTGCACCGCATCACCCGTGAGGGCTCCCCGCTCGAAGCGGCCCTGGAGGACGCCGGGGACTTCGCGGGACGGGTGGACTTCGCCCGTTCGCACCTGGAGCGGGTCGGGCTCGACAGCGGACTGACGGCGGTGCTGACCGACTGGATCCAGTACGTGGAGCCGGGCGAGGCGTGCGCGTACGCCGACATCGCGGCGGTCACCGGGCTGCGGATCGAGGAGGTCGGACCGCTCGTGGGCCGGCTGCTCGACCACGGCGTACTGGACGACGGACCGGACGGCTGCTCGCTCGACCGGATCACCTTCCGGGCGCTCCAGGTCCTGTCGGAACCGACGTGACCCCCGAGCCGCCCGGGGCCCCCGAGCCGCCCGCGCCCCACGGCTCGCCCGGGGCCGCCGAGCCGCCCGGGGCCCTCGGGACCCCGTTGGCCGCGCTGCCCGGGGCTCGGTTGTGGACGCGCCGACTGCTGGAGGACCTGCGGTCGGGCCGGAGCTGCGTGTGCCTGTTCCCCCAGGGCCGGTCGCCCGGGGTGCCGACCGTCGCCGGCGCCCTGCTGGACGAGCTGCTCCACGAGTTGGCGGACTTCGTCCTCGTCCCCGCGCCCGGCGACGGCGCACGGGCCGAAGTCCGCGCCCCCGCCCCGTCGGCGCGGGTGGCGGCGGCCGCCTGGGGAGACGGCGACCCGGTCCTGGACTACGACGACGGACTGTCCGCCTTCTCGACCGCGCGGACGCCGACCGCGGCGCTCCCCGCGCCCCGCGCGCCCTCGGCAGCGGCCGTCCGCCACGAGGAGCCGGGCTACGGCTCCCTGGCCGACCGGATCGTGAAGGAACTGGGCGATCCGGCCTTCGACCGGGGCGGGGACACCGGGATAGAGGGGCTCCTCGCCCTCCTCACCGACGCCACGCGGCACCCCGGGGAGAACCGGGTGATCGTGGTGCGGGGTTGGTTGGAGGCGGCGCCGGTCGCCGCCACCGACCTGCTGCGGCGACTGGCCGCCACGGTCAAGGCGGCTGGCATGCCCCCGGAGCGGCGGCCGCGGCTGCTGTTGCTGGCCACGGCGACGGAACTGCCCGTGGAGCTGCCGGAGGAGATCGCGCGCGAGGACGTCGGCGTGCACTGGTGGTGGGGCGCCCTCGGCCGGCTGGACACCGCGACGGTGGTGGCCATGTCCCGGCCCCGCCCGCCCGGTCCGGCCGCCCGCCACCAGCTCCTCGAAGCGGTGGCCCAGGCCACCGTCGTCGAGGTGTGCGGGCCCTTCCTCGATCTGGCGGAGCGGCTGGCGGTCGAGTGGGACGGGCTCCCGGACGGCCTCCCGGAGCGGTTGCGCCGGCTCGTGGCGCCGGCCGCCCCGGCGTCCGGGACGGCGGCCCCCGTGCCCGGCCCGCGCGAGGCGGAGCCCACCGCCGCCGCCCTCCATCCGAACGCCGCCCTGCGCCCCGCGTGGAACCTGGGCGCGCTCGACCGGTGGGACGGCCGCCTGCGCCGCCGCCCGGACGCCCCGGCCGGGCACGAGGACGGTGCGGACGGTGTGCGCACCGGCATCTGGCTGGCCCAGAACCACGCCCTGTTGCCCCTGCTCGACACCGCCCGCGAGCGGTTCACCCACGTGATCGTGGTCCGGTCGCGCCTTCGCGGGGCCGAACTCGTCGCGCTCTACGGCCGGTCCGCCGACATGGAGCTCGGCGCGATGTGGAGCGCGCACCTCCAGGGTCACGTACGGCTCACCCGACCCGAGGCCGACCGGCTGCGCACCCTGTGGAGTTCCCGCAACAAGCTCGCCCACCGCACCCCGCTGGACAACCGGGCGCTGGCGGCCCTGGTGGACGTCCTGTGCTCCTGAGGGGGCGCGGGCGCCGTCACGCGTACGGGTCCGGGAGGTCGGTGGGGGTCCCGGGCGGGTGGGGGTGGTCGTCCTCGACGCGGTCGACGAGGATGACCGCCACGTCGTCCGCCAGCCGGCCCCGGGTGTGCCGCGTCAGGGCCTGCCTCAGCCCCTCCAGGAAGGCCTTGCGGCTGTGGCCGCGCATCGCCTCCATGGCCCGCGGCAGGTCGAAGAAGGCGTCGTCCTCGTCGCGGGCCTCGATGACCCCGTCGGTGTGCAGCAGCAGCCGGTCCCCCACCCCGAACGGGTAGCGGTCGGTCCGCCCGGCGGGGCCGGTCATGAACTCCTCCAGACCGAGCGGTGGCAGGGGGGTGCCCGGCTCCAGGGGCCGGACCGTCCCGTCGCGCAGCAGGAGCGGCGGCGGGTGGCCCCGGTTGACGACCTCGACGTCGGGGGTCGGCGGGATCTGGGCCACGAGCACGGTGACGAACCCCTCCAGGAGGACGTCCCCGTCGGCCAGGCCCGCGCCGGGGACGGCGGCGTCCCGCCTCAGGGCCGCTCCGCAGTGGTTGACGACCTCCACCAGGTCGTCCTCGTAGTGCACGGCCTCGCGGAACGCGCCGAGGACGACCGCCGCGGCCCGTACGGCGGGCAGCCCCTTGCCGCGGACGTCACCGATGATCATCCGGACCCCGTAGCGGGTCTGGACGGCCTCGTAGAGGTCCCCGCCGATCTGGGCGCCCGTCTCGGCCGCCAGGTACATGCTGGCCGCCCGTACGGGACCCAGCCGGGCGGCGACGGGGCGCAGGAGGACGTCCTGGGCGGCGGCGGCGATCCGGCGGACCTGGTTGAGCTCGTTGTCGTGGCGCGTGCGCACGGCGCGGCTGGTCATGACGCTCGCCACCGACACCAGGGTCAGCGCGAAGAGGTTCGTGTAGACCTGCTGGCCGCCCCAGGCCCGGTTGTGGGTGGCGGTGACCACGCTGACGGCCACGGCGAGGGCCGTCGCGGCGAGGGTGCCCCGGGGGCCCATCGTGACGGCCGCGAGCGCGGGGGTGGCCACGAGGAGGGGGCCCGTGTAGACGAAGTGCGCCGGGGTGAGTTCCACGAGGAGCACCAGCAGGGCGAGCGCGAAGGGCAGGCACTCCGCGAGCGCGTAGAGGGCCTGGTGGTGGCCGCCGGCTCCCGGTCCCGGGGGCGAGCGCGGGGGCGCTCTCATGACTACAGCCTGCCCCTGACGGGCGTACGGCCGCCACTCATGGGTCCATCGGCGGGTACGGGCGGCCGGCCCGGGCCGCGGGCGGGTAGGGATGCGCGGAGCGGGGCGCCGGCCCCGCCCCGCCACCCCTTCGAGTCGGGAGCCCCCATGTCGACGAGCAGCGGTCCCGCGGAGGTCCCCGAGGTCTCGCGGCGGGAGTTCGACGCCCTCTTCGCCTCGGTCCGTACGTGGGGCCGCTGGGTCCCCGCCGATCGGGGGGCCTGGAACCGGGTCACCGCGGAGCACGTCAGGCGGGCCGCGGCCCTGGTCCGCGACGGTACGCCGGTGGCCCTGGGGCTGCCCTGGAACACCCGTCCCGGCCCCGACAACGCCCGGCCCGCGCTGCACCACATGTCCGACCTGGGCGACGTGGAGCCCCCGGAGCCGACCGCGCACAAGGACTTCCTGGCCGTCGACTACCACGGCAAGGCCGTCAGCCACCTGGACGCGCTGTCCCACATCGCCTACCGGGGGCGGCTCTACGAGGGGTACCCGGCCCGCGAGGCGATCGGTTCGGAGGGCGCCCGTTTCGGCGCGGTGGCGGCGCTCGGCCCCCTCGTCGCCAAGGGCGTGCTGCTGGACCTGCCCGCGGTCCTGGGCGTGGACTGGCTGGAGCCCGGGCACGCCGTGCGGGCCCGTGACGTGGTCGCCGCCGAGCGGGCCCTCGGGATCCGGATCGACGACGGGTGCGCGGTGCTGCTGCGCACCGGCCGGTTCCGGCGGCGGCGCGAGCGGGGTCCCTGGGACGTCGACGCGGCGAGCGCGGGCCTCCACGTGGACGCGGTGCCCCTGCTGGCCGAGCGGGGCATCTGCCTGCTCGGCGCCGACGGGGACAGCGACGTACGCCCCTCCCCCGTCGAGGGGCTGCACTCCCCGGTGCACGCCCTGGCGATCGCCGCCATGGGGGTGCCCCTGCTGGACAACCTGGACCTGGAGGCGCTGTCGGCCGCCTGCGCCGGGGCGGGACGCCACGAGTTCATGATCGTGGTGAGCCCGCTCGACGTTCCCGGCGGGACGGGCTCTCCGGTCAATCCCGTCGCCGTCCTGTGAAGCGACAAATAACCGGGAATATACTCAAAAAGCACTGTTCGCCTTCACCTCACGGAGCACGCACGTCACGCGGCACGGACCACAGCGAACGAACGTCCCGCCACGGCCGAGGGCCGGGGGCAGCCGGGCAAGGGGAAGTGATGCAGATGGGGGTCACGGGAGACGAAATCGGCCCCGCGCGCTCCCGTGAGCGCTTCCTGGTGGGCGAAACCGTCGAGGCCGGGGCGCGCGGCGTACGCGGTCCGATCCTGAACTCGTGGCTGCGCTGCCGGCTGCTGGGCCTGTCCCCGGACCAGACCGAGCTGCCGTACCGGGACGACTTCGAACCGGACAGCCGGCTCGTGCGCGCGGCCTCGCCCGTGCTCGACCGGCTGCGGACCCGCTTCTCGGGCGGCCTGGTCAACATCTCGCTCGCCGACGCCGACGGCACGGTCGTACAACGCCGCTTCGGCGAACCCTCCATGGTCCGGAGCCTGCCCCCCATCCAGAGCCTGCCCGGCTTCGTCTTCGCCGAACGGGTCGCGGGGACCAACGGCATCGGTCTCGCGTTGGCCGAGCGGCACCTGATCCAGGTCTACGGCGCCGAGCACTTCGCCGAACGCTCCCAGGCGAGCGCCTGCTCCGCCGTGCCCATCCGCGACCAGCTCAGCGGGCACATCGTGGGCGTGCTCTGCCTCGGGTACCCGCACGCCTACCAGGACCCCTCCCTGGCCGTCCTGGTCTCCCGGGCCGCCGAGTCGATCGAGCGGCGGCTGATGGAGCAGAGCTCGGCGCGCGAGCGCGGGCTGTTGCGCGCGTACCTCGACGCCGAGCGGCGGGCCGGTGCGGGCGCCGGGAACGGGCGCCCCGTCGAACCCGCCCGGCACGTCGAGCTGACCTGGCCGCCCGGGGCCGCCGGAGCCGAGCGCGGTGACGTCGACCCGGTCGGCCTCGAACCCGTCGACGCCGGACTCGTCGAGAACGTCGAGCTGGACCCGCAGGACCGGACGATCCTCAAGGAGAGGGCCACCGAGCTGATCTCCTCCTCCCGCCGGGCCGCCGTCGAGGTGGCCCTCACCCACGGCAGGGGGGCCACCCTGCTGAGCCGGCCGGTCACGAGCGCCTCCGGGGTGGAGGGCATGGTCGTCGAGGCCGTTCTCGGCGGGGACTCCCCACCGGTCCACCACCTCTCCGTCGCCCCCCGCGCCGGACCGCGCCCCGTCGGGCCGGCCCCCGGTCCCGCGGGGCACGGCCGCGGCCCGGTCCGCGGCCTGGTGCTGGTGGGCGAGCCCGAGGTCGGCAAGTACGCCATCGCGGCGAGGCGCCGCCTGGAGCTGCTCGCCGAGGCCAGCACCCGCATCGGCACCACCCTGGACGTGGGACGCACCGCCCGGGAGCTCGCCGAGACGGCCGTCCCGAGCCTCGCGGACTACGTCACCATCGACCTGCCCGAGGCGGTGCTGCGCGGCGACGAGTCCACCGACCCCGGCACCGACCTGCACCGCGTCGTGGTGCACGGCATCCGCGACGACTGCCCGTTCTACCCGGCCGGCGAGCGCGTGGAGCTGCTGCCCGGGACCCCCCACATGCGGTGTCTGGCGGGCGGGCACCCGATCCTGGAACCCGAACTGGGCGCCGCGGCCGGCTTCGTCGCCCAGAACCCCGAGCGCGCCCGCCGGCTGCTGGAGTACGGGGTGCACTCGCTGATCGTCGTCCCCCTCCTGGCCCGCGGGGTCCTGCTGGGCATCGCGGCCTTCTACCGCTCGCGGGACCCGGCCCCCTTCGGCGACGACGACCTGCGCCTGGCCCAGGAACTCGGCGCCCGCGCCGCCCTGTGCGTCGACAACGCCCGCCGCTACACCCGCGAACACACCCTCGCGCTGGCCCTGCAGCGCAGCCTGCTGCCGCGCGGGCTGCCCGAACAGGGCGCCGTCGAGGTCGCCCACCGCTACCTGCCCGCCGAATCCGGCGTGGGCGGCGACTGGTTCGACGTCATCCCCCTGTCCGGTACCCGCGTCGCCCTCCTCGTCGGCGACGTCGTCGGCCACGGCCTGCACGCCGCCGCCACCATGGGCCGACTGCGCACCGCCGCCCGCAACTTCGCCGAGCTGGAGATGGCCCCCGACGAGCTCCTCACCCACCTCGACAACCTCCTGGTGCGCCTGGACCGCGAGGAGGGCGACGGCAGCGCGACGGGCAGCACCGGGATCGTCGGCGCCACCTGCCTGTACGTCGTCTACGACCCCACCTCGCGCCGCGCCGCCATGGCCCGGGCCGGCCACCTCCCCCCGGCACTGGTGCGCCCCGACGGCAGAGTGACCTTCCCCGACCTGCCCGCCGGGCCACCGCTCGGCCTGGGCGGCCTGCCCTTCGAGACGGCCGAGATCGAGCTGCCCGAGGACAGCACGCTGGTCCTCTACACCGACGGCCTCGTCGAGGACCGCCACCGCCCCGTCGACATCGACGTCGCCCTCGACCGGCTGAGCCGGGCCCTGGCCCACCGGGACCGCAGCCCCGAGGACACCTGTCAGGCCGTCATGGAGGCCATGGCGCCCGAACACCCCGGCGACGACATCGCCCTGCTCGTCGCCCGCACGCACACCCTGCCGGCCGACCGGATCGCGACCTGGGACCTGCCCGCCGATCCCGCCCGGGTCTCCGACGTCCGCAACGCCGCCGCCCGACGGCTGGTCGACTGGGGACTGGAGGAGCTCTCCTTCGCGGTGGAACTGCTGCTGAGCGAACTGGTCACCAACGCGCTGCGCTACGGCAGCGAGCCGATCCAGGTCCGCCTGATCCACGACCGCTCCCACGACCACGCGCTGATCTGCGAGGTCTCCGACGGCAGCAGCACCGCCCCGCACCTGAGGCGGGCCGCCAACACGGACGAGGGCGGGCGCGGCCTGTTCCTCGTCGCGCAACTCGCCCAGGCGTGGGGCACCCGCTACACCCCACGGGGAAAGGTCATCTGGGCCGAATGCGCCGTGAACGCGGCGTAACCGGCCGGATGCCATGAAATGCCGCACACCTGCACGTAGCATCCTCCTGACCCACCTCCCGTGGGTCAGACCCGAGGCCGGCCCCGGAGACGTCCGTGCACGATCCCCATGGCACCCCCGACACCCCGACGGACCGCCCGCCCCGGCCCCTCGCAGGGGAGCCCCTCGTGCGGATACGGGGTCTGGGCAAACGGTTCGGCGGCACCGTGGCGCTGGACTCCGTCAGCCTCGACCTGCACCGCGGCAGCGTCCTCGCCCTCCTGGGACCCAACGGCGCGGGGAAGTCCACGATCGTCAGGGTGCTCGCCGGGGTGCTCCGGGCCGACGAGGGCGAGGTGACGGTGGCCGGGCACCCGATCGGGTCGCAGGCCGCGTCCGCGCGCACGGCCTTCATCCACCAGGACCTCGGACTCGTCGAGTGGATGACGGTGGCCGAGAACATCGCGCTGGTGACCGGCTACCCGCGGCGCCACGGCCTGATCTCCTGGAGGCGCGCCCGGGCGCGCTGCGCCGAGGCCCTCGACACCCTCGCCGGGCACCTGGACGCCGACGCCCGGATCGCGGACCTCGCACCCGCCGAGCGTTCCCTGGTCGCCATCGCCCGGGCCCTGGCCCGACGGGCCGAGCTCCTCGTCCTCGACGAGCCGACGGCCACGCTCCCCGCCGCCGACTGCGCCCGGCTCTTCGAGGTCCTGCACGCGCTGCGCGACCGGGGCCACGGCATCCTCTACGTCAGCCACCGCCTCGACGAGGTCTACCGGGTGGCCGACGCCTTCGCCGTCCTGCGCGACGGCCGCCTGGTCAGCCGGGGGCCGCTCGCCGGATACGGTCCCGACCACCTGATCCGCGACATCACCGGCGGCGCACCGGTGCGCCGCGCGCCCGCGTCCGCGCCCGCGACCGCCACCGCGGCCTCCGCCGGAGCCGTCGGCGTCCGGGCCGCCCGCCGGCCGACCGTCCTGCGCCTGGAATCCGTGACCACCGAGCGCACCGGGCCGGTGAGCCTGGAGCTGCGCGCCGGGGAGATCCTCGGCATGGTGGGGCTGACCGGCGCCGGCCACATGCACCTGGGCCGCGCCCTGGCCGGCGCGCTGCCCCTGCTCGGCGGACGGGCGCTGCTCGACGGCCGCCCGTACCGCCCGCGCACCGTGGCCGCCGCCCTCGGCCGGGGGGTCGGGTTCGTCGCCGCCAACCGGCAGGAGGAGGGCTGCGCCCTTGATCTGACGGTCCGGGAGAACTTCCTGGCCAATCCCCGGGCGGCCGGGGTGCCGGCCTGGCGGCCGCTGCTGCCGCGGCGCGAGCGGCGCGAGGCCGCGGGCCTCGTCGAACGGTTCTCGGTGCGCCCGCGCGACAGCGAGGTGCCCATCGCCACCCTCTCCGGCGGCAACCAGCAGAAGGTGGTCCTCGGCCGGTGGCTGCGCGGCCGGCTGCGGGTGCTGGTCCTGGAGGAGCCCACGGCGAGCGTGGACGTCGGCGCGAAGGCGGCGATCCACCGGCTGCTGGACGAGGCGGCCGCGGAGGGCCTGGCGATCCTGCTCGTGTCGACCGACTTCGAGGAGGTCGCCGACCTGTGCGGGCGGGCCCTGGTCTTCGTGCGCGGAGCGGTGACCGCCGAACCGGCGGGGGCCGACCTGACGCCCGCCGAGCTCACCCGGGCCGCCTCCGCCATGCCCGCCGTCACCGGAAGCGCGACGGCCCCGTGACCCGCCGGCCCTCGCGCGGGCACCTCATCGGGAGCTACGGCCTGCCGGCCCTGGCCGTCCTGCTCTTCCTCGTCTTCTCCCTCGTCCTTCCGGACACCTTCCCGACCCGGGACAACGTCACCTCGATCCTCTCCAACCAGTCGATCCCCGCCCTCCTCGCGCTCGGCGCGACCCTCCCGATCGCCACCGGCAAGTTCGACCTGTCGATCGGCTACGGGCTGGGGCTCGCCCACGTCGTGGTGATGCACCTGATCGTCGAGGAGGGGACGCCCTGGCCACTGGCCTGCCTCGCGGTCGTCCTCGGGGGGACGCTGGTCGGGGCCCTGAACGGCGTCATCGTCGAGTTCGCCCGGATCGACTCCCTCATCGCCACCCTCGGCACGGGCAGCATCATGTACGCCGTCACCGGATGGCTCACCGACGGCGGCCGGATCGTGCCCGGCCCCGACGGCCTGCCCCCCGCCTTCACCGGCCTCTACGACGCCCGCTTCCTCGGGCTTCCGCTGCCCGCCTGGTACGTCCTGGCCGTCGCCGGCGCCCTGTGGGTCGTGTTGGAGCGGCTGCCGCTCGGACGGTACCTGTACGTCATCGGCTCCAACCCCCGTACCGCCGCGGTGATCGGCATCCCCACCCACCGGTACTCCGTCTACGCCTTCGCCGGCTCGGGCACGGTCGTGGGGCTCGCCGGGGTCCTGCTCGCCGCGCAGCAGCAGATCGGCAACCCGAGCGTCGGCCTCGACTACCTGCTGCCCGCGTTCGTCGGCGCGCTGCTCGGCTCGACGACGATCAGGCCCGGCCGCGCCAACGCGGTGGGGACGCTGGTGGCCGTCGGCGTGCTCGCCATCGGGCTCGCCGGGATCGGCCAGCTCGGCGCCCAGTTCTGGGCCACTCCCCTGTTCAACGGCGGCACGCTGCTGCTGGCGGTCGGTCTGGCCGGCTGGGCCGCCCGCCGGCGCCTGCGGACACGGGCCGCGGCGGAGGGGCACCGCCCGCCCGCGGACCGCCCGCCGCCGGACCGCCCGCCGCCCGAGCCGGCGCGGACGGACGGGGGCGCCCCCTGACCGTCCCGCTCGCCGTCGCCGTCCCCCGTCGCCGTCCGCCGTCCCCGTCGCCGTCCCCCGTCGCGCCGTCCCCGTAGCCGTCCCCGTCGCCCCCGGTCCCCGCGCACCCCGGTCAGGAGCACCGTGTACCCGTACCGCCCGAACCTCCTCGCGGTCGCGGCCCTCGCGGCCGCCGCCGCCCTCGTCGCGGGTTGCGCCGGCGGCCCGTCGCGGTCCCCGGCGTCGGAGGGGCGCTCCCCGGAGGCCTCGGCCGGCGGGTGCCCGGCCGTGGTGGCGAAGGCGAGGGAGGCGGTCGGGCGGGCCGAACGCACCGACACGGCCTGGAGCGGTCCCACGACGGGCCCGCGCGCCGTTCCCGGCAAGGACCTCGTCTACGTCGCGCAGACCATGACCAACCCCGGTGTCGCCGCCGTGGCCAAGGGCGTCCAGGAGGCCGCGGCGGCCATCGGCTGGCGGGTCCGGGTGATCGACGGGGACGGCACGCCCGCGGGTATCCAGGCCGCGCTCAGCCAGGCCGTCACCCTGAAGCCGTCGGGCATCGTGATCGGCGGCTTCGACCCGCGGATCACCGCGCAGCAGACGGCGCGGGCCGCCGCCGCCAAGGTCCCGCTGATCGGCTGGCACGCGGTCGCCTCCCCCGGCCCGAGCACCAGTCCCCCGCTGTTCACGAACGTCACCACGAGGGTGGAGGAGGTCGCGGGCATCAGCGCGGACTGGGTGATCGCCGGCTCCGACGGCCGGGCCGGGGTGGTCGTCTTCACCGACGACTCGATCCCCTTCGCCCGCAACAAGTCCGAGCTGATCAAGCGGCGGCTCGACGACTGCCCGGGAGTGCGCCTGCTGGCGACGGCGAACATCCCCATCCCGGACGCCAGTCAGCGCACCCCCCAGCAGGTGTCGTCCCTGCTGTCCCGCTTCCGGGACCGTTGGACCCACTCCGTCGCGATCAACGACCTCTACTTCGCCGACGCCGCCCCCGCGTTGCGGGCCGCCGGACGCCCGGGCGGGGGCCCGCCGCTGAACATCGGGGCGGGCGACGGGGACCCCTCGGCCTTCCGGCGGATCGACAGCCGGCAGTTCCAGGCCGCCACCGTCCCCGAACCCCTGGACCAGCAGGGGTGGCAGATCGTCGACGAGTTCAACCGCGCCTTCGCCGGCCGGCCGGCCAGCGGCTACGTCGCCCCCGTGCACGTGGTGACGTCCGGGAACAGCGGCGGGGCCGACTCCTGGAACCCGCCGGGCTACCGGGAGGCGTACGAAAGGATCTGGAGCGGCGAGTGAGGACGCCCCCTCCCTCCTCCCCTCCCGACGGGCGTCGGTCGGATTCCGGTGCCAGGCTGGGGGCGTACAGGACCCGTGAAAGGCCATCGCCATGATCACCACCGACTTCGTCCCCGGTTCCCCCTGTTGGCTCGACCTCGGAGCCCCCGACGTGCCGGCCGCCGCGGCCTTCTACGGCGCCGTCCTCGGGTGGGAGTACGAGGCCATGCCCGTCGAGGAGGAGGACGTGGAGGGCGGGATGTTCCGCAGGGACGGGAAGATCGTCGCCGGGCTCGGGAAGCTCACCGAGGAGGGCGCCCGCCCGGCCTGGATGATCTACCACAGCGTCACCGACGCGGACGCCACCACGCGGGCGGTGGAACGCGCGGGCGGCACCGTCCGGGTGGCTCCGCGCGATCTCGACGAGTGGGGTCGGATGGCCCAGTACAGCGACCCCCTCGGCGGCCAGTTCGCCGTCTGGCAGCCCGGTACGGACCGGGGCGTCGAGCTGGTGGACGAGCCGGGCTCGCTGTGCTGGACCGAGCTGTACACGACCGACGCCGCCGCGGCGAAGGAGTTCTACGGCGGCGTCCTCGGCTGGCGGTTCGGCGACATGCCGATGCCCGGCGGCGGCGAGGGCGGGGGCACGTACACCCTCATCACTCCCGAGGGGCTTCCCGACGAGCGCATGCACGGGGGGCTCATGCAGCTGCCGGCGGAGCAGCTCGACCTCACGGGCGGGCGCCCCTACTGGCACCCCGTCTTCGCCGTCGCCGACTGCGACGCGGCGGTCGCGAAGGTCCGGGAGAACGGCGGCTCCGTGCAGATGGGCCCCGAGGACGCCGAGGGCGTGGGACGCCTCGCCGTCTGCCTCGACCCCGCGAACGCCGACTTCGTCCTCCTCGCCCCGAGCGGCGGCCGATAGGTCCGCCCCGAGCGCCCGCTTGAACATCCGCTTGAACATCCGCTTGAACACGCCCGCGGTCCTTCGCGGCGGTGGGCGGCGAAGCCGGCCGAAGGCGCGCACGCCGGCCCCCGTTTTGGCAAGGGGTGACTTGCCGATGTGCGCGGGAGTCCCTGAACAGCGCAGGTACGAGAGCAATCTGGAAGATGTCGCACCCCGGAGACGTGGCTACTTTCCTAAGTACCGGGCCGCGCGGAGGCACGGTCCGGCCGACGGAATACCGGAGTTGGGGATGCGTACATTCGCTGTGCGGGCACAGAACGGAGTGGTCTGTTTCTCACCGGTGCGGGCGCTGATAGGCACCGGTGTCACGGAGGCGTGGCCGATGCCGGCCCGGGTCGGGCTGAGGTTGGTCGCGCCCGACGATCCGGCGTGCGCCGCGGACGGGGAGAGGGCGGAGGGGAGCCGGGCCGGTCCGGGAGGGCCCTCGCACTCCGAGTGGGTGGTCCGCGCGCTGGGCGCGGTCGGTCGGGCCTGGATCGACCAGGTCGGCCCGTGTCGGGTCGACGTGATCGACGTGGAACTCCTCGACGACGGGAGCCGGTTGTTCTTCTCGACGCTGGCCGACGTGTCGGGGGGCCTGGTCACGGTCCGCTGCCGGGCGCGGTCCTCCGACGGTCCGGCGCCGCTGGCCCCGAGGGCGAGCGCGCGGGAGCGGCGGATCGAGGACCTGGCGTCCTCGTCCGGCAGGCTGGACGGGGAGGAGGTCGACTTCCTGTACCGGCAGGCCCTCGGCTACCTCCGCGACGGGGACGGCTGGACGGCGGAGCGGCTGCTGCGCGCGGTGTTGCCGCGGCGTCCGACGCCCGCCGTCCGGCGGGGGCTCCTCGCCGCCGGCGAGCTGCTGGGACGCCCGTCGGGCGCCGGCCCGGACCTCGGCGACCGGGCGCGCGGGGGCGCGGCCGGCGGCGAACCGGCCCTCGGCCGTCCGGGGCCGGATCGTCCCGGGCCGGCTCGTCCCGGGCCGGATCGTCCCGGGCCGGGTCGTCCGGCTCCCGACGGGCAGGCCCCCGTACGCCCGGAGCCCGACCGGCCCGCGGACCGGACCGGGGAGCGGACCGGGGAGCGGCGCGGCGGCACGCTACGACTGGGAGCGGGTTGGGAGCGGCTGGAGCGGTGGTCCGACAGGGCGGGCCAGATCGAGCGGAACGCCGTGCACAAGGCGCTGTTCGCCGTCGCCGACCGATCGGTGTTCCGGTCGTACGAGACGTACGACGATCCCGTCGAACCGCTGGATCTTTTCGTGCGCGTCAGGGAGGGGCTCGTCCTGAAGGTCCGCGTCCGCGATCTCGACACGTTCGACATCGCTCATGTGGGTCCGGTCGGGGAGGCTCCCGGCCTCGATGCGGAAACCGGCCGATTGGCCTGAATCGGTTCCCCGGCGGGCCGGTGGGTGACGTTCAACACCGGCCCGCACCAACGTGGTTGAGTCGTTCAAGTGTCCTTGACAGGGTCCATGACCTGTGGAAATGTCGGCTGCGCTCGTGATACCTGGGCTTTCTCTTTCATGAACTCGGGGGGATTTCCGATGCCGCCTCTGGATGTTTCCGGAATAGACGTCTCATCGCGGGTCCGGGCCCGCGACATTCAAATGGCGGGTGTCGCGGACATTCGCCGCCGGGTCCTGATGATCTCCGGCGCCATCGACACCGTCGACCACGACGTCTCGGTCTGCGTCAACCTCCCCGAACCGGGGCGCTGGCAGATCATCAAGTCCGAGACCAACCTGACGGACCGCACGTGGGTGGCCATGCAGGCCGCCACCGACGAGGACTCCGTCTTCGTCAACGACGCCGAGACCCTCGTGATGTCACGACAGTTCTCCAAGTCCTTCATCACCCCCGACCAGCGCCGCCTGACCTTCTTCGGCGGCGAGGTGCGCCCCGGCGAGGCCGTGGTGAAGATGTACTCGCTGGAGACCACCGGCCGGAAGCCCACCTACGCCTACTCGCGGTACAGCCCGATCGCGACGGACAGCCCCGAGGTCACCGCGAAGACCGTCGAGCGGTTGGTCGCCGAGGGCCTGCCGCAGCGCCCGGTCATCGAGGTCATCGTCCCGGTGACGGTCATCGGGTGATCACCTTCGTTCCGCCGCCGCACCTGCTGGACTCGCCCCGGGGCCGCCACTGGCCGCCCTCGCCCACGGCCGGCCCGCCGTCCGCCCCGCCGCCCACCGGGGTGGACGTGGCCATCGTCGGGGCCGGCCCCGCCGGACTCGCGATGGCCTCCGCCCTGTGGCACCTCGGCGTGCGCGACGTGGCCCTCCTCGACCGCGACGGGCGGCCCTGCGGCCGGTTCTTCGACCGCGTCGACACCCTCCGCCAGCGCGTGCTGCGCTCCCCCTACGAGCACCACCCCGGGGTCGAGGGCTACCGCGACTGCGAGCTGCTCGACTTCGCGCGCCTGCACTGGTCGCTGCTCACCCCCGTCGAGCGCCGCGAGATACGCATGGCCCAGTCCGGGCACCGCTCCGTCGTGCCCGTCGACGTCTTCGAGGCCTACTGCCGGCACGTCGCCACCCTCCACCACGTGGAGGAGCGGACCTGGAAGGCCGACGTCGGCGAGGTCCGTCCGGCGGACGACGGGGTCACCGTCCTCGGCGACGGGTTCGCGCTGCACGCCCCGTACGTCGTCCTGTGCCTCGGCGAGGAGCGCCGCGAGGCGCCCGCCGACTGGTGGGACGGCGCGGGCACGCCCCCCGGGGTGAGCCACTGGGACCGGCCGGTGCCCTCCGACGCCCGGCGCGTGGTCGTCGTCGGCGCCGGTCTGAGCGCGGCGCACCTGGTCGCCAACGCCCTGGGCGAGGGCAAGGAGGTGCACTGGGTGGTGCGCGCGGCCGAGGAGCGCTACCAGTGCGCGGACGTCAACGCCTCCTTCTTCCGCGCCGAGGGCCGGGCCCGTTTCGACGGGACGGACTGGCAGGACCGGCTGGCTCTGATGGGCGGGCACCGTCGGGCGTCGGTCATGTTCGAGTTCCGGCCGCTGTTGGAGCGCGCCGAGGCGGAGGGACGGCTCACCGTGCACCGGGGCCGCGCCGTGACCGCCGTGGCCCCCGGGCGGGCCGGCAGCCGCGCCGTCGTGCTGGAGGACGGCGAGCGGGTCGTCGGCGATCACGTGGTCCTGGCGCTGGGCACCTCCGTCTCCAACGGCGAGGGGTTGCTGCCCGCGGAGGTCGTCGGGGCCCGTGACGGCTGGCCCGACCTCGACGAGCGGACCCTCGCCTACCGGAACGCGCCCCGGGTGTTCGCCGTCGGCGCGGCGGCCTGCATGGTGCTGGGCCCCGCCGCGCGCAACATCGACGGCCACCGGGTGGCCACCGCGCGGGTGGCCGGCGCGATCGCCGCCCGCCTGGAGGGGACCTTCGAGGCCCGTCCCGTCGGGGGCGTCGAGGACAGGGAGATCGCCCGTGTCTGACCCCCTGTACGAGGCCGCCCTCGAACTCGACGCGTACGACCCGCGGTTCTCCTTCACCCCGATCGACGAGCCCGCGTTCACCGAGATCGGCGTGATGCTGATGGGGCTGGACGCGGACCGTCTGCTGGCCGGGCTCGGCATGGCGGCCCTCGCCGACGATCCGGCGCAGGTGGCCCTGGCCGTGGACCGCGTCCGGCACGGGGTGACGGCCGCCCTCGGCTTCGACGCCCTCGTCGAGGCGGGCCTGCACCGCTGGCGCTCGGCCCGCGGGGCCATCGAGGCCGCGGGAGCGCAGCCGCCCGCCCCGGTGTCGCTGCGCCGGGCCTGGGACCAGGCCATGCGCCTGCTGACCTACTGCGACCTCGGCGACGTGGGCCCCGCCACGCTGGCGCACCTGGCGGCCTGCCGGCTGCGTCAGGACGAGATCGACCGGTACGACCGAAGCCCCCTCACCTCAGGGATCTGACACCGCGATGTCCTATCTGAACTCCCGGCCCGCCGGCGCGACGCTCCTCGACGTGTTCCGGAGCTTCCCGGAGACCTCGGGCCCGCTGCTCGAACTCCACGAGCGCCTGCTGCGCGGCCCGTCCCCGTTCACCGTCGCCGAGCGCGAGCTCATGGCGGCCTACGTGTCGGGGCTGAACGACTGCGCCTACTGCCACGGCATCCACACCGCGACCGCCGAGGCCTTCGGCGTACCGGAGGGCCTCCTCGCCGCGGCCCTGGAGGACCTCGACGGCTCCCCCGTCGAGGAGCGGCTCAAGCCGGTGCTGCGCTACCTCTCCGTGTTGACCCGCACCCCGGCCGCGCTGACGGAGAAGGACGCCGAGGCCGTCCGCGCGGCGGGCTGGGACGACCACGCCCTGCACGACGCGGTGCTGGTCGCGGCCCTGTTCAACTTCATGAACCGGATGGTGGAGGGCCTCGGCATCGCGGCGGACCCGGCCTACGTGCCGATCTCCGCGGCCCGCCTCCACGAGCACGGTTACGCCGCCCTGACCAAGCCCCCCACCACCTGACGCGGAGGCGCGGGAACGGCCGCCCGGCGCGGAGGGATCGTGCCGGGCGGCCGCCGCGATGCGGGACGGGCCCTCGCGGGCGCGCCGTCGGGAGCGGGCGCGCCCTTGGGGGCGGGCGCGCCCTTGGGGGCGGGCCGTTACGGCACGGGCTGCTGCTGGGTGACGCAGTGGATGCCGCCGCCGCCCGTGCCGAGCCGGTCGATGTTCAGCTGCTCGACGACGCGGCCGGGGTAGAGGCGGGCCAGGGTGGCCCTGGCCTCCGTGTCGGCGCGGGTGTCGCCGAAGTGCGCGCTGATGACGGCCCCGTTGCAGACGTAGTAGTTGGCGTAGGAGGCGAGGAAGTCGGGGTTGGACGAGCGGATCTTGTAGTAGTCGGGGCCCTGGATCCGATCGACGCTCATGCGCGCGCCGCCGGCGGAGGTGGCCGCGGACAGGATCTGGTACTGCTGCCGGGCGTCCTTGGCGTAGACGTCGTTGTCGCTCGCCAGGGGCATCTGGACGGTGGCCCGGCCGGGGGCGAGGAAGCGGGAGGTCGCGTCGACGTGGTCGTCGGTGATGTCCTGGCCGACCACGCCGTCGAACCAGATGACCTTGGTGGCGCCGTAGGCGGCGAGCATGGCCGCCTCGATCTGGGCCTGTGACCGGTTGGGGTTGCGGTTGCGGTTCACCAGGCTGCTGCGGGTGGCCATCAGGGTGCCGGCGCCGTCCTGTTCGATGGCCCCGCCCTCCCCGACGAGACCGGCCGAGGTGAACGGCACCCCGACGTGGGAGGCGATCCGGCCGGCGACCAGGGCGTCCCGCGCGTGGGTCTGCTTGTTGCCCCAGCCGTTGAAGTTCAGGCCGACGGCGTCGAGACGACCGGTTCCGTCGGTGCGGAAGACCGGCCCGCTGTCGCGCATCCAGCAGTCGTCGACGGGGATGGTGGTGAGGACGGTGACGGTGGAGCCGCACTGGGAGCGGGCCTTGGCCGCGCTCGCGGGGTTGGCGCACAGGTAGACCGGCTCGTACTTGGCGATGGTGCGGGCGATGAGCGCGATGTCCGACTGGACGCCGGCCAGTTTGCCGCCCCAGATGGAGGAACTGTCCGGCCAGGCCATCCAGGTGCGGGTGTGGCGGACGTCCTCGATCGGGACGCGGAACGCCCCGGCGGCCGTCGGACGGAGGGCGGAGGCGGCCCGGGCCCGTCCTTCGGTCGCCGCCAGCGCCGCGGCGGCGGTGAGTCCCGCGGCCGTCAGGAAGCGGCGCCTGCCCATGCCCCCGCCCGCGGGGCCCGCGGCCGTCCGGTTCACCACGTGATCGTTCATGAGGGGTTCCTCCGATGGTCAACTCCCCGCTCTGGCAACGGGGTTGGCCGGAAAGCTAAAACTGACCAAGCGCTCGGTCAATAGTTTGGACGGGGTCTTTCCGGAAGATCGGGGAAAGCCGCAGGTGAAGCCGGTCGGGCTCGTTAGGGTGACGCCATGGCAGCCACCACGAAGGGCGAACAGACCCGGGCGCGACTCATCGCCGCCGCGCGGACCCTCCTCGCGGGCGGGATGAGCGAACGCTTCACCACCCGCAACGTGGCCGCGCTGTGCGGCGTTTCGCACGGGATGTGCCACTACCACTTCCAGGACCGGACCGATCTCGTCCTGGCCGTCATCGCGGACATCCGCCCCGAGTGGGTCCTCCCCCTGGAGGAGGCCGTGACGGGGCCGGGGTCGTTCGAGGAGCGGGCGGAACGGGTCGTCGGGCTGCTGTCCCGTTCCGAGGGCGTGGAACTCTCCCACCTCCACTCCGCGTTGCACTGGCACGCCCTGAACGACCCCCGGGTCCGGGAGTGCCTGGAGGCGGAGTACCGGCGCTGGCGCGCCTGCTTCGTCGCGCTGTTCGGGGTCCTGGCCGAGGAGCGGGGCGGGGACCTCGACCCCCGCCCGTTGGGGGAGGCCGTGGCCGCCGCCGTGGACGGCCTGGCCGCCGTGGAGTCCCTGGGCGCCGAGGTCGACCCGGGCCCCGTCCTGCGCACGTTGATCCGTACGCTCGCCGCCGGGGCCTGAGCCCGCCCCGGCGCCCGCCCCGCCCTCGCCGGGCCCCGCCCGGGCCCGCCCTACAGCGCCCTGCGGTGCGCCGCGATGGCCTCCGGGTCCCAGCCCGGACGGGGCACCGAGTCCAGCAGCAGCCGGGTGTAGGCGTGCCGGGGAGCGGCGAGCACCTCGGCCGTGGGCCCCGCCTCGACGATGCGGCCGTGGCGCATCACGACGATCTCGTCGGTCACGCACCGGACGACCCCGAGGTCGTGGGTGATGAAGAGGTAGCCGATCCCGGTCTGTTCCCGGATGTCGGCGAGCAGGTTGAGGATCTGCGCCTGGACGGACACGTCGAGCGCGGCGACCGCCTCGTCGAGGACGAGGACGGCCGGTTCGACGGCGAGGGCCCGGGCGATGGCCACCCGCTGGCGCTGGCCGCCCGACAGCTGTCGGGGCAGCGCGTCGGCGGCCCGGGTGCCGAGGCCCACCTGGTCGAGCAGCTCGCGGACCCGCTTCGTGTGGTCGCGGTCCGGGAAGTGCAGGCGCAGGGTCTCGCGCAGCGCGGCCTCGACGCCCGTGCGCGGGTCGAGGGAGAGGTAGGGGTCCTGGAAGACCATCTGGACCTGACGGGCCCGGGCCAGTCGCGCCGCCCGGCCCCGGGTGCGGCCGGTGCGGGGCAGGCCGCCGACCAGCACCTCGCCCTCGTCGGCCCGTTCGAGACCGACGACGATCCGGGCGGTGGTGGTCTTGCCGGAGCCGGACTCCCCCACGATCCCGAGGGATCCCCCCTCGGGCAGCGTGAAGGACACGTCGTCCACGGCGCGTACGGATCCGTAGGACCGGTGCAGGCCCTTGACCTGCAGTGCGTCAACGGGCATCGACGGTGCTCCCTTCGAGCCGGTCTCCGTGGTGGCAGGCGGCCAGGTGTCCGGGCGCGCCGGGGGCGGCCACCGGGGGCGGCACGCGCTGGTCGCAGACCTCCGTGGCGAGCGGGCAGCGGGCGGCGAAGGCGCAGCCGTGCAGCTCCTGGCGCAGGTCCGGTGGCTGTCCCTCGATGGCGGTGAGCCGGCCGCGCGGGCCGTCCATGCGGGGCGTGGAGGCGAGGAGCGCGGCCGTGTACGGGTGCCTCGGGCGGGCGAAGAGGCGCTCGGCGGGGCCGCTCTCGGCGATCCGTCCGGCGTACATGACGTAGACGCGGTCGCTGATGGCGGCGGCGAGGTCGAGGTCGTGGGTGACGAACAGCAGGCCGGTGCCGAAGCGGGCGCGCAGTCCGGCCAGCAGGGCGATGACCTCGGCCTGGCTGGTGACGTCGAGGGCCGTGGTGGGTTCGTCGGCGAGCAGGAGCGCCGGGTCTCCCATGAGGGCGGCGGCGATCACGACGCGTTGCAGCATGCCGCCGGAGACCTGGCCGGGGTACCTGTCCACGACGGACGCGTCCAGGCCGACCGCGCCGAGGAGTTCGACGGCCCGCGCGGCGGCGTCCGTACGGTTCATCACGCCGGTGAGCGTGACGCTCTCGGTGAGGAAGTCCCCGATGCGGCGCAGGGGGTTGACGGCGGCCCGGGGGTCCTGGAAGACCATGGCGACCGCGCCGGCGCGCACCGCGCGCAGGCGGTCGGCGCTCATGGTGAGCACGTCCTCGCCGGCGACGCGGACGCTCCCCTCGACGACGGCCCCCGGGGGCAGCAGGCGCAGCGCGCTGCGCGAGGTGATGCTCTTGCCGGAGCCGGACTCGCCGACGAGGGCGACGGTCTCGCCGGCGGCGACGGTGAGGTCGACGCCGTCGAGGACGGGCCGGGCGGTGCCGGGCAGGGTGATCCGCAGCCCTTGGATGTCGAGGGTGTTCATCTGTCTCTCCTGGCGACGCGGTCGGCCCAGCGTTCCCCGACCACGTTGAAGGCGACGACGGTCAGCACGATGAAGGCGCAGGGCAGGATCGCGGACAGCGGGTAGCCGTGCTGGATGGCGGTCTGGCCGTCGAAGACCATGCGGCCCCAGTCGGAGGTGAGGGCGGGGATGCCGAGTCCGAGGAACGACAGTCCCGCGAGGTCCATCAGGGCGTAGCCGAAGTTGATGGTGGACTGGGCGAGGACGACGGGGGCGATGTTGGGCAGGATGTGGCGCAGGCAGATCTGGAGCGCCGAATGGCCCTGGACGCGGTAGGCGCTGACGTAGGGGCGCTCCCGTTCGGCGAGGACGAGGGACCGGGTGAGGCGGCTGACGTAGGGCGTGTAGGCCACGGCGAGGGCGATGACCGGGGCGATCAGCCCTTCGCCGTATATGGAGATGATCAGGATGGCGAGCAGCATGCCGGGGAAGGCGAAGACCAGCTCGGTGCCGCGGGACAGGACGGAGTCGAGCCAGCCGCCGCGCCAGGCGGCGGTGGTGCCGATGGCGATGCCGGCGAGGGTGGAGAAGACGACGACCCCGAGCGGTCCCAGCAGGGAGGTCCGCGCGCCGAGCAGCAGTCGGGAGAGGGTGTCGCGGCCGGCGGCGTCGACACCGAGCGGGTGTGCGGCGGAGGGGGCGGCGAGGGCGTTGCCGAGGTCGACGGCGTTCGGGTCGTGGGGGACGATCCAGGGCGCGAGGAGCGCGGCGAGGACGACCAGCGCGACGAGCGCGAGGCAGACCAGGTGGAGGGGGGAGCCCGCGGCGCGGATCCGGGAGAGGCCGGGCCGGCGGGTCAGGACGGCGGTCATGCGGTGGTCCTCCTGGATCCGAGGGTGACCCGGGGGTCGACCAGGGGCAGCAGCAGGTCCACGATCAGGTTCACGGTCATGAAGAGGGCGACGATGATCAGGGAGATCGCCTGGACGGTCGGGAAGTCCTTGGTGGTGGTGGACAGTTCGAGGAGCTGGCCGATGCCGCCGATGCTGAAGGCGGTCTCGACGAGGATGGTGCACACCAGCAGGGTGGAGACGATCAGTCCGCCGGTGGTCAGGACGGTGCCGAGCGAGTTGCGGAAGACGTGGCGGCGGATGACCTGGCGTTCGGGGACGCCGCGGCTGCGGGCGACGGTGACGTGTTCGCTGTCGAGGGCTTCGAGCATGGCGGCGCGGGTGACGCGGGCGAGCATGCCGATCAGGTAGAGCGCGAGGGCGATCGAGGGCAGCGTCAGGTGCCACAGCAGGTCGCCGAGGCCGCCGTCGCCCGCGCCGCTGCTGGGGAACCAGCCGAGGTTGACGGCGAAGAGCCCCTGGAGGAGGACGGCCGCGACGAACGACGGGGTGCCGACGGCGAAGGTGGTGGTGACGAGGATGGCGGAGTCGGTGGCCCCGCCCCGGACGGCGGCGATCCGGCCGAGGAGCAGGCCGACCGCGACGACCACGACGAGCGACATGGCGATCAGCATCAGGGTGGTGGGCAGGCGGTCCGCGAGCAGGCGCGAGACGTCGGTGCGGTAGGTGATCGAGCGACCGAAGTCGCCCTGGAGCACGTCGCCCAGCCAGCGCAGGTAGCGGATGAGGAAGGGGTCGTCCAGGTGGTACTGGGCGTTGATCGCGGCGAGGGCCTCCGGGGAGGCCGACCGACCGGCGAGCAGGAAGCTCGCCGGGTTGCCCGGCGCCAGGTACAGGGCCCCGAAGACCACGAACGAGGCGATCAGCAGGGTGGCGGCCATCTCCGCCACCCGTCGTACGGCGAACCTGACGAAGCTCACTGCGCCGCTCCCACGGCGGCGGCCCACGGGTGGTACATGTAGGAGATCGTGGTGGGGGCGCCGGTGATCCGCTTGTTCATGAACAGGGCGGTGGGCCACTCGGCGACGGGGATCCACAGCAGGCGTTCCGAGGCGTGGTGCTGGAGCTTCGCCCCGATGTCCATCCGCTGTTCGGTCGGGTAGACGGCGGCGGCCTCTTCGAAGAGCCGGTCGTACTCGGGGTCGCTGTAGCCGGCGAAGTTCATGTAGGCGCCGGTCTTGAAGTTCTGCAGCAGGTCGAGCGGGTCGGTGATGGAGTCGTAGTAGGTGAGCGGGAACATGTCGATGCCCTCGCGCGCCTGGGGATCGGTGAACAGGGCCGTGAAGGCGTTGGGCGCGATGGTCTTGAGCTGGATGTCGAGGCCGATGCTCGTGCCGGCGGCCTGGACGGCGGTGGCGAGGAGGGACACGTCCTGGCCGATGGAGCTGGTGGCCACGGTCAGGGTCTTGCCGCTCGCACCCGCTTCCTTGATCAGGGACTTGGCCTGTTCGAGGTCCTGGCCGGTGGGCGGCAGGCTGTCGAAGGCGGTCTTCAGGGTGCGTTCGGGGGCGGCGGCCCAGGCGGCCCGGGTGGTGAGGGAGTTGGTGACGGTGCCGGCGCCGCCGAGTCCGGCCTTCACGAAGCCGGAGCGGTCCAGCGCCAGGGACAGGGCGCGGCGGACGCGGACGTCGCCGAGGGGCCCCTTCATGTTGGTGATGTTGACGTTGACGGTGCTGAGGCCCTCGCCGAAGAAGAGGGTGCCGGTCCCGCTGGCGCGCAGGCGGGCGTAGCTCTCGGTCGGGATCAGGTAGCCGCCGTCGGCCTCCCCGCTGAGGAGGGCGTTGGTGCGGGCGGAGGGGTCGGTCAGGACGCGGAAGACGGCCTTCTTCGCCTTGGCCTTGGTGCCCCAGTAGCCGTCGAAGCGGTCCAGTTCGATCGACTGGCCCTTGTTCCAGGTGCCGAGGGCGAAGGGGCCGGTGCAGGCGAGGCCGCCGGATGTGCCGTAGTCCTTGCCCGCTGCCTCGATCCCGGCCTTGGAGGCGACGGCTCCGGCGGCGGTGGCCATGTACTGCGGGAACTGGGAGTCGGGCTTCTTGAGCTTCACGGCGACCTGGAGCGGGCCGGTCTTCTCGATGGAGGTGACGTTCTGGAACACCTGGGCCCAGGCGGCGGCGTTGTCGGGGTCCATCTGGCGGCGGAGGCTGAAGACCACGTCGTCGGCGGTCATCTCGTTGCCGTCGTGGAAGCGCACGCCGGGCCGCAGGTCGTAGACCCAGGTGGTGGGGTCCGGGTTGGTCGCCTGGCGGGCGAGGCCGGGCTCGGTGGTGAGGCCCGGCGTCCAGCGCATCAGGCTCTCGCACACGTTGGACAGGACGGTGTTCTGCGGGTAGTCGAACGCCATCGTGTAGTCGAGGGTGGGCGGTTCGGCGTAGACGGCCCAGGTGAAGGAGTCGATCTCGCCGCGGGCCTCGGGGGTGCCGGCGGACAGTTTGACGTCGCCGAGACCGCCGGCCTTGTCCTTCGGCGGGCCGGAGCAGGCCGTGACCAGGGCGAGGGAGGTCAGGGCGGCGCCGGCCGCGAGGGCGAGGGGGTGGAGCCGGCCGCGCCGGCCGCGGGGGCGTCTGCTGGTGCGGGGCGGGGAAGTGGTCATCGTCGCGCTCTCTGTTCCGTGAGGGATGCGGGGGGAGGAGCGGGCGGAGCGCCGGGGCGGACCGCCGGGGTGGAGGCCCGGTCGGTCCGCGGGACGATCCGCGGGGGCGGTCCGCTGGGGTGGTCCGCTGGAAGTGGTCCGCGGGGGCGGTCCGCTGGGGGCGGCCGGTTTCCCGGGTCGGCGGTCCGCGGGAGCGGTCGGTTTCCCGGGTCAGGCGGCGGGCGCGGCGCCTGACCCGGCCCGTGCCGCCGGGACCTGCTGGGTGATGCAGTGGACGCCGCCCCCGCCGAAGGCGACGGCGAGCGCCCGTACGCCGACGACCTTGCGGCCCGGGTAGGCGGTGGCGATCACGGCGAGGGCCGCCTCGTCCTGCGGCACGCCGGCCACGGGGACGACGACGCCGCCGTTGGCGACGTAGTAGTTCAGGTACGACACCTCGATCCGGCCGTCGGCGATGTCCGCGAAGGCCGTCTGCGGCACGTCGATGATCTCCAGGCGTCGGCCGCGGGCGTCGGTGGTGGCCTCCAGCACGGCCCGGTTGGCGCGCATCCGGGCGTAGTCGGGGTGCGCGGGGTCGTCGGGCAGGGAGACGACGACGGTGCCGGGGGCGGCGAAGGCGCAGACGCCGTCGACGTGACCGTCGGTCTCGGTGTCGAGGAGGCCGCCGTAGGGCAGCCAGACCACCTTGGTGACCCCGAGCCGGGACTTCAGTTCCGCCTCGATCTCCTCGCGCGTCATGCCGGGGTTGCGGTTGGGGTGAAGGAGGCACTGCTCGGTGGTGATCAGGGTGCCCTCGCCGTCGACGGTGATCGCCCCGCCTTCGAGGATCATGTCGGAGGCGACGCGATCGACGCCGAGGTGGTCCAGCAGCAGACCGCTGATCCGGTCGTCGGCGTCGAACGGGTGGTGCTTGCCGCCCCAGGCGTTGAAGCGGAAGTCCACGCCAGCGCGGTTGCCGTCCCCGTCGAGCACGAAGAGCGGGGCGGAGTCGCGGAACCAGGAGTCGTCGAGCGGCAGCTCGATCACCGTGACGCCCTCGCCGCACTGCGCACGGGCGTCCTCGCCGGCCCCGGGCGGGGCGACCATGGTCACGGGTTCGAAGGCGGCGATGGCCCGGGCGACGTTGGCGTACTCCTCCTTGACCTCGGCCAGCACGCTGCCCCACAGGTCCTCGCGGGTGGGCCAGGCCATCAGGCAACCCTCGTGCTCGGACCACTCGGCGGGCATACGGAATTCAGTCATGGTGTCTCATTTCTTGCGTCGGTGAAGTCTTCCACTCGACTGAAAATTCGGTCAAGGGGGTGGAGGGTCGGATGCGCCGGACTCCCTCTCCGGGGGTGGGCGGCGCCCCGTACGCGCCGCCCACCGGATCGCGGGGAGGGATGGTTCGGGGGGATGGGCCGGAACCCTACGAGCGACTCTGGCATTGACTGAAAATTCAGTCAAGAGATGGGGTGTGGAAAGACCCCCGTTTCCGGGGAGGGGTCGTTTCCGGGGAGGGACCCGTCGGAGGGACCCGTCGTACGGGCGCCCGCGCCCGCGACGGGGGTCAGTTCTGCCGGAGTCCCGCCAGCTCGGCGTCGATGGCGCCGCGCATCAGGCCGCGCGCGTGCTCGATCCGGATGCCGCCGCTGAGCCAGCGCATGCTCAGCCCCTCCAGCAGGGCGGTGAGCCGCTCGGCCGCACCGGCGAGCGAGGAGGCCGGCGCCATCGGCTGGACCTGCCCGAGCAGCGCGGCGACCTCCTGGACCCACACCAGCGTGGCCCGGGCGAGGTCCTCGCGCAGCACCTCGTCGAAGACGGCGCTCGCCCGCAGCTCGCCCCAGGCGGAGCTGTTCTCCCGCACCTCGACGGTGTCCTGGAGTTCGAGCAGGAGGGTCTCCTCCAGCTCCTCTAGGGGCGTGAGCGGCGCTTCGTCCGGGTCGCGCTCGGTGGTGTAGCGCTCGGCGCGGTCGTTGATGAACTCCAGGGTGTGGCGCAGGACCCCGGTGCGGTCCTTGAAGTGGTAGTAGATCAGGGCGGTGGACACGCCGGCCTCGGCCGCGAGTTCCTCCACGCGCAGCCCGCGGACCCCGCGCCGGGCGATCACCCGGGCGGCCGCTTCGAGGATCTGAGTACTACGAGACGCCATGGTCCGCACCCTACCGGGGTGTTCCGGCGCACGTGTACACGGCCCGTCACCAGGGCGGACCGGGGCGGAGGAGCGGTCGGTCACCCCGGAGGCGCGCGCCGACCGGGGGGCGCCGGCCGCGCCGGTCGCGTTCGCCGCCCCGCGGGAGGGGCCCGCGCGCGCCCGCCGGGGTGACGCGGCCATCAGAGGGCGGGCGGGACGGCGGGGTGCGACTGGGTGGCGCAGTGGATCCCGCCACCGCCGGAGGCGATGCCGTTGATCGTCACCTGCACCACCTGGTGGCCGGGGTAGGCGCCCTGGAGGATCGCGTAGGCCAAGCCGTCCGCGTAGCCGTCGCCGAAGCGGGGGACGAGGACGGCGCCGTTCGCCGTGTAGTAATTCGTGTAACTGGACAGGAAGTCCTTGCCCCTGCCCACGATCTCGCGGCGGTCGGGGCCAGGCAGTTCGGTGATGGTCAGGCTCCGGCCGCGGGCGTCCGTGGCGCTGAGCAGCGCCCGCCTGGTCTCCTCGTAGACCGCCACCCACTTCGGGTCGGCGCCGGGGCCGGGCTTGTCCAGCATGACCTTGCCGGGGGCGATGAAACGTGCCAGGCAGTCGATGTGACAGTCGGTGATGTCCTGTCCGGCGAGGCCGGGCACCCAGATGACCTTGTCGATGCCGAGCGCCGTCTTCATGGCCTGTTCGACCTGGCCCTGGCTCATGCCCGGGTTGCGGTTGGCGTTCACCATCGAGCTGACCGTGGCCAGCAGGGTTCCCTCGCCGTCGGTCTCCAGGGAGCCGCCCTCGCCGACGAAGCCGGCCCGGATCCGGTTCACCCCGTATTCGGCGAGCAGCGTGCGGGCCGCGGCGGCGTCGTTGGCGAAGGGTTGGGCGTACGGGGTGCCGGTCTTGCCCCAGCCGTTGAAGTTGGTGTCGACGCCGGCGACGGCCCCGGGGCCGACCACGAAGGTCGGGCCGAAGTCGCGGATCCAGAGGTCGTCGTTGGGGATGTCGACGACCTCGATGCCGTGGTAGGCGCCCGGGCCGCACTCGTAGCGGGCCTCGGCTACCTGGCCGGGGCGGGCCAGCATCACGACCGGCTCGAAGCGCGAGATCGTGTGCGCGACCTCGGCGATGTCCCGGCGGACCGCGGCAAGGTTGTTCTCCCACACCGAGGCGAGGGCGGGCCAGGCCATGTACGTACGGACGTGCCGGTCCGTCTCGGCCGGCATCCGCAGGCCGCCGGCGGCACCCTCGGCGGCCGACGCGGTCGACGCGAGGGAGGGGAGGGCGGTGCCGAGGGCCGCGAGCGGCACGGCCGCCGCGCCGAACCGGAGCACTCCGCGACGTGACATGCGGGGGGTCGTGTCCATGGGGACTCCCTGAGGGAAGGAGGCGGGATGAACGGCATCCTTGCGTTAACTGAAAATTCAGTCAACCCTCTCCCGCTGGTGGACCCCTCGATCCGTGCCCGTTCCGCTTGCCGGCCTCAGCTCCGCCGGAACTGGTCGACGGAGATCGTGACGGCCCCTCCGGGCGCCGCCTCGACCAACCGCACGATCACGATTTCCCGCTGGTCAGGGCTCCGTACGCAGAACGGACGCTCCTTGGCGAGCGTCTTGAAGGGCAGGGTGGTCACGGGCCGGGTCTCGAAGCCCCGCGCGCACTCCTCCGGCGTCGGCTCTCCGCTTCCGTCGATCACGAAGGCGTCGGACTCCTCGGACAGCAGAAACGCGTCCGCACCCCGTGCGAGGTACCAGGCACCGGTGTCGGTCGGTACCACCTTCCCGGCCCGCAGGTCGAACTCGTAACCGGAGTCCGGAGCGGTGAGCTCGCGCCCCGCGTAGCCGGGCAGGTAGGAGGCCCCGCTCGGCTTCGGCGGGCGGGCGGACTCCGACGCGGACGGGGCCTGCGCGGCGGGAACCCGTGCGCCCGGCTCCTCGCCCTCCTCCTCCGGGATGCCGAAGTACCAGGCCCCGGCGGCACAGCCCAGCAGGACGGCGCCGGCGGCGAGGGCCGTCGTCACCGGCCGGCGCCCACCGCGCCGCCGGTCCCGACGCCCCGGCTCCGGGGCGGACGTTCCGTAAGGGGCGGAGGAGGCGTACGGGGCGGAGGAGGCGTGCGGGGCGGAGGAGGCGTGCGGGGTCGGCGAGGCGGAGTGCGCGCCCCGGTCGGCCGCGGCGTGTCCCCCCTGCGCCGCGAGCCCCGGGTGACCCGCGTACCCGGCGGGCGGCGCGGGCGGCACCGGGCCGGGGGCCGCCGGACCAGGACCGGGGCCGGGGCCGACGTACGCGTGCGGCGCCGCGCCGGCGGGAGCCGCCGCGGCCGTGGCGAGCGCCGTCGGCCGCAGGTGCCCGGGCAGGGCCGAGCCCGACGACCGACCTCCCTCCGCCCGGCCGCCCCCCGCCATGCCCTCCTGCGACCGGCCGCCTTCGACCGGTGCCCCGACCTCCTCCAGGACCGGCCGCGGCAGCCAGCCGTCCGTGAACTCCGGACGCGGGCCCACCCCCGGGTGCGCCCGGACGGCGGCGATCAGCTCGGTGGTGGTCGGGCGGTCCTGCGGGCTCTTGGCCAGGCACCACGCCAGCAGGTCGTGCAGCTCGACCGGGACCGGCCCGAGGTCCGGGTGCTCGTGTACCACCCGGTACAGGGCGCCCGACTCGGGCCCGTTCCCGAAGGGCGGCGCCCCGCTCGCCACGAAGGCGGCGAGCGCCCCGAGCGCGAAGACGTCGGTCGCGGGGGTCACGCGGTGGCCCAGCGCCTGCTCCGGGGCCATGAACGCGGCGGTGCCGATCCGCAGGCCGGTACCGGTGAGGGCGGCCGCGTCGGCCGCCCGCGCGATGCCGAAGTCGATCACCCGGGGCCCGTCCCCGGCGATCAGCACGTTGGCCGGCTTGAGGTCCCGGTGGACGACGCCCGCCGCGTGGATCGCCTGGAGCGCCTCGGCGATGCCCGCGACGAGCAGCAGCACCGAGCGCACCGGCAGCGGGCCGTGCCGCTGGACGACCTGCTGCAACGAGGGGCCGGGCACGTAGGCCGTGGCCAGCCACGGCGTGTGGTCGTCCTCCCCGGAGTCGACCACCTGCGCGGTGAACAGGCCGTGGATGCGGCGCGCGCTGGCCACCTCCTGGGCGAAGCGCTCGCGGAACTCGGGGTCCGCCGCCAGTTCCCTGCGGACGGCCTTCAACGCGATGGGGCGACCCCCGGGCGTGTAGGCCAGGTAGACCACCCCCATTCCGCCGGCGCCGAGCCGGGCGTGGAGGCGGTAGCCACCGATCTCGTGGGGGTCGTCGGCGCACAGGGCCGTACGGGCGGACAGTGCGCCGGGAAGCTGAGCGGACATGCGGTGGCTCTTTCGACGATGCGACGGGAATCGGTGCGGAAGGGACCGACGACCTGGCCCGCATCGTGCCGCTAACTAAAGTTTCAGTCAATGTGTGACAATGCGAGACGCACACCGCCAGGAGGGATCACACAGTGACGGACCGGAGAACGGCAATCCTGGAAGGCGCGGCCCGGGTCATCGCCCGCCGCGGGGTCCGGGGGCTGAGGGTCGGGGAGCTCGCGGCCGAGGCCGGCGTGTCCACCGCCCTGGTCTACTACCACTTCAAGGACCGTACGGGCATCCTGCGCCACGCCCTCGCGTTCATCACGGACCGGGCCGACCGCTACACCGGCCCCGACCAGGACTCCGCCCCCGGCCCCGACTCCGGGCCCGCGGACCCCCGCCGGCTCCTGGAGCGCACCCTGCTGCTCGAGTTCCAGGACCTGCCCGAGGTCCGCGAGAACAGCACGGCCTGGGGAGAGCTGCGGGCCCACACGATTTTCGATCCGGAACTGCGCGGCGAACTCGCCGCGGCCGGCGCCGCCTGGGTGGAGGAGGTGGCGGGCCTGCTCGGCGCCCTGTGCCCGACGGCCCCGACCGACGCCGTCACCGCCGCCGCGGAGCGCCTCACCGCGCTGCTGGAGGGGCTCAGCGCCCGTTGGCTGAGCGGCCTGGTCCCGCTCGGGCACGCCCGCGAGCTCATGCGCGGGGCGATCGGAGTGGAGATCGGCCGACTTGGTTCCCGCGAATCGCAAATTGACTGAATTTCCAGTCAGTGCGACAGTGGCGACACGTGGCCGTACCACTTTCCCGTGTGTACCGACCCATATCGGCATGAAGCGCGCACCCTGGTTCATAGGGCCCGGCCTGCCGACCGTGCCACGCCTCCCGTGCCCGACCTGGCCGGACTCCCCCTCCGCCAGCACACGATCGGAGTCTCCCGTGTCGTTCACTCCCCCCACCCGCCGGACCGTCCTGCGCACCCTCGCCGGCCTCGGCGCCGTCGTCTTCGGCGCCTCGGCCTGCGGCCCCGCCGAGGCCGGGGCCCGGCAGCCCGGCGCCACCGGTTCCCCGCAGACCGCGACCCCCGGAGAGCGGCGCCGGCTCGGAGCCGAGTGGGAGAGCCACACCCGCACCTTCATGTCCTGGCCGGCCCTGGCCTCCGTATGGGAGCAGGACCTGCCCTACGTGCGTGAGGACATCGCGCGGATCGCGCGGGCCGTCGGCGACTACGAAGAAGTGATCATGATGGCGCGGCCCGAGCAGGTGGCCGCCGCCCAGCGGGCCTGCGGCAAGCAGGTCGAGGTCATCCCGCTCGCCGTCGACGACCTCTGGGCCCGCGACACCGTCCCCGTCTTCGTCGAGGAGGGCGGCAAGGTCCTCGGTGTCGACTTCAACTTCAACGGCTGGGGCAACAAGCAGGAGCACGGCAACGACGGCAAGGTCGGCCGGGCCGTGCTCCAGAAGTACGGGATCCCGCGGATCCAGGCCCCGCTGGTCGCCGAGGGCGGTTCCTTCGAGACCGACGGCGAGGGCACCCTGCTGATCACCGAGAGCTCGATCGTCAACGACAACCGCAACCGCGGCAAGTCCCGGGACACCATCGAGGCCGAGCTCAAGCGGACGCTGGGCGTGGCGAAGGTCGTGTGGCTCGCCGGCGTGCGCGGCGAGGACATCACCGACGCCCACGTGGACAGCCTCGTACGCTTCACCGCGCCGGGAGTCGTGCTCCTGGACCGGGCGCACCCCACCACCCCGGCGGACTCCTGGTCGCGCTCCGCCGACCAGGCGAAGTCCGTCCTGTCGAAGACGACGGACGCCCGCGGCCGCCGCTTCGAGGTCATCGACCTCCCGCAGCCCGACCTGGACAGGATCACGGGGCGCGGCGACGACTTCGTGTCGACGTACGCCAATTTCTACGTCGCCAACGACGCGGTGTTCATGCCCAAGTTCGGTGACCGGCAGGCCGACGACCGCGCCCGCGGCATCCTGCGCGAGCACTTCCCCAAGCGGGACGTCGTACCGGTCTCGATCGACACGATCGCCTCGGGCGGCGGCGGCATCCACTGCTCGACGCACGACCAGCCCGGCAAGCCCGCCGCCTGACCACCCCGCGCGCACGCACACCACCACCGGAGTCACCGTGTCATCGTCCAGGCGCCTCTCCCCCACCCGTCGAATCCCCCTGCTGCCGGGGTTGGTCGCGATCGCCATCGTGGTGGCGGTCACCGTGGGGGCGTGGCTCCAGTTCGGCGAACGTCAGGCCCTCGACACCGTGTACACGGCGGGGCGCTCCGAGCCCGACCGCGTGGACGTCGACGCGACGATCCAGCGGGTCGACGCCGCCGGCCGGGAAATGGTGCTGCGGGTCCTGGTCACGCCCCGGGGGGCCCTGGCCGAGGCGGGCGGGATCTCCCCCGTGGAGGACCTCGTCCTCCAGACCTCGACGGCCACCCGGGGCGACCTGACGTTCAAGGCGCACCAGCGCATCGCGACCATGGACGTCCCGGTCGCGCTGACGGGCGGCTCGATCACGGACTACCCCTTCGACGCCTACGAGGCGGCCGTCGAGTTCGGCGCGGTCCTCGGCGGCGAGAAGGTCCCGGTCCGGGTCGCCCTCTCCAACAACGACGTGCTCTTCGCCGCCGCCGTGGAGCCCTCGACGGCACAGGGCGTCGCCGTCGTGGACATCGGGCTGGCCCGCTCCAACAGCGTGCTCGTCTTCGCGGTGTTCATGATGCTCGCCATGTGGGCGCTGGCCGTGTCCGTGCTGATCGGCGGCTGGTACCTGGTCACCCGCCGCAAGGGGCTGACCTGGCCCGCCCTCGGCTGGATGGCGGCCACCCTGTTCGCCCTGGCGGCCTTCCGCAACACCGCCCCCGGCGCCCCGCCCATCGGATGCCTGCTCGACTACATCGCCTTCCTCTGGGCGGAGACCGTCATCGCGTTCTGCCTGATCACGGTGGTCATCTGTGGCATCCGCGCCGAGCCGCCGGCCGAGGAGCCCGCCGAGGCGGCCGAGTCCGTCGGGCCCACCGGGTCGGCCGGACGGTGACCGCCGACCGGCGGCGGACAATGGTCGCGGCGATCACGACCGGAGAGACGAAGGACCGATGACACTGAACGAGGGTCGGCGGGTCAAGCTCGCGACGGAACTGAGGCTGACGGGCAGGGTGACCCCGGCCGAGGAGGTCCCGGCCGAGGAGGTCCCGAGCGGCGAGGAGCCGCCCGTCGTCGGGATCCTGTCCCTGGCGGCCGGCACCGGGGGCACCGTCGAGCGGGTGCGCGCGCACCACCGGCCGCCGAGCGCGGAGGTCCTGGAGTACGAGCGGCTCAAGTCGCTCCTGGACGACTTCGGCCACCAGATGCCCCCGGCCAGCAGGGGCCAACTGGAGGAGCGGGTCGGGGCCCTGGAGCCGGAGTGGATCGCCCACCGGGAGCGGGGGGCCCGCGTGACCCTCCGCGTCCGCCTCGACAACGGCTTCGTCCTCGACGAGGCCCGCGAGGACCTCTTCGTCCCCGCCTGACCGGCTCCGGCCACGGAACCCGCTCCCCGCGCCGGCCGGATCCGGCCGGCGCCGAGGGCCGGCGCGCAAACCCGTACCCGCGACCGCAGTTGGTGGCGGGTACGGTTCCGGCATGGACGTTTCCGAAACGAATTCGACGAACGACGACTCGACCCGGGCGGCGGCGGTCAAGGACACCGCGCGGCAGCAGTTGGTGAAGCTGGGCGCCGCGGGCCTGACCCTGGAGGGCGTGGCCCGCGACGGCGGACTGGCCGTCGCCGAGGTGGAGGCCGTCTTCCCGCACCGCGACGACCTGCTGACCGCGCTGGTCATCGACGCCTACGACGCCTCCGGCGCCGCCATGGAGCGGGCCGACCGGGAGGCGATCGACGCGGGCGCGTCGGCGGGCGCCCGACTGCTCGCGGTCACGCGCGCGCTGCGACAGTGGTCCTTCGACCACTCCGCCGAGTTCACGCTCGTCTACGGCTCGCCCGTGCCCGGCTACCACGCCCCGCAGGAGACGGTGCCGCCCGCCTCGCGCACCCCCGCCGTCCTCGCCGGCATCGTGCGGTCGGCCCTGATCGGCGGCGAACTCACCCCGCCGCGGCGCGCGGTGCCCGGTCCCCCGCTGCTCCTGCCGGCGGCCGTGGAGGCCTTCGGCGGTCTGCCGGAGGCACCGTTCTCGGACATCATCGAGCGCGGCATCGTGCTGTGGAGCAACCTCATCGGCCTCCTGGTGTTCCAGGTCTTCAGCCGTACCCACGACAGCGTCAGCGACGAGGCGGCGTTCTTCGACTACGCCATCGCCGTGGCGGCCGAGGGCATCGGGCTCGACGTCCCCCTCGACGTCCCGCTCGGCGACACCACCGACTGACCCGTCCGCCGCACCCGCCGGAGCCCCGACACCGCGCAGCCCCGGCACCCGTAGGAAATCAGGCCGTGAACACCATCAGAACCCTCTGCTTCGTCATAGCGGCGCTCTCGTCGTACGCCGCGCTGGTCTACCGGTTGTCCCAGGTGCGGCGCAGTTGGCGGGACAGCGCCTACCGCACGCTGATCACCACGCTGATCCTCCAGTGCCTCACCTTCACGATGGGCGCCGTGGCGATGGGGAGTCCGAGCTTCCTGGGCGTCCCCAACCTCGCCATCCTCTGCATGCACCTGTCGGCGGTGGCGTTCTGCGTCGCCGCGCAGATCATCCTGTTGCGCTGGGCGGCGGCGGACGAGGAGGCGGCCCGCAAGGCGCGCTGGTGGCTGATCACCGGCATCGCCCTGAACGTGCTGCTGACGGCGCTGTTCCTGCTCGCCGACGGATCCGGAAGACCGTCCTCCGACTTCGACACCGGCAGCGGCCGGCCGCTGGTCCTCACGTACCTCCTGGTGTTCATCGTCTCCCAGGCGATCCCGTGCGTGACGATCTTCCGCCAGTGCGGCCCCTACGCGCGGATGACCGACAACGCCTCGCTGCGGCAGGCGCTGCGGATGCTGTCCGTGGCCGCGGTCGTCCTCTTCCTGTACTGCGCGGCGCGGACGGTCAACATCCTGACCGCGGCGGCCGGGGTCGACATCGGCGCCTGGAAGCTCGCGTCCAACGTGTTCAGCGCGACGGGCATCGTCATCCTGTCGCTGAGCCTGACCAACTCCTCCTGGGGCCCGGCGGCCGGCAGGCTGCTGGAGTGGAGCCGCACGTACCGCGCGTACCGCGCCCTGTACCCGCTGTGGCGGGACCTGTACGAGTCCTCCCCGGACATCGCCCTGGAGCCGCCGGGCGCCTCGGTGTCGGACCTGGACTACCGCCTGCACCGGCGGGTGGTCGAGATACGCGACGGCTGGCGGGACCTGCGCCCGTACATCGACCGCACCGGTCCGGGGGCGGGTGGTCCGGACCAGGGGGCGAGCGAGGAACTGCGACAGGCCTTCACCGAGGCGTCGCAGATCAAGCAGGCCTTGGTGGCCAAGCGGAGCGGCACGATCCCCCGGGACAACAAGGACGCCGGCGACTTCGATGACCGCGATACGAACAACTTCGTCGCGGAAGTCGCCTGGCTCACCCAAGTGGCGGCCGCCTACAGTAAACTCGGCAAGGCGAGTTGAGAGCTCCCGCCCGGTTTGCATCCCCCGTCGAACCGGGCGGGCATCTCTCGTCTCCGCCGATTCCCCCGTCCCCTCGCTCCGCGCGAGGACCGACGGGGGTTTTTCGTGCCGGTCGCGCATGTGCCGGTCGCCCGTACGCCGGACTCGTATGCCGGGTCTCGCGTGTGCCGGACTCCTGCGGCCCGTCCTCGCGTACCGGCCCCGTGCACTGGCCCGACCCATCCCCCGAGGGCCGGGCCAGACCGACGTCACCGACAGCCCACTTGGCGACCCCCGTGAGCCAAGTTAGCTGGCAGCTATTCGGTGCGCTCAACGGTGGCGGAGTCCCGGCCAATTGTCAACTGTCCGCTAATCTGTGAAACTGACGTATAGCCAACAGCTATGCCCGCGGGGTGACGGGAGGGAGACCCAGCATGACCGGAACGGACGACCGGCCGCTGCTCGCGGTACGTCTCGACGACCTCTTCAAGACGGTCCGCCCCAAGGGCAGGCACTGGACCAACGCCGAGGTCGCGGAGGAGCTCAAACGGGCCAACCCCGAACTCAAGGTCGGCGGCGTGTACCTGTCGCAGTTGCGGACGGGCAAGCGCTCCAACCCCTCGCCCGACCTGCTGGCCGCCCTGGCACGGTTCTTCGGGGTGTCGGTCGCGTACTTCTTCGACGACGCCGTCGCCGAATCGGTGCTCAGCGAACTCGCCGCGGTCGAGGCGCTGCGGCAGTCCGGGGTCCGCGCCATCGCCATGCGGGCGGCGGGGATGAAGAAGGAGAACCTCCAGGCCATCACGGCCATCATGGACCAGTACCGGCAGTTGCAGGGTCTCCCGCCCGTGACCGATCCGGCCGCGGGCCCCGATGCCGGACCTGACGCCAGACCTGACGCCGAGCCCGATGCCGGAACCGACAGCGGAACCGATCCCGCCTCCGGCCCCTCCGCTCCCCGATGAGGGGCATGAGGAGGGAGCGGTCGGCCGATCACGACCGCCGCAGCCGACTCAAGAAGCTCCGCAAGGCCGGGGCCCAGCGGATCGCCGCGCTCGACCTGCCGGAAGTGACCGACCTGGCCGAATTGTGCCGCCACCTCGGCGAGGTGCGCGGCCGGCCGATCATCCTGGTCCCGATGCAGATGCCCTCGTCGCATCCGTGCGGCATGTGGGTCGCCGCCCGCGACGAGGACCTGATCTTCTACGACGCCAACACCACCAGCGCGCATCAGGAGCACATCATCTTGCACGAGCTGGGCCACATCATCTGCTGCCACCGGGGCGCCGGCGGGCTCGACGAGGCGACCGCCCGCCTCCTCTTCCCGAACCTCGACCCCGACATCGTCCGCGACATGCTCCTGCGCGCGACGTACGACGACGTCCAGGAGCAGGAGGCCGAGATCATCGCCTATTTGCTCTCGCAGGCGGTGGGCCACCCCGAGCCGGAGCCGGACGAACCGCCGGCCGCCCCGAAGGACGCATCGGGCGGCGACGCGGGCAAGAACGCCCTGCTCAGCCGCATCGAACGCACGCTGATCTGAGGTACGTCGGCGGGGCGGGGGCGACCGTCGGGGCGGACCGGCCGTCGAGGCGGGACCGGCCGTCGAGGCGGACCGGCCTCTCGGCGGGGTCGGCGGTCGCCTACCGCCCCGCCGCCGCCACCTCCTGCGCCAGGATCGACACCGCGTGGCGGACGTCCTCCTCCCGGTGGTCGCTGGTGAGGAAGAAGCGCAGCCTCGACTGCCCCTCCTCGACGGCCGGATGGAAGATCGGATCGGCGACGACGCCCCGCCGGAACAGTCCGTCCGCGACGCGCAGCGTCCTCGCCGAGGCACCGAGCAGGCACGGCACGATCGGGGAGTCGGCGCTGGACCCCGTCGCCAGGCCGGCCGAGGTGGCCAGGTCGCGAAAGAGCCGGGCGTTGCGGGCGAGCGTCCGTACCCGCTGCGGCTCCGCGACGATCAACTCGGTGGCGGCGAGCGCCGCCGCCGCGTTGGCCGGGGTCAGACCGACGCTGTACACGAAGCCGGGCAGGGTGTGTCGCAGCCAGCGCACCATGCGGGGCGAGCCCGCGAGGTAGCCGCCGCAGCCGGCGAAGGCCTTGGAGAGGGTGCCCATCCACACGTCCACGTCGCGCCGGTCGACCCCGAAGAACTCCCCGACCCCCCGGCCGGTCGCGCCGACGGTGCCGATGCTGTGCGCCTCGTCGACCATCAGCAGGGCGCCGTATCGTTTCTTCAGGTCGATCACGGCGGGCAGGTCCACCAGGTCACCGTCCATGCTGTACGCGCCCTCGACGGCGATCAGGACCCGTCGGAACCGGGAACGGTTCAGCCTGAGCAGATGTTCCAGCCGCCCCGGGTCGTTGTGCGGGAACGGTCGGCGCGCGGCTCCGGACAGGGCGCAGCCCTGGAGGATGCTGTCGTGCGCGAGCGAATCGTGCAGGACCAGGTCGCCCGCGCCGACGAGGTGGCCGATCGCGGTGACGTTGGTGGCGTGCCCGCTCACCAGCGTCAGGCAGTCCCCGACGCCGAGGAAGTCTGCGAGCGCTCGCTCCAGACGGACCGTCAGGTCCCGTTCCCCCGACAGCGCCCGGCTCGCGGAGACGGAGGTGCCGTACCGGTCCACCGCCCGGTGGACGGCCTCGTTGACCGCCGGGTGGCCGGAGAGGCCGAGGTAGTTGTAGCTCCCGAAGGACAGGTACGTACGTCCGCCGATCACCGTGGTGTCGCGGACGGTGCCCTCGTGGACGCGGAAGTACGGGAAGTCCGCGCCGCTCTCGGTGATGGCGCCCAACCGCCGCTCGAAGCGCGCGACTTCGGGGAAGTCGTCGATGTGCGCGGTGTCGGCCGTCCATGCGGCCGGCGCGTCCGGAGGCGGGGGTTCGGCGGCGGGGGGTGGCGGGGCCTGGTCCGGGTCGACGAGTGCGATCAGCCGGCCGACGGTGAGGGCGGGCGCGTACAGCTCGTCGGTCCGGAAGCCGGGGACCCGTCGGGCGATGTTGACCTCCAACTCCTGCAACATCAGCGAGTCGAAGCCCAGGTCACCCACCAACGTCATCCGCTCGCTCACCTCGGGGAGCGGGAAGACGCCGACCCGCGAGACCTCCTCGCGCACGACGGACGCGGCCGAGGTCGGGGGCGCCTCGGTCTCGGGTGCGGTCTCGGCTTCGGGTGCGGCCTCGGCTTCGGGTTCGGCTTCAGGTTCGGGTTCGGGTTCGGCTTCGGCCGCTGATTCGTGGTCGCCGGCGCGGGGCGCGACCGGGGCGTCCGGCTCCACCGGCGCGCGGGCCGCCTCGTCCACGATCCAGTGGCGGCGCGGGGCCAGCGGACTCGGCGGCAGGGTGCACGGAGGCGTCCGCCCGGCCGTCAGCCGGACGTCCGGCTCGGTCACGGCGCGCCGCGCGAGGTCGGCCAGGACTGCGGTGTGCTCCGGTTCCGGCAGCGACCCGGGCGCCGGGAGGACGAGCTCCACCGGGCGGGCGCGCCGGCCACCGGTCGACGTACGGGCGCGCTCCGTGCCCGCGATGCCCGCGGTGCCTGCCGTCAGCCCCGGGCCGAGGCCTCCCGTACGACCCGCCTCCAGGGCCTCGGCCGCTTCGGTCAGCCCGGCGATGGCGTCGGCGGTGTCGCGTACGACCACGGCGAGGCGCTCAGGGAGCGGCTCCCGACGGGCCAGGGTGCTCGCCACGACGTCCGGCGCGAGCCGCTCGTCGGCGATGGTCCGGGCGACCGCGCGGGCGTGCCGGGCCAGACCGGCCCGGTCGCGGGCGGTCAGCAGGAGGAGCCGCGGCCCCGCTTCGGGGGCGGGGGCGTCGGCCGTGGGGGCGGCCGGCCGCGCGGCGTGCTCCTCCAGCACCAGGTGGACCCCCGTACCGCCGAACCCGAACGCGCTGACGCCCGCCCGGCGGGGCCGCCCGTCGCCGGACCACGGTGTCGGCGTCGTCGCCACGGTCAGCCGCGCGGCGTCGAGGCCGCGGCGGTCGAGCGGTTCGAACCCCGGTTGCGGCGGGATCACCCCGCGCTGCACGGCCAGCACGGACTTGATGAGCCCGGCGATGCCGGCGGAGTTGAGGGAGTGCCCGACCACCGCCTTGACGGCGCCGAGGTGGGCGGGAGCCGGCTCCTCGCCGCGCAGTTCGCGCAGCACGTCGAGCTCGACGGGATCGCCGACCGTCGTCCCGGTTCCGTGCGCCTCCATGTAGCCGACGGCGTCCGGGGGCAGGTCGGCGTCCCGGTAGGCCCGGCGCAGGGCGCGCAGTTGGCCGGAGGCCTGGGGGTGCATGCCGCCCTGGACGGTTCCGTCGTTGGCCGTGCCCACGCCCCGGATCACCGCGTGGACGCGATCGCCCGCCGCCACCGCGTCCGCGAGGGGCCGCAGCACCAGTACGCCGGCGCCCTCTCCGAGGACGAAGCCGTCGGCCCCGGCACCGAAGGGCAGGCACCTGCCGCTGCGCGATATGGCACCGATCCGGCACAGGCCCACCAACAGGTCGGGGGTAAGCACCAGTTGGGCGCCGCCGGCGAGCGCGATACGCGAACGGCCGGAGCGCAGGGCGTACACGGCGTTCGCCACGGCCATGAGTCCGCCGGAGCAGGCGGAGTCCAGCGCGTAGCTCTCGCCGTGCAGGTCGAAGACCGAACTGATCGTGTTCGGGCCCATGTTGAGGAGGAGACCCGCGACGGAGGTGCCGTTCATGCCGTCGACCGCGCGGATCGCCTCGGCCCAGGCGGGCGCGTGGACGCGCGCGGGTGCGGCCGGTGAACCGAACTCGCCACCGGCCAGCTGCCGCATCCGCACCCGCAGGGTGCTGAGTTCGCGGTAGCCGCTCTCGGTCAGCGCGGTGATGACCGAGGTCTCCTCACGGTCGAAGCCGTCGACCTCCCACCCCGCGTCCTGTACGGCCTCCCGGGCGAGGTCGATCAGGAGCCGGTGCTGCGGATCCATCGCCTTGGCCCGCCGGGGCGGGATGCCGTAGTGCGCGGCGTCGAACCGGTCCACGTCCGGCAGCAGCGCCATGGTGTCCGTGTACGTCGACTCCGTGTCACGGAAGTCGTCGCGCAGGAAGGCCGCCGCACGCCAGCGCGCGTCCGGGACGGCCCCGAACTGAGGCCGCGGGTCCAACAGGAGCCGCCAGTATTCGTTCACGTCCCGGGCCCCGGGAAAGCGGCAGGCCATGCCGACGATCGCGATGTCGTCGCGGCGCGCGCCCGGCGAGCCGCCGCGGTGGTAACACGTGTCGCTCGCGTCCGAGCCGGTCACCGGTGTCACCCCGCTGTTGCCGCTCGCTCGCGCCACCAGTCGACGGTCACCTTGACCTGCTCGTCGAGGGGCGTGGCGCGTACGGCGAACGTCGCCTCGTAGGCGCTCGCGTCGACGATGAAGGGCCGGTCGAACTGGTAGCGGACCTCCTTGAGTTCACGGAGCATCGGCGTGAACAGGGCCGCCACCGCGAACACGGCCGGCGGGATCCGGCGCACCGCGACCGGACCCGAACCGGCCTGCGCGGCGAGGAGGTCGACCATCTCCCGGACGGAACGCGCCGGCTCCGTCGGCACGTGCCACGCACGCCCCCAGGCCCGCTCGTCACCCGCGACCTCGACCAGGGCGCGCGCCACGTCGGGGAGGTACGTCCAACTGTGCGGGGCGTCCGGGTTCCCGAGCGTGGCGACCGGCTTGCCGCGCAGCAGCGGGGGCATGACCCGGCCCGCCAGGTGGCCGCCGTCGGTGACGCCCGGCCCGAAGAAGTCGGAGGCCCGCACCTCGACCGCCTTGATGCGGCCCTGCTCGTGGAGGGCGCGCGCCTGCTCCCAAACGGCGGCGCGGACCCGCCCCTTGGGGCCGGTCGCGGCGAGCGGGAGGTCCTCGGTGAGGGGGTGGGCCACGGGGCCGTAGCCGTAGAGGTTGCCGAGCAGGACCAGCACGGCACCGGTCTCCTCGGCCGCCGCGCACAGCGAAGCGGCCAGCGGGGGCCAGTCGTTCGCCCATCGGGTGTAGGGCGGCGCGGCGCAGCTGTGGAGGGCCACCGCGCCGCGCGTGGCCTCGATCAGGGCCTCGCGGTTCGACGCGTCGAGCGCGACGTGCTCGATCCCGGGCTCCGGGGGGCGGCCCGAGGCGGTGATGACGCGTACGGAATGGCCTTGTTCGGTCAGCAGCCGGGCGGTGGCGGCACCGGCGGGTCCGAACCCAATGACGACGTGGAAGCTCACGTACGCACACTAGCGCGGGCCCTCGACGCCCCTGTGGGGCGTATGGCCGATCACCGTATGCCCGCGCAGGGGTGGGGCGGGGCAAGTGGGGCCGGGCGGAGGGGAGTCGGGTGGCACGTGCGCGAAGGGCCCGCCGCCGATTCGGCTCCTTTCCGGTGCTGCCGGGCCGCCGGTGGCACGCGCGCGGTGCACGCCGCCCTCGGCATCCCGGCCCGGCCTGCCGGCGGGTCCCGCACGGGACGGGGTAGGGCCGTACGCGGGCGCGCGGGCGGAGCGTGGGGGCGGGGCGTGGGGGCGGGACGTGGGGGCGGGGGCGGGACGTGGGGGCGGGGGCGGGGGCGGAGGCGCGAAGCAAAGGCACGAAGCCACTGGGCGGCAGACCCTAGGTGTCACGTGTAACAAACACACGGCCGCATCGCACATCCCTCTTGCCCGTTCGGGATGGCCGTCACTACAGTCGTTGTTACACGTGTAACTCCACGCATGACACGCTGCCGGACGCGAGTGCATCCGACCCAGATCACAAGACTCGGGGCATCCGCCGATCCGCTCCCCCGCGAAAGGGCCGCAATGACGTCATCGCTCCCGGTCGAGCTCGACCCGACCTGGCCGCCGCCCCCCTTCCAGGCCCCCGTGACACCCGTAGTGACCGACAGCGGGATCCGCCGCTTCGACGGCGTCACCTACGCGACCCGACCCGGCTACCGCCCCCGGCTCCTGGACGTCCAGGCGCCCGCCGGCCCCGGCCCGTGGCCGGTCGTCGTCTGGATCCACGGGGGCGGCTGGCTGGAGGGCGACCGCCGCTACCCGCCGCCGACCGTCCCCGCCGAGCTGCTCCACGGCACCGTCCTCGCCGCCGGACTGGCGCTCGTCTCCATCGACTACCGCCACAGCCTCGAAGCCCCCTTCCCCGCCCAGCTGCACGACGTGAAGGCGGCCATCCGCTACGTCCGCAGGTTCGCCGGGGCCTTCGACATCGACCCGGACCGGATCGCCGTCTGGGGCGAGTCCGCGGGCGGCCACCTGGCGGCGCTGGCCGGCCTGACCGGTCCGCACACGCCGGACGCCGCCGAGCTGGAGGGGGCCGAGGGCGTCGGCGGGGGCGACACCTCGGTCCGGGCAGTCGTCGACTGGTACGGCGTCTCGGACCTGGTCGCCCTCCGCGACCATCCCATGCCGCCGATGCCCCCGGGCGTCGAGTTCCCCGACCCGTACGAGGCCCTCCTCGGCGGTACTCCCGAGGAACGGCCGGCGCTGGCCCGGGCGGCGAGCCCGGTGACGTACGCCGCCGCCGGGGGCGCGACTCCCCCGCCGTTCCTACTGGTCCACGGGCGGCAGGACGGGCTGGTCCCCTACAGCCAGAGCGAGGCGCTCGACGCGGCTCTGACGGCCGCCGGTGGCACGTGTTACCTCCAGCCGGTGGAGAACGCCGACCACATCTTCCTCGGCGCCGGGGACGTCGCCTCGATCGTCGCGGACAGCGTGGAGTTCCTCGCCCGCCACCTGGCGGTCGGGACGTCGTGAGCAAGGCCCGTTGCGTACGCGTGTAACCCACGGCGCGCCACTCGCGGCCGGCCGCCGGCCCCGGCGGTGGCCGCGCCCGCGACGGCCGTTCGCCCGGCCCCCGCGGACCTGGTGTGCAGGGCTTCGACGAACGGCGCCCGCACCGGCCCGCCGCGCCGCACGCCGGGCCACCCTCCGCCGTCACCGCGTTCCTCGACCGGTTCGCCGGGCCGCAGGGCGCGATCGTGCCCCTGGGCACCCTGTTCTCACTGCTTACACGTGAACGAGGAAACGGTGCGCAGCTTCACGATCACCTACTTCGGCATGAACCTGCTGGTCGTGCGGTCTCCGAGATGTCGGGTGGACCGGCCGCGCCCGGTCGATCCCTTGGTCCAGGTCGGCCACGGCCCTTCGCGCCGCGCACGCGCCGGGTGCGGCCGGCTCGCGGGTCATCGCGTCGGCGGGATCAGGAGGACTCCCGCTGGAGGAGGGCCGGCCAGATGCCGCGCACCTCCGCCGTGCGTCCGGTCTCGATCAACTCGTGCAACGCGTCCGCGACGATGGCCGCCGACGGCAGGTCCAGGGTGATCGTGCTCAGCGGGGGCTCCTGGAGTGCGGACAGCAGCAGGTCGTCGCAGCCGACGATGGCGGCGTCGCGCGGAATGACGTAGCCCTCCGTGCGCAGCGCGTGCATCAGCAGGGTCGCGTACTCGTCGTTGTAGGCGAAGACGGAGTCCAGGCCCATGCGCGCCCAGTTCCGGGCGAATCCCGTGGCGGACTCGCGGGTGTACACGACCTCCACCGGGGTGATCTTGGCCATGTGCCGCGCGGCGGCCCATTCGGCGCCGGCGAGACGGGGCGCGGCGAAGGCGTTCAGCCCGCGCTCCACGGGCATCACGACGCCGATCCTGGTGCGGCCCTGGCGGATGAGGTGTTCGACGGCGACCGAGCCGATGTCCGAGTGGTCGAAGCGGACGGTGTGGAAGCCGTCGACCGGCTGGGAGGCGAAGGCGAGCAGGCCGCGCACGCCGGCCCTGCGCAGCACCTGTGCGGCCTGGGCCGTGACGCGGTCGCCGTCGAGGGCGAGCACGGCGACGGGGCGCAGTTCGGCCCAGGCACGGGCGGCCTCGACGGGGTCGGTGAAGCGTCCGGCGTGCATGACCGTGGTGTACCCGTGCCGCTCCAGCGCGCTTTGGACCTCGTCCACCCAGTCGCTGACCAGCCGACCGAGAGCCGACACGGAAGCGGGCATGAGGACGAGGTTGCTGCGCCCGGCGCGAAGGGATCGGGCGGTGGCGTTCGGTACGTAGCCGAGCTGGTCGGCGGCGGCCAGGACGCGCGCCCGCGTGGACTCGCTCACCCGATGGCCCTGGGTGTCGTTGAGCACGAAGGAAACGGTCGCGCGCGATACTCCGGCCAGCCGCGCGACGTCCGCGCTGGTGATCGACGCGGCGGGTGAGGTGTCTTTGGCCATGTGGCGCTCTTCATCGCTCTCGGTAGCCCCGTGTGTACGCTGCCGGCGAGGTTACACGAGTTAGGAATGCGATCGGGAGGCCGTTCACCCCTCCGAACGGCGACGCCCGCCGCCTGTTGACGCGACACCTCTCGACCTGCGCCACGGACCGGCGCACCCGCAGAGGGTTCCGCCTCCGACACCCACCCGAAGCCCCGGCCGGAGGCCACCGCCCGGCGCAGCGGCCTCCCTCTTTACCACCCTGAGTAACCTCGACTTCCACTGAGCGTACGCACGGTGACACGCGTTGCCTCGGCGTCACTTCGTGTTCGCTCAGCGGATGCTCAGATCCGGATAACGATCCCATCACCGCACAAGGGCCTTTGGACCTGGTCACAGCCGAATGAGCGAAATGCCCGTGATGTTCACCACGGACGGCCGTCCGACCGCGTGGTAAATCTTCACGACCGCCTGCCGGACACCACCCAAGTCCACGCAGGGGCGCTGGAGCCGGCCGACCGCCGGCATGCAACTCCATCACCATCCGGGGGATCGGAATCCGTCCGCGGCCGAGCAAGGCGCGCGGCACGGCATGGAGCGGAAAGGCGCACCACAGCATGACCTCTACGCAGGTCGAAAAGAACTTCGGCGACGACGACGCGACCGGGGCCGGCAACACGCCGAACGCTCCCGAGGAGGGCTACGAGCGCGGGCTCGGCAGCCGTCAGGTCCAGATGATCGCCATCGGCGGCGCCATCGGCGTCGGCCTCTTCCTGGGCGCGGGCGCGAACATCGCGAAGGCCGGCCCCAGCCTCATCCTCATGTACGCCCTCGCCGGCGTCATCGTCTTCTTCATCATGCGGGCGCTCGGCGAACTGCTGCTGTACCGCCCCGTCTCGGGCTCGTTCGCGGAGTACGCACGCGAGTTCCTCGGCCCGTTCTTCGGGTTCGTGACCGGCTGGACGTACTGGCTCATGTGGGTGGTCACCGGCATGGCCGAGCTGACCGCCGCGGCGATCTACGTGCACTACTGGTTCCCCGACGTGCCCCAATGGGTCACCGCCCTGGTCTTCCTGGTGGTGCTGTTCGTCGCCAACCTCATCTCGGTGAAGATCTTCGGCGAGATCGAGTTCTGGTTCTCGATGGTCAAGGTCACGGCCCTGATCGGCATGATCGTCATCGGTATCGGCGTCGTCACCTTCGGCTTCAGCGCGGCCGGTGACACCGCCGCCGTGTCCAACCTCTGGGCCTTCGACGGCATCTTCCCCAAGGGCGTCGGCTCCAGCCTCATGACCCTCCAGGGCGTCATGTTCGCCTACCTGGCCGTCGAGCTCGTCGGCGTCACCGCGGGCGAGTCCGAGAACCCGGAGAAGACCCTCCCCAAGGCGATCAACACCCTGCCGTGGCGCATCATCGTCTTCTACGTCGGTGCGCTCAGCGTGATCCTCATGGTCGTGAAGTGGACCGAGTTCCAGCCCGGTGTCAGCCCGTTCGTGGCGGCCTTCGCCAAGATCGGCATCCCGGCGGGTGCGGCCATCGTGAACTTCGTGGTCCTCACCGCGGCACTTTCCTCGTGTAACTCCGGCATGTACTCCACCGGCCGCATGCTGCGCGACCTGGCCGCCAACTCCGAGGCCCCCAAGGCCCTCGGCCGCCTGAGCTCCACGAAGACCCCGGCCCTCGGCATCACCCTGTCCGCCGCCCTCATGGGCATCGGCGTGGTCCTTAACTACGTGGTGCCGGAGAAGGCGTTCGGCTACGTGACCTCCGTCGCGACCGCGGCGGGCATCTGGACCTGGATGATGATCCTCGTCAGCCACATCCTCTACCGCCGCGCGGTCGTCGCGGGCAAGCTGCCCGCGTCCTCCTTCCCCGCGCCCGGCGGCACGGTGTGCAGCTGGATCGCCCTGGCCTTCCTGCTGATGGTCACCGTCCTGATCGCGATCGACCCCGACAGCCGCATCTCCCTGTACGTGGGCGCCGGCTGGGCCGTCTGCCTGGCGGTCGGCTGGGCCGTGCTGAAGTCCCGCAACCCGCAGATCGCGGCGCGCGCGGCGGCGGCCGGCCAGAACGACCTGGAGCCCGCGGGTCGTTCCTGACCCGCCGTACCGCCCGGACATCGTCCGTCCGCGTGCTCCCCGAGGGGCGGGGGCCGGCCCCCCCCCCCCCGGGGGGCGCCCCCCCCCCCCGGGCCCCCCCCGGGGGCCCCCGCCCCCCCCCCCCCCCCCCCGGGCCCCCCGGGGGCCCCCCCCCCCGCCCGGCGGCG